>NZ_JCAHRB010000011.1:0-332648 GCF_059429395.1 Agrobacterium sp. K11 | reverse complement strand
TTGAAATCATTGGCATGTCGCACTTGAAAATAGAATGTACCCGGCTACATACGGTAATCGCATAAGATAGATTATGGAACTTATATTGATTGAAATGTCTTGCATTTTCAGTCCAAATGACCGTTAGGCAACCTTCAGAACTCGTTTTGAACCTTATCTGGTTGTTGCGTTATCACGCTGAGTCGAAGCGTAACGCATCCTTTCGCTCTAAACAAAACACCACTCAATTTCCGCCTCACATTATTGCCTCAAGCGATACTGATGGAGGTCGCTCTTGCTGCGAGTATGCCTTGTCAGTCGATAAGCAGGCTATGATCTTCAACCACATCTACATTGTACGGTTGATCAGTATTGAGCTTGCTGACGTCAATCGGCGCGGCGCACGTCGCCGTTTCCTTCAACAGCCAAAATGGCAACAGCAAAACCCATATCTATGACCCAGAACGCCAAGGCGGTCCGCTATCAGAAGAGCCGGTAAGGCGGCGTAACGACGCAACCATCTCTGAGAAGACGGCGTCACCCTCGCCCGTTTCTCGACCTTCCACCAGGTGACGTCAGACCCGGGCCCTTCGCGGCGATATACACGATTGTGAACCCTAAGGCGTCTTCCAGGTCTTCAACAGCATTTCCACGAATTTCTCCGCGGCGGGAGATAAGGCGCTGCTTCTTCTTTGCACGATACCAATGGTTCGGGAGACCACGGGATTAACGATCGGCCGCGTGACGAGGAAAGGATGGTCATCCTGTGGGGTAGCCAGTCGCGGCAACACGGAAATCCCCAACCCAGCCTCCACCAGGCCAAGCGACGTATTGAGATGGGTCACCTCGTAGAACCAGTTCAGCTTTAGATTGTGCCGCGCGAGTGCGCCATCCAGAAGCGTTCTATTGCCGCTGGAGCGATCGACGACAACCAGCGGGTAAGGCTCCAGTTGATTCCATTGGATCGTTTCGAAAGCCGCCAGAGGATGGTCTTTCCGCATCGCCAGCACAAATGGGTCATCGATGAGAGGTTCGAATGCCAGGTCTGGATCAGAATTACCCATGAGGTTTATCCCGAACTCCACCTCGCCCCGCGCAACCGCCTGCAGCCCCTCGTTTGCCGTAAGGTCTCTGATACGCAGCCTAATATGCGGATATTGCTTGCTAAATGTTTTGATCACGGTGGGTAGAAAATAAAACGCTGCGGTTGGAACGCAGGCCATCGTGATGAGGCCGCGCCGATGTGCACCATCTTTCATCGCAAAAAGCGATCCGTCGAACTCTTCCAGCATGCGCCGGACAAGCGGCATTACCTCCTGACCCATCGCTGTCGGGGCAACGTGGCGTGTGGTCCTTTCCAAGAGTGGCGCGCCAATGGCCTGTTCCAGTTTCTGGATGCGCCGGGTAAGCGCCGGTTGCGAAATATGCAACGCGTCGGCAGCCCTATGAAAACTTTCAAGCTCAACTACTGCTTGAAATGCTCTTAGATCCAAAATTTCGCAATTGATGCTCATATCGCAATAATACCTCCGAACATTGCATTTAACAGATTAGATTCTTTTGCTCATATTGCAACAACAAGGCGGATTGATCCACCAAATGCAAGATTGAGGCAATAAATGAACGACCTGCTTAAGATACCCTGTGTGCTGATGCGCGGCGGAACATCTCGTGGACCGTTCTTCCTGGCGTCTGACCTTCCGCGTAATCGAGCGGAACGGGATGCGGCACTTCTGTCCATCATGGGTTCCGGTCATCCGCTGCAGATAGACGGGATAGGAGGCGGCAATCCGGTCACCTCGAAAGTGGCGATCATAGGTCCTTCCACCGTCGAAGGCGCAGACATCGACTATCTCTTCGCCCAGGTTCGTACCGACAGGCAGTATGTCGACTATTCGCCCAATTGCGGAAATATGCTGGCCGCTGTCGGTCCCTTTGCGATCGAAGCGGGACTTGTCGAGGCTCGGGGAAGCGATACCGTGGTTCGCATCCACAACGTGAACACCGGAAAATTGATCGAGGCAAAGGTGCCGACGCGTGGTCGCGAAGTAATTTATCTCGGAGACGCATCCATCGACGGCGTTCCGGGTCTGGCTGCACCGATCGCCCTGACTTTCGTGGATGCGGCGGGGGCGAAAACCGGAAAACTGTTGCCGACCGGAAACCCTGTCGACACGGTTGAGGGAATAGATGTGACGGCGATAGACTGCGCAATTCCGATGGTCCTCATGCGTGCGGGAGACCTCGGCGTCACGGGATATGAAGATCCGCAGACCCTGACTTCCAATAGCGATCTCATCGAACGATTGACCCGCATACGCATTCAGGCAGGCAAATTGATGGGGATGGGGGATGTAACGGATATGGTCATACCAAAACCCGTGATCGTAGCGCCGGCCCGCAAGGGAGGCACTCTGTCTGTCCGGTACTTCATGCCCAATGAGTGCCACCCTGCCCTGGCAACGACCGGCGCCGTTGGCATAGCAACCGCAGCGATCACGGAAGGCTCCGTGGCATTTGAACAAGCGGGAAATCGATCTGTTCCGACCCAGATCTGCATCGAGCATCCCGCCGGTCGGCTCGACGTGCAACTTGAGATGCGGAACGGAGCAATAACAGCCGGGCTTGTGAGAACGGCCCGCAGACTTTTCGAAGGCTTTGCCTTCGCCAAACCAAACGCTGCGATTGAAGACGCAGCCTAGACAAAGCCATACTGGCTCAAAACATAGCAAAACTGGGAGGAGACCCTCATGCGTAAATACTTGCTTGCAACAGCGGCGCTCTGTGCGCTGGCAGCGTCGGCAAATGCAGAATCTGTCAGAATGAGTGTTGGTTCGTACAACCTCAACAACCTGCCTTTTCCGGTGGCGGCCAGCCTCGGCTTCTACAAGGACGAGGGCCTTGAGGTGACGACCGAGAACTTTGCCCAAGGCGGTTCGAAAGTCCTGCAGGCGCTCGTCGCAGGGTCCACGGATGTAGCCGTCGGTTTCTACGATCACACGATCCAGATGCAGTCCCAAAACAAGCACGTGGTTGGCTTCGTTCAGCTTGCCCGCAATTCCGGGCTGGTTCTCGCAGGAAAGAACGATACAGACTTCGATCCGGCAAAACCTGAAACCATCAAGGGCAAAAAGGTCGGGATCACCTCGCCCGGGTCTTCGTCCGATTTCTTCATTCGTTATTACATGAAGCAGCACAATCTGAGCGACAACGACATCGCCATCATCGGCGTTGGCTCCGGCGCTGCTGCTGTAGCCGCTCTGCAGCAGGGCAAGATTGACCTGTTGGTCAATTACGATCCGGCTGCGACGATCGTGGTTGAGCGTGGTCTTGGCAAGATCTTGATCGATGCCCGCAGCGATCAGGGCGCCAAGGATGTCTATGGCGGGATATACCCCACATCCGTCTTGTATGCGACGCAGGAATACATCGATGCACATCCCGAGGTGATCCAGAAGGTTACCAATGCCACGGTAAAGGCGCTGCATTGGATGAAGGAGCATTCGGCCGAGGAAATCGTTGCAAAGCTTCCCGATGATTTCGTGTCCGGCGACAAGCAGACCTACATCAAGGCCGTCGAAGCCGCCAAGGCGATCTTCTCCGAAGATGGAACCTTCAACCAGGCCGATCTGGAAACCCCGTTGGCGGTTTTGAAAAGCTTCAACGACGCAGTCGCGAAGGCCACGATCGATCTCAACACGACCTACACCAACAAGTTCGTCGAGGCTGCGGCTTCGAAGGGCGTAAACTGAGGGTCTTCAATGTCTTTGCCAATTAGAAAGTTAGAACCCGTGGCGGAACTCAATCTTCAGCCAATGGTGGCAATCGAGAACGTAACAATGGCCTTTGGCGCGTTCGTTGCGGTCCAGGATGTGAACCTGAAAGTTGGAGATGGTGAGTTTCTCTCGATTGTCGGCCCAACCGGATGCGGAAAGTCCACCATTCTCAATGCCATCGCGGGTTTGCTGAAACCGGCGCAGGGAAAGGTCTCCATCGATGGTTCAGCCGTGCAGGGCGTGCAGAACAACATTGGATATCTCTTCCAGCAGGATGCGCTGCTTCCCTGGAAAACGGCCTATCAGAATGTCGAGCTTGGCCTGCTGTTCCGCGGCGTATCCGAACATGAGCGCCGTACCAAAGTTCTGGCCTGGCTGGAAAAAGTTGGCCTGAAGGGGTTTGAAGAGCGCTTTCCGCATCAACTTTCAGGCGGACAGCGCAAACGTGTCCAGATGGCGCAGGCGCTTATCACCGAGCCGAAGGTCATCCTGATGGACGAGCCCTTCTCCGCACTCGACATTCACACGCGCCACCTCATGCAGAACGAACTCCTGAGATTGTGGCAAGAGGATCGCCGTGCAGTGGTCATGATCACGCACGATCTCGAAGAGGCGATTGCACTCGGGGACCGGGTTGTCGTCCTTGCTGCCGGCCCCAAGAGCCGGGTTATCGAGAGCTTTCCGGTTGATCTGGAACGGCCCCGCAACGTGGCCGAAATCAAGCTCGATCCGAAATTCATGACCCTATATCGCGATATATGGGCGTCTTTGCGCGGCGAAGTGGAGAAAAGCTATGCAAGCCGTTAATGTTCGCATCATCCAGATCGTGCTTCTGGTCGTGCTCCTGGGTGGGTGGCAACTCGGGGTAAGCTCCGGGGCGATCGACCGCTTCTTCTTCCCGGCACCCATCGACATCGTCAAGCAGGTCATCACCTGGGTTGCCGATGCCGGCTTTTACAGACATGTCGGTATCACCTTGAGTGAAACGGTTCTCGGTTACCTCATCGGTACAGGTCTCGGCGTCGGCGCCGGTGTCTGGCTGGGCCTCAGTCCCTTTGTGGCCCGTGTGTTGGATCCGTTCATCAAGGCAGTGAATGCCATCCCGCGTGTGGTCCTCGCGCCAATTTTCGTCCTTTGGCTGGGGCTCGGCCTCTGGTCAAAGGTCGCTCTTGCGGTCACCCTCGTCTTCTTCGTGACGTTCTTCAACGCCATGCAAGGTGTTCGCGAAGTAAACCCCGTCGTGCTTTCCAACACGCGCATTCTCGGTGCAAAGCGCTCTGATCTCTTGCGTCATGTTTATTTTCCGGCGGCAGCCAGCTGGATTCTGTCGTCGCTGCGCACATCCGTCGGATTTGCGGTGGTTGGCGCGATCATCGGCGAATATCTCGGGTCTTCCGCAGGCCTCGGTTACCTGATCGCCCGTTCGGAAGGTAACTTCGACGCGGTCGGCGTTTTCGCGGGTATCATCATTCTCGCCATTTTTGTTCTCGTCATCGATCTCATTCTCGATGTCGCCGAGAGAAAGCTGATCACCTGGAGGCCGAACGCGGGCGAAGAACGGCCTGCTTGAGGTTTCGACCCAGTCTCATATCAAGCGGGGCGGCCAGTTGGTCGCCCTGTTTTTGTTCTACTGACGTCATCACGCCGATTTCTCGGCTATCGGACGCCGGCAGACCTGCTCACGGACAATATGCAAAAAGATCGTGGATCCCCTACCCTGTAAAACAGGAATAATTCACTTTGTCGTTGGAACCAAATTCCCATTCAAACATTTTAGGGAACCGTTACCTTCAGGACCTTGCATGAAAGATAATGATCTCCTCCGGCAGGATGCTCAAGACGCTGGAGAGCGTCTAGTATCTAGCCACGCTTCTGAAGATCCGTTTGCGGCAGCCTTCAAGGCCACCCGCATGCCCATGATCATCACAAATCCGCTCCAGAAAGACAATCCAATCATCTTCTGCAATGCTGCTTTCAGCAGATTGACGGGCTATTCCGCCGAAGAGCTGGTTGGTCAAAATTGTCGTCTTCTCCAAGGTCCAGACACGGATCCTGGCTCAGTTACGAAGCTGCGTGAGGCAATCGCAGCCGAGCAGGATTTGGCGATCGACATCCTTAATTATCGCAAGGACGGATCAGAGTTTTGGAATGCTCTCTTCGTTAGTCCTGTTCGCGATGCTGCCGGAACCGTCATCTATTTTTTCGCCTCGCAACTCGACTTCACCGATATCAAGAGCAAGGAAGCCGAACTCGCTCGCGCCCGCCACATCGCGGAGGGAGAGGTGGCGCTGCGAACGGCGGATTTGACAGAGGCATTGCGGGCAAAAACAACCCTCGTCCACGAAGTTGATCATCGCGTAAAAAACAACCTCCTGACGATCGCCTCAATCGTGAAGCTTCAGGCGCGGATGACTGATAACGATGTTGTGGAGCGGACATTGATGTCTGTGCTGAACAGGGTCGAAGCACTCAGCACCGTTCAGCGCAAGCTTCTGAACGATGAAGATGTAGGGCATTTCGATGTCGCGGATTTTGCCAATACATTGATGCTCGACAAGATCGGCGCCTTGAAGCGAACCGACATCATTCTCACCACCGATCTTCACGAGGTTGTGGTTCCGGCGACCAAGGCCTCCCCCCTTGCGTTGATCATCAACGAACTCATCGGCGACGCCATTCGCAGAGGATTGAAGGACCGTGGCGGGCAATTGCACCTGGAGGTCAAGCGCCTAAACGGCCACTTCCTTGTCAGGGTTGCCGATACCGTCACGCCGGGCGAAGTGGACAAGGAAGAAGCAGCCTTTAGCAAAAAGATGCTGGAAGCGTGCGTAAAACAATTGCGTGCTACGATAGTTCGGACGGTTGAAGGTTGCCTCTCGGATGTTCGTGTCACGCTTTCTGTAAAAGACTGAAAGGATCTCCTGTGAAAATCTTGATCGTAGAGGACGAAGCTCTGCTGGCGATGGAACTTGAAAGCGAAGTGGAAGATGCCGGACACGAGATTGTGGGGATCGCTGCCGACAGCAAGGAAGCTATCGAGCTTGCCAACAAAGCACTGCCGCAATTCGCATTTGTAGACATTCAATTGCTGGATGGTCCAACGGGCATAGAAGTCGGCCGATATCTTTCCTCGAGCTCCATCCCCTATGTTTTTGTTTCGGGTAACCTGAAGAGAATACCTGAGGACTTTGCAGGCGCACTTGGAGCGATCGAGAAACCTTACACGATGAACGGTTTGCAAAATGCCTTGCAGTTCATTGAAGGCATCGTTATTGGCGCAGAGCGCTCCGCTACCCCTCCTCCCAGCCTTGTTGTTTCGCCCAAACTGCTTGCCGCCTTGTCGGCTTGACCAACGCCGCCCTTGTGCGGATAAGGATTGACCTTGAATTCACCGTCGGAACGCATTGACGCAGTTCGAAACTCTGGGCTGCTTGATGTCCAGAGCCCACCCGAATTCCAGGATATTATCGAGGTCGTCAAAACCGGCCTGAAATGCCCAGTGGCTTTGATCTCCATTCTGGACGAGCACCGGCAGGTTTTCATCGCTCATGTCGGGTTGCCACCCAAATGGGCTGAAGCAGCGGAAACGCCACTCACGCATTCATTCTGTCAGCATGTGGTTCGCGACAGACAGCCTTTGATCATCGGGGATGCGACGGTTCATGATCTCGTTAGAAATAATCTGGCCATAACCGATCTGGGTGTGATCTCCTACATGGGAGTGCCTGTAACCCTCCCTGATGGCATGGTGATCGGCGCGCTCGCAGCAATCGATGGCGAACCACGCACATGGACGGAAAGCGAGCTGCAGTTACTGAACCAGATCGGAAGGGTCGCCTCGAACCAGATTGCGACCTTCCTTTCCGAGCGACGCTGGGGTGCGCTTTTCCAGCAATTGGAGGAAGGCATCGTCGTAGGCTCGGTGATCCGTGACGTCGACGGAACGATTGTCGATTGGCGGTACGAGACGGTCAATCCCGCATGGAGCACTCTTCTTGGATTACCAGGCGATAATGTGCCTGGTCGAACCATGCGCGAACTCTTTCCAGAATTCGAGAATGAGTGGGTTTCCGATGTGGTGGAGGCCGTCGAGACCCAACAAAGCAAGCGTTTCACCCGCAAGATCGGATCGATGGACCGGTGGTTTGACGGCTATGTTCAAGCCACTGGTGAAGACGCGTTCGTCATCATGTTTGTTGAAGTCACTGACCGTATGCAAGCCCAGGAGGCTTTACGCGACAGCGAAACGAAGCTTCGCCTGATCGTCGAAGGCGCCAAAGACTATATTATCATGACGATCGATGAAGACCAGCGCATTACAAGCTGGTTCGGTGGAGCGCAGGAGACATTTGGCTGGTCGGAAGCCGAGATGCTCGGACGGCCGTTTGAGTCGATTTTTACTGAGGAGGACCGGGCAGCCGGCGTTCCTGCGGCTGAAGTGAGCAGAGCCACGTCCGAAGGGGTTGCACCCGACCGCCGATGGCACCTCGCTGCTGATGGCTCCAGCATCTTTCTGGACGGCACGATCCGGCCGATGGCCAACCATTCGTCGCCCAAGGTCCCGGGATATATCAAGGTCGCACGCAACGCCACCGCTCAAAAACTGTCGGAGGACAGGCAGCTTGCATTCCTGGAACTCGGCGAAAAGATCCGCGAGCTGGATACTGTTGCGGAAGTGGCATTTGCCGCCGCCGAGATTTTGGCACGGAGTCTGAGAGGCGCGACGCGGGCGGGCTACGGCATCGTTGACCCTATCGCCGAGACGGTGCAGATGCTTCCCGACTGGTGTGCGGAGGGAATGTTCACCGTCGCGGGGCTCCATCATTTCAGGAATTACGGATCCTACATCCAGGATTTGAAGCGCGGCGAGACGGTCATCATACCCGATGTGGCGACAGATCCGAGAACCTCCGCTTCAGCCGAGCTTCTACACTCATTAGGCATCTCCGTCCTCGTGAATGTGCCAATCATCGAAAGAGGTGCATTCGCGGGGGTCATGTTCGTACACTACGACAAGCCGCATGAATTCTCGTCCGAGGAGCGTGATTTTGTGCGTGCGATAGCGGACCGCACGCGTGAGGCGATCTCCAGGATTCGGGCCGAGCAGGAACAGCAGGTTCTCAATCACGAGATCAGCCACCGGCTCAAAAACACGATGGCCATGGTTCAGGCGATTGCGACACAGACGCTTCGCCCCGTCACCGACAGAGCCCCTGTCGAAGCCTTCACGAGCAGATTGCGCGCGCTTTCCAATGCGCATGAGGTTCTCCTGAACCAGGACTGGTCGTCGGCGCGCATGGTGGCAGTGATCGATTCCGTGCTTCGCCAACTTTCTCTTCCCGAGCGATACCGCATATCGGGCACCGACATGGAAATCGGGCCTAGGACTGCGCTGTCGCTGGCTCTCCTGATGCACGAGCTTGGCACAAACGCTTTGAAATATGGAGCCTGGTCTTCTGATGCCGGAACCGTCGT
Source organism: Agrobacterium sp. K11 (assembly GCF_059429395.1). Lineage (NCBI taxonomy): Bacteria > Pseudomonadati > Pseudomonadota > Alphaproteobacteria > Hyphomicrobiales > Rhizobiaceae > Agrobacterium > Agrobacterium sp. K11. Next base: position 323,418 of record NZ_JCAHRB010000011.1, on the reverse strand, counting down.
TATTTCATGGACGATAGAAGATGCAGGCGGCGAGAACGCGCTTGTTCTGGAATGGAAGGAGCAGGACGGCCCGCCGGTGACCGCTCCATCGGGTAAAGGTTTCGGATCGAAGCTCATCCAGCTTGGTCTGATGGGTACAGGCGGTGTCGAGGTCAATTTTGATCCTGACGGCCTGCGGGTAACGATGCAGGGACTGGTTTCCCATTTGAGACAGTCATGATGACCGTGACCTCGAATGCTGCCGATGTGGCAACCATACTCGTCGTCGAGGATGAGCCGCTGCTGCGCCTTGCCGCCGTGGATCTGGTTGAAACCGCAGGATACACAGCGCTTGCTGCGGCAGATGCTACGGAGGCGGTCAATATCCTTGAGGCACGCGCAGAAATACGAATTGTTTTCACTGATATCGATATGCCACGCGGCGTCGACGGCCTGCAACTGGCAGCCATTGTTCGTGACAGGTGGCCCCCTATCAAAGTTATCCTGGTTTCCGGCCATCTCGAAGATCCCGGTCATATGATCGCGGCAGATACGGCTTTCTTTACGAAACCCTACTGCGAAGAGCAGATCGTGGAGACGATAAGACAGATGCTGCGGTAGCCGGGAATTTTTGAGGCTACCGGGATTCACCGCTCCGCTTGAAATTTGGAGATGGTGACAGAGTCGGATAAGGCTTGGCAGTCGATCTGCCGACTGATTGCCGCTGGTCCCTGAGGTTGGAATTGACGGATAAATTACCTGCTGAACTTGATGGTTTGCATCGCAATACCTTTGAATATTTCTGGTCCGGGAGCCACCCGGAGAGTGGCCTACCGCGGGATCGTATGCGATCCGATGGTCTTGCGATCCATGAGATCGCGTCGGTCTCCGGGATCGGGTTTGGTTTTCTTTCGCTCATTGTTGGTGTCCGCCGTTCTTGGATAACCGAACAGGAAGCCATCGCCCGGGCGAGCCGGATGTTGAGATCGCTGGCAAGTGTGAAGCGTTTTCATGGCGCCTTCCCTCACTTCATCGATGCGTCCAGCGGAAGAACGATACCCTTCGCGAAATTCGACGACGGCGGAGATCTCGTTGAAACCGCTCTTCTGGTTCAGGCGCTGATCTGCGTCAGACAGTTTTTTGGCGCGCAGACATCCTCCGAAATCGATTTACGCCGGTCCATAAATGAAATCGTCGAGACGGTGGAGTGGGGCTGGTTTACCAGGGGAAAGCCCGGGCCGCTGTTCTGGCATTGGAGCCGTCGGTATGCATGGGCGAAAAACTTGCCGATTGTGGGCTGGAACGAGGCCCTCGTCTGTTATGTGCTCGCGGCGGGTTCAACGACGCATGCAATCAGCGCGGAGTCTTATCATTCCGGATGGGCAAGCGATGGCGAAATCCGGAACGGATCGATGTATCTCGGTGTTCGGCTGCCGCTTGGCCAGCCGTATGGAGGACCGCTTTTCCTGTCGCACTATTCCTTCTGCACACTCGATCCGCGCGGTCTCGGCGATGTTTATTGTCACGACTATCTGGAGCAGGTTCACGCGCATTGCATGATCAATTACCGCTATTGCCGCACGCGTTACCCAAGTGAGGCCGGCTGGGGTCTGTCTGCGTGTGATGGGCCAAAGGGCTATGTCGTAAATTCTCCGACCGACGACGACGGCATCATTGCGACAACGGCAGCCCTCTCGAGCATGCCCTTCTTTTCTCATCGGTCACGCGAGGCGGCTTTGCGTTTTCTGCAATGGAACAATGGTGCACTCATCGGCCGCTTTGGCCTCATGGATTCATTCCAGCCCTCAACCGGCTGGGTGTCCGGAACGCATCTTGCGATCAATCAAGGGCCTGTTGTTGCGATGATGGAAAACTATCGCAGCGGCCTGATCTGGGATTTATTCATGAACGCGCCGGAGGTGAAAAACGGCTTGGCCAAACTGGGCTTCCATCAGGACAAGTCGTTCGAAAAGTCGAGCCTGCAGGAAGGACGGACCGACCCCTGAGAACCGGTGTTTGAGTACCGCAAATGCATCCTTGAAGACAACGCCGGAAGGCCTTGGCAATTCCTTGGCAAGGCCTTCCGGCGCGCAGGATATGCTGGGGTAAAGTCGTGGTCATCGTCTCAAAACTGCGGGAGTTTTGATGTTCGATAAACGGCGTGCCGTCATTCGGCTGGTTTCGAAGACGCGCTTTCGATATAGGCGATAAGATTATCCAGTTCTTCCGGTTTGCTGATGCCCGCCAAGGCCATCTTGTTTCCGGGGATTTTCTTCTTGGGAGCGCTGAGAAAATCTCGCAGTTCCTCCGGTGTCCACACCAGCCCTTCCCCGCCTGCTTTTTTCATCGCATTCGAGTAATTATAGTCCGGATCGCCGCCCGCAGTGCGGCCGATGATCCCGTTAAGCTGCGGGCCGACCTTGTTTTTCGCGCCCTCGCCGATGGCGTGACAGGCGGAACAGCGCTTGAAGGCCGCCTCCCCCTTGGCAACATCGCCCTCTGAAAAAGCGGGAATGGCGCTTACTGCCAGCATTGCCGCCGTGATGATCATTCTCTTGCGCATCGTGTCATCCTTGTTCTGCCGTATGAACGCGCCCGCCTGCGAATGCAGGCGGGCGGCTTGTTCTCAATTCAGGTCGTGCCCCAGGCGGGCGTACCCTTCTTGTAAGGAACGCAGGTCTCAAAGCCGCCGGGGATTTCGTCGTAAACGAGAACCTCGGTGGCGCCGATCTTCGAGGTGAAGAAACCGAGCAGCGTCAGCTGCTTGACGAGTGTGAAGGGATGCGGTGCGGTCGGTGTCTGTTCCGCCCGGGCCTGTTTGTCCAGCGCAGAAATCAGCGTCTGCCGCTCCTGCGACGTCAGCTCCAGAAACGCCTTCTTGTATTCCGTCCGGCTGCGGTTTTCGATGTCAGCCATCGCGGAGAGGAAGAGTTTCCGCTGTTCGCCCGTATAACAATCGGCCGCATAGACTGCCATGAATGCGCCAACGGCGGCGTCCTTCGCACCCGGGGTGGATGTGCGAGGGATGATCGTTTCAGCCACCTCGTCCAGAAGCCGGATTTCCTCCGGGCTGAACACGTGGACGTCGCCGGCGGGCTTGGCGGCGTTTTCCGCCGCAGTGACCACGTCAGCGCCGATCAGCGGAAGACCGGAGGCAATGGCTATCAGTTTCAGCAGTTCACGTCTGTTCATCACAGATTCCCCTTCTTGCGTTCGGAAACGGCAAATTCGGCGGCACGCGCCGTCAGCGCCATGTAAGTGAGCGACGGGTTGACGCAGGACGCCGAAGTCATGCAGGCACCGTCAGTGACAAAGACGTTCGGCGCATCCCAGACCTGGTTGTTGCCATTGAGCACGGAAGTTTTGGGGTCGCGTCCCATGCGGGCCGTGCCCATTTCATGGATACCCATGCCCGGCGCATAGCTACCCCTCGACGGTTTGACGTTCTTGATGCCGACCGCTTCGAACATCTCGACTGCGTCATTGACCATGTCTTCGCGCATATCGAGTTCGTTCTGCTTCATCTCGACATTCATCGACAGGACTGGCAGGCCCCATTTGTCCTTCTTGTCGTGGTCAAGCTTCACGCGGTTCTCGTGATAAGGCAGCATTTCACCGAAGGCAGTCATGCCGATAGTCCAGGCGCCCGGCTGGGTCAGCGCTTCCTTGTAGTCGGCTCCGATGTTGAGTTCGGCGATTTCCCGCTCCCAGCGCGAACGGCTGGCGGATCCCTGATAACCGAAACCGCGCAGATAGTTCCGCTTGTCGTCGCCGGTGTTGCGGAAACGGGGAATATAGAATCCCGCCGGGCGGCGGCCCTTGAAATAAAACTCTTCGAAACCTTCCACCTCGCCGGTGGCACCCATGCGGAAATGGTGGTCCATCACATTGTGGCCGAGTTCGCCCGAGCTGCTGCCGAGCCCTCCCTCCCACACGTCTGTGGCCGAGTTCATCAGAACCCAGGTGGAGTTGAGCGTCGAAGCGTTGAGGAAAATCACATCGGCGGTGTATTCATAGGTCAGGTTCGTTTCGGCATCGATGATCTCGACACCGCGAGCCTTCTTCTTGTCCTTGTCGTAAAGGATTTCCTTGACGATGGAGAAAGGCCGGAGCGTAAGATTTCCGGTGGCGACTGCCGCCGGCAGGGTCGATGACTGCGTGCTGAAATAGCCGCCGAAAGGACAGCCCAACCGGCACTTGTTGCGGAACTGGCAGCGCGTGCGCTCCTGATCGGGAAGTTCCTGGGTGATGTTGGCGCAGCGCGAATTGATGAGGTGGCGCGTGCCTTTAAAGGCAGTTTTCAACCGGCGTGCCACATCCTCTTCAACGCAATTCAGCGGAATAGGCGGCAGGAATTCACCATCAGGAAGAATGTCCAGCCCCTCGCGGCTGCCGGAAATGCCGGCGAAACGCTCGACGTAATCATACCAGGGAGCAATGTCCTGATAACGGATCGGCCAGTCAACGGCGATCCCTTCTTTGGCATTGGCCTCGAAATCGGTCTGCGACCAGCGGTAGGTCTGGCGTCCCCACAGCAGCGAACGGCCGCCGACGTGATAACCACGGAACCAGTCGAAACGCTTTTCTTCGACATAGGGCGTTTCCTGCTCGTCGGCCCACATGCCGAGCGTGGCCTCTTCCAGCAGATAGTCGCGGCTGAGCACCGGATACTTCGCCTTCATCTCCTGCGTGGCGCGGTTGCGATGGGGATAGTCCCAGGCTTCCTTGTCGGCATTCTGATAGTCGGTAATGTGCTCGATGTTTCTGCCGCGCTCCAGCAGCAGGACCTTCAGGCCTTTTTCCGTGAGTTCCTTTGCAGCCCAGCCTCCACTTATGCCTGAACCGACAACAATCGCATCATAATGATTGTCCGCCATGATAACTCCTCCGATTGGTACTTGGGTAAAAAGTCGACGAGACAATGCGCTCCCCGTCGCAACGCGGCGGAAACTTCATCATGCGTCTGTCGAACCTTATGCACCCCGGCGAAACCGGCCGCCGGGGTGCGGTTCTGGTTTTACTGGCAGTGTTTACTGAATGGTCGGCAGGCGCTCGCTCAGGAACGCGTTGCCCTTGGTCACGACCGCTTCGGCATCGAGCGGAAGGTCGTGTTCAAGGATGAACCACTGTGCGCCGGCATGTTTGGCCGCCGGCAGGATCGTCTTCCAGTCGAGAACGCCGGTGCCAATCGTTGCAAAGCCGCGCTCGTTTTCGGCCGTGCCGGCCGGTGCATTGTCCTTGGCGTGGATTGCAAAAACCCGACCGTTCAGAGTGCCGAGGAACTCAGCCGGATCATTGCCGCTGCGCGCCACCCAGGCGACGTCGAGTTCGCTCTGCAGTTTCGGGCCTGCGGCATCGAGCAGCAGTTCAAGCGCCGTCTTGCCGTCGAACTTGACCATTTCAAAATCATGGTTGTGATAGGCCATGGAGAGGCCAGCCGCGGAAAGCTTGTCGGCATATCCGCCAAGTTCCTTGCCGAAGGCTGTCCAGCCTGCAGCGTCCTTAGGGCGGTCTTCGGGCTTGAGGAACGGCACGGTCACGACCGGATTGCCGACAGCCTTCTGCTCGGTGATGACCTCGTCGAGATTGCCGCGAAGCTTGTCGATCGGCACATGCGAGGAAATGACTTTGATCTTGTGCTTTTTCAGAAGCGCGTTCAGCTCGCTGGCGCTGACCTTCTGCATATCCACCGTTTCCACGGCGGAAACGCCCGCGCGGTTGAGGATGGCAAGCTGCTCTTCAAGCGTTCCGGCGTTGCGCAATGTGTACATCTGCGCGGCAATCGGCAGCGTCTTGCTGTCATCGGCAAAAACCGGATTTGCGAAACCGGCCGCCAGTCCGACGACGAATGCCATCTTTGCGAATTTTGACTTGAACATTTTCAAACGCGTAACTCCCTTTCCGTTTGATCAATATGACGACACGCCTGCCCGTGATCTTCCGAACAATTAGGTAATGCTGAGCACAACCTCCGATGCCCTGCGTCGTCAGTCCCCGATATCCAGTGATCTAGATGTCGATCTCTACCCAGGACGAGGTCAGGCTGGACCGCACGGCCGCATCGATGAATGCGAGACCCGCAAGGCCGTCCTCTATGCCGGGATAAATCACATCCCCGGCGGCTGCTTTTCCCTCCCTTTTTGCGATGATTGCGTCTGCGGCTTCACGGTAGATCGTCGCAAAACCCTCGAGATATCCCTCCGGATGCCCTGATGGCACACGGCTGACGCGGTTTGCGGCAGCGCCTGCGCCCGCGCCATTGCGCGTAATCAGCCGCTTGGGCTCGCCGTAAGGTGTGAACCACAGCTCGTCCGGCACGCGGTGGTGCCATTCAAGGCCGCCCTTATCGCCATAGACCCTGAGCGACAGGGCGTTTTCATTGCCGACAGCGATCTGGCTTGCCCAGAGCATGCCCTTCGCGCCGCTTTCGTAACGCAGCAGAATATTGGCGCTGTCATCCAGCTGCCTGCCCGGAACGAAGGAAGTGAGATCTGCGTAGAGGCTCGCGGGAATTTCACCGGTCACGAAGGCGGCGGCGTTGAAAGCGTGGGTGCCGATGTCGCCGATTGCCCCGCCCGCGCCAGAGCGGCTCGGATCGGTGCGCCATTCCGCTCCCTTTGCGCCGGTCTTTTCGACCGCTTCGGTCAGCCAGTCCTGCGCATATTCGGCCTGGACATGGCGCAGCTTGCCGATGGCGCCGTTGGCCACCATCTCCCGCATCTGCCGCAACATGGCATAGCCGGTGTAATTATGCGTGAGGATGAACAGCCTGTCGGATGCCCTCACGATATTCGCCAGCTCCTTGGCCTCCTCCAGCGTCGCTGTGACGGGCTTGTCGCAGATGACGTGGATGCCAGATTCGAGGAAGACCTTGGACGGGGCGAAATGCAGGTGATTGGGGGTGACGATGGCGACCGCCTCGATACCGTCTTCACGACCGGCCTCGGCCGACGCCATCTCCTCAAACGAAGCGTAGGACCGCTCGGGCGCAATGCCTAGCAGGGTTGCCGAAGCGCTGGCGCGTGCCGGGTCGGAGGAAAGCGCACCGGCGACCAATTCGTAACGGTCGTCGAGCCGCGCGGCGATACGATGCACCGCGCCGATAAAGGCACCCTGACCGCCACCCACCATGCCGAGACGAATGCGGCGGCTATTAAATCTTGCTGTTGCGGAGGACATGTCTATCCCTTTCAAAGCCCGAGAAGGCGACGGTTGGCGGCATCATCGACGCCGCTTTTGGCGAAATCGTCGAAAGCCCGCTCAGTCACGCGGATGATGTGATTTTCGATGAAGCCGGCACCTTCACGCGCCCCGTCCTCCGGGTGTTTCAGCGCGCATTCCCATTCCAGCACGGCCCATCCTTCGAAGTCGTATTGGGTGAGCTTGGAAAACACCGCGCCGAAATCGACATGCCCGTCGCCGAGTGAGCGAAAGCGCCCCGGCCGGTCGACCCAGCCTTGATAACCGCCATAGACGCCGGACCGCCCGGTCGGATTGAACTCGGCATCCTTGACGTGGAAGGCCCGGATGCGCTCGTGGTAGATATCGATGAAATCAAGATAATCCATCGCCTGAAGTACGAAGTGCGAGGGATCATAAAGGATGTTGGCGCGGGAATGATTGCCGGTCGCCTCCAGAAAACGCTCGAAGGTAATGCCGTCATGCAGGTCTTCGCCGGGATGCAGCTCGTAGCAGAGATCGACGCCATTCTCCTCGAATGTATCGAGAATGGGCGTCCAGCGCTTGCCGAGTTCAGCAAAGGCCATTTCGACAAGACCTGCGGGGCGCTGCGGCCAGGGATAAATGAAAGGCCACGCCAGCGCGCCGGAAAAACTCGCATGGCTCTTGAGGCCCAGATGCTGCGAGGCTTTCGCCGCGCACTTCAGCTGGTTGACCGCCCATTCCTGACGCGCCTGCGGTTTCCCGCGCAGTTCGGCGGGCGCAAAACCGTCGAACATCTCGTCATAGGCAGGATGAACAGCGACGAGCTGGCCCTGAATATGGGTTGAAAGCTCGGTGATCTCGACGCCTGTCTCGGCCAGACGTCCCTTGATATCATCGCAATAAGCCTTGGAAGCGGCAGCTTTCTCGAGATCGAAGAGCTTGGGATCGGTCGGCACCTGAATGCCCTTGTACCCAAGGGAAGCCGCCCATTGGCCGAGATTGTCGAGCGTGTCGAAGGGTGCCTTGTCCCCGACAAATTGCGCGAGGAAAATCGCCGGGCCTTTGATCGTCTTCATGTCCTTACACTCCTTGCATTCACAGTCTGGCCGCTACCGGTGCGGCGAACGGCAGGGCGCGACCGAGCCGCGCACCACCAGTTCCGTATCCAGCACGATGGTTTCGGCCGTGCGTTTGCCATTAAGCCGGTCGACCATCAGCGCCATGGCTTTGCGGCCCATTTCCTGCCGGGGCTGGCGCACTGTCGTTAGCGGTGGTTCGAAGGCATTGGCGAAAATTATATCGTCGAAGCCAATGACCGAGACATCGGTCGGCACGGACAGCCCGCGCCCGCGCAGCTCGCTGATCGCGCCAATCGCCATCTGGTCGCTCGAGGCGAAGATGGCGGTGAAGGAAATGCCGTTTTCGAGAAGTCCGGCAATCGCCTGTCTACCGGCTTCGATGCTGTAATCGCCTGTCACGACGAGTTCATCCGCGTAACCGATACCCGCTTCCTCAAGCGCGTCGCGGTAGCCCTCGAAACGCTCCTGTGCCAGACTTTCCGGAAAAGGTCCGGCGAGATGTGCGATCTTCGTGTGCCCTGCTTCGATCAGATGATGCACGGCGTTTTTGGACGCGGCGCGGTTATCGACCTTGACGGTGGGCAGCGCGATGCCTGGCACGGTTTCCGAAGCGATGACGATCGGCGGCAGCGCGTCACCCTGACCGAGAAGCTCTGAAGGAAACTGGCCGGTCATCAGGATGAGGCCGTCAGCATGTTTCTGCCTGACCATGTCGATATGTGTCGCCACGCGGTTTTCGTCGTTACGGGCGTCGCCCATGAGCACCTTGAAGCCCGCCTCCCCCGCCGCTTCCTCCACGCCCTTGTAGATCTCGAGATAAAACGGGTTGCCGATATCGCGAACGAGAAGAATGACGGTATTGTTGGATTGACGCCTGAAGCTTGCGGCCTGGGCGTTGGGAACAAAGTTCGCCTGCCTGACGGCATCGAAAACCTTCTTCCTCGTTTCCGGGCGGACTTTGTCGGGTTGTTGCAGCGCCCGTGACACGGTCGCGATCGAAACGCCCGCGAGAGCTGCAACTTCCCTGATATTCGAACCTTGGTCTTTGCTCATCTGTCACACACGCAACTGCTTTTGGCGGCCATAAAGCAGCATCAGCGCAAGTAACGTGACACCGAATATGATCTGCCGGGCCCATACATCGAGGTTGAGCGTTATCAGTACGCTTTGCAGAATGGTGAGCGCAACTGCCCCGGCCATGGTTCCGATATATCCGCCCGCACCACCGGCAAGCGAAGTGCCGCCGATGACAACAGCGATGATCGATGGAAGGACATATTGGTCGCCGACAGAAATGAAGGAGGTGCCGGTATAACCGATCACGCAGACCCCGGTCAGACCGGCAAACAGGCCGGACAGGCCGTAAAGCAGCGTGCGGATCAAAGACACGGGCAATCCGACCAACGTCGCCGCCCGCTCGTTGGAGCCGATGGCGTAAATGGAGAAGCCGAAGGCCGTGCGGCGCAGCACGAACAGCATGATCGCGGCAATGCCAAGCCAGACGAAGAGGACGCCGGGAATACCGAAAACGAGAGGCCGGTTGATGAAACCCGCCAGGAGGGGCGCCGCCGCACCTGATGGAACGCCCTGCGAATAGACCACAAGCCCGCCCTGGATCACCGCTGTCATGCCGAGTGTCATGACCAGCGGCGGAATGCGCACGAAGGTGATGCCGAGGCCATTGATGAGGCCGATCAGGAAGGGAATGCCACCTGCGACCAGTATGGCGAGCGGTATTCCGACATTCTGTCCGTTCATCATGTTACCGGCAAGGACCGCGCCGAGCGAGATCATCGCGCCGACGGACAGATCGATGCCTTCGCGTCCGCCGAGGATCACAAGATTTTGGCCCGCCGCGACGATGCCGAGAATGGCGGCGATCGTCAGCAGCCGCACGATCTGCGACCCCTGTGCGAAGCCGGGCGACAACAGTTCGCCGACCAGCAGCAGGAAGACTGACGCGCCAATCGCAATGGTCAGCGGATCGGTGATGATGGATTTGATTTTCAAACCGGAATTTGTCATCTCAACGCCTCGTCACCAGAACGCCACCGGCAAGTGCCGTCAGCACGATCAACCCCTGCACCAATGTCTGGTACTCGAAGGGCAAGCCCGCAAAGAAAATCACATTGCCGATCATGCCCAGCACCAGCGCGCCGGCGATCGATCCTGTCGAGCTGCCGAACCCGCCGGAAAGTGCTGTGCCGCCAAGAACGACCGCCGAAATGGAGGAGAGCGCCAGGCTTGCACCGAGCAAGGGGTCGCCGGAGGCGGTCTCGCCCGTCAGGCACAGCGCTGCGAGCGCCGAAAACAGACCGGAAATCATGTAGGCGCCAATGCGAATGCCGGAGAGGCGCAGGCCCGTCTGGAAAGCGCCCGTGCGATTGCCGCCCACGGCCAACAAATGCACGTGAAACGGAATGCGCGACACAACGAGCGTAAAGGCAATACCAGCCAACAGCATCCACAGCACGAAAGGCAAACCGATGAAACTACCGGAATAGGTCTGCCAATAGGCTTCCGGCACGGGAAGACCGGCCTGCGGCAGAACCCAGATCGCCAGACCGGCAAAGATGATGCCCGTCGCGAATGTGGTGACGATGGGCTGGAAACGCAGGCCGGATATGAACAGGCCGTTGACCAGCCCACAGATCAGTCCAACCGCAACTCCCGCTCCCATACCTGCGAAGACGGCACCTGCCGTTCCGCCAAGTGCAGCGATGACGCTGACGGTAACGACATTGGCGAGCGCTACGATGCTTCCGACCGACAGATCTATATCCCCCGCCAGAATGACATAGGTCTGACCGATGGCGACCAGGATAAGGGGAAGAAATGTCGTCAGGTTCGACTGCAATACGGCCGGCTGCACGAAAGACGGCTGCAGAAACGTGTTGACGCCGATGAGAACGGCCAGAACCACAAGAGTTATGATCCAGGGTTGCTTACGCATAAAACCGAGGGAATTCATGCGGCGTCTCCATAGGCGGCGCGGGTCATGTTGACGGATGTCATGTCGGCTCCGGTCAGCTCCGCAGAAATGCGTCCGCCGTTGAAGACGAGAATGCGGTCGGCATATTCGAGGATTTCCGCATCTTCCGAGGAATAGAGAAGAATGGTCGCGCCCGCGTCAGCCTGCTGGCGCATAAGCGCGAAGAGATCGGCCTTGGCGCCAAGATCGATACCCTTGGTCGGATCATCGAGCAGCAGCAGTTTCGGTGCGGTGGCAAGCCAGCGGGAAATGAAGATTTTCTGCTGGTTGCCGCCTGAGAGCGTGCCTATCGGCATATCCATGCCAGCAAACTTCGTCTTCATGTCGTCCGCGACCTTCTGCACACGCGGCTTCAGCGTCGCGGGCCGGACCAGTCTCATCTTTTCGCGCACCATCAGAGCTGCAACAAGATTTTCGAAGATCGACCGGCCCTGAAGCGAGGCATCACGTCCGCGGTCGCCCGACACATAGGCAAAACCGTTATGAACCGCCTGCGAAGGCTTGCCGATGGCGACATCACGGCCCTCGAACTGGATTTGCCCGGCGGCAAAGGGGCTTGCGCCGAACAGGCCCTTCAGCAAGGCCGACTGGCCCTGCCCCTGCAATCCCGCCAAACCGACGATTTCACCCGGATAGGCTTCAAGACTGACACCGCGAACACCCTCGCCCGCAACGTCCGTCACCTTCAGGCTGGGCGCTGAACCTGCGCGTCCCTGCTGGCGGGCAGGCGCGGCGCGGACATCGCCGACCATGTCATGCACCACGGCCTCGCGGGTGGTAGCGGCGGTGTCGAGTTCCGAAATGGTCGCACCGTTACGCATGACGGTGATGCGGTCGCAGACAGCAAAAACCTCATCGAGCCGGTGGGAAATCATGATGGTGGAGATACCGTCCGCCTTCTTGGCTCTGAGTATCTCAAAAAAACGCTCAGACTGGCGGCCATCGAGGGCCGCTGTCGCCTCATCCATGATCATGAGTCTGGCATTCTGGGCGAAAACTTTCAGGATTTCGACGAGCTGGCGCTGATCGGGCGGCAGATTGCCGACGATCGCATCCGGCTCCAGACCGGTGCCGGCAACACCGTCAAACAGCGCGATCAGCCTGCGCGCCTCGGCTTTCAGGGCCTTGCTGTCGACAAAAACGCCGCGCTTCGGTTCGCGACCGAGAAAAATATTGTCAGCGACGGAAAGCTGCGGAATGAGGCTTAGCTCCTGATAAAACAGCGCAATGCCGGCATTTTCGGCGTCACGCGGGCTTTTGAAGCGCACGTTTTCGCCGTTGAACCGGATGGTGCCGCTGGTCGGCGCGACCGCACCTGCAACGATCTTGCAGAGCGTGCTCTTGCCGCAACCATTCGCACCGAGCAACGCGTGAATTTCACCGCGACCAACGGTCAGCCTGCCGTCGGAAAGCGCACGCACGGCGCCAAAATTCTTCTGTATGCCGGCCGCTTCCAGAGCGTTCGCCATCGCATGTCCCCGAATTTTACTTGTCATTGTGCTTCGTCACTGGCGGACGCGCGCAATACGCGGTCCACATTCGAATTTCAGGTTTCGGGCTGGCGTTTGCGGCCAGCCCGAGACTGATCTTACTTGAAGAACTCGCCAGCCTGTTCCGGCGTCACGGTTGCCGTGACAGACCAATAGCCCGGCTTACCTTCGGCGGACTTGATGTTGTCCGCGAGGTTGTCGTTGCTCACGAAGGGTATCGGAATATAGATGGCGTTGCCGTAGGTACCGCCGAAAATGCCGTCCTTGAATTCCTTGCCCTGCAGCTTCAGAACCGCAACGTTGAGCGCGCTGGCCATGACACCCGGAGGATTGACGGAGGCGCCGGAGTTGAACTTTTCCTTCTCCCAGCGCGTCATGAAGTCCTTGCGGATTTCACCTGTCGCGGCGATGTTCTTGGTCTTGCCGGCGGCTTCGATTGCGCGCCATGCGCCATCGGCCATGCCGTCCTGCACCCACACACCGCTGATATCGGGATAAGTGGCGAGAAGGTTTTGCATTGCCTGCTGACCCTGCGCCTGATCCCAGCTCGCATTGGCTTCGTTCAGCACCTTGATATCAGGATATTTCTTGAACACTTCGCGGTAACCGGCGACGCGGGCTTCGTTGGCGGGATTGCCGGCGATACCGTTGATCGCGACGACGCTTCCCTTGCCCTTCAGCGAATCCGCAAGCCACTGTGCGGACTGTGCCGCCCAGGCCTTCTGGTCGATGCCGACATAGATCGCGTCCTTAGAGGACACTTCCGCGTCGGTTGCGATGACGAGAATGTTGCGTGCCTTCGCCTGAGCGAAGATCGGATCAAAGGCAGTCGGGCTGCCGGGATTGATGAGGATCGCATCAACGCCCTGGTTCATGAAATTGCGGATATGGCCGATCTGCCCCTGCACATCGACATTACCGCTCTGAACGACGACTTCGACCTTCACGCCCTTTTCGCCCCACGCCTTTGCGGCAGCCTGGGCTTCCTCGATCATCTGCGTGCGCCACTCGCTGCCGACGAAAGAATTGGAAAGACCGATCTTGAAGCTCTGTTCCTGAGCATGCACGGACGTGCCCGCCGCCAGCACCATAGCGGCAGCAGCCATCAAATGTTTAAACATGAAAATTTGCTCCTCCAAGCACGGTTTTTAACCGATGAAACCGTTTACATGAGGGAATGTAACCGGTTTCATAAATGAGTCAACCCAGCTGGGATTTTTTATGCACCCGTTGCCACAGCAAATTGCAGACCCTTGGCGGAGAGATGGGACGGCAATTTAAGGAGGAACAGCGGCATCATACTGGCGTGGATTTCAGGGCCGACAGCGCCCCAATTTTGTTCATGTGCGGACAGCTTGAGGCTCCGCTACTTCAACAAGAACAAGCTGCTGGCGTGTGTCTATAGACCGGGTGGCGTGAGACTAATTGCCCCCATCCACCATCTTGGTACGGGCCAAAGCATCCGCGAGATCGTTCCCGGCTATACCGGAATGTCCCTTGCACCACGCTATCTCGACGTTCGGATTACAAAGGAGCAAACGATCCACATTCTGCCACAGACCGCCATCTGGTATCTGTCGTTTGCGTTTTCGCGAATCTGGATTGATGCGTTTCCACCCGTTGCTCCGCCAGATTTCGCGCCAGCGATGGCAACCTTCCATCACGTGAGCGGAGTCTGTCCAGAGCTTGGCTGGCCGGCCTGGAGCCTGTGCATCGAGCCATAAAAGTGCATTCATGACCGCCATGACTTCAAACGAATTGTTCGTAAGTCCGATTTCCGTTCCTCGCGCAGCATGGATCTGCCGCTCGGTTTCAAACACGATGAATGCCCAGCTTCCCGATAATGCAACGGGGTCGTATGAACCATCCGCGTAGATGACGAGTGGAGCAGTCATGTAGCTCGTTTCCTTGCGTCAAAGGCGTTTGGAAAGACTGACAGCGCTTTCGGGTGTTTTCTGTAGATAGCTTGTACAATCATCTTATTCGAGTCAGATTCACGTCCAGGGATGAAACATGATCTTCAAACGCATCGTCGCAGGAATAGTCGATCTCATCTTGCTCATCAGTGTGGCGTTTGCACCGACATTCATCGCCGCAGAGTGGCTACCGCAGTATATGGACGCTCCAGCGGGGCAACCGCCGACACCTCTGATGGGTATAACGCTTTTATGGCTGGCATCCGTGTTGTTTTGCTATTTCCCGGCCTTCGAAAGCAGCGCCTTCATGGCAACTCCCGGAAAACTGCTAATGCGATTAAAGGTCGTCCGGCGCACCGGCGAAAGACTGACCTTTACGCAAGCGCTCTATCGCATGGTCTTCGGCCCGCTCGCAATATGGTTTCTGCCCTGGTACCGCGACCATTTCTCGGGTGGTGCGATTGTAAAGGACCGCTGAGTTTGTGGTTGTGTGATTTCACACTCAACCCCTCACCTTTCCCGTTTCCCATTACCAGTCCCGTTTCAAGGACGGCGGCAGGTCAGGATGAAACGACGGTAGACGAAAGTTCGCAGCCTGTTGCGCAGGTTGGTGTTTTTCCGCTGCGCTCTCGCAATCGGGGCATGTGAGTGCAGTTCGATGCCGGTAAAGCCGGCGGCGATCAGGAGCGGCTTCAGCATCTGCGGGCGCAACCCCTGCCCGAACGGAAGCGCCTTCATGATTGCGGCATGATGGCTGCTTTGGGCACCATCGTAATTCTTGTCGGCCCCCACCGAAAGATCGATGAGCCGGATCAAAAGGCTGGCGAGACGCCCTGCCGGTTTTGGCGTTGCCCAGTCACCATCGAAAAACAAGAGCCGACCGCCCGGACGAAGCAGCCTGAACCACTCGCGGAAGGTCTCCTCAGGCTGCGTCAGTGTCCAGACCAGATGCCTGCAAATGATCGCATCATAGGACGCATCCGGCTCCATGGTGTTTTCGGCATCCGCCATCACGAAACGTAGCCTTGGTTTTCCCGCATGTTTGGCGCGCGCTACGGATAACATCGCTTCTGGAAAGTCGAGTGCCGTGACCTCGTGGCCGAGATCATGAATAAGCCGCGTCACCTCGCCGGTGCCACAGGCCAGTTCAAGGATATGTTTCGGCTCAGGTCCCATCAGGTCGCGGATCGGCTTCTGCCATGCATTGGCCTCGGCGCCAGCTGCTATCTTGTGTCCAAAGGCCAGATCGAAAGTCTCTGATCTTTTCGACCAATAATCGCGGATTTCCTCCTTGAGATCGAAGTTGCCGCCATCCATGGTCTATTCCTTTGAGTACTCAAATCGCATCCGCTGCGGCGAATGACAGCTTGCTTCACAATGTGATGCCAAGTTAGCCCATGCGACATCGCTGGAAAATCAGAAGTCTGTGGCCCCGAGATATAGATCATAATAAACCTATATATTTCAAGATATAAGTGCAGTTTCCTGATGTGATTTATAACTCTCCTGACGCCTCCCGGCGCCTTTGCTCGAGCTCTTCGCTATACCGCCTCAGCGTATGGCTTTCCGTCAGCAGGCCCACGGGTCGGTTTTCGATCTTGTCGTTGACGACAACCAGAGCTTCGCTTTCGGTAGCATCGAAGGCTGCCGCCGCCTGACGTGCGTTCATCGCCGGCAGCAGCACGTCGTTCTTGTAATTGAGGTAGGTCTCGAGGCTGATCTTGGAGGGATCGCGATCCATCGGATCGGCGTAGATTTCCGGCACGAGGACCATGCCGGCATAACGCCCGTCATCGTGTGTCATGATAACCCGCTGCGTAGAGCCTAGCGGAAACTTCTCCTTGAAGGCCGGAAGTCCCATGCTGACATTGGCCTTGCGAATATCGGCGCGCATCATCTTGCCCACCGTCAGGTCGCGGATCCAGCCGATATCGTGGGCGCTGCGGATGCTTTCGCCCCGCAGGTGAAAACGCCAGGTGGCGAAGGAGTAACCGAAGGTGGTGCGTACCACGAGCGATGTCGTGATGACGGCCGCCAGCACCAAAGCCGTGATCTGGAAGTCTCCGGTCAGTTCCAGCGCCAGAAACGTCATCGTCAGAGGACCGCCGATAATGGCGGCGGCAAAAGCACTCATGCCGACCACGGCGTAGACCACGGGTGCTGTCGAGCCATAGCCGATATAGGGTGCGCAGAGTGCGAAAATCTTGCCGACCAGCGACCCCATGAACAGCGAGGCAAAAAACAGGCCGCCGCGGAAATTCGAGCCGATGGAAATCGCGCTCGCCGCAGCCTTCAGCAGGAAAAGCCCGGCCAGCCCGTATATCGTCAGATCGGCATCGATGTTGAGATGGAGCGCACCGTGGCCGCTCGACAGGACCTGCGGTGAAATCAGCGCAAGTGCGCCCACCGCCACGCCACCGATTGTTGGACGCAGCCATCCGGGAATGGCGCTTTTGCGGGCCGTTTCCTCGATAAGGGAGACCGTCTGCATCAGCACGATGCCGATAAACGCACATACCACGCCGAGAAAGATGGCCGGTACATAATCCGGCGGCGTCACACGGCTGGCATCGTAGATATCGATGGACAAGCCATGTCCGCCGATAAGCCCTGCCACGATGCTGGCAACCAGCGCAGAGACAATGAGCGGCGCGAGTGTCACGACGGTATAGGTGCCGATGATGAGTTCTATGGCATAGAATGCCCCGGTCAGAGGCGCGTTGAAGGCAGCGGCAATGGCACCAGCAGCACCACAGCCGACGAGGATGCGCATGTCTCCTCGTCTCAGCTTTAGCTTGATGCCGATCTTGGAAGCGACACCGCTGGCGATCTGCGTATAGCCTGCCTCAAGCCCGACAGATGCGCCGAAACCGTTTGAGACGATGTTCTGCACGCAGACGATGATGCTGTCCGTCAGCGACAGGCGGCCGCCATGCAGCGCATTTGCCTCGATGGGGTCGACCATTGGCTTTTTGCGGGTTTTCGACAGAATGAAGAGGATCAGGCCGAGTACGATGCCGCCAATGACCGGCCCGGCAAGCACGATCCAGCCGGAGAGTTCACTGCTGCTCAGCCGCTCGACACCGAAGACCAGCACATGAAGGGCCGTACTCAATCCGCCGATCAGCGCCACCAGAAGGCCGGCCGCAATGCCGATGAGGACGGCGAGAGCCACCAGCCCCAGCTCGCCGCGCCGGAACATCGCCCGCAGGCGACTGGAGCGCAGATTGTCGAAGAAGCTCGCCATACTGGGTGCACGGAAAGGCCGGGTCGACATGCTGTTCCTTTTCAGGCGGTATTAGGGCGCTTCAATCTCGAGTTCGACTTCGAAACGCATCTGGTCGTAAGCCGGTTCAACATGATCAGGCGTTTCGCGCATCACCGTGTCATAATCGAGCGGAATGTGCATATGGGTCAAGATCGCCCTTTTGGGTGCAAATCTATCGATCCAGCCGAGCGCCTGTTCGAGCGAGAGATGGCTGGGGTGATAACGGTGCTGCAGCGCGTCGATGACGAGGACGTCGAGACCGGCAAGCTTGGGCACGCTTTCGACCGGAAAATCGCTGACATCGGTGCAATAGGCGACATTGCCAATCCGAAAGCCGAGCGAGTGCACGTCACCATGCTGCTGCATGTGCACGTTGAAAGGTATCGACCCGCCTGCCCCGTCGATGATCAGGGTCGCGTCGATGTCGGCGATGATCCTCGGCTCGACGATCGGCGGATAATTGCTGCCCGGAGGTGTTTCCAGGCAATAGGCAAAACCATCCCAGATGCGCGCCATGGTGACTGGATCGGCATAGATCGGAATGCGGCTCTGCTGAATGGCGAAATAGATGCGCAGATCGTCAATACCGTGCAAATGGTCGGCGTGGGCATGAGTGTATAGAACCGCATCGACTGCCTCCACTTTGGCGGCAATCATCTGCTCGCGAAAATCGGGCCCGGTGTCGATGACGACGGTGGTCTTACCGCCATCAGGTCCGATCTGCTCCACCATGAAGGCCGCCCGAGTACGCCGATTCCTGGGGTTTTCAGGATCGCAGGCGCCCCAGTCGCCGTTGATGCGCGGTACGCCGGGAGACGACGCACATCCGAGAACCGTAAAGCGGCGACGGTAGATTGCCACGCCTACACCCTTGTCATCTTCGAAAAGCAGCGGAAAGCATTCTCGGTGGTGATTTCGGCCATGCGCTCGAACGAGATGCCATGTACCTCGGCCAGCACTTCCGCCGTGTTCACCACATAAGAAGGCTCATTGCGCTTGCCGCGCCAACGCTTTGGCGCGAGATAAGGCGCATCCGTTTCCACCAGCAGACGGTTGAGCGGCACGGTGGCTGCAATATCGCGGATATCCTGCGATTTCGGGAACGTCAGAATGCCGGAAAAGGATACGTAACCGCCAAGTTCGACGCCGGTTTTTGCGAGATCAGGACCTGCGGAAAAGCAGTGCAAGATAAAGGGAAAAGCACCCTTGTCGCTTTCTTCACGCAGAATCGCAGCCATGTCCTCATCAGCGCTGCGGCTGTGGATGACGAGCGGAAGCTTGGTTCTCCGCGCCGCCTCGATGTGGCGAACGAGGCCGGTCTTCTGGTCTTCCGGCTTTTGCGTGTCGTAGAAATAATCCAGCCCCGCCTCGCCGATCGCCACGATCTTGTCGTGGCTCTCGGCAAGCCGCACAAGCTCGTCGGCCGAAATGTCGAGTTCTTCGTCGGCATTGTTCGGATGCGTGCCGACCGAGCAGAAAACCGACGGGTATTTTTCCGCAATCTTCAGAAGCTCGGGCAGACGGCGCACCCGGGTCGAGATCGTCACCATCTGGGCAACGCCGGAAGCATGGGCGCGGGCGATGATATCGTCGCGCTCAGCCTCGAAATCGGGAAAATCCAGATGGCAATGCGTATCGATCAGCATGGTCGTCGCCTTCACGCTTCCGGTGCGACGTAACGCGGGAAGACCGGCTTCGGTGCCTCAAGCGGCGTTCCCGGAACCAGACGTCCGGCTTCGCCGAGTGCGGCAAAATCCCGTTTGTCGGCAGGGGCGGCGACGAGATCGAGCAGCTTCTCGCAGGATCCCGGCATGAAGGGCTGTAACAGAATGCCGATCTGGCGGACGACTTCCGCCGTCACGTAAAGCACTGTGCCCATGCGTTCTGGGTCGGTCTTCTTCAGAGCCCACGGCTCCTGCGACGCGAAATAGCGGTCGGTTTCCGAAACGACGGCGATGATGGCCGCAAGCGCGCGATGGATGAGCTGCTTGCCCATTTCCTCACGGCAGAGTGCCAGAAGCCCGTCGGCGGAGGCGAGCATCGCCTTGTCTTCATCGGTCAACGGCCCGGGCGTCGGGATCTGTCCGTCACAATTCTTGACGATCATCGACAGCGAGCGGCTGGCCAGATTGCCGATGCCATTGGCAAGATCTGCGTTGATGCGGGTGGCGATGCCCTCTTCGCTATAGCTGCCGTCCTGGCCGAAGGAGACTTCGCGCATGAAGAAATAGCGGACCTGATCGAGACCGAAATGGTTGACCAGATTGACCGGATCGACGACGTTACCAAGCGACTTCGACATCTTCTCGCCCTTGTTGAGCAGGAAGCCGTGCGCATAAACCCGCTTGGGCAGCGGCAGCTTGGCGCTCATCAGGAAAGCCGGCCAATAGACCGCGTGGAAGCGAATGATGTCCTTGCCGATGATATGCACGTCGGCCGGCCAATATTTTGCGCGCGGACCGTTCTTGTCTTCGATGTAACCCGTAGCGGTAATGTAGTTGGTCAGCGCATCGACCCAGACATACATGACGTGCTTCGGATCATCAGGAACCTTGATGCCCCAGTCGAATGTCGTGCGGGAAATCGACAGGTCCTTGAGGCCGGATTTGACGAAGGAGATGATCTCGTTTCGACGCTCAGCGGGACCGATGAAATCCGGGTTCTCCTCGTAGAGCTTCAGCAGCTTGTCCTGATATTCGGAGAGCTTGAAGAAATAGCTCTCCTCCTCGACCCATTCGACGGGCGTGCCCTGCGGCCCATAGCGAACGCCGTCGGCGCGCACTTCCGTCTCGTCCTCGCCGTAATAGGCCTCGTCGCGCACTGAATACCAGCCGGCATAGCTGTCCTTGTAGATGTCGCCGCTGTCGGCCATCAGGTTCCAGATATTGCGCGAGGTCTCGTGATGACGTTCTTCCGTGGTGCGGATGAAATCGTCGTTCGAGGCGTTGAGCAGCTTGCCCATCTCGCGGAACTGGTCGGAATTGCGCTGCGCCAGCTCTTCCGGCGAAATGCCTTCCGCCCTCGCTGTCTGCTGCATCTTCTGGCCGTGTTCGTCGGTGCCGGTCAGAAAGAAAACATCCATTCCATCCAGGCGCTGAAAGCGTGCCATGGCATCCGTCGCAATCAGCTCGTAGGCATGGCCGATATGCGGCTTGCCGTTAGGATAGGAGATCGCGGTGGTGATGTAGAAGGGTGTCTTGTCTGTCATGACGGTCTATCGACTTTACAGGCTGTTTTTTGGATAGACCGCTCTTAAACGATTGTTCGCAACAGCGAAAGCAAAAGCGTACGTTCCGTACGATCTCTTGGGTCTCACACGCCGCGAACATCTTCCAGAATGGAAAGCACCATCTGCTTCTTGTCGAGATTATAGGCCTGCGCCACGGTAATTCGTTCCGAAAGCGTCGACGAAAGGCGCGCATGTTTCTCTGCCGCTGCGATATCACCGGCCATCGCCGCCGCTTTTGCACGCGTCATCAACTCCTCCGTCACGTGCTCCATGAAGAAGCCGAGAACGATATCGCCATCCTTCTGTGCCAGAACTTCGGCAAGCTTGTGCATCTGCTTGCGTGCACCGGGCCCTTCGGCCGTCATGACGGAGGCGAGCGCCTCCACAATGTCGGAGCCGCCGTAATTCATCAGTTTTAACGCCTGCGCGACGCTGCCCTTGGAGGCGGAAAGCAACGCATCCCGCTTTTCGCCAGCCGTGCTGATACCGAGATGATCGAGCGACTGCACCATATCCGCATCCGAAAGCGGCAGCAGCCGGAGCGGCATGCAGCGCGAGCGGATGGTCGGCAGCAATTTGCCCGGCGCATGCGACAAAACGAGGAACATCGCCCGCTTTGGCGGCTCTTCCAGTATTTTCAGAATGGCGTTTGCGGCATTGCGATTGAGATCGTCAGCCGGATCGATGATGACGATACGCCAATTGCCGGTGCCCGAGGTTTGCGAGAAGAAGTGCCCTGCCCGCCGCACCTCATCCACCGTGATGGCGGATTTCACGCGGCCGGTCTTTTCATCCGCCGGGCGGGTCAGATGCAGCAGATTATGCGACGCACCGGAGGTGATCTGCCGGCTGACAAGCGATTCCGTATCGGGATCGGCCAGGAAATCCGGTGCTGTGGCTGGATCGGGATGGGTAAGTACGTGGTTGGCGAAACGGAAAGCGAGTGTTGCCTTGCCAATGCCTTCCGGGCCTTCGATCAGGATCGCATGGTGGCCCTTGCCGGAGCGATAGGACTGCGCAAGAAACGCCTCCGCTTCGCCATGGCCGAAAAGCTTCGTGTTCTGCTGCGGCGCAATTGCGCCGTCGAGAACGCCCTGAACCTCACTCATGCGCCGTGCCCGCCGCAGTCTCCAGCCGCTCGAGCAAAGGCTCGACAAATGACATGACGTCTTCCGTCACCTTTTCTTCCGGCTGATCGGCATTGACGATCCGACAACGACGCGGCTCGGCAAGCGCAATATCCAGATAGGCTTCACGCCGCTTCTCGTGGGTCTCGATTTCCTCTTTTTCGAAACGGTCCGGTGCGGCACCCTCATCCGCACGCTTTCTGGCCCGGGCAAGGCCTTTTTCGGCGGCGATATCGAAGATCAACGTCAGTTCCGGTACGACGCCATCAATAGCAACGCGTTGCAGCGTCTCGATGAAATCCGGCTCCAGATTGCCGGTCGTACCCTGATAGACACGTGAGGAATCAAGAAACCGGTCACAAAGCACGATTGCGCCACGTTCCAGTGCCGGGCGAATGACCTCCTCGACATGGTCGTTGCGCGCTGCCGCAAACAGGATTGCCTCCATGCGCACGCCGAAGGATTCGGCAGCACCCGACAGCAGAACATGGCGAACGGCCTCCGCCCCCGGCGAACCGCCCGGCTCACGGGTTACGATCACATCGAAACCACGGTCGCGAAGCGCCTCGGCAAGCGTGCGAATCTGCGTCGACTTGCCAGCGCCTTCGCCGCCCTCGAAGCTGATGAACAATCCGGTCTTTTCGGCCAATGTCACGTCCTGTGAGGAATTCTCAGAAATATCGAAATGCCTGTTTACAGCATCGAACCGAAAAGTGTGAAGCGCTTTTCAGAAAATCCGGTGTCTGAACAAAAGCATAGGGAAAGTTGCGGCTTGCGGGATAGGCATCAGAGCCAGAACAGCAGCAATTCTTTGAGCGCCCCGGCTGCATTCTGGGTCAACGTGCCCTTGCCGACTGCCGTTCTCGTATAAAGCGGCACTTCCCGCAACAGCCTTTCGCCCGAAAAAACCTTGAGTGTTCCGACATTCGCACCAGTGTCGAGCGGTGCATTGAGCGGCCAGCGATAGACGATCCGCCCGGAAATACGCTCGGGATTATTGACCGGTACCAGCACGCTGACATCTTCCCGGGGCGACAGGTCTATATGCGAGACGTCGCCACCGTAGACGCTGACCGAACCGACGGCTTCGTCCTTTGCAAAAAGATGGCGTTTTTCGAAGGCCGTCAGCCCCCAGTCAACCACCCGACGTGCTTCGTCCTGCCGCGTCTTGTCGTCAGCGATGCCGCCAAGCGCCAGATAGACCCGGCGCCCTTCCCGCTCTGCCGAAACGACTGCCGCGAAACCGCTTCCTTCCGCAAAACCAAGCCCGAGACCGTCTATGCCGTTACCCAGCAGCGAGTTCTTGTTACGCTGGAAAATCCGGTTCCATTCGAAATCCGGCTTGGTGAAAAGCCCATAGCGATCGGGATAGGTATCGCGCAGATGCTGGGCGAGAAGCACCATATCTTTCGCGGTCGTCTGGTTGCCCGGATCGGGAAGACCCGTCGAATTGGCAAAGACACTGCGGTTCATGCCGAGTTCGCCGGCTCTCACCGTCATGCGCTTGGCGAAAGCGGAGTCGGACCCTGCCATGCCTTCGGCGACAATGATGCAGCCATCATTGGCGTTCTGCACAATAATTCCCGTCAGAAGATCGTTGACGCTGACGGAAGATTTCAGCGCTGCAAACATGGTCGAGGTCCGCGACGGAGCACCACCCGTGCGCCAGGCATATTCAGAAACGGGATAAGCTGTCTCGGGCGTTACCTGCCCTTTGGCCAGCGCATCCAGCATCACCTCCACAGTCATCAGCTTGGCAAGCGAAGCGGGCGGAAAGGATTGATTTTCATTCTGGGAAAGCAGCACCGTGCCGGTTTCGGCATCGATCATATAGGCCTGTTCGGCCTTGGCGATGAAAGGTGCTGTTTGCGTTTGCGCTTGCGCCGGACCGTTACCGAAAAACGCAAATGCGAGCGCTGCCGCGACCGGGAGAAAAGAACGATGAATGGCCTTGTGCATGAAACCGCCCAGCTTTCCCTGCCGCAACCCGCCGCTCGCGACGAAAACGCAAGTCAGCCATAAACTCTTCAACCCGTCAGCGCGTCTTCGCCTGCTGACGCTTCACATGGGCAAGTATGGAATCCTCGTTGAGCGCTCCGCGATCGACGAGCACGCTGTCGAACGCACGTGAGGTTCTCGAAACAGCAGAGGATTCCTCGGAATAAGCCGCTGCATATTTGGACGACGGCGTTGGCACGCGCAGATAGTTGCCGCCAGGTGCTGCCGGCTCACGCGTAAAATTGCCTTCCGGGCGTTCCGCCAGGAACGGACCGATTTCCGGCAGGATTGCAAATTGTTCGAAAGCCGGTGCGGGGCCGTTGACCAGCGGCATGGCCTGGAGCGCTGCATTCTTTTTGGTGCCAACCAGCGCCGTCTGCGTCGAAGCACCGTAATTCGGGTTGGATGTCGGGGCCGGCACGAAATTCGGCGAAGCCGAAGCCACCATGACACCAGTCGCGATCTGCCCTTCCGGCGCAACACCCGGAGAACGAGAGCCCTTCGGAACATAGGACGCCATCAGATAAGGCATGTCGTGCCCATCAAGCGGCGCGCGGCCTGCATATTGCACCCGCACATTCGCCGTTCCAGTGCCCTTCATGTCGAGAAGATCTGCGGTCTTGCTGGAAACGTCGATCAGGCGACCTTCATGGAATGGTCCGCGATCGTTGACGCGCACCAGAACCGATGCACCGTTTTCCATATTGGTGATGCGCGCATAGCTCGGCAGGGGAAATGTCGGATGCGCAGCGGAAAGATGTTCCTTGTCATAGACCTCGCCATTTGCCGTCAGGCGGCCGTGGAAAGCGGAACCATACCAGGAGGCAAGACCGGTCTTGTTGTAACCCGGCTCTTCCTTCGGAAAATAACGTCGGCCCTTGACGGTATAGGCATTGCCGAGAAGCTCACGCCCGCCGCCCTTGGGAATGTTCTGGCCGTCGGCCACGCGCGGGCTGGCTTTGACGCCATATTCCGATTCGGAGAAATATTCCTTGCTGCGCTTCTGCTTCGGTTTGGTCTCAGAGGTGGTGGAACACGAGGCTGTCGCGGCGCAAAGCACGGAAATTGCAAGCCACTTCACGCCCGATCTGGCGTTGATGCCGAGTTTCTTGACCGTAGATTTCAAATCGTCTGCCCCACGCTGCTTGCAGGCTCGAAGAACCGCACCCTCATTTGCCTCGATGCATGCCCCTGCCATCGAAGCACCTAACAGTCGCTTAATCTTGTGCATAACGTGGCAAAAATGCGAACGACTTCTGCAAATTCGATAAAATTGTAATGAACGTGGTTAACGATTTATGTCTTTTCCGCAGCACGGGAAGCCTGATGCGCCTGTAAACGCGCCGTCTTGAGATGTCTCCTGCTCAAGGAACAAACGAAGCCCGACCGCGTTTTCTCCTCGCAAACACACGAGCTTCCGCCGGTTTTCGGCTGAGTGAGGGAACATGATCAAGTCAATAAAAACCGCCGGCCTGGCACTCGGCATCGCGTTGGTGTCCATTGCCGCGCCTATTCACGCAAGTGCGCAGGACATGGAGCTGCGGATCGGCCCAGACGGCGTTCGCCCGGTTATACGTGATCGCGACCGCGACATGGACCGCCGAGGACCTCCGCGCATGCGTGGTTGCGGCGAACGCGAAGCCCGCGCCGCCGCCCGCGAGGCAGGCCTGCGCGACCCCGAAATCGTGCGCGTCACACCCGGTCGCGTCGTCGTCCAGGGCTTCACCCGCCGAGGACCGGAGCGCATCACATTCGCGAACGAACGCGGCTGTCCTGAACTCTAATATATTAATCAACGGAACCCGCCGACAGGCGGGTTTCTTCATTTCGGCGATTCAAGAAATTTCCAAGCTAAAGTACACCGCGTCGCTAACGCTGCCGGTCCTGTTGATTTCAAACTGTCTGTTTGGAATTTTATGGCAGATGGGGTGTTTGTCACGTTTAAGCACCTACCGCGTTGAAATCGTCCATGCGAAGAATATTGCGATGCGATCGAGCGCCTAGTGAAAGATGTTGACCCGTAAGAAAATGCTGATTTAATATATTACTTATATTTGAGGTAATTATTATGTCAGCACTTAGATTTTTGGTCTCATTGTATATTGTTGTCTATCACATGCTGGTGGTTTCACCGTGGGATTTGCGGGTGGTCTCTCCAATTTTCCACAAAGGCTGGATCGGAACCGACTTCTTTATAATCTTGTCGGGTTTCATCATAGCAATCGCATATAAAGAAAAACTCCAATCGAAAAAACTTTCTCCCGGTGATTTCATGAGGGGTCGATTACTTCGCTTGTGGCCACCACACGCAATAATCATGATGCTTTTTCTATGTTACTTTCTGCTCACAAAGGCGGCTGGATTTACAACTAACGACCCTTCATTTTTTGCGCCCTCCGCATTCGTGTCGCAACTATTACTGACTAATAGTTTTATTTTTACGGATCAGGCTTGGAACGTACCCACGTGGACGCTGTCTGCACTCTTAGTCTGCTACGCGATCTATGCCTTTTCCATTCCCTATTTCCCAAAGGTTGGCAGTCCGCACCATATCTTGGTGGGAGCTACTTTTTGGTTGTCTGCAGCGGCGATCGTCGTTTTTGTTTTATTAGGAAAGTCGATTGCGCACTTACATGAGCACTTGGCTCTTGTTCGCGCCATACCGCTTTTTTTCTACGGGGCGATATTAGGCCATTTTTCACTGGCGATTGGATCGTTGCACATAAAAAATCGGGGCACGCGCGCCATTTTCTTGGTAATCTTTGCGTTAATCGTCGCGCATTCATCGTCAGGAGCCATAGCAGACACTATCATCTTGCTGCTGACGTCGGGGCTAGTGTTACTATGTTCTGATCTACGCAGTGGGAGGCTCATGCATGCCCTCGGGCGTCTATCTTTCGCAATCTATTTGCTGCACGTTCCGATGATCTATGTCTATTTCCCAATCATCAGAAGAATTGCTGGTCTAGATAGGACGGATGGCGCGTACATAACGCTTTGGCTGACTTTCCCCCTGATAGTCGTTGCCGCGGCTTATGTCTTTGAGAGATTTGTCGAGCGACCTTTGGCCAAGCGTCTCAAGCCGGCGGCACAGGAGCATCGGACAATAAGTGCCACCGCTTAGGCCACACGTAGGGATGCCGATCGACAACGGGTGGAACTGTGAGAATATCGCGAAATGAGCATGCCATCTCAGACCGCAAGCAGTCCCTTCGGCGGCAATCCCTCAGTGATAAGCACGCGCTGGACGATAAGAGGATCGTGGTCGCAGGGTTTGGAACCTGCTGCGACGGGAGCCG
The DNA here is from genome assembly GCF_059429395.1 of Agrobacterium sp. K11. Classification (NCBI taxonomy): domain Bacteria; kingdom Pseudomonadati; phylum Pseudomonadota; class Alphaproteobacteria; order Hyphomicrobiales; family Rhizobiaceae; genus Agrobacterium; species Agrobacterium sp. K11. The sequence continues at coordinate 295,877 of NZ_JCAHRB010000011.1, read as the reverse complement.
CGCAAGGGCCAATGAGAACATATGCAAAACGAAAGTGGCAGATGGGGTGGGATTCGAACCCACGGTACGCTCTCACGCACGCCGGTTTTCAAGACCGGTTCCTTAAACCACTCGGACACCCATCCATCGGTGGTGAGGCTTTATAGCGTTTTGAAAAAGGCCGTCAATCCCGATGGCGCACGCGCGCACAGCCTCTTCGCATCCGTCAGCACCTCATTGTCCTTGTGTCGTTGCCGGCGGCAGCAGAGACCCCTCGCCCGAAGGAAGTGCCGGACTTTGCTGAGGCGAGTGGAATAGCGCCAGACTCAGCACGATTGCCACAAGCACCAATAAAAGCGCCACGAAGAAGATTCCGGATTTATCCATGCGTCTGCTCATGTCCCGTTATGTTAGGCGCGAATATGTGCAATTCGAGGCAATCGAAGAATAAAACGACCTCCTGTCAAGTTGCCTGACAGATTTGGCCAGTTGATATTCCTAAATTCTTCCTGCTTGAGCAAATTTTATGCGTCGGCGTACTGTTTGGGACGGAAGTGGCCTATCGCGTCAGTAATATTGTCATTTATATAGCCGCATCGCTCCCGGGCATTGCCCAACTTTCCCCGAGCGATCAACCTGCCCCGCCCGTTTGCGGGGCTTTTTTCTTTTATACTACCGAAAAACTGCGACCGGCGGATAAAGACTGGGGTGCGTTACCTGCTTTATGGTTTAGACACCGATGCTCGGTCCGCCATCGCCGTGCCGAAAACCGCCCCGGAAAATATCCTCGAAAAGGTTCAGCAGCGCCGGCGGTAACGTGTCGGAAAACTCCATAATGATCTCGTTGGCGCGATTGTAGGAATAGATGGCGCAAAGCGTCAGCACCAGCAGCACGATCCACGGCCAGATTGGCTTGCGCCTAGGCGGCGCCCCATTGGGTTGTTGCGGTACAGTCATCCCGGTACCTTCCGTTCAGGCCTTGACGCGCGGCTCGCCTCCCGGCGCATAGGCGGTTTTTTGCAGGAAACGGAATATGTTGCCGCACTGACCGCAGCGGATCATGAATTCCGTTGGATCGACCGAGGCACGCTCGGTGCGGAATCCACGCGGCATTTCATCAACGCGAAAATCAAGGTTACGGCGGTCTTTCTCATCCGATTCCGACACCTCGGCAAAACCCTGATGACCGCATTTGGAACATTCGAGTTTCCGGGAATATCTGTCGCGCGCTGCCATATGCCGTCCTTTGCTTGCACCCTATCAGGTAGCAGCGGCAAAACAGCATTTCAATGGCGATCGCCGCAGGTTAAAGCTTTGCCCGTCTGTTTTCAGTGTGGAAAACGCGTCCAGTGGCAAGAACAAGTCGGAAGCTCATGCACAACGAAGCCCCCCTGCTTTCATCCTCCCTGATACGGCGCGCAATCATCATTGCCGTCATTATTATATGCTTTGTTGCTGCCCTTAATATCGGCGTTAAATGGTACGGCGAGCGGATCCTTCAGGCGGGCCACACGACAGCAACCGACGCGGTGGAGATCACAATCGGCAATGACCGGCTGAAACTTGCGAAAAACACGCTGCGTGTACCTTCCGACCGCCATGATGGAGAGCGAGAGCGGGCCGATCTTTATCTCACCTGGCCGGATCTCGAGGGATATGAAGACTCCAATCGCGCTGTTTTCGATGATCCGGCGCAGGCAGCAGGGCTTATTTTCATCCAGCTATCGCAAAGCACGATGTCTGAGGACATGTCCGGCCGTTTCGGGCCGATCTATGCCCGGTTGACGGAAGGAGAGCCTGTGCCGCTGAAACACGGCCTCACACTGCACCGCCTGCGTGCCGACGCAGGTTACGGCAAGGAAGTCATATTGACCGGGCAGCGAGAGGGCGAAAGCGACTATGTCGTGCGCTGCCTTCTGCCGCAAACCCAGCAGGAGTCGACGGGCAGCGACTGCCAGAGGGATATCCACGCCGGCCAAGACCTCAGCCTGTTCTACCGATTCTCCGCAACCTTGCTGCCACAATGGAAAGAACTCGACGCAGGCGTGAAACGCTACATCGAGCAGCGCCTCGTAAAAGACTGAAATCCGTGAAAAGGCGTGAGACAGATTGCGCCCGAAAAGTCGCATTTTATGGAGCGTGGATACCTTTCATAAACCACTTGGTAACGCCATCCCGATAAAGTTTCTTCCCGGAGCACTCGGGCGGGGCGCGTCCGAGCGGAACAGAAATATGCGATTGAAGAGTTCAGCAGTGTTGAAAAGTCTATTTGGGGCAAATTCGCGCAAAGCGGGTGCGACGTCTTTGGTAAGGTTTGTTGCGTTGACCCTTGCTGCGGCGTTCATAACCGCAACATCCGTTGGCACCGCACAGGCGGACCCGAAATATGCGGGCATCGTCATTGATGCCAAGACCGGCAAGGTTCTCTATGGCGAAGATCCGGATGGCCTGCGCTATCCTGCCTCGCTGACGAAGATGATGACGCTTTATCTTACGTTCGAGGCGCTCAATTCCGGGCGAATTTCGCTCGATTCCAAGGTGCCGGTTTCGGCCAACGCCGCCAAGGAGCCTCCTTCCAAGCTCGGCGTGCGCGCCGGTGGCAGCATCACGGTCGAGCAGGCAATTCTTGCGCTCGTCACCCGTTCCGCCAACGACATGGCCACCGCACTCGGTGAATATATCGGCGGCTCCGAAGACCGATTTGCCAGAATGATGACCGCCAAGGCCCGTGCGCTCGGCATGACCCGCACGACCTATCGTAACGCCAACGGCCTGCCAAACACGGCGCAGATGACGACGGCGCGTGACCAGGCCCGCCTTGGCATCGCCCTTCGCCAGCATTTCCCGCAATATTACGGCTACTTCTCCACGCGCACCTTCAATTTCGGCAAGCAGGTCATCGGCAACCACAATCGTCTCGTGGGAACCGTGCGCGGCGTAGATGGCATCAAGACCGGTTATACCCGTGCTGCCGGAAGCAATCTTGCAACATCGGCACAGCTAGACGGTCGCTCCATCGTCGCCGTCGTTCTTGGCGGCCGCTCGAGCGCTGCCCGTGACGCCACCATGCGCAAGCTTGTTGCGACCTATCTGCCGCAGGCCTCCCGCAGCGGCAACAGCAACCTGATTGCGCAGACGAGATCGGCACCTGTCGAAGAGCCAGTCGCTGTGGCTGTTGCTGCTCCACCTGTGGCAGTCGCTGCTCCGTCCGCAGCTGTCGCTGCGACAGATTCCGGCCTGCCCCATGCCGGCCCCGTACCGCAGACCCGTTACGAGGACGCGCCGGTTACTGCCTTTGCAGGCTCCTCTTCCAATGCGGCCGTAAAGGCCATGGAAGCCGCCACCTGGCAGAAGGGCAAGGATCCTATTTCTCAGGTAGCCGTCGCGCCTGACCGCAAGTTGATTACCAACTCGACCAAGGTGGACAATATCGTCACCGCGTCCACACCGGCATCTGTGCCCTCCACCCCTTCCGTTTCGGCAAAGGCTGAAGCTCAGCAGGGCGGTTGGGTGATCCAGATTGGCGCATCGCCGGATGAAAACTCGGCACGTGGCCTGTTGCAGAATGCGCAGGAAAAAGGCGGCGCCGCCCTTCGGTCCGCAAAACCCTTCACGGTGGCCTTCAGCAGAGAAGGCTCCCAGGTATACCGCGCCCGCTTCGGCGGCTTCGACGGCCAGGCCGCCGCGGTAAATGCATGCAATGCATTGAAAAAGAAAGGCGTCAGCTGCTGGGCGTCACTCCAGTAATCGACGTTCGCGCAGGCGGTGGCTTATGTGTTGAAACATCGCCTGTCTCCTCGAATTGTGTAATGTGTAGCGAGGCTTTCCAAGATGGCAGTTAACGAGAACTATTCGGACATTGCGTCTGGCAACGGGCAAGGCAGTCTGTCGGTTCTGCATCCCATTCACGAGGCGGCAATGCGCATTGCCGATCTCGGTCTTAACCGCTCCAAGGCAAAGACGCGTGATCTCGTCAGCCTGCTTCTGTCGCATGGCGCCCGCGCCTGGCGTGCCAATCAGCCGGAAGCAAATATCCACCTTCATGTCGGCCGCCGCTCCGGGCGTGCACCGGTCCATATCCGGATCCGCTGACAAACCAAACATAATCGGACGAGACAAAGAAAAACCCCGCGGAGCCTGTGCACCGCGGGGTTTTTGTTGATTGACAATGAAGAAACGAGGCGGCTTACGCCTCGCTCTCCGGTGCCTCTGGCGTATCCGGCAGAGTGTCTGCCACATCTTCGCCATTGCCGTTTTCCGCCTCTTCGTCGCCTTCAGGCTCGTTGATACGTTCCACGGAAACCACCTTCTCATCCTTGGCGGTGGAGAAGATCGTCACGCCCTTGGTGGCGCGGCTTGCGATACGGATGCCGTTTACCGGCACACGGATCAGCTGGCCGCCATCGGAAACCAGCATGATCTGGTCGCCTTCGTCCACCGGGAAGGCCGCAACGAGTTCGCCGATTTCCGTCGTCTTCGAGGTATCTGTGGCGCGGATGCCCTTGCCGCCACGACCCGATGTGCGGAAGTCGTAAGACGAAGAACGCTTGCCATAGCCTTTTTCAGAGACGGTCAGCACGAATTCTTCGCGTGCCTTCAGTTCCTGATAACGCTCTTCGCTGAGTTCGCCTTCTTCCGCGACTTCCTCGCCAACCAGTGCGATATCTTCCTCATCGACCCCGGCGGCACGCCGCTCGGTGGCCGAACGCTTGAGGTAGGCCGCACGCTCCCACGGTTCAGCTTCCACATGGCCCACAATGGTCATGGAGATGATGCGGTCGCCATCCGCCATGTTGATACCGCGCACGCCAACCGAGTTGCGGCCGGCGAAGACGCGGACATCGTCGACGGGGAAGCGGATGCACTGGCCGAGTGCCGTCGTTAGCAACACGTCATCCTGGTCGGTACAGGTTTCGACGGAGAGGATTTCATCGCCCTCCTCCTCCAGCTTCATGGCGATCTTGCCGTTGCGGTTGACCTGCACGAAATCGCCGAGCTTGTTGCGGCGAACCGTGCCGCGCGTCGTCGAGAACATCACATCGAGCGTTTCCCAGGTCGTTTCGTCCTCGGGCAACGGCATGATGGTGGTGATGCGCTCGCCTGGTTCCAGCGGCAGCATGTTGATGAGGGCCTTGCCCTTCGACTGCGGCGTACCGATCGGAAGGCGCCAGACCTTTTCCTTGTACACGATGCCGCGCGAGGAGAAAAACAGCACCGGCGTATGGGTATTGGCGACAAAGAGACGGTTGACGAAATCTTCGTCGCGCGTCGCCATGCCGGAACGGCCCTTGCCGCCGCGACGCTGTGCCCGGTAGGTGGTCAGCGGCACGCGCTTGATGTAGCCGAGATGCGAAACGGTGACGACCATATCTTCGCGGGAGATGAGGTCTTCATCATCCATGTCAGGACCGCCTTCGACGATCTCGGACCGGCGTGGCGTGCCGAACTCATCGCGGATGGCAATAAGCTCATCCTTGACGATCTGCATGATGCGCAGCCGTGAAGACAGGATTTCGAGATATTCGCTGATTTCCGCACCGATCTTGTTCAGCTCGTCGCCGATTTCGTCGCGGCCAAGCGCCGTCAGGCGGGCAAGGCGCAATTCGAGAATGGCGCGTGCCTGCTCTTCGGAGAGATTGTAGGTGCCGTCTTCATTGATGCGGTGGCGCGGATCGTCGATGAGACGGATCAAGCTTTCCACATCCTGCGCCGGCCAGCGCCGCGTCATCAGCTCCTCACGGGCCGAAGCCGGATCGGGAGCATGACGAATGACGCGGATGACTTCGTCGATATTGGCAACCGAGATCGCCAGACCGACCAACACATGCGCGCGGTCGCGCGCCTTGCGCAGCAGATACTTCGTGCGGCGGCTGACGACATCCTCACGGAAGGACACGAAGGCGCGCAGCATGTCCAGCAGCGTCATCTGTTCAGGCTTGCCGCCGTTCAGCGCCACCATGTTGCAGCCGAAGGAGGTCTGCAGCGGCGTGTAGCGATAGATCTGGTTCAGGATGACTTCGGCATTGGCGTCGCGCTTCAGCTCGACGACGACGCGATAACCCTGGCGGTCGGACTCGTCGCGCAGATCGGAAATACCCTCGATGCGCTTTTCCTTGACCAGTTCGGCCATCTTCTCGATCATCGTCGCCTTGTTCACCTGATAGGGAACCTCGGTGATGATGATCTGCTCGCGGTCGCCGCGCATCGGCTCGATGGTCGCACGGCCGCGCATGATGACCGATCCGCGACCCGTCTCATAGGCAGAGCGAATGCCGGAACGGCCCATGATGAGCGCGCCGGTCGGAAAGTCCGGGCCGGGAATGATCTGCATCAGTTCCAGCAGCTCGATCGCCGGATTGTCGATGAGGGCGATACAGCCGTCGATGACTTCGGAAAGATTGTGCGGCGGAATATTCGTCGCCATGCCGACGGCGATGCCACCTGCCCCGTTGACCAGAAGGTTCGGGAATTTCGCGGGAATGACGACCGGCTCATGCAAGGTGCCGTCATAGTTGTCGCGGAAATCCACCGTTTCCTTGTCGAGATCGTCGAGAAGCGAATGCGCTGCCTTTTCGAGACGGCACTCGGTGTAACGTTCGGCCGCCGGCGGATCGCCGTCGATGGAGCCGAAGTTGCCCTGTCCGTCGATCAGCGGCAGGCGAAGAGACCAGTCCTGCGCCATACGCGCCAGCGCATCGTAAATCGCCGCATTGCCGTGCGGATGGAATTTACCCATCACGTCACCGGTGACGCGGGCGCATTTGACGTATTTCTTGTTCCAGTCGATGCCGAGTTCGGACATGCCGTAAAGAATACGGCGATGAACCGGCTTCAGACCGTCACGGACATCGGGAAGCGCGCGGGAAACGATAACGCTCATGGCGTAATCGAGATAGGACCGCTGCATTTCCTCAATGATGGAAATCGGTTCAATGCCTGGCGGAAGTTTTCCGCCGCCGGGGGGGCTCTGGTCAGTCAAAACGGATCACATTCTCTGTTAAGAATCGGATGGATTTTTATAGCGGAAACAGCCACGTTAAGCCAATTTCCCGGCGAGTTTTGAACAGTCTTTTGCGTCATTTGCAAGACATACCCCGCTTTTCGCCATTTAGGTTGGCAAAAGCGACGCCGCTCCCTTTCAAAGCGAGTACGACTTGCGTAGGCTCCGGCCTAAAAACAGAACAGGCGGGGAAAGAATGGCCAGCAGCGAAACGCTCATCAACGCGCTTACAACACTTCTGGTCACGCTCGATCCGCCCGGTCTCGCGCCCGTATTTCTCGCACTCACGGTTGGAATGACGCGCGACCAGCGCGCCCAGGTGGCTCTGCGCGGCTCAATCATCGCCTTCGGCATTCTCGCCATCTTCGCCCTGTTCGGTCTCACCATCCTCAACCTTCTCGGCATTTCGCTGGGTGCCTTCCGCATCGCCGGTGGCCTGCTGCTGTTCTGGATTTCCTTCGAGATGATTTTCGAGAAACGCCAGGAGCGCAAGGAAAAGACCTCGGAGATTGCCATAACCAAGGACCATCTGCACAATCTGGCGGTCTTTCCGCTCGCCTTGCCGTTGATCGCCGGGCCTGGCGCCATTTCCGCGACCGTGCTCCTGGCGGGAACGATGAAAACGACGCTCGAAATGGTCGTGCTTATTCTCATCCTCGCCTTCGCCATGGCCCTCGTCTACGCCACCCTGATCGTCTCGGAACGCATGGACCGTTTTCTCGGCAATACCGGCCGCGCGATCCTGACAAGGCTGCTCGGCGTCCTTCTTGCCGCGCTTTCCGTGCAGTTCGTAGTGGACGGCATAAAATCGGCCTTCGCATTCTGACGACCATCGGTTCGCAACAAAATGCCGCAACCGGCCGGATTTGCGAAAAATCCGCCCTTTGAATCCGGCTCCTGCCTCGGTTAAAAGACGCGCATCTTTTTTCCGCACCAGAAAGCTCTCTCCATGCGATCCACGCTGCGCCGCCTCATCCCGGATGCCGCTCCCGTCAGTAACCGGGAAAGGCTGCGCGCTGCGGCGGGCGCCTTCGTCGGCATTTCGCTGACCGGACTTCTGGGCAGCCTTGCTTTCCGCTTAGACCCTGCCCTGCCCGCCATGATCGCGCCGATGGGCGCCTCGGCGGTGCTTTTATTCGCCGTGCCATCCAGCCCCCTTGCGCAGCCCTGGTCGATCCTCTGCGGCAACATCGTGTCGGCTTTCGTGGGTGTGACGGTGGCTTTACTCGTTCCGGATATTTTCCTTGCCAGCGCGCTTGCCATAAGCCTTGCCATTGCTGCCATGATGGCGCTGCGCTGCCTGCACCCGCCAAGCGGCGCGGTGGCGCTGACGGCCGTTCTCGGCGGTCCCGCCGTGCATAGTCTCGGCTATGGCTTTATTCTCTGGCCGGTCGCCGGAAACTCGCTCATCCTTCTCATCCTCGCGCTCGTTTATAACAATGCCACCGGCCGCGCCTATCCGCACGGCCTGAGGTTTGGAAAGGCCAGCCACGGCACGGCAGACCCGACGCCGATACAGAAAATCGGCTTTTCCTCAGCCGATCTGGACGAGGTGCTGAAGGAATATGACGAGGTTCTCGATATTGATCGCGATGTGCTGGAGATGATTTTGCGCAAGACGGAATTGCGCTCCTGGCGCCGCCGCGCCCTCCACCTCGATTGCGCCAGCGTCATGTCGCGCGATGTGGTCGGCGTCGCCCCGGATGATAGCCTGCGCCACGCCCATTCACTGATGCGCAACCGCCATTTCAAGGCTCTGCCCGTGACCAACGACAGGGCCGAAATCGTCGGCATCGTCACTCAGACGGATTTTCTTGAAAAGGCTAGCTGGAGAAACGGCCGCCCTTCCATCGGTTTCCTGCAGCGCCTGCGCCTTATCCTCTCAGGCGAAAGCGCACCTAACGATACCGTCAAGGATATGATGACATCGCCTGTTAGAACCGTGCGGCCGGAAACGGCGATCGAGGAAGCAATCATCCGCTTTGCGGAGGAAGGCCTGCATTACCTGCCGGTGATCGACGCCAACGGCAAGATGGTGGGTATTCTTTCGCAGTCCGATGTCATGGTTGCGATGCTGGCGGACAAAGCCGCGGCATAGGTCGTCGCGACCTTGAAGCGGGCAACCGGTTCGACCGGCGCCCGCCCCGTCAATCTCGGTCCCGATCAGAACGGGATATCGTCGTCCATGTCACTGGAGAAGCCGCCGGAAGGCTGGCTGCCGCCACGCGAGGCACCGCCGCGGGCCGCCGGCTGCTGGTCGTAACCGCCACCGTAGTTACCGCCGCCGCTGCCATAATCTCCACCGCCGATGTCGCCACCGCTGCGGCTGCCGCCGCCACCTTCGCCGCGACCGTCGAGCATCGTCAGCGTGGAGTTGAAGCCCTGCAGTACCACTTCGGTGGAGTAACGGTCGTTACCGGTCTGGTCCTGCCACTTGCGCGTCTGCAGCTGGCCTTCAATATAGAGCTTGGCGCCCTTTTTCACATATTGTTCGACAACCTTGCACAGGCCTTCGTTGAAAACGACGACCGTGTGCCATTCTGTCTTTTCCTTGCGCTCGCCGCTGTTGCGGTCCCGCCACGTCTCCGACGTGGCGATACGCAGATTGGCAATCGGACGGCCGTCCTGCGTCCGGCGAATTTCGGGATCGGCGCCAACGTTCCCAATCAGAATTACCTTGTTTACGCTACCAGCCATCTCGTCATCCTGTCCGCCAGCCATCGTGACCGGCAATTGCATTTCAAAAAATCCCGTACACAATAACCATCGCCGCCCGCAAAGGGCACCGCAACGGGGAACAATCCACAGCGAATAATCCCGACTTTCTCAGAGAGTACATTCGCACTTGCAATTTGTTCCTTTTTTGTTCTATTAAATCACGAAATTCGAGTCAAGTGAGCCGAAAAGCCATCGATCGATAGGGAATAAACCTCGACACGTCCGGTTGCGTCACTACATAAGGACGCGCCGCCATCAGGCCTGTTAATTTTGTCCGAGCTTTATCATGAGTGAACTGAAGACGATTTCCATCCGTGGTGCCCGTGAGCATAACCTCAAGGGTATCGATCTGGATCTACCGCGCAATAAGCTGATCGTCATGACCGGGCTCTCCGGCTCGGGCAAGTCGTCGCTCGCCTTCGACACAATCTATGCTGAGGGCCAGCGCCGTTATGTCGAGAGCCTCTCGGCCTATGCGCGCCAGTTCCTCGAAATGATGCAGAAGCCGGATGTAGACCGCATCGAGGGGCTTTCTCCGGCGATTTCCATCGAGCAGAAAACCACCTCGAAGAACCCGCGCTCCACGGTCGGCACGGTCACGGAAATCTACGACTATATGCGCCTGCTGTTTGCGCGTGTCGGCGTGCCTTACTCGCCGGCGACGGGCCTGCCGATCGAGAGCCAGACGGTCAGCCAGATGGTCGACCGTATCCTTGCCTTCGAGGAAGGCACGCGCCTTTATATTCTCGCGCCGATCGTGCGCGGCCGCAAAGGCGAATATAAAAAGGAACTCGCCGAGCTGATGAAGAAGGGCTTCCAGCGCGTCAAGGTGGATGGCCAGTTCTACGAGATCGCTGACGTTCCCGTCCTCGACAAGAAGTACAAACACGATATCGATGTGGTGGTGGACCGCGCCGTCGTGCGCCCGGATATGGCAGCACGCCTTGCCGACAGTCTCGAGACCTGCCTCAAGCTTGCCGACGGGTTGGCAGTGGCCGAATTTGCCGACAAGCCCCTGCCGCCGGAAGAAACCTCGGCTGGCGGCTCCGCAAACAAATCGCTCAATGAGACCCACGAGCGTATGCTGTTTTCGGAAAAATTCGCCTGCCCGGTCTCCGGCTTCACCATCCCGGAAATCGAGCCCCGGCTTTTCTCCTTCAACAATCCCTTCGGCGCCTGCCCCACCTGTGACGGTCTCGGCTCGCAGCAGAAGGTGGACGAAAACCTGATCGTGCCCGAACCTGCACGCACCCTGCGGGATGGCGCGATCGCCCCCTGGGCCAAGTCGTCTTCCCCCTATTACAACCAGACGCTGGAGGCGCTGGGCAAGGCCTTCGGTTTCAAGCTGTCGAGCAAATGGACGGACCTTTCGAAAGAGGCGCAGCACGCCATTCTCCAGGGCACTGACGACAAGATCGAGTTCAACTATCAGGACGGTGCGCGCTCCTACAAGACGGTGAAGAATTTCGAAGGCATCGTTCCCAATCTGGAGCGTCGCTGGAAAGAGACTGACAGCGCCTGGGCGCGCGAGGAAATCGAGCGTTATATGTCGGCGGCCCCCTGCCCGGCCTGCGCCGGCTATCGCCTGAAGCCGGAAGCGCTCGCCGTCAAGATCAACAGGATGCACATCGGCGAAGTCACCCAGATGTCGATCCGTATGGCACGCGACTGGTTCGAGACGCTGCCGGAAAATCTGAACGCCAAACAGAACGAGATCGCGGTTCGCATTCTCAAGGAAATCCGCGAACGTCTGCGATTCCTCAACGATGTCGGGCTGGATTATCTCAGCCTGTCACGCAATTCCGGAACGCTTTCCGGCGGAGAAAGCCAGCGCATCCGGCTTGCTTCGCAGATCGGTTCCGGCCTCACGGGTGTGCTCTATGTTCTGGACGAGCCCTCCATCGGCCTGCACCAGCGCGACAATGCCCGCCTGCTCGATACGCTGAAACATCTGCGTGATATCGGCAATACGGTGATTGTGGTCGAACACGACGAGGATGCCATTCTGACGGCGGATTACGTTGTCGATATCGGCCCCGCCGCCGGCATTCACGGCGGTCAGGTCATCGCCGAAGGCACGCCGCAGGAGGTCATGGCCAATCCGAAATCGCTGACCGGCAAATATCTATCCGGCGAACTTGGCGTCGCCGTGCCGGCAGAACGCCGCAAGCCGAAGAAGGGCCGCGAAATCAAGGTTTTTGGCGCACGCGGCAACAACCTGAAGAATGTGACTGCGGCCGTTCCCCTTGGCGTGTTCACCGCCGTTACCGGCGTGTCGGGTGGTGGCAAATCCACCTTCCTGATCGAGACGCTCTATAAGTCGGCAGCACGCCGGGTGATGGGCGCGCGCGAAATTCCGGCCGAGCATGACCGCATCGATGGTTTCGAATTCATCGACAAGGTGATCGATATCGACCAGTCGCCAATCGGCCGCACGCCACGATCAAACCCCGCCACCTACACCGGCGCATTTACGCCTATCCGTGACTGGTTCGCCGGTCTGCCGGAGGCGAAGGCGCGAGGTTATGCACCTGGCCGTTTCTCCTTCAACGTCAAGGGTGGCCGCTGCGAAGCCTGCCAGGGCGACGGCGTCATCAAGATCGAGATGCACTTCCTGCCTGATGTCTATGTCACCTGCGACGTCTGCCACGGCAAGCGTTACAATCGCGAGACGCTGGATGTGACCTTCAAGGGCAAGTCCATTGCCGACGTGCTTGATATGACGGTGGAAGAAGGCGTTGAATTCTTCGCCGCCGTTCCGGCCGTGCGTGACAAGCTGCAAGCGCTGTTCGATGTCGGCCTTGGTTACATCAAGGTCGGCCAGCAGGCCAATACGCTCTCCGGCGGCGAGGCGCAGCGCGTCAAGCTCGCCAAGGAACTGTCAAAACGCTCCACCGGTCGCACGCTCTACATCCTCGATGAACCGACGACGGGTCTCCATTTCCACGACGTCAACAAGCTTTTGGAAATGCTGCAGGCGCTGGTGGATCAGGGCAATTCCGTCGTGGTAATCGAGCACAATCTCGAAGTCATCAAGACGGCCGACTGGATCATCGATATTGGCCCCGAAGGCGGCACGGGCGGCGGCGAAGTGGTGGCAACCGGAACGCCGGAAGACATCGTCAAGAACGAGCGCTCCTATACCGGCCATTTCCTGAAGGAACTTCTAGAACGCCGGCCAGCCGGAAAACGCGAGGCTGCGGAGTAATCCGCACCTTTCGCAGCAAGGGTACGTAAGGCCGATAGCCCGAGGAGGAACAGTATATGTCGACATCAGGCACGATCCGCACCGGTATCGGCGGCTGGACTTTCGAGCCGTGGGAAGGCACGTTTTATCCGGAAAAACTGCCGAAGAAACGCCAGCTGGAACATGCCAGCCGGCAATTGACGGCGATCGAGGTGAACGGCACCTATTATAGCAGCCAGAAACCCGAGACCTTCGCCAAATGGGCGGCGGACGTGCCTGAGGATTTCGTTTTCTCCCTGAAGGCAAGCCGCTTCGTCACCAACCGCAAGGTCCTGGCCGAGGCGGGTGAATCCATGACGAAGTTCCTGACGCAGGGACTGACAGAACTCGGCCACCATCTCGGTCCCATCCTGTGGCAATTCGCGCCGACGAAAAAATTCGACGCCGAGGATTTTGGCGCGTTTCTGGCATTGCTGCCCGAAAAACAGGACGGCATTAGCCTTCGCCACGTGGTGGAAGTGCGAAACCCGACATTTCAGGTGCCGGAATTCATCGATCTTCTCGCCAAACACAAGGTCGCGGTCGTCTGCGCCGACCATCACGATTATCCGATGCTGGCTGACGTAACTGCCGATTTCTTCTATTGCCGCCTGCAAAAGGGCGAAGACGATATCGAGACCTGTTATCCGAAGGCCGAGATCGACCATTGGGCAAAACGGGTCAAGACCTATGCGGCGGGCGGTGTTCCGGATGACCTGCCGCTGATCGCTCCCGATAGAAAAGTCGAGAAGACCCCTCGCGATGTCTTCGCTTTCTTCATCACCGGCGGCAAGGTCAATGCACCAAACGGCGCACAGGTATTGCAGAAATTGGTCTGACTGGCTCAGCCAGCCATTTCTTTCGCCGGGTTGAAATCGACTGCCGCGAACGCCGCCTCGATCACCTCGGTTCCAGCTCCCGGTCGTGTGGCGTCGCTGGAAAGGATTTGCCGGAAACGGCGCGCGCCGGGCATGCCCTGAAACAGGCCGACCATGTGGCGGGTGACGTGATTGAGGCGCCCGCCGGCGGCGATATAGTCGGCGGCGTAGGCCATCATCGCATCACGCAGCCCCATCCAGTCAGCTTGCCGGGCCTCTTCGCCATAAATGCGATGGTCGACATCGGCAAGGATGGACGTATTGTGATAGGCCGCACGGCCCAGCATCACGCCGTCCATATGCTGCAGATGGAGGCTTGCCTGATCGAGATCGGAGATACCGCCGTTGATGCCGATGAAGATGTCAGGATTTTCCCGCTTCATGCGATAGACGAGATCATAATCGAGCGGCGGCACCTCACGGTTTTCCTTCGGCGAAAGCCCTTGCAGCCAAGCCTTGCGCGCATGGATCCAGACCGCATCCGCGCCCGCCGCCACAACCCGCGAAAGAAAATCCGGCAGCACGGCTTCCGGCTCCTGATCGTCCACGCCAATGCGGCATTTGACCGTGACCGGCACCTTCGCAACGGCCTTCATCGCCGTCACGCATTGCGCGACAATCTCGGGTTCGCGCATCAGACATGCGCCGAAAGTGCCGGATTGCACCCGGTCCGAAGGACAGCCGACATTGAGGTTGATCTCGTCATAGCCATAATCGCTGGCGATCCGCACCGCCTCCGAAAGCTTTACCGGATCCGACCCACCGAGTTGCAATGCAACTGGATGTTCCTGAGTGTGATAGTTGAGCAACCTGTCGCGCTGGCCATGGATGATGGCGTCGGCAACGATCATTTCCGTATAAAGCAGCGCACGCTTCGACAATTGCCGGTGCAGAAATCTGCACCTCGTATCGGTCCAGTCGATCATCGGGGCGACTGCGAAGATTTTTTCTCCGTTATGGTATTGATTTTTCATGATATTCCAGAACTTCACCATTTTGCCGGCTAGGTGCTCGGCGGCATTTTGGGCCACTCTTTATCACACGTAACCCTTTGACTCCACTCAAAGCATACGGGCCGTAATTTCCTAGCTGCACCAAGAACTGCACCACGACAGCGGCGATCTGTGCTTGCAAATGCACCGTCACGTTATGCTATCATCCGTGGAAAGGTTACGCTGACCGGTGTAAGCGCCCGTCCACCTCGTAAGAGGCCCGCACCATAGAGTGGGATAACCAAGAGACTCCGGATTTAACTTCTCACGCCGCCGCCGCATTTTCGTGCATCTTCTTTAGAAGCTCGCTGACGTTTCCTGCGTGACAGGAGATGGTGCCTGCTACGCGATGCTCACGTCCACTCTCTTCTTCATCCTCATAACACGCCTCGAACATCTGAAAGGCGTCGGACCACGGTGCGATGTCGATCTCTTTGATTGCCTCATAGGCATCGACTGCAACGTTGAAGATGGCAGGCTCGATGTCAACGATCTGGGCGTACCACCGGAATGCTCCCACCACGTCTCCGGGGATGCGCTTATACTTTTTCGCATGCGCCGCCTCAGCGGCGGCTCCCCGCTCAATAAGTGAACGGTCAACAAGGCAGACACGGCTCAACTCAACGACGACCGGTTGCACGAAATCGGTGACGACACTGATCTTGCTCAGCAGTTCAGCCTCATGATGGAAAAGATTCCGTAGCGCCTTCAGCCCGATGAAGTTCGGAGAGTCGTGCAGACCGCCTTTTCTGTGACGCTTGAGTTTGTCGCTAAAGCTATGCAGCGAGTTCAGGAAGTGGAACAGCGTGTCCTCGTTCGGCGCTTGGCAGTGCCGGCCGTAGTCACGAAACAAGCGATCCGTAGCTGCCTGTAGGTCTTTCATTCACAATCCCTGATTGGAGCGTATGGCAAGAATCTATTCACGGCTAAATCTTCCAATCAACAGCCTGAAGCCGCCTTTGCCCGACATAGTGAGGGCGGTTTGTTAGGTTCATCACCAGCGCAACCGCTGCGGTAGTGAACTGGCCGCGAGTGTTGACCTTCACGTCCGCGTAGGGCTTCATCGCCATCTGAAGCTGCGCGCACAGACCGACAACCTTTTCTGTCGCAAACGACACTTTGATCTGGTGTGCGAACTCGTTACGCACCTTTCGGATCAGTTCATACTCCCGATACTCGGCTTCCGAAATCAGCCCGAGCCCGAAGGCTGCCGCGATCCGGGCAGAGAACGATCCGAGTGGCGCGTTGAACCCGCTGAGTAGCGCTTGGCTGCCCTTGTTCGGGATGAGGAACGCTTCGATGACTTTGCCGAGCTGATCGTCGAGCATTGCCGCCGCAGCGAGAGCTGCACCACGCTCGGTTTCCTTGTTGAAGTCGTCCAGAAAATCGGAGAAGCCGATCAGGTGCGGGTGGGTTTCAGAGAACGTTCTGCGATTATCTGCCACTCAACAACATCCTTTCCTTCGATCCACCATCGGTAGCATTTGCACCAGCCGCTTTGCGTTGGCTGCACCAGAACTGCACCATCGCAATTACAAAAATAAATAATCCAGCAATTTCAACGTCTTATTTCTCACCCGTCCAGTCGATCATCGGGGCCACGGCAAAGATGCGAGACCCTGATGTCACCGCTTTTTTATAGAAATTCAACTATTTACGCTCGCTTACTAGGGTAAAATTCTGTGATAGTTTTTCATTGAGCAGCACCAATGTTCATGATTGTCGGTCACTATCACGGCGAGAAGATAATAGACGTCTCGATTGATTATACCGCGCAGATCCTTTGAAAAAAAGGCGAGCGTGTAGTTTTTAACAAGGCGAAGAAATTCGACCACAACCCTAACGCTGAAGAATACACGGTTTCTCTAGAGCGAAATCGATGAGGCTGGTGGGCTTGAACGGTTGAATTCGGATCGCTTATCGCTATCCGATGCGAGCGACCGCTAGGTCAAAAATTGTGGGCGATGCTGCCGCTCGTGACGAGCCTCAGCTCGTTCTGGGAACAATTCCCAAGGTCGCGCATTAGTGGTCGTAGACGGCACTAAACACGTACCAATACGCCAAGCAGCGCGGGCGTCGTCCAATTCTTAATGCAGATTACTTTTCGGGCTCATAGAGTCGGACCGAAGTTCGGTTCCGAAATGAGAAATTATATAATCGCCTGACCAGTATTCTCTGATCGACGTAATATTAATTTTTGTGGGGCGCGGATGAGTTTTGGTTCGAAATTTTTGAAAAGTTTGTTTCAAAGTTCTCGTGAGGCGGAGCTTGAAAAATCATGGCCGACTGATTTTTACTCAACTGTTCCACATCGCTATTCCGTAAATCTTCACAGGTACAAAAAGATAGAGGATCAGCTCGATCCCAAAGCATTGTCGAGCGGCTTTACTCACAATGAAGAGCATCATAAACGTGACATGAACCGCTTCTTCACGTTTTGCCTCATATATGATCAAATTAAAAAAGAAAATATATCGGGTGATATCGCTGAAATTGGAGTATATAAGGGAAACACATCTTATATATTGGCGAATTTCGCAAGGGCGCTGGGGCGTACGGCGTATCTGTTTGATACCTTCGAAGGCTTCGATCCGAAAGATATCCAGGGCATCGATTCATCGATCCCCTTGCAGTTTTCCGATACCAGTCTTGAAAAGGTGCGGGAATTTGTAGGCGAGGACAATGTCGTCTACGTAAAAGGGTATTTTCCAGAGTCGGCTACGCAAATTCCGGACAACCTAACGTTTTCCGTCGTTCATCTTGATTGCGACCTTTACAATCCGATGATGAGTGCGCTGAACTATTTCTACCCAAGAATGGTCGAAGGTGGGTTTATCGTTGTCCATGATTATTCGAGCTTGCACTGGGATGGCGCCGAGAACGCAGCTGACGAGTTCTTTTCAGACAAGCCTGAATGCTTGATACCATTAGCGGACAGCGGCGGCAGTGCGATAGTGCGAAAGGCACGGGCATCTTCCGATAAATTCAACAATTGGCGAATAAAGCGACTTCATGATTTGTCGGTAGGAGCCTGGGTTCCCCCCCGAGTTTTAAAAACTTATTTGAAAGACGGATGGGCGGAAGTTGAAGACTGGGGCGTCTGGGGCCTGGGCGAACGCCATACGATGTCCTTGATAATTCCATTCGTACCGGAAACGGCCATTAGACTAATATTTGATGTCGATGCTCTATTACTTGGCAGACAGATAGAGCAGACTGTTGCCGTTCTGGTCGATGGTACCAATGTTGCCGAGTGGAAATTTACATCCAAAAATAAACGTGGCGATCGGGAATTGATCATTCCTTTACACTTGCTGCGAAGGGACCAGAATGATGAATCTCCCCCGACAATTTTCTTCGAATTTAGACCCGAGTTTTTTACATCTCCACATTCCCTGAAGCCATCAAGTGAGGATACGCGTCCACTTGGACTTGCGATTCACAAATTGAAGATAGAGGTTGAGTAGAGAAACTGGCCATTGCCCCATTTCGAGAAGGTCTCGGGTCTTTTTTGCCGCTGGCTTTTCTGACGGGGTACGCTACCGGCAAGCAATGATCAACGATTGAGTTTTCCGAGCGATCGTCTTGCAAACTCGCACATATATCAGGGCGGAGAACTCGGCCTCTGAACGATCGTCTGGTCGCTGGCGGTACCCACCTGCTCCTGCCGCAAAAGAAGATTAAGTTCGGTCGGCCAGCCGGGAATTCGTCTAACAAGGAGGTCGGGCGCGAATATGTGATTGTCTTTGTGTTTCGGCTACCAGGTGGTGACGGGAAGGGAACTAAGCCCGCAACTGCGCGTTGTCTAAATGGTAATCAACAAACCGGAGGAATCCCATGAAAACACTTGCGGACATTTTCGAGCACACATTGCAGGACGTCTACTACGCGGAGAACGCTATAACGAAAGCGTTGCCCAAAGTCGCGAAGGCAGCCAAAAGTGCCGAACTAAAGAAGGCCGCCGAGGATCACCTTGCAGAGACCAGGGATCAGATCAAGAAGCTTGACCAGGTCTTTAAATCCATTGGCAAGAAAGCCTCCGGGGAAAAGTGCGACGCCATTGAGGGCTTGATCAAGGAGGCCGAAGGTCTCATGGAGGAGGCAGAAGGAACTGCGCTCGACGCTGGCCTCTTGGCGGCCTGCCAGGCAGTCGAGCACTACGAGATCGCCCGCTATGGTTCGCTCCGCGAATGGGCGAAGGATCTCGGCCACGATGAAGCCCACAAAATTCTAAGCGAAATCCTCGATCAGGAGAAAGCAACGAACAACAAGCTGACTAACCTTGCGGTGACGGCCATCAATAAGACGTCCGCCGCCAAGAAAGCTGCGTAACTCGCGTTTGCGAAGGTCTCCCCAATTTGGGAGACCTTACTTTTTTGAACACTTAAAACGCGAGCCCTACCCCTCCTTCAAGTCTCATCTTGAGCCCACCTTACTGCAGCCTCGACGCGAGCCTACATTTCACACCTCGTAACCGCCGAATCGAGAGACCTGTAAGAGCCGCTATTTTCACTGAGCAAATTCGATCATCGTGGGCCAAGGCAAAGATTTTTTCGCCGTTTGCAAGCGCTTGTCTGTACCGGAACTACCTCTTTACGGCTGCGGTCATTTTGAACTGGAAATCACCCAGGAATCGCGGGACAAGACTTGCAGTTCTAAAAAAGACGACAGGAAATCCCATGGCCGCCACCGTCATTCCAGTTCCAGAACCCGTTCTTCTGCCTGTAGAGGGCACAAACGAGATGTTCCCCGTGCGGCGGGTCTATTGTGTCGGCCGCAATTATGCCGATCACGCCATCGAGATGGGCCACGATCCTTCAAGGGAACCGCCGTTTTATTTCCAGAAAAATCCGGACAACCTTCTGCCTGCGGGTCAGGATTTCCCCTACCCTTCGCTGTCGTCGAACGTGCATTACGAAGTCGAATGCGTCGTGGTGTTGAAAAGCGGCGGTGCGGATATTCCGGCAAGCGATGCGCTGGGCCACGTCTGGGGTTACGCGGTTGGCATCGATATGACACGCCGCGACCTTCAGGATGGTTTGAAGAAGATGGGACGCTCGTGGGAGGGCGCAAAAGCGTTCGAATATTCCGCGCCGGTCTCCGCCATCGTTCCCGCAGACAAGATCGGCCATCCGTCGACCGGTGCGATCTGGCTCGATGTCAATGGTGAGCGCAAGCAGACAGGCGATCTTGCGCAGATGATCTGGAAAGTGCCGGAAGTGATTGCCGAGCTTTCCAAGCTGTTCACGCTTGCCGCTGGCGATGTCATCATGACCGGCACGCCCGCGGGCGTCGGCCCTATCGTGCGCGGCGATCGGATCGAGTGTGGTGTAGACGGTGTCGGCACCCTGTCCGTTACGGTCGCCTGATCGCTATCGGCGCATAATCCAAAGGGAGAGAACCGCCATGCCGCTTTATCGCCTCGCAGATCGGGTGCCGCAGACCCCCGCCACGGATCGCTACTGGGTCGCACCCGATGCGAATGTCATTGGCTCGGTGATACTTGCCGAGGATGTCGGCATCTGGTTCGGCGCGACGCTGCGCGGCGATAATGATCCAATCAGCATCGGTCGCGGCACCAATATTCAGGACGGCGTGATGGTGCACAGCGATCTCGGTTTTGCCGCCACGATCGGCGAAATGTGCACTATCGGCCACCACGCCATCATCCACGGCTGCACCATCGGCGACAATTCGCTCGTCGGCATGGGCGCAACGATCCTGAACGGCGCAAAGATCGGCCGCAACTGCCTGGTCGGCGCCAATGCGCTGGTGACGGAGGGCAAGGAGTTTCCCGACAATTCCCTGATCGTCGGATCGCCGGCGCGTGCCGTCCGAACGCTGGATGACGAGGCCGTCGCCAGCATCCGCCGCTCGGCGGAAAATTACATCGAAAACTGGAAGCGTTTTTCGAAGGATCTGGAAGTCATCGAAGAATGACGGATGGCGGGCAAGAACGCCCGCTGTCGCCAAACGGTGTTACCCCGCGCAGGCGGCACACAGACCACGAATTTCGATAGTGGTCTTTTCCGCCTTGAACTTGCTGTCCTTGACCCAGCGCTCGAGGCGATGGTCGATCTCGTGATCGTGGAACTCGTTCACCTGGCCGCAGGATTCGCAAATGGCAAAGGCGACGGTGCCATGATGATGCGAGCAGCATTCGGCTTGCGTATGGGTGCAGGCAACAAAGGCGTTGAGACTTTCAAGCCGGTGCACGAGACCATATTCCACCAGCTTTTCCAACGCCCGGTAGACCTGCAGCGGCGCGCGAAAACCATCATCGCGCAGCTTGTCGAGGATCACATAGGCGCTGAGAGGCGCATGCGCATTCGACAAGGCATTCATGACCAGCGACTGGTTTTTGGTAAGGTTCTGCGCATTCATGACTTGCCTCCTTCATCTGCGGAGCGGGAAAAACCCGGTGCCGGCAACAGGCTTATAACGAACAGGATCACGGCGGCAACCACGATGGACGGTCCCGATGGCGTGTCGTAACTCAGCGATCCGAACAGGCCGCCAACGACGGCAACCGCTCCGATCAGAGATGCGACCACAGCCATCACCTCAGGCGTGGAAGAAAAACGTCTGGCTGTCGCCGCCGGTATGATGAGCAGCGATGTGATCAACATGATGCCGACCACCTTCATGGCGATGGCGATCACCAGCGCCATCAACAGCGTGAAGATGAGCTTGGCGCGTTCCGGGCTCAACCCCTCGGCCTCGGCCAACTCGGTATTGACTGTGGAGGCCAGCAGAGATCGCCACAGGAACACCATGGAAACCAGCACCACCAGCCCGCCGCCCCAGATCAGCGCGATATCGCTGCGGGTAACGGCCAGAATATCCCCGAACAGGAAGGAGACGAGATCGATGCGCACCCAGCTCATGAAGGCAACGATGACGAGACCGATCGCCAGCGCCGAATGAGAGAGTATGCCGAGGAGTGCATCGGCGGAAAGCGCCTGCCGCCGTTGCAGAAAAATCAGCAGGATCGAAACCGCCGAGGCTACAAGAAAGACGCTGACGATGAGGTTGATCTGCAACAGCAGCGACAGCGCAACGCCAAGCAGTGCCGAATGGGCCATCGTATCGCCGAAATAGGCCATGCGCCGCCACACAACGAAGCACCCAAGGGGACCGGCGGTGAGCGCAACACCGATGCCGGCGATCATGGCGCGAACGAAGAAATCGTCAAACATGCCGCTCTCCCTGCTGGTGGCTTGAAGTGGCGTGTCCGTCATGCTCGTGGCCGCAGCCGCAGTCCCCGTGGTCATAATTATGGTCGTGATGCTGCTCATGCGCATGATGATGGCCATCATCGGGGTGGCAATGTTCGGTCACCGAACCATCCGCGTGCTGCACCCGGCCATCGGGCAGATGGGTGTGGTCGTGATGGTGGCTGTAAACGGCAAGCGCCTTGGCGGCCGACCCACCGAAAAGTCGCATATATTCCGGGCTCTGGCTCACCGCCTGCGGCGTTCCCCGGCAGCAGACATGACCGTTCAGGCATATCACGGTATCGGTTTCCGCCATGACCACATGCAGGTCATGCGAGATTAACAGAATTCCGCAATTGTTTGAATTCCTGATATTTTTTATCAAATCATAAAGCGCGATCTCCCCGGAGAAATCAACGCCCTGCACGGGCTCATCGAGAACCAGCAGATCGGGCTTGCGCGCAATGGCGCGGGCAAGAAGCGCCCGCTGGAACTCTCCGCCAGAAAGATGCTGCACCTCCGCGTTTGCCAGATGCGCGATACCGGTGGCGTTCAGCGCGGCGTCGATTTCGCGCGCGGGAAGCGGCCCGGTCAGCGTCATCAACCGGCGCACAGACAGCGGCATGGTCCAGTCGACCGAAAGTTTCTGCGGCACATACCCGACCCTCAGACCGGCAATGCGCGATACCGCGCCCTCGCTCGGCTTCAAGACACCGATCGCCATTTTCGCGCTGGTTGATTTGCCCGAACCGTTCGGCCCGATCAACGTGACGATCTCACCCTTGCTGACGGAAAACTCCACGCCGCGCACGAGCCAGCGACCGTTGCGCTGCACGCCGGCATTGGAAAGTGACACCAGTATCTCTTTGCCCTCATGGGCGGAATGAAGCATGGGATTGTCCGATCGGCGATGTTGCTTACCGCTATCGCATACGTTATAGAGTTACGCAATAAATGTAATAACATAACTATACTTCTTCAAGTGGA
Organism: Agrobacterium sp. K11; assembly: GCF_059429395.1. Classification (NCBI taxonomy): domain Bacteria; kingdom Pseudomonadati; phylum Pseudomonadota; class Alphaproteobacteria; order Hyphomicrobiales; family Rhizobiaceae; genus Agrobacterium; species Agrobacterium sp. K11. Next base: position 272,880 of record NZ_JCAHRB010000011.1, on the reverse strand, counting down.
GTGCATTTCATGAGATCGTTCGTGATCCCGCTCATGGCATCGGTAGCAATAGCGGCGGCCGCCTCCGGCGCCACCGCCGCCCCAAACGTCGTGGTCTCGATCAAGCCTGTCCATTCCCTCGTCGCGGCAATCATGCGTGGCGTGGGCGAACCGCAACTCATTGTCGACGGCGCCGCCTCACCGCATACCTATAATCTGCGGCCTTCCAATGCCCGCACGCTGGAAAAGGCCGATCTGGTCTTCTGGGTCGGGCCTGGACTGGAGGCATTTCTGCAGAAGCCGCTGGAGGCGTTGACCAGCAAGGCAACAGTGGTCGAACTGGAAGACGCCAAGGGGCTGGAAAAGCTTCCCTTCCGCGAAGGCGGCCCTTTCGAGGCGCATGACGATGGCGAAGAGGCCCATGGAGAACATGCCGGCCATTCGGACAGCGAAGACGCTCATGATCATGATCATGCGCACGATGACGGCGACCATGAACACGGCGCGTACGACACTCATCTGTGGCTCGATCCGGCCAACGCCAAGGCCATGGCCCAGACGATAGAAACCGCGCTGATTGCCGCCGATGCCGGCAACGCGGAAACCTATCAGGCCAATACGAAAAAACTGATCGACGATCTCGATGCGCTCGACAGCGAAATTGCGGAAACGGTCAAGCCTGTGAAGGACAAACCCTTCATCGTCTTCCACGATGCCTATCAATATTTCGAGCATCGCTACGGCGTAAAAACGGCGGGATCGATCACCGTCAGCCCCGAAACCCTGCCCGGTGCCGATCGCGTCAGGGAGATGCAGGAAAAGGTTCGCCAACTTGGCGCGACCTGCGTTTTTGCCGAACCGCAATTCGAGCCGAAACTGATCTCCGTCATAACCGAAGGCACGGCGGCAAAGTCTGCAACGCTCGATCCCGAAGCGGCCACGCTTGAACCGGGTCCTGATCTCTACTTCAAGATGATGCGCGGCATCGCCGGCTCGCTGAACGATTGCCTGTCCTGATCCGGACAGGCGTTCCTTCTATCAAGGCTTCGGCGCCATTGAGGACCAGACCGGGCGGCTGACGCTTTGCAGCGTTTCTGGCGGCGCACCGTTGATGCGTGCCAGCAGAGCCTTGGCAAGCTCCCTGCCCGCAAGCTTGATGTCCTCGTTGACTGTGTGGATTTGCGGCTGGATCCAGTTCAGGAATTCGGCGGATTGTTTCGACACGATATCGATATCCTTGCCGATCCTGACACCGGCTGCCTCAAACCCCGCCACAAGCGCAATCGTGCTGCTGCCGCTGATGGAGACAATGCCGTCAGGGCGATCGTCTGATTGCATCAGGCGCTTGCCGAAATCGCGGATCTTGTCGAGCGGCGTCTCGATGGTGATGGCATCCAACGGGAATTCGGAAACGCCGAAATCCCTGATACCGCGGGTGAACCCCTTGCGGGCGTGGTCGTGGAACGCAAACCGCGATGGCGGCACGATGATGGCGATCCTCTTTCGCCCACATTGCGCCAGCCGCTCCACGGCCTCATAGGCATAAGCCTCGTTATCGAAATCGTGATAGGCGTGCTCAATGCCCATGTCGGACCGCCCATGGGTAACGAAGGGCATTTTGCGCTCCGTCATGAAACGGACGCGCGGATCGTTCGGCTCGATTTTGGAGATGATCACCCCGTCCGCCGAACCGGTTTCGAGAATGTAGCGGATCGGCACCATGGAATCCTTGGCGTGGGTGTGAGGGGTAACGACGAGGTGATATTGCGTCGTCGCAAGAACCTCGGTGATGCCGAATACCATCTGGCTGGTGAAGCCCATCAATTCCTCGTCGACGCTCAGCACCAGCGCGATCACATTGGTCTTGCCGGTGCGAAGGCGCACACCAGCTCGGTTCGGCTGGTAACCGATCTGCTGGGCAATCAGCCGCACGCGCTCCTTGGTTTCCGCGCCGATGTCAGGCGCATCCTTCAGCGCGCGTGACACGGTGGTGATGCCAAGACCCGTCATGTAGGCGATGGTCTTCAAGGTCGGGCGCTCGCCCGTTGTCGCCTTCGCTTCGTCCCTGCCGGAATTACCAGTATCGTTCATGTTATTTCGCCACGCTTTGCAGAACAATAATCATAGATAGCTTTTTGTTTCTTGCAAAGGCAAACGTCGCCGGTCGCCGTCGCACCCGATCCGGTCTTCGGGCCTTTGGCTATAACGATGTAGGTCGTGAAAAATATCGAACAGACTTATCCCGGATTACCGACCTTACGCGCTCTCGAAACTTCCGCTCGAGAGAGAAACAATGCCAATAAACTAGATTAAATAGTATCAATAATTAATTGATATTAATAAATAAAAGTCAATAGATATCAAGGCATCCGTGCCCGTGGTTTTCCAATAGTACCAACGGGCATTTTTCGCGCATGAAGTTTCACTCCGAAGGCATGACGGAACGATTGTTTTACGGTAACGTTGCCGGAGGGAGGAGATTGCCGAGCTGAGCGAGCTGGATAACGGCTGGCTGGCGGGCATGCATCTTCCCCAGATTCCGACACAAGCCTGCGTCATAATGGCCAGCTTATCTTATTTGAATTCGTCCATGCAGGGTCCCATCATGATTTCTTCCTCCACGCGCGAAACCGTCATCGATCTGGCCGGGCTCTGGCGCCTGACCTCGGTGGAAGGAGACTACACGACCGACCTTACCGTGCCGGGAGACGTTCACAGCGCACTCAAAAACGCGGGCATCATTCCAGACCCCTATCACGGTGCCAATGAAAATGCGGTGCAATGGGTCGCGCATCGGGACTGGATCATAGAGCGGACCTTCATCCTCGATGACGCCGATGCCAGCTGGTATCTCGATATCGATTATCTCGATACCGTCGCGATCGTCTTCGTCAACGATGTCCCGGTCTTGAGTTCGGACAATTGCTTCCGACGTTACCGTCCCGATGTGTCTCGCGCCGTGCGGCCCGGTGAAAACACCATTCGTATCCATTTCCACTCCAACATCGCAGCGGGGGCGGAACGGCAGGCGCGACAACCTTTTTACATTCCCTATCATGAGGGCAACTCGCCGATTGCCAACGGCAACATGTTGCGCAAGCCACAGTGCCATTTCGGCTGGGACTGGAATATCGCGATTGCTCCGCTCGGCCTTTACGGCAAAATCCTGCTGAAGCGCCTCGATACGGCACGGGTCGAACACGTCGTCACCTCACAACATCATGTCGAGGGCGGCGTCGAGCTGCATGTGGCAATCACGCTGTTTGCCGAAGGTCCGGCGAGCCTTCCGCTCTATCTTTCCCTCAACGATGAAAGGCTGCGGCTTGATTGCGGCGTGGGTGCGGGTGAGACGGTGGTGCGCCACGTCTTCTTCGTGGAAGATCCCGCGCTCTGGTGGCCGGCGGGCAGCGGCGAACAGACGCTCTACACGCTGACGGTGGAGTTACCGGATGAAACCGTCACTCGCAGGATCGGCTTCAGGACCATTGAACTTCTGACGGACAAGGATGAGGCCGGTAGCCGATTTGCCTTCCGCATCAACGGTCGGGAAATCTTCTGCCGTGGCGCGAACTGGATTCCATCCGATGCGCTTTATTCGCTGACCAGCCGCGAAAAAACCGAAGACCTTCTATGTTCGGCCGTCGAGGCCAATATGAACATGATCCGCGTCTGGGGCGGCGGATTTTACGAGGAAGACTGGTTCTACGATCTCTGTGACCGTCTCGGTCTTCTGGTCTGGCAGGATTTCATGTTCGCCTGCAATCTTTACCCCTGCAGCGAAGACTTTCTCGACAATGTCGAACACGAGGTCGACTATCAGGTAAAACGCCTGTCCTCCCATCCGTCCATCGCGCTCTGGTGCGGCGACAACGAATTGGTGGGTGCCCTCACCTGGTTCGAGGAGCCCCGCAACAACCGCGACCGTTATCTCGTGGCTTACGACCGCCTCAACCGCACCATCGAAAAGGCGCTGAAAAAAGCCGCCCCCGAAGCACTCTGGTGGCCCTCCAGCCCGGCTTCAGGCTACCTCGATTATGGTGATGCCTGGCATGCGGATGGTTCCGGCGACATGCATTACTGGTCCGTCTGGCACGAAAACAAATCGTTCGACAATTACCGCTCGGTCAAGCCACGCTTCTGCTCCGAATTCGGTTTTCAGTCCTACACCTCCATGCCTGTCATCCGCACCTATGCGGAAGAGAAAGACATGAACATCGCCTCCCCGGTGATCGAACTGCACCAGAAGAATGTCGGCGGCAATGAGCGCATCGCTGGCACCATGTTCCGCTATTTCCGCTTTCCGAAGGATTTCGAAAATTTCGTGTATCTGAGCCAGGTGCAGCAGGCGCTGGCCATCCGAACCGCGGTCGACTACTGGCGCTCGCTGAAACCCCATTGCATGGGAACGCTCTACTGGCAGCTCAACGACACCTGGCCGGTTGCCTCATGGTCGAGCCTGGACTACGGCGGCGGCTGGAAGGCGCTGCACTATGCTGCCCGCCGGTTCTTCCAACCGGTCTCGGTTTCCGCCATTCCCTCGGAAGACGGGCGCCGGTTAAGTTTCTCCATGGTCAACGACACGGCGGAAGATGTCGAGATCGACATGAATATTGTCGCCCTCACCATGGAGGGTAACCGCGTGCCGCTGAAATCTGCCAACGGCACGTGCGGTACGGACAAGGCGGCGACGCTGACCGAAATCGACATGGACAGCCTGCCTGATGGTTCCATTCTTGCCTGGAACTTCATAGCATCCAACGGCATGACAGGCGAAGGCCATCATGTGCGCGACACCTACAAGTCTCTGGAGCTACAGCCCTCTGGACTGACGTTCTCCACCGGCACATTGAAAAACGGCCAGCTCGAAATCGATGTCACCGCAGCAGGTCTTGCCCTCTTCGTCATGCTGGAGGCCGATCAGCCCGGGCGTTATTCCGACAATCTGTTCGATCTCGCAGCGGGCGAAACACGCCGGATCATCTTCACCCCGAAGGCGGGCAGCGGGCAGCCGCAGTTCCGTATCTTCGATCTTTATACCTGCCAATCCTCGCATTGAAACCACGCGGCGAAAGGCTTAACCATCCTTAGCGGAACGGCAGGCAACGTTGCGCCTGCCCTCATCTTTCAAAGGTTTGCCGGCTTCTCCGGCAACCATTCATCAGCAAGTGGAGGAAGACCCATGGTTTGGCAACCGGCCGAAAACCGATATACATCCATGAAATACAATCATTGCGGAAAGACTGGCATGAAGCTGCCGGCGATCTCGCTCGGGCTGTGGCACAATTTCGGCAACGACACACCGCACCAGACCAAACAGGCCATTTGCCGCCGCGCCTTTGACCTCGGCATTACCCATTTCGATCTGGCCAATAATTACGGCCCACCACCCGGCAGCGCCGAAACTGCCTTCGGCGAAATCCTGAAGACGGATTTTAGAGGCTACCGCGATGAAATGGTCATCTCGTCCAAGGCGGGCTACAACATGTGGCCCGGTCCTTACGGCGAATGGGGCAGCCGCAAATATCTGATATCGTCCTGCGACCAGAGCCTGAAGCGCATGGGGCTGGACTACGTTGATATCTTCTACTCCCACCGTTTCGATCCCAACACGCCGCTTGAGGAAACCTGCGGCGCACTGGACCAGATCGTGCGCTCGGGCAAGGCGCTCTATGTCGGCATCTCGTCATACAACTCGAAACGCACCCGTGAGGCCGCCGCGATCCTGAAAGATCTCGGCACGCCCTGCATCATCCACCAGCCGAGCTACTCCATGATCAATCGCTGGATCGAGGAAGACGGTCTGGTCGATACGCTGGAAGATCTTGGCATTGGCTCCATCGTCTTTTCGCCGCTGGCGCAGGGCATGCTGACGACGAAATATCTGGGTGGCGTGCCTGATGGCAGCCGTGCATCGCAGAGCAAGTCACTCAACCCCGCCTTCCTCAACGAGCGCAATGTCGAAAACATCCGCGCGCTCAATCGCATTGCCGAGCGGCGTGGCCAAACACTCGCGCAGATGGCAATCGCCTGGGTGCTGCGCGGTGGTCGCATCACGTCGGCGCTCATCGGTGCGAGCCGTGTCGAACAGGTCGAGGATTGCGTTAAGGCACTCGACAATGCCGACTTCTCCACAGAGGAGCTTGCGGAAATCGACGGTTACGCGAAAGACGCGGATATCAACCTCTGGGCAAAATCCGCTGAACGCGTCTAATACTTGAAACAGGCTGCCCGGTTTACAACGGGCAGCCTGATCGACGCAAAAACTGGACTGAAATCTCCAACAGAAAGATTAACGTCCCCGTCTAACCATTAACAACCATTACATAAATGTAATTTTAAGTTCAGTTTCCGTTCATTCGTTTATTCGTAAGTTCTCCTTATCGAAACACGAGAGGAAACATTCATGAAAAAGTTCGTCACCATTCTTCTGGCCGCAACTGTTCTTGCTGCTCCAATGGCCCAGGCACAAAGCCGCCACGACGATCGTCATCGCGGTGTAACCGTCGAGCGTCATACGACAACCAAAAAAGTTATCGTCAAGAAGCACCGTTGGGATCGCGGTCAGCGTCTCTCGCCGGCAGAGCGTCGTCATTTCGTCGACCGCCGCGACTATCGCCGTTACCGCCTGGCAGAGCCGCGTCGCGACCAGCGCTGGGTACGCGTCGACAACCAGTTCCTGCTCATCAACGCCGTCACCGGCCTGATCGTCGGCCTTTCTGCGGCACGCTAAGTAAATCGACGGATGATATGAAAAAGGCCCGCTTGCACGGGCCTTTTGTCGTTTATCGTTATAGCCGATCAGAAAATGTCGGCGCCGCTGCCCCACGGGCCATGCGGCTTGTCGACACCGTCGGTGCGTTCGAAGCCATGCGCGCCGAAGAAGTCGCGCTGCGCCTGAATAAGGTTCGCGCTGCCGCGGGCGCGACGATAGGCGTCGAAGTAACCAAGCGCGGAAGCGAGCGCCGAAACCGGCAGACCGGAGAGAACCGCGTAGGAAACGACACGGCGCAGGGCGGCGTCGGTGTCCTTGACGATGCCGGAGAAGGCAGGCGTCACGATGAGGTTGGCCACATGCGGATCCTTGGTGAAGGCCGAGGTGATCTCATCGAGGAATTCCGAGCGGATGATGCAGCCGGCGCGCCAGATGCGGGCGATCGTCGGCATCGGCAGGTTCCAGTTGAACTCCTTCGATGCGGCCGACATGACGGCAAAGCCCTGTGCGTAAGCACCGACCTTGGCGGCCAGAAGCGCGCTTTCCAGATCGGCGATAAAGGCCTTTTTGTCAGCCGGTGCAGCTGCAACGGTCGGCAGGCCGAAGATCTTCTCGGCAGCTTCGCGCTCGTCCTTCTGCGACGACAGGATACGGGCAGCCACGGCGGCCTCGATGGCAGTTGCGGCGACGCCCATGTTCTGCGCCTCGATAACCGACCACTTGCCTGTACCCTTCTGGCCGGCCTTGTCGAGGATCAGATCGACCATCGGCTTGCCGGTGATCGGATCGGCAGCGCGCAGAACCTTCTCGGTGATTTCGATCAGGTAGGAGTTGAGACGGCCCTTGTTCCATTCACCGAATACATCGGCGATTTCAGACGCACTCATCTTCAGGCCGTCACGCAGGATGCCGTAGATTTCGGCGATCATCTGCATGTCGGCATATTCGATGCCGTTATGGATCGTCTTGACGAAATGACCGGCACCGTCGTTGCCGAGCCATGCCACGCACGGATCGTCATTATACTTGGCGGAAATGGAGGTCAGAACCTTCTCGACGCGCTTCCAGCTATCTTCGGTACCGCCGACCATGATCGACGGTCCGTGACGCGCACCTTCTTCACCGCCGGAAACGCCCATACCGATAAAGGTCAGACCGCTATCCTTCAGATTGTCGAAACGGCGGATCGTATCGCGGAAATTCGCATTGCCGGCGTCGATCATGATGTCGCCGTTCGAGAGATGCGGCTTCAGGATTTCCATCTGCTGGTCAACCGGATCGCCGGCCTTGATCATGATGATGATCGGGCGCGGAGGACGAATGGCGGCGACGAATTCCTCGATGGTTTCGCAAGGGATCAACTGCCCCTGCAAGTCCCCAGCCTCGGCGTAGAATTTTTTCGTCGCTTCAGGGGTTCGGTTGAATACGGCAATCTTGTTGCCCTTTTCCGCGATGTTCAACGCCAGGTTCGAGCCCATGACGCCGAGACCGATCAAACCGATTTCTGCCTGTTCCACGGATGTGCCTCCATCTTGCTTTTAGGTGGTCGTGTTGTGGCACTGTAATGAACAAACGGCAAGGCTAGGGGCGACTGAAACGATTAAATTTTGATGACGCAAATCAGCTTTGCATATTTGCGACAGGTCGGGGGAAGGTCGTAACCAATGCGCCCCCACTATGAAGGTCGTGGCCGGTCGTCGCCATCGTCCAGCGCTCGCCAGGCAGCGCCGTCCATATCCTCATATTGCCCTGATCGCACCGACCAGAGGAAGGCGAAAAGCCCGAGCGCTCCGAGAAACAGGGCGACGGGGATGAGATAGATCAACATGTTCATGCCGGTTGCGCCCCCTCGTCCGCAAATCCGGCCGGCACGCTCTGTTGCGCAGACACGGCTTCAGCCGTTCCGGCAAGACGCAGCGCATTTGCAACAACGATGAGCGACGATGTCGACATGGCGATGGCCGCGATCATCGGCGTCGCATAACCGGCAATCGCAATCGGCACGGCAATGACATTGTAGCCGATGGCAAGCGCGAAGTTCTGCCGGATAAGCCGTCCGGCCCGCCGCGATGTCTCGATGGCGACAGGAACGGCATCCAGATTCTCGTGCATGAACACGAAGTCGGCGGCCTGCCGGCCGATATCGGCGGCGGTTGCCGGTGCCATCGAAACATGTGCTGCGGCCAGCGCCGGCGCATCATTGATACCGTCGCCCACCATCAGAACCTTGCGTCCCTCGCCTGCCAGTGCCCCACAGCGCCCCGCCTTGTCTTTCGGCGACAGGTCCGCGTTCCATTTCGCAATGCCCAGACGCTGCGCCATGGCCTTCACGGCCGGTACCCGGTCACCGGATACGATTTCCAGCACCAGTCCTCGCGCAGAAAGGCTGCGCAGTGCCTGTACGGCGCCAGGACGCGGATTGTCCTCGAAACCGAAACTCGCCAGATACCCGCCGTCAAGCGAAAGCACCACTTCCGATCGCGCGTCGCCGTTTTCCATTTGCGATTCATCCGGGCAGGCAAAACGGCGGTTGCCGAGCCGGTAGGTTCCCGCCGGCGTGAGAGCCTCAACACCGGAGCCGGGAATTTCACGCACCGCTTCGTAGACCGGTAAAATTCCGCCATAGGCTGCATGCAGGGCTTTGGACAGCGGATGGCGTGAATGGGCGGCAAGGCCAGCCGCAATCGCCATCGTGGCGGGGTTCACATCGCCGGTTTCCACCAGTCGCGGCTTCCCGACCGTCAGGGTGCCTGTCTTGTCGAACAGCACGGTGTCGATTTCGGCCAGTCGCTCCATCGCCGAGCCTTCCTTGACCATGATGCCATGCCGAAAGAGCCGGCCTGCCGCCACCACCTGCACCACCGGAACAGCAAGGCCAAGCGCACAGGGGCAGGTGATGATGAGAACCGCAATCGCGATCAGCATCGCCTGCTTCCAGTCACCGCCCAAAACGCCCCAACCGAGAAAGGTCATGAGAGCAAGAAGATGTACGACGGGCGAATAATAGCTCGCGGCACGGTCGGCAATCCGCCGATAGCGCGCCCGCCCCCCTTCCGCCGCCTCCATCAGCCCGATCACTTCCGACAGAAACGAATCCTTTGCCGATGCGGTCACCCGCGCGGCGAGCGAACCGGTGAGATTGAGGGTGCCTGCCTGGAGCAGATCGCCCGCCTCCACCCGACGCGGCGCGCTTTCGCCGTTGACAATGGACATGTCGAGATCGCTGCTTCCGCTAGTGACCATCGCATCCACCGCCACGCGGTCACCGGCAGCAATCGCAATCGTCATGCCGGGTAGCACATCGCCAAGCGGGCGATACTCCCGCGTTCCGTCCTCACCGATAACGGTTGCGCCGCGTGGTGAAAGCCGGGCCAGGCCCGCAATTGCCGAGCGCGCCCTGTCACGCATGATATGGTCAAGCGTGCGGCCGATCAGCAGGAAGAACAGCAGCGACACGGTCGCGTCAAACCACGCATGTTCGCCATGATGAATCGTCTCCCATAGCGAGATTGCGTAGGATAGCGTGATGGCGAGCGCGATCGGCACATCCATATTGGTGCGGCCATGCTTCAGCGCATTCCAGGCCGACTGATAGAAGAACCGGCCGCCATAGATCAGCGCCGGCGCGGCAATCATCGCCGAAATCCAGTGGAACATGTCACGCGTCGCGGCATCGGCCCCGGACCAGACGGACACGGATAGAAGCATGATATTGGCGGAAGCAAAGCCGCAGAGCGCCACCGCCCTGATCAGTTGCGAGCGCAACACGTCCGAAGCATCCTGTCCGCTCGCGAAAAGATGCGTCCGGTATCCGGTTGCAAGGATTGCGCGGGCAAGTTCGGCGGGATCTGTCCTGATGCCATCGACATACTCTTTCCAGACAATCGCCACCCGTTTTGAGGACAGGTTCACGCGCGCCTGCTCCACCTGGCGGAGACGGCGCAGCGCCGTTTCGATGGTGGTGATGCAGGCGCCGCAATAAACGCCGGGCACGCTGAGATCTGTCTGGCGCAGCCCCTGCCCCAGATCGCGGCTTGCCAGCATCAGCTCCTCTGATGATGGTGGGTTGACGGGTTCGCCGAGTTGAAGCGACCCTTCCGTTCCCTGTGCACAACAGCTCATTGACGCCCCCTGATCACCGCGATCCGCGTGCCTTCATGCACGATGATCCTGCCGTCTTTTACGGCAGTGACCTCAACGATCCATTGGCCGGGCAGCATGTCATGCGGGCCGGTGAAGACCCCGGTAGACACCGGGGTCAGCTCCATGTCGAAATTCTGGTGCTCGCCGACCGGCCGGCGAAAACGCGCCGTTACGGTATCCGTATCCACAGGGCCGGTATCTGGATGAAACACCTCGTAGCGCACGGTCTTTTCATTCACCACCAGCCTGCCCTTGATACCGGTCGCGGCCCTTGCCTTGGCGGCCTCGGCCTTGGCGTTGAACTGCTGGCTGGCAACATAGGTATTGGGCACCACCAGCCCGCTCCAGCTGGTGACAGCGTTCCAGGCCATCACCATGTTGACGGTGATGACGATGCCGAAAAACATCACCATAACACCCAGCATATGCCAGCCGGTGAAAATGAAACCGGACGTCTGGCGATTGGTCGTTGTCATTTTTTCACTCCCGGAGCGTTGAAGACGGCGTCGTAACGGGCCGTCTCATGGCCGCCCGTATCGCTGACGATGAATTCGAAATTTTCAGCAGCCCGCGCGACGTGACTGCCCGGCAGGGTGACGAACACCTTCAGCGTTGTCGCCTCGTCCGGTTCCACCATCACCTCGAAGCTGCGAGAGGCTGCATCCGGCACGCCGTTTAACTTCATCACCGCACTTGGAATGCCCTCTATCGTCAGGCTCATTAGGCGCGGTTGCGGCACCATGTTGAGGATGCGAACGGTATAACCGTTGCGGATGGACCCGTTCGATTCCAGCACATATTGCGGGTTGCGGTCGTGCAGCACGTTAAGAGCCAGCCGCTCGCGCGTCACCAGAGCCACCAGCAAGCCGATGCCGACTGCAGCCCATATTGCCGTGTAAAGAAGCGTGCGCGGGCGAAAGACGATGCGCCAGTCGAAATGGCGAATGCTGTTTTTGAACCCGCCGTCCTCCTTGCGCACATTCGCAGGCCGGATTGCGTGCTGGCCGTTGCTGGTCGCAAGCGCCATGTTGGACTGGTATTCGGACAGCGTCGCATAGGCGATCAGCCCGCGTGGCTTACCAATCTTGTCCATCACCCCATCGCAGGCATCGATACAGAGCGCGCAGGTGATACATTCCAGCTGCTGCCCGTCTCTTATGTCGATGCCCATGGGACAGACTGCGACACAAGCATTGCAATCGACGCAATCGCCGACGCTCTCCCCTGTGGCCGCAGCCTTTTTGGCGTGCCTCGTGCGAGGTTCACCGCGCCAGTCATTATAGGTCACGACCAGCGAGTTCTCATCCAGCATCGCCGCCTGAATGCGCGGCCAGGGACACATATAGGTACAGACCTGCTCCCGCATCAGCCCGCCGAAAACATAGGTCGTGGCGGTGAGTATCGCGACGGTCGTATAGGCGATCATCGGTGCCTGCCCCGTCATGAACTCTCTCGCCAGCGTCGGCGCATCGGCAAAATAGAAGATCCATGCCCCGCCGGTCAGAACGCCGATCACCAGCCAGATTGCGTGTTTCATCACCCGCTTGCGCAGCTTGCCGAACGTGAAAGGTGCTGCATCGAGCTTCATGCGGGCATTCCTGTCGCCCTCGATCGCCCGCTCGACGACCAGAAACAGGTCCACCCAGACGGTCTGCGGACAGGTATAACCACACCACGCGCGTCCCACGGCGGAGGTTATGAGAAACAACCCCAGACCCGCCATGACCAGCAATCCCGCGACGAAAAAGAACTCCTGCGGCCAGATTTCGATGAAGAAGAAATAAAAGCGCCGGTTGGCAATATCGATCAGCACCGCCTGGTCGGGCGCATAGGGACCGCGATCCCAGCGCAGAAACGGCGTCAGATAATAAATGCCGAGCGTGACCAGCATAACCAGCCACTTGAACCGCCGGAACCGGCCCTCCGCGCGCTTCGGGAAAATTTTCTTGCGCGCTTCATAAAGGGGTTTACGCGTTTTTGCGGAATTGACAGCCTCCGCTTCCAGCCTTTCGACGGGCTGTTGCGGGCGGTCCTGTCCGACGGGATAGATGTTCATGATTGCAGTCCGTTTTTATCTCCTTGCTTTCTCCCATCTCACCGGCGAAACATCCTTGACTTACATCAAGCGCGGACAAAGTGGCGCAGCCTGCGGCCTGCATTAAAACAGGGAGGATGAGATGCCAGTCATGCAGTCAAAAATCATTCATCTGTCGGTGGAAAAACCATGGAGCCATGTCTTTGATTTCGCCTCCGACCCGCAAAACATGCCGCACTGGGCCGCCGGTCTAGCAGGCGGTCTGAAACCAGACGGCGAGGACTGGATCGCCGATGGCGGCCCGCTGGGTGAGGTCCGCGTCAATTTCGCGCCCTTAAACGAATTCGGCGTGATAGACCACGTCGTGACATTGCCGGATGGCATGAAGGTGTATAACGCGCTGCGGGTAACACCGAATGGCAGCGGTGCCGAAGTCAGCTTTACCCTGCTTCGCCTGCCGGACATGACGGACGGGGATTTCGAACGGGATGCGGAGATGGTCCGGGTCGATCTGGAGAAACTGAAGTCGCTGCTCGAAACGGATTGAAGGATAAAACGATGACCACGAATACGAATGACCGGCGCATCGACTATGTCGAATTCAACGTCGCCGATATCGAGCGCAGCAAGGAATTTTACGGCGGCGCTTTCGGTTGGTCCTTTAAGGATTACGGCCCGCAATATTGCGAGTTTTCCGACGGCCGGCTGACCGGCGGTTTCACCACCACGGCACCTGTGTCAGCCAAGGGTGGACCGCTTGTCATTCTTTACGCCGCCGATATCGAGAATGCGCACCGGCGTGTCGAGGCAGCCGGTGGGCAGATCAGCGTCGCCATATTCGCCTTTCCCGGCGGACGCCGTTTTCATTTCACCGATCCGGATGGATACGAACTGGCCGTCTGGTCTGATCGATAAGAAAAAGGGCCGCATCGAGCGGCCCTTTCCATTTGTTGGCTGTGACGTTCACTCGCCACCGCCCAGCGAGTGCACGAAGATCGCAAGCTGCTTGACCGTGGTATCACCAAGCCGTTCACCCCAGGCGGGCATGACCCCGTGTTTTGGCGACCGTATCTGTGCAACGATCCCCTGCTCGCCACTGGCCTTCAGCCAGATCGCGTCGGCCAGGTTGGGCGCGCCGAACTCGCGGTTGCCCTTGGCGTTCTCACCGTGGCACGAGGCGCAATTGTCGGCGAAAATCTGTTTACCGGGTTCTACGAGTGCCGGGTTGGAAGGCGTTCCTGTCAGGCTGACGACATAGGCGGCGACCTCGCGGATTTCCTCGGACTTGAGGATATCGCCGAAGGCCGGCATTTCCGACAGGCGCGTATCGGGATCGTCGGCAAAACGAATGCCGTGCTTTACCGTCGTATAGATATCCTCGACGCTGCCTCCCCACATCCAATCGTCGTCGTTGAGGTTGGGATATCCCTGCCCGCCTTCCGCACCCGAACCGTGACACTGGATGCAATTGACCTTGAAGGCGGCGGCACCGCCGGAAAGCGCAAATTGCCTTAGCGTCGGATCGGCCTCAATCTCGGCGAGCGAGGAACTGGCGATTCTGTCGGAATAGACGCTCTGCGCCTGTTTGGCGTCCGCCATATCGGCGGCGATCTCGGAACGGCTGCTCCAGCCGAGCAACCCTTGCGTTGCGCCATTGATCAGCGGCCATGCCGGATAGGCGATGGTGTAGCCGATGGCCCAGAGGATCGTGAAGTAGAAGGTCCAGACCCACCAGCGCGGCATCGGATTGTTAAGCTCGCGAATACCGTCCCATTCATGGCCGGTGGTTTCGACGCCGCTGATGTCATCAATGTGTTTTTCGGACATATCCTAGTCCTCCTTAAGCGGAATGCTGGCGGCGTCGTCCGCAGCTTTTTTCGATCCGGGACGAAGGGTGAAAACGACGACGCCGGCGAAGAACAGGGTCATGGCAAGCAGGCCCCAGCTATCGGCGAAGTGGCGCATGGCCGTGTAGGTTTCCATCGTATCGCCTCCTCACCGATATCCGGCGGCATCGTCATAGGTCGAGAAATCGACCAGCGTGCCGAGCATCTGCAAATAGGCAACCAGCGCATCCATTTCGGTAAGCTTGGCTGGATCGCCATCGAAATCGCCGACTTTCGCCTTCGGATAGCGCGCCAGAAGCTCGGTCGTATCGGCGTTCGGATCGGCCTGCGCGTGAAGATCAGCCGCTGATTTCTCGATCATCTCGTCGCTATAGGGCACGCCAACGGCGCGGTTAGCCTTCAGCTCCATCGAGATATCCGTAATCTTCAACGGCGTGGTTTTGAGGAACGCGTAGGACGGCATGATCGATTCCGGCACGACGGAGCGCGGATCGGCCAGATGCTGCACGTGCCATTCATTCGAATAGCGGTCGCCTACGCGTGCGAGGTCCGGCCCCGTGCGCTTGGAACCCCACTGGAACGGGTGGTCGTACATGGATTCCGCCGCCAGGCTGTAATGCCCGTAACGCTCCACCTCGTCGCGGAACGGCCGGATCATCTGGCTGTGGCAGACATAACATCCCTCGCGGATGTAGATGTTGCGCCCGGCCAGTTCCAGCGGCGAGTAGGGCCGCATGCCCTCCACCTTCTCGATGGTGTTTTCGAGATAGAAAAGCGGCGCGATTTCCACGATACCGCCGATTGAGACGACGAGCAGCGAACCGACCAGAAGCAGAGTGGCGTTGCGTTCGATGACGCCGTGTTTGTCGAGTATGGACATCGGCCTCTCCTTATTCAGCGGGCTGCAGCGAAGGTGCGGCGTCATTGCGGACGCCCTCCTCGCGTTGACGACCGAGGATGGTCATGGTGACGTTGTAGGCCATGATCAGCGCGCCACTGAGGAACATCAGGCCACCCAGCGCACGCATCACGTAATAGGGGAACAGCGCTGCGACCGATTCCGCGAAGGAATAGACGAGGAAGCCCTGCGTATCGTATTCGCGCCACATCAAGGCCTGCTGGATGCCGGCCACCCACATCACGGCGGCGTAGATGACGATGCCGATCGTGGCGAGCCAGAAGTGCCAGTTGACCAGTTGCAGGCTGTAGAGACGGTCCCTGCCCCACAGTTTCGGCGTCAGATAATAGATGGCACCGAAGGTGATCATGCCGTTCCAGCCGAGAGCGCCGGAATGCACGTGGCCGATGGTCCAGTCGGTATAGTGGCTGAGCGAGTTAACGGCCTTGATCGACATCATCGGACCCTCGAAGGTCGCCATGCCGTAGAAGGCCACCGCCATCACCATCATGCGCACGATAGGATCGGTGCGGATCTTGTCCCATGCGCCCGAAAGCGTCATCAGGCCGTTGATCATGCCGCCCCACGACGGCATCCACAGCATGATCGAGAACACCATGCCGAGCGTCTGCGCCCAGTCCGGCAACGCCGTATAGTGCAGATGGTGCGGACCGGCCCAGATATACATGAAGATCAAAGCCCAGAAGTGGATGATCGACAGACGGTAGGAATAGACCGGGCGGTTCACCTGCTTGGGAATGAAATAATACATCATGCCGAGGAAGCCGGCGGTGAGGAAAAAGCCGACGGCGTTATGGCCGTACCACCATTGCGTCAGCGCATCCTGCACGCCCGAGAAAGCGGAGTAGCTCTTGACGCCGAGGAACGACACCGGAATGGCGAGGTTGTTGACGATATGCAGCATGGCGATCGTCACGATGAAGCTCAGATAGAACCAGTTTGCCACATAGATATGCGGCTCCTTGCGCGTCAGGATCGTGCCGAGAAATGCGAGGAGATAGGCGACCCAGACTATCGTCAGCCAGATATCGACATACCATTCCGGCTCGGCATATTCGCGGCCCTGCGTGATACCAAGCAGATAGCCAGTGGCAGCCATGACGATGAAGAGGTTGTAGCCCCAGAACACGAACCAGCCGAGATTGCCGCCGAACAGGCGTGCGCGACAGGTTCTCTGCACCACGTAAAATGACGTGGCAATCAGCGCATTTCCCCCGAAAGCGAAGATCACCGCGGAGGTGTGCAGCGGCCGCATCCGGCCGAAATTGAAATAGGGCGCGATGTTGAGATCGGGAAAGGCGAGCTGAAGCGCCACCACGACCCCGACCAGAAACCCGACCACGCCCCAGAACACGGTAGCGACGACGCCGTATTTCACGACCTCATCGAAATATTCGGATTTCAGCCGGGCGCGCGCGGCCTGATCGACAGGCGCGAAAGAAACACGGCGCAGCAGAAGCACCGTGCTGACCAGAAGCGTAAAGAACAGCACCCACATATGGGCGGCGAAAAGACTGTCGTGAGCGAAAGCAGCCCCGAGCAGCGCGAGAAAAGCCCCAAGGGCCACGATCGCGGTTTCTAACGTGTAATTCATTGTTGGTTTCCCCCAACGTGCAAGCAGACCGACGAAAGGCTTGGCGCGCGCTTTACGAAGCGGAAACGGGCCTTTGCGTCGGTTGGAGCATTGCCACCGGCGTGGGGAAGCCACCTTGATCCAGATCAAGAAAGAGAAGCTGTCGCAGCACCGGCAAAACCGAGCCGGGATTTGGCGATAAGAAGTGCATAGAAACTGAAAGAACGGACGCCGACGCGCGACACCCGCTTTATAGGGCTTGCGTCAGCCCTTCATTTTCAGTGGCAGCCCGGCTGCGACGAAATAGACTTCATCGACGATGGCCGCGACGCGCTGGTGTAACCTTCCGGCGTGATCGCGGAATTCGCGCGCCATGCGGTTTTCCGGCACGATGCCAAGGCCGACCTCGTTAGAGACGAGAATCAGTTTCGCCTTGGTGGACGCGATTGCCGCTGCCAGCGTGGCGAACGCCGTCTCGATATCGGCGTTCTCCATCATCAGATTGGTGAGCCACAATGTCAGGCAATCGATCAGGATGACATTGTCCGGCGCATCCAGCCATGCGAGCACGGCAGCGATATCAACGGGCGCCTCGTGTGTCGTCCACTCCTCGCCGCGCCGGGCCTGATGATGGTCGATGCGATCGCGCATCTCGTCATCCCATGCCCGGCCGGTGGCCAGATAATGCAGGCGCCCGTTGGCTTTGCCCGCAAGGTCCTCGGCAAAACGGGACTTGCCGGAGCGCGCGCCGCCTAGAATGAAAACGGAGCGGTTTTTATCTGTCATGAAGAACCTGGAAGAAAAGAATAAGACGGACCGGCATCATTGCGGTTTCGCAAGCCAGAGACAGCCGTACATGAAGGGAACGATTCGTAGAAAAAGGCGTCCCCCGGTTATTCACGCCGGACTGCCGATGATACCGGGTCGGAGACGACAAAACCTGTCCGCACGATGCGGGACATATGACAGCCTTGGCAACTCCGGATGCCGGAAACACCGGTCCTGACAAAAAGCTAGGTGCGAACGGTCATTCTGTCAATCGGCGAGCGGTGTCTACGAAAAATCAAGCGGAACCGGTACGCAAAACCTTGACCCGGAACCGGCAGACCTTTCCGTCCGCGACGGGATTGATAAAGCCACTTGGTTACCGGAACGTTAGCAGAAAACGAAATGACGAAGCTGCAACGCGGCGGGAGAATGTTTGCCCATGGAGGCCGCTGCCATTGCCTTGCCATGGCCTTCAAATCAATATGGCCGCGAAGATTCGCAAACAGCAAGGTGACCTGCCCGTGATGACCGTCATGGACTATATCTCGATCGTCGTTTTTATCGTGTTATGGGCCACCTATACCCACCTCACGACGGGAACGACGCTGTTTTCGCGAACCAGCCTCAATCAGGCGATGGCGGAGCGCCGGCGCGACTGGATTTACAATTCTCTCAAACGCGACTTGAAGATGATCGACACTCAGATCATGGCGGGTTTGCAGAATGGTACCGCTTTTTTCGCGTCTACCTCGATCTTTGCCATCGGCGGCTGCTTTGCTCTTCTGGGGGCGACAGATCGGGTCGAAACCGTGTTTCGCGACCTGCCCTTCGTGCAATATGCCGGGCGCACAGCCTTCGAACTGAAGGTCATGGGGCTAACCTGCCTTTTCGGCTACTCGTTTTTCAAGTTCGGCTGGTCCTACCGCCTGTTCAATTATTGCACGATCCTGTTCGGTGCCATACCCATGGTCCATGATGTCAACGCGGATCGCGACGCTGCCGAGCGTGCCGCTGAAAACGTCATAAAGATGAACATCATCGCTGCTAAGAACTTCAATGATGGGCTGCGGACGATCTTCCTGTCGATCGGTTATCTCGGCTGGTTCATCAGCCCCTATGTCTTCATCGCAAGCACGGTCATCATCATAGTGGCGCTGTTGCGCCGCCAGTTCTTCTCCGAGGCCCGCCGCGCCATCATGGACAGGCCCGGGCCTTGAAATAGCCTTACTTCACGGGCCAAGCCCTTGAGTAGACAACGGCTTCAGACAGCTGAAACAGCGGGAATTATGGAAACAGAAACAGCTGCAATCGACACCCGCCGCAAGGGCCGCATGGGCGGTCTCGATACACTGCGCGGGCTGGCGCTCATCGCCATGGCGTCTTACCACTTCACATGGAATCTGGAGTATTTCGGCTATCTGGAGCCGGGTACGGCAACCACCGGCCTGTGGAAGCTTTATGCGCGTGCCATTGCCAGCTCGTTCCTGTTCCTCGCCGGTTTCAGCCTGTTTCTCGCCCATGGCAAAGCCATAAACTGGCCGTCCTTCGGCAAGCGTTTTGCAATGGTGGCGGGCTCGGCGCTGCTCATCACCATCGCTACCTATGTCGCCTTTCCGGATAGCTTCATCTTTTTCGGAATCCTGCACAACATAGCCGCTGCAAGCCTTGTCGGGCTGCTGTTCCTGCGGGCACCCCCGCTGGTGACGCTGCTTTTCGCGGCTCTTGCCTTTGCGCTGCCGCAATACGTCCAGTCGGATTTTTTCAACAGCAAATGGCTGGCATGGGTCGGTTTCTCCACCATGCCGCCGCGCTCGAACGATTATGTGCCGCTGTTGCCGTGGCTTGCGCCCTTTCTTGCCGGACTTGCGGTTTCGCAATTCGTCACACCGCGCAGCTGGCTGGACCGTTTTCGCAACCCAAGCTCCCCCCGCAATCTGATAGCAACAGCGGGCCGTCACAGCCTTGCCTTTTACCTCATTCATCAGCCGGCGCTGATTGGCCTCGTCTACGCGGTATCACTTGTGGCACCGCCTCCCCCTGTCGACCAGGTGGAGCTTTACAAATCGAGCTGTGAAAAAAGCTGCGTCCAGCAGGCTAACGGCCAGGAATTGTGCCAACGTTTCTGCGGTTGCACGCTTGAAAAGCTGCAAGCGGAAAGCCTGTTTGACATCATGATGGAAGGCAAGCTCAGCGCCGAGCAGCAGACGAAAGTCAGCGACGTGGCGCAACAGTGCACGGTTGAGGCGCAATAAAGGACGACACACGCCCAATCTACGCTCGGCGTCATTCTCGGGCTTGACCCGAGGATCTATCCACGTCGCGTAAAATCAAAAGCATGACGAAGTGAGAGGTTTTTCCTCTCCGCGGGAAATCCAGGGCCATCACGTCAAGCGCGACGGCGGGAAACCTGCATCAGGTCCCTACGCCGATTTCGGCAAGGCGCGTCAGGCAGGCCTCTTCGACATTGTCGAGCTCGGCCAGCGTCTCTTCGATGTCCTTGCGCTTTTGCCTGAGATCGGCGCGCTTCTCATCGACCTTCTTCATCAGAAGCACAAGCTGGCCTGATTCGCCCGGCGGCTCCTTGTAGACGTGAATGATCTCGCGAATTTCTGCGATCGTGAAACCGATACGGCGGCCGCGCAGGATTTCCTGAATGAGACGCCGGTCCGCAGACCTGAAAAGCCTCGTACGCCCGCGTCGCTCAGGGTGAATGAGGCCCTCATCCTCGTAAAATCGCAAGGTGCGGGTGGAAACACCGAATTCGCGCGTCAGTTCGGTTATGCTATAATACTTGTCCAAGGGCCTATCCGATTCATAACCGGACAATTATTATTTGACCTTCACGTAAAAGTCAATTTTTCCTGCCGCTTTCGCCTGTTCTGGCCTATCCCGAAATACCGTACCACCAGGTAGCGATGCCCAGAAACGAAAAAAAGCCGACAATGTCCGTTACCGCCGTCACGAAGACAGCAGAGGAAACGGCGGGATCTGCCCCGAACCTGTCGAGAACCAGCGGAATGAGAATGCCTGCCAGCGCCGCCGCCAGCATGTTGAGACACATGGCGGCAGCAATGATTCCACCGATATGGACATCCTGGAACCACACGCCTGCAACGATGCCGATGGCACAGCCGAACAACAACCCGTTCAGGATGCCAACGCCCGCTTCACGCCTGATAATGCGGGCAGCGTTGTGAATATCTAGGCTTTTGGTAGCCAGCGCCCGCACGGACACGGTCATGGTCTGCGATCCGGCATTGCCGCCCATCCCGGCAACCGTCGGCATCAAAATCGCCAGCGCAATGATCTGCTGGATCGTCGCATCGAAAAGGCTGATGACGGAGGCAGACAGAAAGGCGGTAAGGAGGTTAACCGCAAGCCATGGCACACGCGAGCGCGAGGTGCTGGTGATGCTGTCAGACAGTTCTTCGTCGCCCACACCGCCAAGGCGCAGCAAATCCTCTTCGGCTTCTTCCTGAATGACGTCGACCACGTCATCGATGGTGAGCACGCCAACCAGACGGCCGTTATTGTCCACCACGGCGGCGGATAGAAGGTCGTATTGTTCGAAAAGTTGCGCCGCTTCTTCCTGGTCCATTTCGGCCGGAATGGAGTGGTTGGTCTCGTGCATGATCGTTTCGATCTTCACCTGACGCTTGGCGCGCAGCACCTTGTCGAGATCGAGAGCGCCGACAAGCTTGAACGTGGGGTCGATGACGAAGATCTGCGTGAAGGAATCCGGTAGCTCCTCCTCCTCACGCAGATAATCAATGGTCTGTCCCACGGTCCAGAACGGCGGCACGGCAACGAATTCCGTCTGCATGCGACGGCCGGCGGAGCTTTCCGGATAATCCAGCGCCCGCATCAGCCGCACCCGTTCGGTGAACGGAAGTTGCGAGAGGATGTCCTCGCGGTCCTCGTCGTCGAGATCCTCGAGAATGTAGACGGCGTCGTCCGAATCCAGTTCGCCGATACCGGCAGCGATCTGCTCATTCGACATCTGGTCGACGATATCGAGACGGATGCCTTCATCCACCTCGGTCAGCGCCGTCATGTCAAAATCGGAACCCAGCAACCGCACGAGCGCGTGGCGCTGCTCCGGCATGATCGACTCCAGCACGTCGCCGAGTTCAGACTCATGCAGCCGCGCGACATTCTTGCGCAGGAAAAGCAGATCGCGGTCGGCAATCGCCGCCCCCACCATCGCCAGAAAGTCGGAGCGGACAGAGCCGTCCTCGGCGTAGATATCGGAGGGTGCCTCTGTCGGTTTCAACTCTTCGGGCGCGAGAAGATCGTCGTCACGGTCTGTCATCTGGCGTCCCCTTCTCTAAATGCCGCAGTGCACGAATTTGCAGGCAGAATGGCGTTAAAAAGTATATTGTCAACAACCGGATAGGTGAAAAACAACGGGCTTCGGAACTGCGACTAAAATGTCATGGACCGCCCTTTCGCAAGACCATGATTGAAGAGCGCAGCACTCCATGATGATGCAGCGGCAGGCAGTGCACCTCAATCCACACAACGTCCGGAAAGCCCTTGCCGTTCCGTCGGAACCGGTAAGATTGAGATTGACATATGTCGCCCATAGACGATTCTGAAAGAGCCTTTTTTATATATGATTGGCCGTTGCCAAACGGTAAGTATCCCTGGGCGGCCAGGAAAATTTCAGGAAAATCACGACAATGAGCAAGACAGATTTCATCGGCAAGGCTTCCGCCGCCGCAGGTGGCTGGGGCGCGCTTAAAAGCGTTGGCAAACGGCTGATGGAATCCGGCGCGCCGATTTCCGGCGCACGCGCGCTGCTGAAGGCAAACCAGCCGGGTGGATTCGATTGCCCGGGCTGCGCATGGGGCGATCCGGAGCATGGCTCTTCCTTCGAATTCTGCGAAAACGGCGTCAAGGCGGTCGCATGGGAAGCGACGGAAGCCCGGGTGCCGCCGGATTTTTTCGCCACCCGCACCGTCTCCGAACTGCGCGGCTGGTCTGACTACGATCTGGAAAAACAGGGCCGCCTCACCCACCCGATGCGTTACGACCGGGCGAGCGACAAATATCTGCCGGTCTCCTGGGACGACGCCTTTGCCGAAATCGGCGGCGTTCTCAATAGCCTCGACAGCCCGGACCGAGCGGAATTCTATACTTCCGGCCGCGCCTCCAACGAGGCAGCCTTCATCTATCAATTGATGGTGCGGCTTTATGGCACGAACAATTTTCCCGACTGCTCCAACATGTGCCACGAGGCAAGCGGTGTCGGCCTGAAAGCCTCGATCGGCGTCGGCAAGGGCACGGTGCTCCTGGAAGACTTCGAGCAGGCAGACGCGATCTTCGTAATCGGCCAAAATCCCGGCACGAACCACCCGCGCATGCTGGGCGACCTGCGCCGGGCAGCGCTTCGCGGCGCGAAAATCGTCGTCCTCAATCCAATCAAGGAAAAGGGGCTGGAGCGCTTCGCCGATCCGCAGGACAAGATCGAGATGATCACCGGCGGCAACACCAAGATCGCCACCAATTATTACCAGCCCCGGCAAGGCGGCGACATGGCGGTGGTGCGCGGCATGAGCAAGGCGATCTTTGCAGCCGACGACGCCGCAAGGACTTCCGGAGAATCTGCCATCATCGATTACGACTTCATCGCCGAACATGCGGTCGAGTTCGAGGCTTATCGTGATGCCGTCGAGGCGACGACCTGGGAAAGCATTCTCGACCAGTCCGGCCTCACCCGCGCAGAAATCGAAGAAGCCGCCTGCATCTACATGAATGCCGGCTCCGTCATCGCCACCTGGGCCATGGGCGTCACCCAGCATCGCCACTCCGTCATCATGGTTCGCGAAATCACCAATTTCATGTTGCTGCGCGGCAATATCGGCCGCCCCGGTGCCGGTCTTTGCCCGGTACGCGGCCATTCCAACGTTCAGGGTGACCGCACCGTCGGTATCGATGAAAAAGCGCCGCCGGCGCTGCTAGACGCACTGGAAAAAGAACTCGGCGTCGCCATGCCGCGCAAACCCGGCCACAACACCGTCGAAGCAGTAGCCGCCATGCTGGATGGCAAGGCGCAAACCTTCATCGCGCTCGGCGGCAACTTCATGCGGGCAACGCCCGACAGTCCGCTGATCGTCAAGGCTTTTGAAAATCAGAAACTGACGGTCAATATCGCCACCAAGCTCAACCATTCGCATCTGGTGCCGGGCGAAATCTCCTTCGTGCTGCCCTGCCTTGGCCGAACGGAAATCGACCGTAATTCTGCCGGCAAGCCGCAGATTGTCACGGTCGAGGATTCCATGAGCATGGTGCATGGTTCCGGCGGCATCAATCCGCCAGCCTCGGAAGAACTACGCTCCGAAGTCGCAATCGTTGCCGGCATTGCGCAAGCGACCCTTGGCAATGCGCAGGTCGACTGGAAAGCGCTTGCTGAGGATTACGATCTCATCCGAGACATGATCGAGCGGGTCATCCCCGGTTTCGACAATTTCAACGAACGCGTCCGCGTACCGCGCGGTTTTCGTCTGCGCAACACGGCCTCCGAACGGGAATGGAACACGCCGACGAAAAAGGCCGTCTTTTATAGCGGCCCGCTTCCCGAACAGACCGAGCATCAACAGGCGCTCACGGGCGACAATCTTTTCGTGCTGCAGACATTCCGCAGCCACGACCAATACAACACCACGATTTACGGCATGGACGACCGTTATCGCGGTGTTTATGGCGAACGTCAGGTCATCTTCATGAATCCTGCGGATATGGAGGCGCTGGGCGCCCACTCCCGCCAGCGCGTCGATGTCATCGGCGAATATGGCGATGGCGTGGAGCGGATCGCCCAAAATTTCCGGTTGGTCCCCTACAATATTCCGCGCGGTAGTGTCGGCGGATATTATCCCGAACTGAACGTGCTGGTGCCGCTGTCAAGCTATGGCGAAGGCAGCTTTACGCCAACGTCGAAATCGGTACTCGTCTCCTTCCGCCTGCTTGCCGGTTCCGCTTCTTGAACAGGATGGCTTGATGGGTGAGGAACAATCTGCAGCGGCTTTCATGGCAGCGGTGGAGCAGATCGTGCAAGGATCGTCGCAGGCGCTTTCGGCCACGGGCGCGGCGATGCTTCTGGCCATCAATATGGATATCGCCACCGACAGCCGCAGCATCGCCAATCGGCTGGGACTTGCGCATGCCCTCGTCCTGCGCGAAATCTCCGCCCTGTCACCGCGCTTTGTGCGGGTGACGAAACGCGACGCCCGCACCCAGCGCAGTTGGCTGGAGGTCACAGCGGAGGGACAGGCGCTCGCCGCGCTATCCTCTCAAACCTGAAACGAACGGAGCATTCCTTGGCAATCAGGCCGATCCTACCCTACCCCCATGCCGGCCTTTCCGAGATTTGCGCACCGGTCACTGTTTTTGACGACCACCTGCAAAATCTGGTCACGGACCTGATCGACACCATGCGCGCCGCCCCCGGCGTCGGCATCACCGCGGCTCACATCGGTGTAAAACAGCGCGTCTTCGTGCTTGAGCTGACGCCGGGAACCGTGCTGACATACATCAATCCCGAAATCGTCAGTCACTCCGCGCAGACCATGCGGCATGTGGAAGGCAGCGTCTCAATGCCGGGCTTCACCGAAGAGGTGGAACGTCCGTCTGAGGTCGAGGTGAGGTTTCAGGACGTAGTGGGCGTGGAACATCGAGAGAGCGCCAAGGGATTTCACGCCATCTGCATCCAGCACGAGATCGACCAGCTGGATGGTGTGTTCTGGCTGAAGCGCCTGTCGAAGCTGAAACGCGACCGGCTGGTGAAGAAATGGGAAAAATCCCGAAAGCCGTGACGATCAGCTAGCGATCGAAAGAGCAAAGTCCGCGTCGCCCTTCAAAGTGTTGCTGACGGTGCAGATATCTTCGGCCGCATGGGCAATTGCGGCGCGCGTCGCCTCATCGAAACTCCCGGCAATCTCCATCCTGATATCGAAACGAATGATGCGATAGGGCTCCTGCGCGGATTTCTCACCGGAAACGTCAACGAGCACGCTCTCGAAGCCGTCCAGCAACCCCATGCGGCTCGCCGCAATCCGGGCGCTGAGCGCCAGGCATGCCGCAAGCGACGAATAAAGGAGGTCGATCGGATTGAAGCCCGGTTCAGAGACACCCGTAACAATTTCCAGGGCGCCGCCGGTCACTGTCGAAATCAGTGGGCGACCAAGCCGCCCGACCTTGGCGGTGGCGCCAACCGGCCTCAACTTCACCTTTCCACCATCTATCATTCAAATATTCCTAATTTAATCGCGTGCAACCAATCGCATGGAACCAAAACCTGTCTGGCGCTTTTTACTCACACAACGGTGAACGACCGTTGAACCTTTATTATACAGGGAGCTGGGACCTATGGTTACATCTACGCTCGTCAGCATTCTGATCACCTTCCTGGTGATCGTGCTCGTCTTGTGGCTCATCGCACGACTGCCCGTCGGCGGCGGCGCGAAACAGATCGCGCAAGTCATCGTCATCATCATCGGCATTATTTCGCTGCTGAAATATCTCGCCGTCTTCTGATATCACGGTAGCGTGCGAACAGAAAAAGGCGGCGAAAGCCGCCTCTTTTTTGCGCCATTTTTCATGACACTCGATAGCTATTGGCGCGGCTCGAACTGGTAGGTTTTTTTGAGAGTGATATCACGAACGCTGCCGAGACCAAGAAACGGCGTATTTTCAGCATCGAAAATCGCCCTGCCCTTCGCCACGATCCAGCGGATAGAACCATCAGGCAGACGCACCTTGTAGCGCTGGTCGAAAAACACGCCGGTAGTGATGCTTTCGAAAATTGCCCGCGCCACCTGATCGCGCATTTCCACATCTATTCTTTCGAGAATATCCTCAATCGACACACCTCGCGATGCCACCGCTTCGGAAAAGCCATGACACTCCGCGGTGACGGTGTCCATGATCAACCTGTTGTCGGAAATGCTCCACATATAATAGCCGAGCGCATTGTCTGAATCCGCTTTGTCCCCCTGCACGAAAACCTCCAGACCTTTTTTTCTGACAAACGCTAACATCAGACCTCTAATATTCCACCCCTTGTTTTGAGGGGGTATTTAACCGGCTACTACAACGTGTATCGATATCCACCGAAATTTATTGACGAATGATCAGTGGGCCGGTTTTGAAAGCACGATAATTTCAGGGAAACCGTCGCAAAGCCAACCGCTTGCACCTACATGAGCAAGTAATGAAATTTCGAAGGAGGCTCATATGCTGCGAACCGCTCTTACTTTTGGATTGCTGTCGGTAACTGTTTTTCTCGCCGGGTGCCAGACATGGGAAAGTCCTTATCGCGGAAGCGGATGGCGGATGGATCAAGTCATGGATGGCGATCCTTACCGGGTCGGTGACGGTAATCATCAGGACAACGGCACGGCTTCGAATATCATTCGGCGCTGAAGCAGCTCCAGCAAAATTGCATAACGGTTTCACGTGCCAAAATACGTGGAACCAGAGATCACGAGCGCGTCCAATGGTTTGTTTAAACCGGACGCGCTTCAGCTCGTCTAAAGCAATTGACGGATTTCATCGACGTCAAATATTTCAAATTTTTTGGGAGAATGCAAAGCCAAGCAATTGGCAGAAAAAGAAAAAACCCGCCGAAGCGGGTTTCTTTGGTGCGGTCGAGAAGACTCGAACTTCCACGGGTTGCCCCACAGCGACCTCAACGCTGCGCGTCTACCAATTCCGCCACGACCGCATCGTGGTAGGCGTCGACTTGCGCCGACGGGGGTGCATGTAGCAAAAGGATTTTGGGTGCACAAGAGCGTCGTGACAGTTTTTTGAAATTAAAAATCGGCCTGGCCCACCCTATATGCAGGAAGCCCGGAAATGCTGGGGTTGCAGCCTTCTCATCATTTTGCGAGAAGGCTGTGGAAAGGACTTTTTCATGCTCACACGCACGGATATCGAGACAAATATGCTGCCCGTTCCCGGCTCGCCGCCTGTTCGCTGGCGAATCTCGGAAGGTCTCGTGCCTTATGAACAGGCAATAGAAGAGATGGAACGCGAAGTTTCCGCCATAGCCAATGGCGAGGCCGACGAACTCGTGTGGCTTCTGGAGCACCCGCCACTCTACACGGCAGGCACCAGCGCCGATGTTGCCGACCTCATCGAGCCGGAGCGTTTTCCGGTCTTCGCCACCGGTCGCGGCGGCGAATATACCTATCACGGGCCGGGACAGCGCGTCGTTTACGTCATGCTCGACCTGAAACGCCGGCGCCAGGATGTCCGCGCCTATGTTGCCGCGCTGGAGAATGTCATCATCCGCACGCTCGACAAGATGAATGTCCGTGGCGAACGGCGCGAAGACCGGGTTGGCGTCTGGGTCAGGCGTCCGGAAAAACCCCTGCTTCCCGATGGTAGCATGGCCGAGGACAAGATCGCCGCGCTCGGCATCCGGTTGCGCAAATGGGTGAGCTTTCACGGGCTGTCGATCAATGTCGATCCCGACCTCGCGCATTTTTCCGGCATCGTTCCCTGCGGCATCAGCGCCTATGGCGTGACCAGCCTTGTCGATCTTGGATTGCCGGTTATGATCGGCGATGTCGATGTTCTGCTGCGAGAAGCCTTTGAGGAGGTCTTTGGCCCGGCAGTGCCCGAAGCCGGCTCCGGCGGCTGAAACCCGCCGCAACTTTTTTATCGCCTGCCAGTGCATGCAATATCGATCACCAAAAGAGGAGGAACGACCATGTTCACAACGTCAGCCTATGCCTGCGATGACGGTTCTTCGCCGATGAAGCTCGCGACCATCAAGCGTCGCGATCCCGGCCCGCGCGATGTCGAAATCGAAATCGAGTTCTGTGGCGTCTGCCACTCCGATATCCATACGGCCCGCAGCGAATGGCCGGGTTCTCTCTACCCCTGCGTCCCCGGTCACGAAATCATCGGCCGCGTCGGTCGGGTGGGCGCGCAGGTCACGAAATTCAAGGCGGGTGACCGCGTCGGCGTCGGCTGTATCGTCGACAGCTGCCGTGAATGCGCAAGCTGCGCCGAAGGGCTGGAGCAATATTGCGAAAACGGCATGACCGGCACCTATAACTCGCCTGACAAGGCCATGGGCGGCGGCGCACATACGCTTGGTGGTTATTCTGCCCATGTGGTCGTCGATGATCGCTATGTGCTGCGGATCCCCGAAGGGCTCGATCCAGCAGCCGCAGCACCCCTGCTCTGCGCCGGCATAACCACCTATTCGCCGCTGCGGCACTGGAATGCAGGTCCCGGCAAGCGCATCGGCGTCGTCGGTCTCGGTGGCCTCGGCCATATGGCAGTCAAGATCGCCAATGCCATGGGCGCCACGGTCGTGATGATCACCACCTCCCCCGGCAAGGCAGAAGACGCGAAAAAGCTCGGTGCCCATGAGGTGATCGTTTCACGCGATGCCGACCAGATGAAGAAAGCGGCTTCCAGCCTCGATCTTATCATCGACGCGGTTGCCGCCGACCACGACATCAACGCCTATCTTGCGTTGCTGAAGCGAGATGGCGCACTGGTGCAGGTCGGAGCGCCTGAGAAGCCGCTATCGGTGCACGCATTCAGCCTCATCCCCGGCCGCAAGACCTTCGCCGGCTCGATGATTGGCGGCATTCCCGAAACCCAGGAAATGCTGGATTTCTGCGCCGAAAAAGGCATCGCCGCCGAAATCGAGATGATCAATATCGATCAGATCAATGAGGCTTATGAACGCATGATAAAAAGCGATGTGCGTTATCGCTTCGTCATTGATATGAAGAGCCTGCCACGCCAGAAGGCCGCCTGACCTCGTCGAGGGGGAGCGCCCTCTGGCGCTCCCGTTTCCTCGTCGGACCTTTTGGTTGAAAGCGCAGCCCTACCCATGACCAGCCAGACCGGTTTGAACGATGTCGCCAAGGGCATGATGATCATGGCGGGCTGCATGTTCGTGCTGCCCGTCATGGATGCCATCGCCAAATACATGGCGGTGAGCGGCGGAATGTCACCGGCGCAGGTCACTTTCTACCGCTTCTTTTTCCAGCTTCTGTGCACCCTGCCCCTGCTGCTGCTGGTCTCACCCAAAGCGCTGTTCAGCGCCAGACGACCGTGGATGAACTGCCTGCGCGGCGTGCTGCATGCCAGTGCCAGCCTGATGTTCTTCGCCGCCGTCAAATACATGCCACTTGCCGATGTCTTTGCCATCTATTTCGTCGAGCCATTCATGCTGACGATGATGTCGGCCCTCTTCCTTGGCGACAGGGTCGGCTGGAAACGCTGGACAGCGATTGCGGTGGGTTTCGGCGGCGCTCTGATCGTCATTCAGCCGAGTTTTGAGATCTTCGGCTGGACATCGCTCCTGCCGGTCGCCTGCGCATTTCTCTACACGCTCTACCTGTTCCTTAACCGCGCTATCGGCGATGCCGACAGTCCGCTTGTCATGCAGACCATGTCCGGCATTGCCGGCACGGTGTTCATGGCGGCAGCCCTTCTGGCCGGCGACGCCTACGGTGACAAGGATTTCGCGATCTCGCTTCCGCAATCCGGCTTCACCCTCACCCTGCTCATCGTGTTAGGGTCGATATCCGGCTATATGCATCTCCTGATCGTCAGGGCCTTCAGGCTGGCGCCGCTGTCGCTTCTGGCACCATTTCAGTATTTCGAAATCATCTCGGCGACGGTTCTCGGTTATGCGCTGTTTTCGGATTTTCCGACGCCATCGAAATGGCTCGGCATCCTCATCATCGTTGCATCCGGCCTTTTCATCATCTGGCGCGAGCGTGTGCAGACGGAAGCGAACCCGCCGCTCGACGGACAATGACGCCCAGAACGCTTTCAGGCGCCCGAGGGCTGCGGTCCTTCGTCGTGATGGTCCTGCGCCTCCACAAGGCTACCGAGCAGCCACAGCGAAACCTCGGCGGCCTCTCCGGCGGATTTGAAGCGGTATGAGCCGCTATATTTCGGCGTATCGAAAAACGTAACGACGAAACCGTCACCGCTTTCCAGACTTTCGACCCTTATCCGCTCGGGATCGATCATCAGGCACACATAATGGGATCCCATATTGCGCATGAAGCCGGCCTTGTTGTCGTGCAGCCGCACGAAGGCTGCGCCGCCATCCACCGTCATATGCAGGCTTCTGATCGCCTCGGTGGGAAACGCGCGGGCAAAATCCATGATCGCCTGCCCCACATCGTGGTTATTGTCCTCATCCGTTGCCCGTGTCATGCGCCAGGCATAAACAGCGAAGACCGCAAGCAGCACGAAAACGATTATCCAGACCGCCATATTCATGCGGGAAGGCTCCCTCAGCACCGAAACATCGCGATTCGCGAATCGAAACGATGCGAACCCGGCTCAAGCTCTTAAACACCGAGGCTTGCGTGAAGTGTGGCTCTCCGGCCTCGACGCGAAAATTGATCCGATCTGTCTGCGCGATGTGCAGGTCGAGCAATCAGAAACGCTTGAGGAAAGACGCCTTTGCCAGCAGCCATTGCCGGCGAAGCTGCGACAGTTGCACTTCGCCTTCAAACACGCCCGCTCCCGCCTTTCTGGCAGCGGCGATGACCGGGCCGGACAAGGCAACGGGAAGATAGGCCGCAAAGACATTCCGGGACATCTTGGCGCGTCTCGCCTTCTCGATGTGATCAAGCGCGTGCGTTGCAAAAATCTCGATGGCGATGCCGATGCGTTGTTTGTTGTCGCCTTCCAGAAACGTCTCGCGATCAAGCCCGGCAGCCGCGAGCATATCCGCGGGGATATAGACCTGCCCACGACGACGGTGCAGCGGCATCAGCATTAGAATGCCGGCCATGGCCTGCGCAACCCCCGCATGTCCCGCAGCTTCCGCACTTGCTGGAGTGTCTTCCGGCGAAAGCACAAGGCTCGCCAGCTGGATCAGTGCCGAGGCGGTCTCCCCCGCATAGCCTTCGAGCGCGTTACGATCCACGAACAGATCGTCATAAAGATCGAAGATGCGCGCCTCGATCATATTGGCAAGAACCGGTCGCGGCAGGCGATATTGCTCGATCGCCAACAAAAGAGCGGCAGCAACGGGGTGAGACTGGCTGTCCCCATGCGCATTGCCATCAAGGAGATCGCGCCACCATTGCATACGAACTTCGCCAGGCAGCGCCTCGCGCACGGAATCGCGGATTCGGGCAATTTCGGCATTGAAGGCGTAAAGCGCGGCAAGCGCTGCGCGCTTGTCGGCCGGAGACAGAAGGCACGCGAGATAGCGGTCGCGATCGGTGTCGCGCAGCGTCGCGAGGCAGACGTCTAGATTCTCTGTGGGTGCCATGTTTCCCCGCGCGAAACGTCCTGTCAGCCTTCGACGGCAATCAGCGCCGCAGCCACGGCGCGCGATTCCGAAAGCATGATATTATAGGTGCGAACGGCAGCACCCGTGCTCATCGGATCGACCGAAATGCCCGCTTGCCTGAAGGCTTCGCGCAATTCCTTCGGCAAGACCCGCATGCCATCACCCGTGCCGATCAAAAGCACCTCGATATCCTGCGCATCAGCCAGAACCTTGTCGAAATGCTCAAGCGTCAATTCTTTCACATCAACCGGGCTCCAGCCGTGAATGCCGGAAGGCAACAACAGGAGAGAGCCGCGGTGCGACATGTCTGCGAAACGGAAACCGCCATTGCCATAGGCATCGATGGGCGCCCGGCCGGGAAAATGGGCCGGGCGTATTTCAATACCGCCGGCCATCAGACGGCAGGCTTGCCGCCGATGGCATTGCCGGACTTCTCATCCTTCTCATCTTCCGCATCCTTGCTGTCGGGACGCAGCTTGAAGGCGATCAGCACCGGAGCCGCGATATAGACCGAGGAGAACACGCCGATGCCGACGCCGAACAACATTGCGAAGGTGAAGGAACGAATGACCTCGCCACCGAACAGATACAGTGCCAGCAGTGCCAGAAGCACGGTCAGACCGGTAAGGATCGTGCGCGAAAGGGTCTGGTTCAGCGATACGTCGATGATCATCGAAAGTGGCATCTTCTTGTATCGCCGGAGGTTTTCACGGACACGGTCGTAGATGACCACCGTATCGTTCAGCGAATAACCGATGATCGTCAGGATCGCTGCGATACTGGTCAGGTTGAACTCTATACCCAGGAAGACGAACAGGCCGATGGTGAAGACCACGTCGTGCACCATCGAGATGACCGCACCCAGTGCAAACTGCCACTCGAAGCGAACCCAGATGTAGATCATGATCGCCGCCATGGCGAGCACAACGCCGATCGTGGAGGTCACGGTCAGGTCACCGGACACGGCCGGACCAACGACTTCCACGCGACGGAAATCATACTTGTCCTGCAACTCGCCGCGCACCAGGGTGATTGCCGACTGCTCGGCATTTTCGCCGCCGTCCTGCGCCTGAATGCGGATGAGAACGTCCTGCGGCGTGCCGAAATTCTGTGCCTGGATTTCACCGAGGTTCAGCTGGTTCAGACGCTCGCGAATATCTGCGAGATCGGCCTCACCCTGCTTGGCGCGCACTTCGATAACCGAGCCGCCCTGGAAATCGATGCCGAGGTTCAGGCCCTTGGCGACGAAGCCGCCGACGCAGGCGAGCATGATCACACCGGTGATCATGAAAACCACACGGCGATAACGCATGAACGGAATGTCGCGACCGTCGAACATGGCGGTGCGTACACCCTTCGGCAGATGTTTCGGACGGCTGCGGCGAACCCAGTAGCCAAACATCCAGGCCGTCAGCGTATAGGCCGTGAAGACGGTGGTGATGATACCGACCGCAAGCGTGACGGCAAAGCCCTTGACCGGACCCGTACCCATGTAGAACAGCACGCTTGCAACGATCAGCGTCGTCAGGTTGGCGTCGATAATGGTCGCAAAGGCGCGTGTGAAACCATTATCCAGTGACTGGATCAGCGGTTTTCCGCTCTTCACCTCTTCGCGTATTCGCTCGTAGATCAGAACGTTGGAGTCCACCGCCATACCGATCGTCAAGACGATACCCGCAATACCGGGCAAGGTGAGCGTAGATCCGATCACACTGAGGACGGCGATCAGCATGACCACGTTGACAATGAGGGCGATGTTCGCAAGCAGGCCGAAGAAGCCATAAAAGACGAACATGAAGATGAGGACGCCGACAGCACCGATGGCGCTCGCCGTGAGGCCGGCGGTGATAGAGTCGTTACCAAGGCTCGGACCGACGGTGCGTTCCTCAACCACGGTCAACGTGGCCGGAAGTGCGCCCGCACGCAACAGGACTGCAAGGTCGTTGGCGCCCTGAACCGAGAAACTGCCGGAAATCTGTCCCGAACCGCCGATGATCGGCTCACGGATGACAGGTGCGGAAATGACCTGATTGTCGAGCACGATGGCGAAAGGCTTGCCGACATTCTGCTGCGTCGCCTGCGCAAAGCGCTGCGCACCGCGGCTGTCGAAACGGAAGGTGACGACGGGTTCGTTGGTCTGCTGGTTGAAGCTTGCCTGCGCATCGACGAGGTTGTCGCCGGAAACGAGCGCGCGGCGTTCCACCAGATAGGGAACCGGCGGATCGTCCTGCGAATAAAGAACCTCTGAGGTCGCGGGCGGACGGCCATTCATCGCTTCCTGCACCGGCATGGTGGTATCGACCATGCGGAAGGACAGCTTTGCCGTCTGGTTGAGAAGCGATTTCAGGCGCTGCGGATCCTGGAGGCCCGGCACCTGTACGATGATGCGGTCGGAACCCTGACGCTGGATGAGAGGTTCGGTGGTGCCGACTTCGTCAACACGGCGGCGCACGACCTCGATGGACTGCGACACGGCCGAGGACAGGCGATAATCCACGCCTTCATCGGTCAGGTTGAGCCGCAGCAGATTGTCGCCGCCGTCGTTCATCGTCACTTCTGTGATGGAACCGCCGACCAGCGTTCCGGCGGACACCGGCTGCGTCAGGTCGCGAAGCGCGGTTTTCGCCGCTTCATACTGAGCGGGATCGCTGATGCGAACCTGGATCTGCTGGCCATTGCCCGTAAGGCCCGAATAGCGGATGTTGGCGTCGCGAAGCTGCGTGCGCACGTCACCCACGATCGTTTCAAGCCGTTCCTTGACGATGTCGGAACGCTCGATCTTGAGCATGATGTGGGAGCCGCCCTGAAGGTCGAGACCGAGCGTTACCTTGTTGTCCTTGTACCAGGCAGGCATGCCCTCCAGCTGCTTGTCCGAAAACAGGTTGGGAGATGCGATGAAGACGCTTGCCAGCACAAGCAACCAGATAAAGACTGTTTTCCAACGGGAAAAATGAAGCATTTCGATCTCGGTCAGGGTTGGGGTTGCGCGATGCGCAACCCGTCAAATTCGGAAGCGGACGTTCAATTATCCGGCAGGATCAGGAAGCGGCTTCCGTCTTGACCACTTCGCCCTTCACGCGCACTTCGGCAATGTAAGCACGAGCGGCACGGATTTTCACGCCTTCGGCGATTTCGACTTCGAGTTCATTGTCGTCGATGACCTTGGTCACCTTGCCAACGATGCCGCCACCAAGAACGACCTGATCGCCACGGCGAATATTGGTCAACGTTTCCTGACGCTTCTTCATCTGCGCGCGCTGCGGGCGAATGAGGAAAAAGTACCAGACCACCATAAGCGGTGCAAACAGGAAAAGCATCTCAAGGCCGGAACCGAATGCAGACGCGCCGCCCGCCGTGTCCTGGGCAAAAGCTTGACTAATGAACATATAAAACTCCTCAACGATTACAGCACGACCTCGTATGCCGCCCCAGCTTTCAAGCCGCCGGAATATAGTGGGGAACGCCGGGAATGCAACAGATGCAGAAGCCACGCCGTACCGATTCCGGACCTCTTAACCTTTATGGGCCTGAAACGCCATGCTAGGCCGGGTTGAAAACATCGTTATGAACATCGGATAAGCGGAAGAAACACCATGATTCGAGAAGAGACGGCCACCCTGCTTCTTGCCGAACTGCGCCGGCTTAACGTCGCCATGGAACGGCTGGCAGGCCCGGCACCTGCCGTGAACGACTGGAATGCGGCGGATTGCTTTGTCTGGACGCCGGTCAATTCCTTTCTGCAGCCGGTCTCGCGTCCGAACCGCATTGCGCTGAAACTCATTCGCGGCGTCGATCATGTGCGCGATATCCTGCACGAGAACACACTGCGTTTTGCCGATGGTTTTCCCGCCAACAACGTGCTGCTCTGGGGCGCACGCGGCATGGGCAAATCCTCGCTGGTCAAGGCCGTTCACGAAGATGTGCGCGCCGCAAGCGGCGTTCCCTTGAAGCTGGTCGAGGTGCATCGCGAAGATATCCACACCCTGCCCGCCTTGCTGGATATATTGAAAGCTTCCGGCGAACGCGTCATCGTCTTCTGCGACGACCTCTCCTTCGATCACGACGACACGGCCTACAAGTCGCTGAAGGCAGCCCTCGATGGCGGCATAGAGGGGCGTCCGGACAACGTGCTGTTCTATGCCACGTCCAACCGCCGTCATCTTCTGCCGCGCCACATGATGGAGAACGAGCAATCGACCGCCATCAACCCTTCGGAAGCTGTTGAGGAAAAGGTCTCGTTGTCGGACCGCTTCGGCCTGTGGCTCGGCTTCCACAAATGCGGCCAGGAAGACTATCTGACGATGATTGACAGCTATGCCGAACATTTCGATCTCGGCCTTGATCGCGAAACCCTGCATCACGAGGCGCTGGAATGGGCGACCACGCGCGGCGGCCGCTCCGGTCGCGTCGCCTGGCAATATATTCAGGATGCCGCCGGGCGCCTGAGAAAATCGATCGACAGATAACGCCACCGTGACATCTGGCGAGAGCCGGTGTCGTTGCGGCTATAGGCGTTGTCGTATTCCCGACCGCCACATCGCCCGCCAAATGGTTTGCTGCACATATCCGGCGTAATGCCGGGTATCTGCGGCGGGCGGTGATCAAGAGGCAGGCGACGTTTGTCCAAACGCGCCGATTGTTCTTCTTTCCATCCCTTCGCCGATTGAGATTCCACGCGAGCCGCATACGGGTTCGCGCATGAGTTTTGACGATATCCTGTCCGCGGAGGAGCGGGCCGGTATTGGTGTTCAACCCAAGGAGGAGATGGATATGAGCAAAAACAGAGGCGTCGTCTATTTGCGCCCCGGCCAGGTCGAGGTCCGCGACATCGATGATCCGAAGCTGGAGGCGCCGGATGGCCGCCGTATCGAGCACGGTGTCATTCTCAAGGTTATTTCCACGAATATCTGCGGTTCGGACCAGCATATGGTGCGCGGCCGCACCTCGGCGATGCCCGGCCTCGTCCTTGGCCATGAGATCACCGGCGAAGTCATTGAAAAAGGCGTCGACGTCGAGATGCTTGATATCGGCGATATCGTCTCGGTGCCGTTCAACGTCGCCTGCGGTCGCTGCCGCTGCTGCAAGTCGCAGGATACCGGCGTGTGCCTGACGGTGAACCCCGCCCGTGCCGGCGGCGCCTACGGTTATGTTGATATGGGCGGCTGGATCGGCGGACAGGCCAGATACGTCACCATTCCCTATGCCGACTTCAACCTTCTGAAATTTCCCGACCGCGACAGGGCAATGTCCAAGATCCGCGACCTTACCATGCTCTCGGACATCCTGCCGACCGGCTTTCATGGCGCGGTCAAGGCCGGCGTCGGTGTCGGCTCCACGGTCTATGTCGCGGGCGCCGGTCCGGTCGGTCTGGCGGCTGCCGCATCTGCCCGTATTCTCGGTGCCGCCGTCGTCATGATCGGTGATTTCAACAAGGATCGCCTTGCGCACGCCGCCAAGGTCGGCTTCGAGCCCGTCGATCTTTCCAAGGGCGACCGGCTGGGCGACATGATTGCCGAGATCGTCGGCACCAACGAGGTCGACAGCGCCATCGATGCCGTCGGTTTCGAAGCGCGTGGCCATTCGGGCGGCGAACAGCCGGCCATCGTTCTTAACCAGATGATGGAAATCACCCGTGCCGCCGGCTCGATCGGCATTCCCGGCCTTTACGTCACCGAAGACCCAGGTGCGGTCGATGCCGCAGCAAAACAGGGCAGCCTGTCGCTTCGCTTCGGTCTCGGTTGGGCCAAGGCACAATCTTTCCATACCGGCCAGACGCCGGTGCTGAAATACAATCGCCAGCTCATGCAGTCGATCCTGCACGACCGCCTGCCCATTGCCGACATCGTCAATGCCAAGATCATCGCACTCGACGACGCCGTACAGGGATATGAAAGCTTCGACCAGGGTGCCGCAACCAAGTTCGTGCTCGATCCGCATGGCGATCTGCTGAAGTCGGCCTGATAACGGCGGCTTAAGACCCGCGAGATGGGAAACGCCCGCGATAGATATTGTCGCGGGCGTTTTTGCCAGCATTCACATTGTCACCATCAGGTGAAATCATGGATTAACTTCAAGCATCGCCTCCAGCTCGGAGGTGGCCAATGGTGAGAGATAGGGTCGAAACAGGCTGGACACCTGCCGAAGTCCCCAGTCCAGCTGCTGCGGCCCGAATTCGGTGACCCCTTCCTGAAGGTTGAGATAAGCCGCCCAATAGGTCGAGACGATCCAGAGATTGGTAAGCAGGGCCTCCCGCTCGGTTTCTGGAATCTCTGCAAGCCCTGCCCTCTCCATCCGGCTGACGATATCATCAACGGCAAGTCGCATTGCCGCGCTTATGCCGCGAACCGGCTCCACCAGCGCAGGTGCGGAGGAAAGAAGGCCGACAAGATCACGAAACAGGAAGCGGTAGTTCCACACCAGCGAAAACCAGAGCCGCAAAAAGCCAGCATATGTCGATGCGGCTACTTCGTCTTCTTCGTCAATCTTTGCGACAACCGCCAGCGCGTCGGTCTCGAACAGGGCAAACAGCGCCAGCACCAATGCCTCCTTGGTGCGGAAATGATAATAAAGATTACCCTCGTTGATATTCACTGCCCTTGCGATCTCGGCTGTGGTTACGTGATCAGGCCCCCTCTCGTTAAATAGTTGGAGTGCGGCAGCGATTATTCTCTGTCGTGTGGGGGAAGGACGCCCCGTCGATCGTCCGGCCTCGCTTTTCTTCATTGATATCGGACCCCGCTATTGAAACCTAAGGTGCACACCTTAAATGAATAAAATAAGGTAAACACCTTAACAAATAAATTTGAGTGTTCAACGCGAATAAAGGACCTGTCCATGCCCGGAACCGACCTTCGCACCCCGCTCCCGGATACATCCGCTGCGGCACCCGTATCGAAATTCGCCACAGCACGTTTGGCCCTCTCACTCATCCGCAACCCGCTGAACGCATTGCCACCGGAGATTTTCAACGAACCGGCGGTGTTTATCCGTGTCGGCGGTACGATGCGCGTCCATCTTGCCGATCCTGTCCTTATTCATGAGGCCCTCGTCAAGAACGCCCATCTGCTCGGCAAGGGTGAGGACGTGCGCCGCGCGCTTGGCCCCGCTCTCGGACAGGGCCTTCTGACCGCCGATGGCGATCACTGGAAATGGCAACGGCAATCGGTTGCCGCCGCCTTCCGGCACGAAAAGCTGCTGGAACTGCTGCCCGTCATGATCGAGGCGGCGGAGCGAACCGGCAGGCGCTGGCGCGCATCTCCTTTCGGTGACATCGATATCGGCCATGAAATGATGCGGACAACCTTCGACATCATCGTTGAGACCATGATGTCCGGCGGCCACGGGATCGATATCGGGCGCGTGGAGCAAAGCATCACCGACTATCTGAAACCGACAGGCTGGACCTTCGCTCTAGCCATGCTGGGCGCACCGGAATGGCTCCCTCACCCCGGTCGGCGCAAGGCCCGGGCCGCTGTCGGTTATCTGCGCTCCAGCCTGTCGACGGTGATTGCGGACCGGCGGCAGAACCCCGTCGAGAGAAACGATCTGGTGTCCATGCTGCTTGAGGCGAAGGACCCCGAGACGGGACGCATGATGAGCGACAAGGAAATCGTCGACAATCTGCTCACCTTCATCACCGCCGGTCACGAAACGACCGCGCTCGGTCTGGCATGGACGTTCAATCTGCTGTCGCAACACAGCGACGTGGAGCGGAAAGTCGTCGAGGAAATCGCAGCCGTCACGGGTGGAAATCCCGTCGCCGCAGAGCACATCGCCCAACTGACCTATACCAGACAGGTATTTTCCGAGGCGATGCGGCTTTACCCACCTGCCCCGGTGGTCACCCGCACGGCGTTGCAGGATCTCAAGCTCGGCGACCATGATATTCCTGCCGGAACCGTTCTTTATGTGCCGATCTATGCCGTCCACCGGCACACGGCGCTATGGGACGAACCGGAACGTTTCGACCCTTCCCGCTTCGAGCCGGAAAAGACCAAGGCGCGCCACCGTTACGCCTACATGCCCTTCGGTGCAGGTCCGCGTGTCTGCATCGGCAATGCATTTGCGATGATGGAGGCCGTGTCGATCCTGGCGGTGCTGTTGCAGAACGTCCATCTCGAAAACAGATCAGCAAGTCCGGCAGAGCCACTGATGAGGGTGACGTTGCGGCCGCAAAGCCGCTTGATGATGCGTATCACCGACCGCAAAAACAAATCGCCCGCGGCGTGAACCACCGCGGGCGACTATTAATCCGGGAAAACACCCGTCACCGGGCAGTGACGATCAAAGATCGACGTCGAGGATTGCCATGGAGAAGTTGTACGAGCGGTCGCCGTCCTCGTCATCGATGTAGACAACGCCAAGGAACTCTTCGCCAAGATACACTTCGGCGGAATCGTCCTTACGGGGACGCGCCTTCACAACCATCTTTTCATTGAAGGTGCGCTTGAAATAGGCGTCGAGTTTTTTGATTTCGTCGGCTTTCACCACTATTCTCCTGTGCGGTTCGGGTTGCGCCGCTTTTGGCATGGGACAAAGGCGAAAGTAAAGTGAAAGCGGCACATCGCCAATGTCTTTCACAGGCCATGTCGTTCACGCGAAGCCTTCCACACGGACGATTGAGAAAATATCGGACCCGTCAGATATCGGCTCCGATGACCTGATCCATCAGGCGCGAGGGTTCGGAACACCCTGCCTCTCCCACCACGCGCGCCGGCACACCGGCAACGGTGGTCTTAGGCGGGACCGGCTTCAGCACCACAGAACCGGCGGCGATGCGCGAGCAGCTGCCGATCTCGATATTACCGAGGATTTTCGCGCCCGCTCCGATCATCACGCCATTGGCGATCTTCGGATGACGGTCCGCCCCCTCCTTGCCGGTGCCGCCAAGCGTCACGCCATGCAGGATGGAAACGTTGTCGCCGATAACGGCCGTCTCGCCGACCACAAGCCCGGTGGCATGATCGAGGAAGATACCCTTGCCGATGCGTGCTGCCGGATTGATATCCGTCTGGAAAATGCTGGACGAGCGGCTTTGCAGATAAAGCGCCAGATCCCTGCGGCCCTTTTGCAGCAGCCAATGGGCAAGGCGGTGCGTCTGGATGGCCTGAAACCCCTTGAAATAAAGGAGCGGCTCCATGAAGCGCGTGCAGGCCGGATCGCGATCGTAAACCGCCTGGATATCGACGCGCAGCACGCTGCCCCATTCGGGCCAGTCATCCAGCATGTCCTGAAAGGTCTGGCGCAGAAGAACGGCCTGCATATCGGGATGATCGAGGAGTTCACAGATGCGATAAATCACGCATTCTTCCAGAGACCGGTGATTGAGGATTGTCGAATAAAGGAAAGCCGAAAGCAGCGGGTCCTGCGCCACGGCGCTTCGCGCTTCATGCAGCAAGCTGCCCCAGATCGGATCGACGATCGCCAGCTGTTCCGGCTGACGGGCCTCGGTACGTGCGACCATGAATGGTCTCCTCGTTTGCAGTAGTCGTTCTTTATACAGAAAAAGACGTGCATAAGAAATGGGATTCGAATGACGACTTTAAAGGCGGCAAGGCTTCAGTTTTTCTTCATGCAGCATGAAAAACCGTTTCTTGCCGCCACCCATCAAAGGCTGCGGTAAAATTCCAGAACCGCCGCCTTGAACACCCGGTCGCCAACGGCCAGCATGTGGTCACGGCCGGGAATGTCGATAGCGCGCGCATGCGGCATGATCGCCGCAAGTTCGGCACCTGATCCGGCGATATCGTCATTGGTTCCGACCGCGATCAGCGTCGGCGCATCTATCTTTGCGACCTGTTCGCGGCTGACGAGGACACGCGACGTCTCGATACAGGCGGCGAGTGCCAGCCGGTCGCTTTTCGTCTGGTCGGCAAAGGCGCGGAACATGCGGCCGCGCTCATGCGTGACGACATCGAGCGAGGGGGCCAGCAGCGCTTCGGCGATCGGATCCCAGTCGCCCACACCTTCCACCATGCCGATGCCAAGTCCGCCGAAAACCAGTGAGCGGACACGCTCCGGATGTGCCATCGCCAGAAAGGCCGAAATGCGTGCGCCCATGGAATAGCCCATCACATGAGCCTCCGCGATGCCGAGATGATTAAGCAGCGCCACCGCATCGCCGGCCATGACGGGCGGATAATAGGCTTGCGGATCATGCGGCTTGTCGCTTGCGCCATGGCCGCGATTGTCGATAGCAATCACCCGGTAACCGGCGTCACCAAGCGTTTTCAGCCAGCCTGGATGCACCCAGTTGACGTTGGCGCTGGAGGCAAAGCCGTGAATCAACAGAACCGGATCGCCCGCCGGATCACCCTCATCGAAATAGGCAAGGCGAAGGCCGTCATGGGAAAAATCGGAAAATTGCGGCATGTTGAGATTCATCAAGGACATCCTTTTTGCCGGACCATATGGCAGGAAATCGCAATTTTGAACATGTTTTCCTGACGATTTTTATGGAGATGCAATGCGTTTGAGGCTACATATCCGCAGCAATAAGCCCATGCTCGATGACGACCTGCGGCTTAACCACGATATTGCATTTGGAGACGAACATGGCCGGGCATTCCATTCCCCACTTCCAGAACGATGGCGGACACAGCGTGATCGAGATCGGCGTCAAGGAATTCATGTGCACCGGCGCTTCGGTGCCTTTCGATCATCCCCACATCTTCATCGACATGGGCGACGACAACGAGAAGGTCTGTTCCTATTGCTCCACCCTTTACCGCTACAATCCGTCGCTGAAGGCCGAGCAGACCAATCCTCCAGGCTGCGTCTTCCATGTGAAGGCCGCCTGACCTTCCACATTTCCTGATCGGGGCGCGACATGCCCATCAAATCCGTAGCCATCGTCGGTGCCGGCATCGCCGGTCTCACCGCAGCGCTCTCTTTTGCCCGCCAGGGCATCAGCTCTGACATCGTTGAACAGGCCGGCGAACTGACGGAAGTCGGTGCGGGCCTGCAAGTATCGCCCAATGCCGCCCGCATCCTTGCC
Source organism: Agrobacterium sp. K11 (assembly GCF_059429395.1). Taxonomy (NCBI): domain Bacteria; kingdom Pseudomonadati; phylum Pseudomonadota; class Alphaproteobacteria; order Hyphomicrobiales; family Rhizobiaceae; genus Agrobacterium; species Agrobacterium sp. K11. The sequence continues at coordinate 229,615 of NZ_JCAHRB010000011.1, read as the reverse complement.
GAACTCGGCGTGATGGCTGAGATAGAGGCGCGTTGGACCGAGCCGGTCAGTGTCGATCTGGCCGATGGCAAATCGCTTGCCACGTTGCTTTCCTTACCCGTGGGTGCGACGGCCCGCACACGCTGGGGCGCACCTTATGGCGTGCTGCATCGCTCGACGTTGCAAAACGCGCTTCTCAATGCGGTAACGCGCAATCCGCTCTGCCGCCTGCATCTTGGCAAACGTATCGAAAACGCGACGACAGACGTCATCGCTGCAACCACGTTCCGCGATCACGACCTGATCGTCGGCGCAGACGGTGTCTGGTCCGCGGCCCGTTTCGCTGTCCCCTCCGCCCCAACTGCCACCTTCTCCGGCAATATTGCCTGGCGCTTCACGGTCGCGGCAAAAGATGTGCCGTCAGCCATCAACAAAAGCGCCGTCACCGCCTATCTCGGTTCGGGTGGCCATATCGTCGCCTACCCACTGAAGGAAGTCGGCGGCTTCAACATTGTGGCCATCGCACTCGGCGCCGATCCCGGCGCAACATGGCGAGCGGAATCGAGCGGCCAACAGAAAGCCATGCTGCTTGCGCAGTTTCGCGGGTGGAGCCCGGATATCGTTCGGCTGCTGGCATCGTCGGAAAATCCGACCTTCTGGCCACTTTATCAGGCCGGTCCCGGACGCTGGCACAATGGTCGCGATACGGTGCTGATCGGCGACGCTGCCCACGCGATGATGCCCTTTGCCGCACAGGGGGCGGCGATGGCCATCGAGGATGCATTTGAACTGGCGGGCACATTGACCGGAACATCCCTGCCCGTACCACAGGCCCTTGCCGCCTTCGAAGCCCTGCGTCTGCCGCGCATAGAAAAGGCCCGCAAGCGGGCCTCTCTCAATCGTTTCGCCTATCACGCCACAGGCCCGGTTCGGCTTGCCCGGGACTTCGTCTTCTCGACACGTCCGAGGGAAGCCTTCCTGAAGGACTTCGACTGGCTATACGGCTACCGCGCCAAAAGCTGAGGTTAGACCGCGGCTGCCGCCGCAAACCCGGCCTCGAGATCCTTCTTGAGGTCGGCGATATCTTCAAGCCCTATCTGCAGACGGATGACCGGACCTTCCGACGGGCCTTTGGCAATCGTCCTGTCGACAAGCGACACCGACACGGCAAGCGATTCGTATCCACCCCAGGAATAGCCGAGCCCGAAGAAGGTCAGCGCATTCAGGAATGCCGCCGCAGTCTGCTTGTATTTGCCCTCTTCGGCCTTCAGCACAAAGGAAAATACGCCGCTCGCGCCCTTGAAATCGCGCTTCCAGAGTTCATGCCCGGCAAAGCTCGGCAGGGCCGGATGCAGAACGCTCACGACGTCGTCGCGGCTTTCCAGCCAGGTGGCGATGTCGAGGGCGCTTTTCTGGTGGTGCGCAAGTCGAATGCCCATGGAGCGCATGCCGCGCAGGATCTGATAGGCGTCATCAGGCGTCACGCAGATGCCAAGATTGGTGTTCGCCTGATAAAGCGTCTTCCAGTGCTTTTCATTGGCGGAAACAAAGCCCATCAGGACATCGGAATGACCTGACGGATATTTGGTGGCGGCATGGATGGAAACATCGACACCGAAATCGAGCGGCTTGAAATAAAGCGGTGTCGCCCAGGTATTGTCCATCGTCACGACGCAATCGTGCCTATGGGCAATCTCGGTGATCAGCCGAACGTCCTGAATCTCGAAGGTATTGGAACCCGGCGCTTCAAGATGCACCAGCTTGGTATTCGGGCGGATCAGCGCTTCGATACCCGTCCCGATCGCCGGGTCGTAATACTCCACCTCCACACCAAGCTTCTTCAGCATCGTGTTGCAAAAGCGGCGTGTGGGAAAATAAACCGAATCGACGATCAGCGCATGATCGCCGGCGCCAAGATAGGCGAGGAACGGCACGGTGATCGCCGCAAGGCCCGATGGCACGAGAATGGTTCCGAAAGAACCTTCCAGCTCGTTGACGAGATTGCATAGCGCATCGGTCGTCGGCGTGCCGTGGGTGCCATAGGTGTATTTCTGGTTTTCGGTCGAAAGCGTCTCGGCATCGGGGAAAAGCACGGTAGAACCGCGCACGATGGGCGGATTGACGAAACCGAAACAGTCGGCGGGATCGTTGCCGCCATGGGTCAGGCGCGTATTCATACCTGCGGTGGAAAGCAGGTCATTGGTCTTGGTCATTTCAGATCAGCTTTCGAAGGGATATTGACGCGAGCGACAATGCGGAGAGCCGGAGGCAAGGTCAAGTCCCGCAGAACATTCGTAGATGGGAGGATTGATCCACCCGGCAACAGCATACAAGAAGTATACAAAAATCGTGCAAGTGTATTTTTCCGCAAAAATATGCTTATATTTTCACCCTTTGCACACTTCCCGACCAAAATTTGGAAAATTCCGTTTTATAGGCACAATTATTGTCAGCATGTCTTGACCCCGCTGCCAATTACGATTGTGATAGAAAAAGCGGATCGAAAAGATCTGCTGAAGGGGGGAGCTGGGGCAAAAACAATATGCCGGTCCTCTTCCGATTGACGATAACAAACAAAGGTTGGGAAAAATGAAAAAGGCAATTCTGTCGGCCGTTATCGGCGCAGCAGTTTTGGGAGGAGCCTCGGTCGCTTCGGCTGCGACGCTTCAGGACGTGAAGTCGAAAGGTTTCGTCACCTGCGGCGTGAGCGCTGGCATTCCGGGATTTTCCAATCCCGATGACAAGGGCGAATGGTCCGGCATCGACGTGGACTATTGCCGCGGTATTGCCACTGCGGTTTTCGGCGATCCTACAAAGGCTAAATTTGTCGCTCTTTCGAGCAAGGACCGTTTTCCGGCTCTCCAGTCTGGCGAGGTCGACGTTCTGACCCGTAACACCACCTGGACGATCAGCCGCGACACATCGCTCGGCTTCAACTTCCGTACCGTCAACTATTATGATGGCCAAGGCTTCATCGCCAAGAAGGGCCTCAACGTGAAGTCCGCGCTTGAGCTTTCCGGCGCCGCTGTCTGCGTTCAGACCGGCACGACCACCGAGCTCAACCTTGCCGACTACTTCAAGACCAACAACCTGCAGTACAACCCGGTTGTTTTCGAAAAGGAATCCGATGCGACTTCGGCTTATGATTCCGGCCGTTGCGACGTTTACACCACCGACCAGTCCGGTCTGTACGCTATCCGTCTCAAGCTGAAGAACCCCGATGACAACATCGTTCTGCCTGAAGTGATCTCCAAGGAGCCGCTTGGACCGGCCGTTCGCCAGGGCGACGACCAGTGGTTCGACATCGTCACGTGGGTTCACTACGCGATGGTCAACGCCGAAGAGCTGGGCATCACGTCGAAAAACGTCGACGAGCAGAAGAACAGCGCCAACCCTGATATCAAGCGTCTGCTTGGTACTGAAGAAGGCACCAAGATCGGTACCGATCTCGGCGTGACGAACGACTGGGCCTACAACATCGTCAAGAAGGTCGGCAACTACGGCGAAGTCTTCGACCGTAACGTTGGCGCCGGCTCGCCGCTGAAGATCGAGCGTGGCCAGAACGCGCTTTGGACCAAGGGCGGCCTGCAATACGCACCGCCGGTTCGTTGATCGGGACTATCGTTGGCTAAGGACTGAAGGGAGGCTGGGCAATGCCCGGCCTCCACTTGAAATTATAGAATAAGCTCGCAAAGAGCATATAAAAGGGAAAGGTGCCTATGGCAGGCAACGCGGTCAGTTCGCAACGATCGCGCGCGCAAAGCGCGTCGTCACTCATTTACGATCCACGCATACGCGGAATTTTTTATCAGGTTCTGACAGTCGTCATCCTGACCGCCTTCGTCTGGATCATCGTGACGAATACGATCACAAATCTTCAACGGTCAAACATTTCGTCCGGCTTCGGCTTCCTCAATGGAAGAGCCGGCTTTGATATCGGCCAGTCGCTGATCGCTTACACCAGCGATGCGACCTATGGCCGGGCATTGCTCGTTGGTATTCTCAACACAATTCAGGTCGCATTTTTTGGCATCATCGCCGCGTCGATCATCGGTTTCATCGTCGGTATCGCCCGGCTGTCCAACAACTGGCTGATCTCGAAGCTGGCGCAGGCCTATGTGGAAATCTTCCGCAACATCCCGCCCCTGCTTGTTATCTTCTTCTGGTACAAGGGCGTCATCTCCGTTCTGCCGCAGGCCCGCGATTCGCTGCAGCTTCCGTTTGGAACCTACCTCAACAATCGCGGCTTCTTCTTTCCAAAGCCTCTCTGGGGCGAAGGGACGTGGCTGATACCGCTCGCTTTCGTGGTCGCCATCGTCATCAGCGTCTTCATTTATCGCTGGGCGAAGGCCAGGCAGGAAAGAACCGGCGAGCAGTTCCGCACCGGCATCACCGCAACACTTCTCATCATCGGCCTTCCGGCTGCGACATTCCTCGCGCTCGGCTCACCCCTGACATTCGATTACCCGATTGCCGGGCGGTTCAACCTTGCGGGCGGTTCGGTCGTCGCACCTGAATTCATGTCGCTGTTTCTGGCGCTCTCCTTCTACACCGCTTCCTTTATCGCCGAGATCGTTCGCGGCGGCATCAAGGCCGTGGCAAAAGGGCAGACCGAGGCAGCGGAGGCATTGGGTCTTCGCGCCAGCACGACGACACGTCTGATCGTCGTTCCTCAGGCGATGCGCATCATCATCCCGCCGCTGACAAGCCAGTATCTCAACCTGACCAAGAACTCGTCGCTTGCGGTCGCGGTCGGTTTCGCCGACATCGTCTCCGTTGGCGGCACGATCCTGAACCAGACGGGACAGGCGGTCGAAGTTGTCGCTATCTGGCTCGTTCTCTATCTCTCGCTGTCCATTCTCACGGCCGTGGTCATGAACTGGTTGAACGCGAAAATGGCCCTGGTGGAGAGATAATAGATGACGATCAGCAATCACGCGTTCGTGCGCCACACCATTGAAGAAGCCAAACCCGCGCCTTCAAGCGCGGTTGGCATCAGCCATTGGCTGCGCACCAAACTTTTCGCCACGCCGAAGGACACCGTCCTTACGGTTCTTGCCATCGCGTTCCTCGCCTATCTTTTGCCACCAATATTCAAGTGGCTGTTCGTAGACGCGGTATGGACCGGTACGGATCGCATCGCCTGCCTCACCGCCTCCCAGGGCGGTGCGCTGGCCGATGGCCAGTCCGGCGCATGCTGGGCCTTCGTTTCGGCGAAGTTCGGCCAGATCATGTTCGGCCGTTACCCGATCGATGAGCGCTGGCGTCCTATCCTTGTGATGGTCATGTTCACCATCCTCCTGGTGCCAATGCTCATTCCGAAAGCGCCGTTCAAGCGGCTCAATGCGCTGGCCCTTTTCATCATCCTGCCAGTCATTGCGTTTTTCCTCCTCATCGGCGGCGTCTTCGGCCTGCCCGTAGTGGAAACGCAGCTCTGGGGCGGCCTGATGGTCACCCTGATCCTGTCTTTCTTCGGAATTGCAGTGTCCCTGCCCTTCGGTATTCTTCTGGCGCTTGGCCGCCGGTCGAACCTGCCGGTAATCAAAATGCTGTGCGTGCTTTTTATCGAAGTTATCAGAGGTATTCCTCTGATCACCGTCCTGTTCTTCGCCAGCATCATGCTGCCGCTGTTCCTTCCCGACGGCTGGACCTTCGACAAGTTCCTGCGCGCTCTGGTCGGCGTGTCGCTCTTCTCGTCCGCCTATATGGCGGAGGTAATCCGTGGCGGCTTGCAGGCCATCCCGAAGGGGCAATATGAAGGGGCAGACTCGCTCGGCCTGAACTATTGGCAGAAAACCCGGCTGATCGTGCTGCCGCAGGCGCTGAAGCTCGTCATTCCGGGCATCGTCAACACTTTCATCGGTCTTTTCAAGGACACGTCGCTGGTCTCGATCATCGGCATGTTTGACCTGCTTGGCATTGTCACACTCAACCAATCGGATGCGAACTGGGCGACACCTGTCACCGCAATGACGGGCTATATTTTCGCCGGGTTCATATTCTGGATATTCTGCTTCGGCATGTCGCGTTATTCGCTGTTCATGGAACGGCACCTCGACACCGGGCATAAACGATAAGGGACGCTCAAAATGGCAGAAACCCAAACAAAAAAACTGGCCGTTTCGACAACGGACGTGGCAATCGAACTCGTCGGCATGAACAAGTGGTATGGCGACTTCCACGTCCTGCGCGACATCAACCTGAAGGTGATGAAGGGCGAGCGTATCGTCATCGCCGGTCCTTCGGGATCGGGAAAATCGACCATGATCCGCTGCATCAACCGGCTGGAAGAACATCAGTCGGGCACGATCAACGTCGACGGTATCGAACTCACCAACGATCTGAAGAAGATCGATGAGGTGCGTCGTGAAGTCGGCATGGTGTTCCAGCACTTCAACCTCTTCCCGCATCTGACGATTCTGGAAAACTGCACGCTGGCGCCGATCTGGGTTCGCAAGATGCCCAAAAAGGAAGCCGAGGAAGTGGCGATGCACTATCTGAAGCGCGTCAAGATCCCCGAACAGGCGCATAAATACCCTGGCCAGCTCTCCGGCGGTCAGCAGCAGCGTGTGGCGATTGCCCGCTCGCTGTGCATGAAGCCTAAGATCATGCTGTTTGACGAGCCGACCTCGGCGCTTGACCCGGAAATGGTCAAGGAAGTGCTTGATACCATGGTCAGCCTTGCCGAAGACGGCATGACGATGCTGTGCGTGACCCACGAAATGGGCTTTGCCCGCCAGGTCGCAAACCGCGTCATCTTCATGGACCAGGGCCAGATCGTCGAACAGAATTCGCCCGCCGAATTCTTCGACAATCCCCAGCACGAGCGCACGAGGCTGTTCCTCAGCCAGATCCTGCACTGAGACGCTGCAATCAGCTAACATCATGGAACGGGGCCATTTCGGCCCCGTTTTCATTTGACGACAGCCTCTCCACGCTCGACCTCATCCATGGGCTTGTCCTAAGGATCTAAGTCAACAAAATCGAGCGGTTGCAGATCTCGGGAAAACCCCAAGGGTGACGCCGGAATGTTTGGCAAGGTTCGCCATTCATTTTGATGGCTTCTTTCGCACCAGAAGCCCCGTTGAGTGAATCACCGGCCCCTGCAAATCGTCGTTTCACATCGTTCTTCATCCGCGAGAAGCACTGAAACTGCCAAGCCGACCTCGGTTTAACCATTTGTTACGAAACGGAAATCCTTGTTTTCCAGGGGTTCTGACAGCCAATGTCATTTTTTTGTCAAATCATGCATTTTTCCGCTTGCGGACCACGGGGAGCCTGACTATAAGGGCGCCACACCACAAGCGCACGCGCCCTTCGTCTATCGGTTAGGACGTCAGATTTTCATTCTGAAAAGAGGGGTTCGACTCCCCTAGGGCGTGCCACTTGCCTTCGTGTTTCCCCCTTCGTAAATACAAAGCAGCTTCGCAGATAGCAAATTCCTCACGCGTGATCGATGCGCCGGAACCGATTCCAGGGCGATACGTTAGAGTGCCGTCCCCCCGATGGAAGGCAAGCCGGATGAATCGCCAGCGGGCAAATCGACCGGCTTGCCTTTCCCCTTCCAGCCAAATCACAGTGTCGGTTCTTTCTGGCGGGCAGCAGATGCCAGCTAAGGGTTGGAAAACCACGCCCCGAGGCCTTCCACGAGTCATGAAGGCATTGCCGGCGCGCCGTGATAGCGGCGAAATTTCAAGGCCTTGGCCAGTCCCGGCGCAGTTTTCCACAGCCGTTCCGGCCTCCATAAAAAAACTCGTCACGAAGCGGAAAAAATCAATTTTTCCGCTTGCGGAGCAACGGGAGCCTGACTATAAGGGCGCCACACCACAAGCGCACGCGCCCTTCGTCTATCGGTTAGGACGTCAGATTTTCATTCTGAAAAGAGGGGTTCGACTCCCCTAGGGCGTGCCACTTGCTTCTCCTTGAAAATCAGTATTATGCGTTCAAATCTTCACGTGATGTGTGAGATAGAGGATGCATGCCGTTTCCGGCCGTCCTTCAGCTTTTCCCGTAAAATCAAGTCTCGATCTGTGCCGACTGTCAGGGCGCGAAAGCCGCGTCCAGAACACGCAGCTGCACACGCCTCTGGCCCTGCCAGAGATCGGCACCCACGGTGCCTGCCACGTGGATAGACCTACCACGCGCATTCAGCAGCATCTGCCCCAGAGGGGCCTCTGCGGCGCGGAATGCGATGCCGTCCAGCCGTGAGCCATCCATGGCCTCCAGCGTGATCTTGACGTGGGAGGTGCCGACCAGACGCACATCGCGCAGCCGGTGGGCAGGCACGGCAAAAATGGGCTGAGAATGGCCGGAGCCATAAGGACCAGCCTGTTCCAGCTGATCGACAAGCTGCAGGGTCGCGCCAGACGCGCCGATTGCACCGTCGATCTTCAGCACGCTGCTTTCCACCAGCTCGCTCACCGTCTTTGCGGCGGCTTCCTCGAAGAAGGTCCGGAGTTTGCCGAGATTGGCGCGTTCCACCGTCAGGCCCGCGGCCATGGCGTGACCGCCACCCTTGACCAGCAGGCCGGCATCCACAGCGGCGCGGACCATTCTGCCCATATCGAAACCATTGATCGAGCGGCCGGAGCCTGTGCCCTTGCCAGAGGGATCGAAAGCGATGGAAAAGGCCGGGCGGCGGAAACGGTCCTTGAGGCGTGAGGCAAGCAGGCCAACGATCCCCGGATGCCAGTTTTCCCGTGCGGTAACGATGACGCCAGCGCCAGACCCGTCGCCATACTCATAAAGCGCTTCCGCTTCGGCTTCCGCCAGCATCACGGCTTCCATCGCCTGTCGCTCGCGGTTCAGCTCATCCAGCTTTTCGGCAATCACGTCCGCCTGTGACGAGTCGTCGAGTGTAAGCAGACGGCTACCCAGTGCGGCATCGCCAATACGGCCACCGGCATTGATGCGCGGTCCGATCAGGAAACCGAAATGATACGGTGTCACCGGCCCGCCCAACCCCGCCTTTCTGAACAGCGCCGCCAGCCCGGCATTGTTCATATGGCGCGCGGCAATCAACCCCTTTACCACATAGGCGCGGTTCAGCCCCTTCAAGGGCACCACGTCGCATACGGTAGCGAGTGCGACTATATCGAGCAGCGCCAGCAGATCGATCGTGAACGCCTGTCTGTTGCGCCTGTCCTTCAACAGCCTGAGGGTGGCGACCAGAACCAGGAACACCACGCCGGCGGCGCAGAGATGCCCCTGCCCCGAAAGATCGTCTTCGCGGTTGGGATTGACCAGCGCCACCGCCGGCGGCAGTTCCGAACCGACCTGGTGGTGATCGATCACCACCACATCTGTTCCCGCATCCTTTGCGGCATTCAGAGATTCATGGCTGGTGGAGCCGCAATCGACCGTCACGATCAGGGTTGCGCCATTGGCGGCAAGCTGCTGCATCGCCGCCGGGTTCGGCCCATAACCCTCGAAAATACGATCTGGAATATAGATTTCCGGCGTCAGCCCGAAATGCGCGAGAAACCGATACATCAGCGCGGAAGACGCGGCGCCATCAACGTCATAATCGCCGAAGATCGCCACCTTCTCACCGGTCTCGATGGCGCGGACCAGCCTTTCGGCAGCCTTTTCGCAATCTGTCAGCACATGCGGGTCGGGCATCAATGAGCGAATGGTCGGATCGAGGAAAGCGAGAGCCTCATCCACCCCCACCCCTCGCCCGGCCAGCACCCGGGCAATCAGTTCGGGAATGGCATGGATCTGGGACATGGCCAGCGCACGGTTCTGTGCGGCCTGATCCAGCCGCGAAACCCAACGTTGCTCTGTCGCCGACCGCTCCACGCTTAGAAATGCGCGGACCACGGTATCGGCCGGCTCCATCATTGCCATCCTGTCCATCGTCCTGTCATGCGAATGCGTATCCGCGCCTTGTCATGACAACGGGCTAAATGGCGATGGCGCCTTTTTCAAGCAAAAACGCCCGTATGAGGTTTCACACCGAGAAAATCGAGAAAAACGGGCTGACGATCGATACCGCGCCGACCAGCAGCAACAGGGAAAACACCGCAAGTGAACACCAGTTGCGCTCATATTCGGCAATATCGAATTCCATGCCTCGAATATTGTCGTTGGCATTGTGAGGCCGCGCCCGATGATGGGCGGCCAGAACGCTTTCGCGCTTACTGTCCTTGAAAAGGATAATCGATGTCACAGCCACGCCTCCCTCGCTTGGTAACATGATTAACCATAGAGCCGAATCGCGTTGTTTTCCAGCGGTTCTGAGGCGATCCCCTCAAATTTTATGGCGGCTTATCCGGTGGCCGCCAAAATGGGTTTCGGGAGAAAAAAGACCGCGCCTCCATGTGGTGGCGCGGCCCTCAAATTCAGAAAAATCGTAAAGCGTCTCAGGTCCGCTCGATGCGGATGACCTGCGGCTCGCTGACCAGATATTTCTCGTTCTTGATCGCCTTGACGGCCTTGCGGATCGCATCTTCCATCGTCGCGTGGGTCACGAGGATAATCGTCTGCGGCGCGCCTTCCACATGCACGCGCTGGCGCTGCACGATGGATTCCAGCGAAATGTTGTTATCCGCCATGCGGGTAGCGATGGAAGCGAAGACGCCCGCCTGGTCCTTCACCGTCAGCCGGATGAAATAGCCGCCTTCATGGCTCTTCATCTTGGCGCGACGATAATCGGTCAGCGACTTCGCCGGACGGCCGAGCACCGGAACCTGCTGGGCACCGGGACGGCTCTTGGCGATATCGGCGATGTCACCGAGCACGGCAGAGGCCGTGGCATTGCCGCCCGCCCCTGGGCCAACCATCAGAAGCTCGCCAAGAATATCGGACTCGATCGCCACCGCATTGGTGACGCCATCAACCTGCGCGATAACGGAATCGAGCGGCACCATGGTCGGATGCACCCGCTGCTCGATACCGGATTCGGTCACCTGCGCCACGCCGAGAAGCTTGATGCGATAACCGAGCTCGGCGGCCGCTTGAATGTCCTCGCTGGAGATGTTGGTGATGCCTTCGAGATAGATGTCGTCGGCCGAAATCTTGTTGCCGAAGGCAAGCGTCGTCAGAATGGCGAGCTTGTGGGCGGTGTCGTTACCCTCGATATCGAAGGCCGGATCGGCTTCGGCATAACCCAGCCGCTGCGCTTCTTTCAAACAGACCTCGAACGACAGCCCTTCCTTCTCCATCTTGGTCAGGATGTAGTTGCAGGTGCCGTTCATGATACCGTAGATGCGCGACACATTGTTGCCGGTGAGAGATTCACGCAGCGCCTTGATGACGGGAATACCGCCGGCCACAGCCGCTTCGAAATTGAGAAGCGCACCCTTGTCTTCGGCAATCGTCGCCAGCTCGACGCCGTGCTTGGCAAGCAGCGCCTTGTTGGCTGTCACCACATGGAGACCGCGCGAAAGTGCTGCGCGCACAGCTTTTTCCGCCTGGCCGGAAGCACCGCCGACCAGTTCCACCAACACGTCGATATCGGCTTCGTTTGCAAGCTGCTCCGGCGTATCGAACCAGGTAATACCCTTGAGATCGATGCCGCGGTCACGCGAACGGTCGCGCGCGCTCACTGCAATAATCTCAATCGCGCGTCCGCAGGTAATCGCAAGTTCGTTGCTTCTCTGCTGGAGGATGCGCACGAGCGAAGCGCCGACAGTGCCGAGCCCCGCTATGCCGATTCTCAATGAATCTGCCATGGGTATGTTCCTGATTTGCTGGTGATGGTGACGGCCGGGGCCCGGCCGCCTTCGGTTGCCCTTATCTGTGGGCATTGAGCGAAACGACATTGTGCATCGTTTCGTCAGCACTCGACAGGAAACGCTTCAGATTGCGCGCTGCCTGACGAATTCGATGCTCGTTTTCAACGAGCGCGAGGCGGACGTAATCATCGCCCATTTCGCCGAAGCCGATGCCGGGAGCAACGGCAATGTCTGCCTTCTCGACCAGAAGCTTGGAAAACTCAAGGCTGCCGAGATGGCGGAACTTTTCCGGGATCTTCGCCCAGGCGAACATCGTCGCCGCCGGCGGTGGAACTTCGAAGCCCGCCTTGCCGAAAGTATCGACCATGACGTCGCGACGGCGGCGATACACGCTGCGTACCTCCGCGATGTCGGAGCCGTCGCCGTTCAGCGCGTGCGTCGCCGCAACCTGGATCGGCGTGAAGGCACCGTAATCGAGATAGGACTTCACGCGGGTCAGCGCCGCGATCAGCCGCTCGTTGCCAACGGCAAAGCCCATGCGCCAGCCCGGCATGGAGAACGTCTTCGACATGGAGGTGAATTCCACCGCAACGTCGATTGCACCGGGAACTTCGAGAACCGAAGGCGGCGGATTGTTGTCGTCGAAATAGATTTCCGAATAGGCAAGGTCGGAAAGCACGATGATTTCGTGCTTCTTCGCAAATGCGATCACGTCCTTGTAGAAATCGAGCGAGGCAACGTGCGCCGTCGGGTTCGACGGATAGTTGACGATCAGCGCCAGCGGCTTCGGAATGGAGTGGCGCACCGCCCGCTCCAAAGGCCCGAAGAAGCTCTCGTCCGGCTCCACATTCATGGAACGGATAACGCCGCCCGCCATCAGGAATCCGAAAGCGTGGATCGGATAGGTGGGGTTCGGACACAGGATCACGTCACCAGGCGCGGTTATGGCCTGCGCCATATTGGCGAAACCTTCCTTGGAACCAAGGGTCGCGACGACCTGCGTATCGGGGTTCAGCTTCACGCCGAACCGGCGGGCATAATAACCAGCCTGCGCGCGGCGAAGGCCGGGAATGCCCTTGGACGAGGAATAGCGATGGGTGCGAGGGTCCTGAACGACTTCGCACAGCTTGTCGACGATCGCCTTGGGGGTTGGAAGGTCGGGATTGCCCATGCCGAGATCGATGATATCGGCCCCGGCCGCTCGCGCGCTCGCTTTCAAACGGTTAACCTGTTCGAAGACGTATTGCGGCAGACGCCGGACCTTATGAAACTCTTCCATCACTTTCCTCATGGAAATGGACCGGTTCTGCCGGCCCATAACGAAGTTCGTTCTTGTTGTTAAACGCCGCCGACACGAACCGATCCGGCGGGCGCTATTCATTGTACCGCAAAGCACAAGAAAACCTACAGCGGTTTTCTCGGTCCACGCGGCATCGCGATCATCCGCCTTGTGGCTCGGCGCGGCCTTTTCAGACCACAGGCAAGGCGAATTGCGCAATGTAATCAGGAAACCTGCATAACGCCAGATTCTTGGAAAATGCAAGGCAGACCATGCTCAAGAACGGCCATTCCGGTCGTTCAGTCGCGCTCGCCCTTCACAATTGCCGCGCGAATGACGGAAAGCACCCGCTCCGGCTTGATATCGGTGCAGATGAGCTGGCTCGGATGCCCGTCCCAGTCGCCCGGCGGAAAGGCGCGGCCATCCGGCTTCTGAATGGTCTGGCCATCGGCAAGCCCGCCGCAGACGACGCGTATAGGGCCGCTGCGAGTCTCGAACAGTTCGGGCGCGACAAGGTAAACGCAGGCGCAGCTATCATGCACCACCATGCCATCGCCGGTCCGTGTCTTGTAGAAATCGATGTAGAATTGCGACAGATCGGAAAGTAGCTGCACCGGCTTGCCGCCCGCCTCTGCCATCTCGGCCATGAAGGCGCTCTTCATCACCGTTTTCGTCGTCACGTCCAGGCCGACGACGACCACGCGCCAGGGCGCGGTGAAGACGAGATCGGCCGCTTCCGGATCACCGTGAATATTGGCCTCGGCCGCCGGCGACACATTGCCGTTGATATCGAAGGCGCCGCCCATGACGATCACCTGCTTCACCAACGCCGCAAAATCCGGCTCTTCGCGCAGCGCCAAGGCCAGATTGGTCATGCGACCAACAGCGATCAGCGTCACCTCGCCGGGATTGGCCTTGACCGTCTCGATAATAAAGCGATGCGCGGGACGCGGATCGAGCGGGAGATCAATGGTCTTTGGAATATCGATATCGCCGAGACCGTTTTCGCCATGAATGAAAGTCGGCCAGTGGCCTTCCTTACGGGCCGGATCGAAGGTCACGCCCGCACCTTTCGCTACCGGCGCCGTCATCTGCCATTCCCGTTTCAGGAAGAGCGCATTGCGGGTGGTGATATCGATGGGCGCGTTGCCGAAGACGGTGGTGACGCCGATCAGATCGATATCGGGGTGACGGTGCAGGAAAAGAAGCGCCATGGCATCATCTACACCGGGGTCCGTATCGAATATCACTTTATGCATAATGCCCTCATCCTGATGTCTCGTCATCGCCGCGTCTGGCGGTGCGCCACGGAAACATACCCATAAGCGGCAACACCGCAATCCCCCTGCCCGTCCCGGATCGGAGAGAAAAATATTGCGTGGCGATCTTTTCGGTGAAAGAAGAGGCCCTCTCCCTTAAGCCCGCCTGGACATGCCAAGTGCAAGACATCGCCCTCAACGTTTTTCTCGTTCTTTTCTGCGTCGCCATTTTTGCCGGATTTATCGATTCCATCGCCGGCGGCGGCGGTCTCATCACTATCCCGGCCATGCTGATCATGGGAATTCCGCCGCTCGATACGCTCGGCACCAACAAGCTGCAATCGCAGTTCGGCTCGGCGTCGGCCACCATTGCCTATGCCCGCCGCGGCCATGTCAATCTGAGGGAACAATTGCCGATGGCGATCATGGCGATGATCGGCGGCGGGCTCGGTGCTTTCACCGCCGCCTTCGTGCCGTCAGACCTCCTGCGTACCATCATGCCCTTCCTGCTGATCGCGATTGCCCTCTATTTCGCCTTCAAGCCGCAGCTCAGCGATATCGACAGCCATCGCCGCATCACGCCTTTCGTGTTCGGCCTCACCGCCGCACCGCTCGTGGGTTTCTATGATGGCGTTTTCGGCCCCGGCGCGGGTTCCTTCTACATGCTTGCCTTCGTGGGGCTTGCCGGCTTCGGCATGCTGAAGGCAACCGCCCATACCAAGCTTCTGAACCTGGGTTCGAATTTCGGCGGCTTTGTTGTTTTTGCGGCTGGAGGCGCGGTTCTCTGGAAGCTTGGCATCGCCATGGGCATCGGCCAGTTCGTCGGCGCGCAGATCGGATCGCGTTTCGCGATGAAAAACGGCGCGAAGATCATCCGCCCGCTTTTGGTTCTTTCCTGTCTGGCAATGGCGACGAAGCTTCTTGCGGATGCATCATCCGCATGGTCAATCTCCACGATCTGGGAAACCATCTTCCCGAAATGACAGGAAAAGGACACGGCTCGAAGCTTGCGTTCGAACCGTGAATTTATGCCGTGGCGCGACGGCGCCTGCGATCGGCGATTTCGCGGATGACCACCATTGCGCCAACCAGCTTGTAGTTGGAGGAATAGCAGGGCGACATTTCCAGCGATTTTACGATCGTATGGCCGTCATGATCTTCGGCATAGGTGTATTTCGACGTACCGCCCTTGAAGCAATTGTCGAGCCTCTCCCGCAGATCGTTCTGAAAACGGTGCACTCCGACAAGCTCGGCGATATGACATCCCAAAGGCCCTTCCGGCGTATTGCGCGGAAAAGCATCGATCCCATTGGCGAATGATACCCGATAACCGGGAGAGACGACGACCACCGGCTCATCGAGGTCGTTCAGCATATCCTCATCGAGAATGAGATGGCGGTGATGCCACTCCAGGATGTCCTCGTCCTCGTCGCCGATCACCTTTGCCTTGAGCGGCATGCCGACATAGCGATCAACCAGCGTTCTCAAAAGATCGGAGTTGCGCTGCACGCAGCCGAGATCTTCCGCCTCGTGATTAAGGAGGTCGATGGCGAAACGGAATTGCTCACGAATGTCCTCGGAACTGCCGGTCTTACGCCCGATGACCCGATCAAGCAGCAGCTCCAGTTCACGCTCCAGCACTGCGATCTTGTCGGCCTCGTTCTTACCAACCGCTGATTGCAGTTCCGTATAACGCAGCCAGAACAGCTCAATCAAATCTTTCAACCCAACTCTCCCTGAACGGGCAAACAGCCCGCTCCCAATCCGAATGGATAGACACTTATCCCCTCATTGTAGCGTCTGTGCATTAAAAAATGACGTAACGACACGCAGGACCGCCGCAGGGATTAATCTCTAAAATATCATAGCTACTGCTATTTTTTCAATTTCGATAATCCATGAACGAAAAATAAGGTTCCACTAATAAGTAAAAATACTTAAAAACGCAATTTTACGGCCGAATTCTGTAAAAAATCACTAGAAATTCGGCCGCGCTGCAAATAATCAGATCTGGTGTTTAACGTCCCAACGGTCGTGATACCACAGCCATTGTTCGGGATATTCGCGGACCCAGCTTTCCACCTTGTCATTCAAAAGCTGCGCCGTCGCCTGAATATCGACATTTCCTTTTTCATCGCGCGGAATTTCAACCCTCGGCTCTATTTCCAGCCGGTAGCGGTTATCAGGCAGACGCACGCAGCGGGCGGGATAGACATCGCAATTGAACTGCCGCACCAGCTTGGCAAGAAGCGGGTTGGTGCGCACCTCATGGCCGAAGAACTTCGTCGTCAAGCCTTTGCCGAACTTCTGGTCGACGAGCACGCCGACACCGCCGCCCCTTTCCAGCTGCCGCGCAAGCGCGAAGGAAGAGCCGGCATGCGACGGCACGAGATTGCCCATGCGTTCCTTGCGGAACTTGAACACCTTGTCGGCCACGAAAGGATTATTCGGCGGCCGGAACAGCACCGTCACATCCAGACCGAAGGCAGAACTGGCCACCGGCAACAATTCGAAATTGCCGCTATGGGCAGTAAATACGATGAAGGGCCGCGGGTTATCGCGAAGCTCGATAAAGGTCGAAATACCCTCGACCCGGATACGGCCCGGCTCGCTATTTTCCGGATCGAAATCGAACAGCCTGTCGAGAAAGACATATTCCGCCGCAAGCCGCCCCATGCTGCCCCAGCTGTCCATTGCGATGGTAAGCCGCTCCTCTTCGGATTTCTCCGGAAAGGCGCGCGCCAGATTGTAGAGCATCAGCTTGTGGCGGCCGGTTTTCGGCCCCACCAAGCGCGCCAGCCTGTCGGCAGCGCGAATTCCCGCGTCAGCTGGAAATATCTTCAGCAGATTGAGAAGGCCGAAGGCAAACGTCGCAATCAGCCATTGCCGGAAATGGTCCAGCTTCAGGACGATCCGCGTAATGAACAGTTTCAAGGCGTCAATCCATCCGCAGAACGATTTTGCCGAATACCTGGCGCGTTTCCATGCGCTCCAGCGCCCGGTCGATATCCTCGAAGGTGACTTCGGTGTCGATAACAGGGTGAACGATGCCGCGCGCCATCTTCTGCATGGCGTTGGCCATGTTTTCCATGCGGCAACCGAAGGAGCCGAGCAGCTTCAGCTGCTGCTGGAACAGCATCATCAGGTTGATATCGGTCGATACGCCTGACGTGGAGCCGCAGGTGACGAGACGGCCGCCACGCTTCAGCGAGAACATCGATCCCGCCCAGGTGTCTTTGCCGACATGCTCGAACACCACGTCTACACCCTTCTTTTTCGTCAGCTTGCGCACGACGCCTTCGAAACGGTCGGTCCGGTAGTTGATGACGTGATCTGCACCCAGAGCCTTCGCCCGTTCGATCTTGTCGTCGGAGCCGACCGTGGTGATGACGGTGCAGCCCATCTTCTTTGCAAGCTGGATCGCCGCCGTGCCGATGCCGGAACCGCCGGCATGCACGAGGATCGTTTCGCCCGATTCCAGCTTGGCATTGTCAAACAGCATGTGTTCGACCGTGCCGAAGGTCACAGGCGCCAGAGCCGCGCCGATGGCATCGACGCCATGCGGCGCCGGAACGAGCTGGCGGGCCGGAATATTGATCTTTTCCTGCGCAAAGCCGTCGAGATGGAAACCGTGCACGCCCTGAACATGTTCACAAAGATTGTCACGGCCTTCACGGCACGGCTTGCAGATCCCGCAGGTGCGCGCGCCGTAGATCGCAACGAGCTGGCCAGGCAGCACATTCGAAACGCCCGGGCCAATGGCCTCCACCACGCCGGAAGCCTCAGCACCGATCGTCAGCGGCATCTTGCGCTTGGCAAAAGCCATGCCGCGCCAGCCCCAGACGTCGATGTGGTTCAGCGCCACGGCCTTGACGCGCAGCGTCACCTCGCCCGGACCTGGTGCATCGGGTTCAGGCAGGTCCACTTTTTCGAGCTTCCGGTCGTCCACGAGTTGAAGAGCGCGCATGTTTTTAGTCCTTCGCCCGGAGGCGTCTATCTCAAGAGTAATTCCAGCAAAACTCTGTAACGGTTTTGCGGTCGGAATGTGTAGTCACACCAGCGAGAGCGTTCCCGGGCTTCGTTCAGGCCGGAAACGCCCCTGTCTTCTGGCGGAACCGGTTAGGCCGGTTCACGCGTCATGACAAGGCTGGCATTCTGCCCGCCGAACCCGAAGGAGTTGGAAAGCACGGCATTGACCGTCGCGTCCCGCTTCACATTCGGCACCACATCGAGCGAAATGGTCGGATCAGGGTTGTTGTAGTTGATCGTCGGCGGCAGGGTGCCGGTCAGCATGGTCTGTAACGAGAACACCGCCTCCACAGCACCGGCCGCCGTCAGCGTATGGCCGATCATCGACTTGTTGGATGACAGCGGAATGTCTTTCAGGCCTTCGCCGAAGACGGCAAGCATCGAGCCATATTCCATCTTGTCGTTTTCCGGCGTCGAGGTGCCGTGGGCGTTGATGTAGCCGATATCGCTTTCAGCAACACCCGCATCCGCAAGTGCGGCGCGGATCGTCGCGATCGCCGGGCCGCCATCTGGCGAGGAACGCGTGCGGTGGAAGCTATCCGCCTTTTCACCGGCGCCCTTGATGATGCCGAGAACCTTCGCCCCGCGCGCAATCGCCGATTCCAGCGATTCCAGCACCAGCGTTGCCGCACCTTCGGCGATCACGAAACCGTCGCGGTCCTTGCTGAACGGCTTGGATGCCTTTTCCGGCGGCTCATTCTGGGTCGACAGCGCCGAAAGAAGCGAAAAGCGGATCAGCGCTTCGGCGCTGACCGAACCGTCTGTCGCAACCGTCAGCGCGCGCTCGGTGCGGCCCTGGCGGATAGCCTCGACACCAAGCTGGATTGCGGTCGCGCCGGATGCACAGGCCGTCGAGAGCGTGACCGGCAGGCCGCGTGTACCAAAGCGGTCCGAAAGACGCTCCGAAATCGCGCCGAAAAGAGCCGCTTCCTGAAACGCCGGGTCCGGACGTTGACGGAAAGCCGTCAGGAACCGTTCATAGGCATCACCCGGCTGGGCGGCCGGCGGAGACCGGTCGGCAAGCTCGAAACGCGCGCTCCATTCCGGCTCGATCGGTGGTGCAGCCAGAAACAGCGGGCCATCGAAATCGCCCGAGATGCCGGCCTGCGCCAAAGCCTCAATGGTTGTCTCGCGTGCAAAGGCATAAGAGCGCTCGACGGAATTCGGAACCGGGATGTCGATGAAATCGACGGTGCCGCTGATCCTTGTGGAAAGCCCCTCCGTCGGGAAACGGGTGATCTTGTGGATGCCCGACTTGCCCGCAGTCAGAGCCGCCCAGTTATCGGCAAGACCCTGCCCGAGCGATGTGATGATGCCCATACCGGTGACTGCAACGATCGGGCGACCGAGATGATCCTTGAAGTTGGAAGTCATGGTCTTTTCTCCTCACACGTCACGGGACAGAACGGCGACACCTTCGCCGCGCACATGGCCGACGGTGGTGACGACCGCTTCGCTGGCCGCCTCGCCCATAGGCTTTTCCGCGGCGCCATCGAAAGTAGGAACCTTAGCGCCGCTTTCAAGCGTCAGGGCAGCAAGCGCCAGCCCAAGCGGGAACTGTGCTTCAAGTCCATGGCCGGTGATACCGCCGAAACCGCGAATGACGGCCTGCGGCAAAGCTTTTTCGAGAATATTCTTTTCACGCTGCGTCACGGCGTCGTAACCGCTCGCACCGGAAAACACGACGGTCGCAGCACTGTCCTTTGCAGGGGCAAGCAGCCGTTCCATGCGCTTTTCCATCTTGCCGTCATCACGGCTACCACGATCGCCCTCGATGGCGTCGATGCGGGCATAGATGCGTGCGCCGCGTTCACTGGCGTGCTTGCGCGATTCCAGCACCAGGAAGGCTCCCAGCGAACCGGAAATCATGCCGCCGCCGTCCTGGCCGCCACGCGACCACAGCGGCTGCCAATCGCCCTGCGCATGCGCGCCAATCGCTTCAAACAGCAGGATCATGTCCGGGCGCTCAGCCGAGAAGGCGCCGCCCACCAGGGCGTGGCTGGATTCGCCGGAACGGATACGGTGAAACGCAGTCTCGACTGCGGAAATGCCGGCTGCTTCCTCGCCCATGAAGGTACGGGAGGACCCTGTGACCTTGTGAACGATGGAAATGTTACCGGCCATCAGATTGGAAAGCTGGGCGAGAAACAGGGTCGGACGCAATTCCGTCGTCAGCTTCTCGTTGAGCAGCACTTCGCGGTCGTTGCGCTTCAGCGCCTCATCGACAATCAGCGTATCAACATTGATGTCGCGCTCGCCACCGCCCGCAGCCACGATCATGTCCATGGTAGCGCAGGCTTCCGCGTTTTCCTTCAGCCCTGCATCATCAAGCGCGAGGCCGGCGGCAAAAACGCCGAGACGCTGCCAGTTTTCCATCTGGCGCTGGTCGCCGCGCTTGGCAATCTGCGTGGACCAGTCGATTTCCGGCATGGGATGAACCGGATAGGGTTTGAACTTTTCGGTCTCTATCACCGTTGCCGGCGCCGCAGTTCCCGAAAGAAGCGCAAGATGCGCCTGGCTGCCGACGCCGTGACAGGTCACGATGCCGACCCCGGTTATCACCACATCATTGTCAGATTTCATCGTCTGTCATCCTTTGCAGCCTGACCCATTGAAGCGGTCACGGCTATCCAACAGCGGTCGCAAACGACCACTCCATGCGTTGCGGAATAAAGCGCGCGATGCGGATTGGCAATGGTGAAGGCCCGATCCGCCAGCACAAGCCCACGATTTTCGTGAATCAAAACCGGGTCTAGGGGAAAAAGGCCGTCTCCCGGCATCAGCGGAAGCGCTTATTTTTGCGCATCCGCGGCAATCGCCGCCATCAGGCCGACTTCCTCGGCCCGCTTCCTGACGATAGGCGCGAGCGGAATTTCGCTGAAAGGCATTGTCCTGAGCTTCAGCTGCGCATCGCAGACCTTCTTGCCTTCGCAAGTGATCTTCGCCTTGGTGACTGCAAAACCCGAACCGTCATGTTCCAGCACCGCCTCGATATCGAGAACCGCGCCGGGCTCCACGAAGGTGCGCATCTTGGCGCCGTCAACCGACATCAGGAAGGGCATGGCGGAAAAATCGCTGAACGCCAGAACCATCATGCCGGAAGCCTGCGCCATGGTCTCGATCAGAAGCACGCCCGGAACCAGCGGCATGCCGGGGAAATGTCCCTCGAAAACCGGGCTTTTGTCGGGAACGACAGACCGCGCCTTCAATGTGCGCGTCGCCATATCCACGGCTTCGACCTTGTCGATCATCTGAAAATATTCAAGCAGCATCCGTCCGGCCCGTTTCTGGTCGGTTACGACCCGTCCCTGAAGGTCAGGTCCAGAAAAAGAAATGCCCGCTCGAAGCGGGCATTATCGCCTCAGCCCTTGGCTGCGCGCAATTCGTCGATCTTGGCACAGAGGTTCTTCAGCACGAAATATTCTTCGGTGGTAACCTTGCCTTCGTTGACTTCCTGCGTCCACTGCTCGAGCGGAATCTTGATACCGAATTCCTTGTCGATGGCGAAAACGATATCCAGAAAGTCGAGGCTGTCGATGCCCAGATCGTCGATCGTGTGGCTTTCCGGCGTAATGGTTTCGCGGTCGATTTCGCTGGTTTCGGCGATAATGTCGGCAACCTTGTCGAATGTAGCTGTCACGCCCATAATCCTTATTGTCGTTCGTATTAAATATCCTGTCTGACGCACCACATAGGCAAGTCGCACAAAAAAGCCAATGGTTTCGTGACGTAACTTTGAAATTTGCCTTAAAACTGTTGCCTAAACAGCAACCGAATGACGGCCGCGTCCGCTGCCGAGATAGGCGTCGAAGGTTGCCGCAATATGACGGACAAAGGGTTTTCCCGCCTCCGTCACGGCAAAAACATCGCCATCCATCCGCACCACACCGTCTCTGTCGCCGCCAGCGAAAAGCTGCGCCTCCATGCTGACGGAATGGCTGGCCTTGCCGAAACGCCGCTTCAAATCGCCCAGATCGAGCAAAAAATCGCACATCAGCCGCTCGATGACATAGGAGCGCAGGTGATCGTCCTCGGACAATTCTATTCCCTTGAGAACCGCGAAACCACCCTCGCC
The DNA here is from genome assembly GCF_059429395.1 of Agrobacterium sp. K11. Taxonomy (NCBI): domain Bacteria; kingdom Pseudomonadati; phylum Pseudomonadota; class Alphaproteobacteria; order Hyphomicrobiales; family Rhizobiaceae; genus Agrobacterium; species Agrobacterium sp. K11. The sequence continues at coordinate 207,316 of NZ_JCAHRB010000011.1, read as the reverse complement.
CACCATCCGCTGATATTCCCCCGTCGCCACCATGTTCTGCACGTAGCCCTGGGGCAACCGGCCGATCGCGGATGCACCAAGCCCGATCAGGGCATCGGCCGTGTCAGTGGTGTAGCCCTGAAAATTCCGCCGCAGCTCCCCCGTCTCGACCGCCCGGCTCAGAGTGTCGGCGGGCTTGGCGAAGTGATCGATCCCGATTGCCCTGTAACCCGCCTTGCCGAGCATCTCCGCCGCCATCGTCATCTGGCGGTAGCGCTCGGCAATATCTGGCAATGCCTGCTCAGGGATCAGCGACTGGTGTTTTTTCATCCACGGAACATGCGCATAACCGAACAGCGCGATCCGGTCGGGGTCGAGTGAGATGATCTGGTCAACCGTCTGTTGCAATGTCTCGCAGGTCTGGAACGGCAGGCCATAGAGAATGTCGCAATTGACCGAGTGAACGCCCCTTGCCCGCACGGCATCTACCACCGATTCCGTCTGCTCGAAGGTCTGAATCCGGTTGATGGTTTTTTGCACTTTGTCATCAAAGTCCTGCACACCGAGGCTCGCGCGCGTCATGCCGATGACGGCAAGCGCGTCATAGCGACTTTCGTCAAGATCGTTCGGGTCCATTTCCACGCTGATTTCGGGCGCCAGACCAAAGGTGAAATGGCGTTTTAGACAGTCCATCAGGCCCACCATGTCTTCAGGCCTCAGCATAGTGGGAGAACCGCCGCCAAAATGCACCGCGCTGACCACTGCATCGGGGGAAACAAGCGAGCCGACGGCTTCTATCTCCCGCCTAAGTGCCTCAAGATAAACGGCAATCGGCTCGTATTTCAGCGTGTGCTTGGTGTGGCAGGCACAGAACCAGCACAGCCGGTCGCAATAGGGAATATGCAGGTAAAGCGATATCCGGTTCCGGTGGCCAAGCTCGCCGAGCCAGCGGCGATAGGTGCCATTATCGATTCCCTCGTGAAAGTGCGGCGCGGTAGGATAGCTCGTGTAACGCGGCACGGCGCCCGAATATTTGCGAAGAAGTTCGGTATTCATCCCCGGATTTGCCTTTTATCAAGAAAATGTCGATTTCCTCCCCTTCAGTAACGGCTGCGACAGTTTGCAACTTTGACTTCAATCAAATTGCACCTTAAGTTCTTGCTAAAGTAGACGCGGGGGCGACGACTACGCGGCGCAAGCCTTCGAAAAGACCGGATTTTACACCTGCGGTCGCATTCGTCCCTTAAAGCCAGCATCGGAAAAGGCTGATGGACACGCTACAGAAGACCATCCATAATTCGGAATATCCCGTCGTATGCCGCTCCTGCGAGGCGCGTCACGGTGGTCTTTGCAGCACGTTGACGCCGCAGCAGCTCTGCGACCTCAACCGTCATTCCAGCCGTAAGAAGCTGGAAGCGGGCAACGAGCTGCTTGCCCAGGGGGAACTCGTCAGTTCCTACGGCAACATTCTCAACGGCGTCGTGAAGCTCTCGAAGATGATGTCGGATGGCCGCCAGCAGATCGTCGGCCTGCAATTTGCACCGGATTTTCTCGGCCGCCCGTTCATGGCGGAAAGCAAGATGACGGCCGAAGCCGCAACCGATGTGGAAATCTGCCTGTTCCCGCGCCGTATCGTCGACCGCATGGTTTCCGAAGTGCCGGATATGGAACGCAAGCTTCACAGCCAGTCTCTGAAGGAACTGGATGAGGCGCGCGACTGGATGCTGACACTTGGCCGAAAATCGGCACAGGAAAAGGTTGCCAGCTTCCTTTATATGATAGCCACGCATATCGATCCGGAAAAGGACGATAAATCAACGTTCGACCTGCCGCTATCGCGCGCAGACATAGCTGACTTCCTTGGTCTCACCATCGAAACAGTTAGCCGGCAAATGACTAAGCTGCGCAAGGAAGGCACGATCAGCATCGAGAACAACCGTCATATCACGGTGCCGGACCTCGATATGCTCAGCGAAGCCGCCGGAAACGACTGACCGGCGTTTTTCAACTTTTCATCGTCCCTGCGGCGCTGACGTTCCGATGTTGATGTACGGCGCCCGCGCCTGCGCGGGTGCGAGCGCAAAACCGGCAAGAACCAGCAAAGCAGCGATGCATCTCATGATATTTCACCCTGTCTACCGCTTTTTCAGCGGCCTGTTTGTTATGACCGCATCATAAGCGGCAAAGCGCATCCATCCGCTTAACATCTTCAGTAAGCAGATGGTTCAAAGGCAGGGTAAATAAGGGGTTATGAGAACGGCTTGGTAACAGAATGAAGCACAAGGATTGCCGTTATCCTTGGCCTTGTGCCGAGCGAATCTCGAGATCCACAGGTCGTCTATTCTCGGTAAAGGCCCCAGAACGACGAACGGAAGACCTCACTGCGTAGCAGGCGTCGCAACCGGCTTCTGGTTTTCGCCAAGCGCCCGCAATTCCGCGACTCGGCGTTTGTATTCGGCTTCCGAAATCTGGCCGTTGCGGCGTGCAGCACCGAGGCGCGACAGGTTCGATTCCATTTTGGACGCCTCGTCATCCCCCATCTGGCTGCCGGCAGCCGTAATCGGTGCTGAAAAGCTTGGATAGGTGCCGGTATCGCGTCTCTGGCTCACCACATTGTCGCTGACGGGGCGCGGGCCAACGATTTGGGCTTGCGGGTGGGGCATATGGGCCGGTGCGACGATCGGTGCCGGGGTCTTGCAGGCGGCAAGTACTGTAACGAGCATGGCGCCGGAAAGCGAAAGAAGGGCGATCCTTCCAGCGTTTTCCGCAAATCTTCCCCATGTACCCATGTGCTTGCCCATCGTCATGTTCCGCCTGTAAGGATATCGCCGATATCGAATTCGACTGCGGTTCGGCTCTTCGTGGCCTCCCCTTGCTGGTGGAACTTGTATTCGTTTTCATGCAGAATGTGCAAACACAAATTTGGTGGAGGACAGCGCATGGCAGGTGTTGACGGCGGGGCAGAGAAAAAGGGTGGCAAAACGCCCGGTTTCGACGCCACATCCGCCGAGGCTTACCTGATCCGCGACCCGGAAGCCTTTGCGGTCAACATCGCCCGCGCGCTGGAAAACCTCGGCAAAGCCGCGTCCGAATGGCTGGCACCCCGCGAACGCGGTGAAATTCCGCAGACCAGCGCCGATCCGATGACCGACCTCGTCAAGACGCTGTCCGACGTCGCCGAATATTGGATGGCTGAACCGAAGCGTTCACTCGAAGCGCAGACCCACCTGCTTTCCAGCTATTTCGATCTGTGGACAAAATCGGTGGCACAGTTTTCGGAAGATGACGATTCCCGCTCGGAAAAGGCCGCACAGACCGGCCCTGCAGAGCGAAAGAACAGGCGTTTTGCCGACGCGGACTGGCAGGCCAATCCATTTTTCGATTTTCTCCTCAAAGCCTATCAGACCACCGTCGGTTTTGCCGACCGGATGGTTATGGAAGCCGAAGGGCTGGACGAGCACACCCGCACCAAGGCGTTGTTTTACATGCGCCAGGTGACGGAAGCCCTCTCGCCGGCCAACTTCGTCTTCACCAATCCGCAGGTCTTCCGCGAGACGGTCGCGTCCAGCGGGGCCAATCTCGTCAAGGGCATGGCACAGCTTGCCGAAGATGTCGCGGCCGGCCACGGCCATCTGAAACTGCGCCAGACCGATTACAGCAAATTCGTCATCGGCCAGAACATCGCCATCACATCAGGCAAGGTGGTTGCCAAAAGCCCGCTCTGCGAGATCATCCATTACGCGCCGACGACGAAAAAGGCCTTCAAACGGCCGCTGCTCATCGTGCCGCCATGGATCAACAAATTTTATATCCTCGATCTCAACCCACAGAAATCCTTCGTTAAATGGTGTCTCGATCAGGGTCACAGCGTGTTCATGGTCTCGTGGATCAACCCGGACGCCAGGCTGGCCGACAAGGGCTGGGAGGACTATATCCGCGAAGGTATCGATTTTGCCCTCGACACGATCGAGGAGCAAACCGACGAAAAAGAGATCAACGCCATCGGCTATTGCGTCGGCGGCACGCTTTTGTCTTCGGCCCTGGCATTGCATGCGCAGGAAGGCAATGAGCGCATTCGCAGCGCCACACTTCTCGCCGCCCAGACGGATTTCATCCATGCCGGTGACCTCAAGGTCTTCATCGACGAAGGCCAGCTCGCCGCGCTCGACAGGCACATGCAGGCCGTCGGTTATCTCGATGGCTCGATCATGGCCACAGTCTTCAACATGCTGCGCGCCTCCGATCTCATCTGGCCCTATATGGTCGATAATTATCTGCGCGGCACGGAACCCCTGCCCTTCGATCTCCTCTACTGGAATTCAGATTCGACTCGGGTGACCGCTGCCTGCCATTCCTTCTATCTGCGCAATTGTTATCTCGACAACAATCTCGCCCGCGGGCTGATGCGCGTGGCGGACAAGCGGATCAACCTCGGCGACATAAAAATCCCCGTCTATGATCTCGCCACCCGCGACGACCATATCGCGCCAGCGAAATCGGTCTTCACGGGGGCGGCACTGTTCGGCGGCCCCGTGGAATTCGTGCTCGGCGCTTCCGGCCACATAGCCGGTGTGGTCAATCCGCCGCAATCCGAAAAATACCAATATTGGACAGGCGCATCACCATCCGGAGACTTCGATGCCTGGCAGGCCGCAGCCACGGCCCACAAGGGATCATGGTGGGTGCACTGGCAAAACTGGATCGAAAGCCAGAATGGCGAGAAGGTAAAGGCAAGGACGCCGGGAGACGGCAAGCGACCAGTGCTCGGTGATGCACCCGGAACCTACGTCCTGTCCTGACCAGCCCCCACCTCTCATCTTTCAGGCCACATGCTCTTCACGCCCCCACTCGTTCCCGCCACGCTGATCGCCCGCTACAAGCGTTTCCTCTTCGACGCCGTTCTGGAGGACGGCACGGCGATTACAGGCTCCTGCCCCAATACCGGCTCCATGCGCGGATTGACCACGCCCGGCTCGCGTATCTGGCTGTCCGAGCATGACAGCCCAACCCGCAAGTACCGGCATATGCTGGAAATGGTCGAGGCCGATGGCACCGTGGTCGGCATCAATACCGGCATGCCGAACCGGCTGGCGGAAGAAGCGATCCTCAATGGCCGCATCCCGCAGCTTGCCGGCTATTCGACGATCCGGCGCGAGCAGAAATACGGCCGCAATTCCCGCATCGATTTCCTGCTTTCCGAAATTGGGCGGCCGGATGCCTATGTGGAAGTAAAAAACGTGCATTTCATGCGCGAAAAAGGTCTGGCCGAATTCCCTGATACCGCCACCAAACGCGGCGCCAAACATCTGGAGGAGCTGGGCGACGCAGCAGAGGCCGGTCACCGCGCGGTGATGCTCTATCTCATTCAGCGTAACGATTGCGACCGGATGCGCATCTGCGATGATCTGGATCCGGTCTATGCGCTGGCGTTTCAGCGAGCCATGTCGCGCGGCGTGGAGGCCTATGCGGTGAAATGCGACGTTTCCCCGGCACAAATTTCAGTCACGGGAACGGTTAAGATGGACGAATGGCGTCCGGCTGTTTTATGAACAGGGACGTAAAGAGACAGAAAGCACTATGATGGTCACCTATATCGACGCAGCCTCCGCCCCCCTCAAGAATACCGGCGTCATCCGCCTTTATACCCCTGAGGATTTCGACGGGATGCGCAAGGCGTGCCAGCTGACGGCGCGTTGCCTCGACGAACTGGCGGCAATCGTCAAGCCGGGTGTGACGACTGATGCCATCGACCGTTTCGTCTTCGAGTTCGGCGCCGACCATGGCGCTTTGCCGGCAACACTGAATTACCGCGGTTATACGAAATCCGTCTGCACCTCTATCAACCATGTGGTCTGCCACGGCATTCCGGACGCAAAGCCGCTGCGTGAAGGCGAAATCGTCAATATCGACGTGACCTATATTCTGGACGGCTGGCACGGCGATTCGAGCCGCATGTATCCGGTTGGCACGATCAAGCGCGCGGCTGAACGTCTGATGGAAGTGACCTATGAATGCCTGATGCTCGGCATCGCGGCAGTGAAACCGGGTGCGCGCACCGGCGCGATCGGCGCGGCTATTCAGGCCTATGCCGAGGCGGAACGCTGCTCGGTGGTGCGTGATTTCTGCGGCCACGGCGTTGGACGCCTGTTCCACGACACCCCCAATATCCTGCACTACGGCCGCCCGGACGAAGGCCCGGAGATTCGCGAGGGAATGATCTTTACCATCGAGCCGATGATCAACCTCGGCAAGCCGCATGTGAAGGTGCTCTCCGATGGCTGGACGGCAGTAACGCGCGACCGCTCCCTTTCCGCGCAATACGAACATGCGGTCGGCGTAACCGCTACCGGTTGCGAAATCTTCACACTGTCGCCGGGCGGCTTTGACCGTCCGGGCCTGCCGCCACTCGCATAAGGCCAGACCGCCATGGCAAAACGCCCTGCCCCGCCTTCCGCCGATCTTCCATCGACCTCCGGCTTTCAGGCGGGAAACGGCGATCTGTTCGACGGAACGGATGAGCGCGGCTTCTTTGCCGAACCGCGAAGTGCGGTGAAGAAGACCTCGGAACACCCCGCAGCCATTGCGGAGCCGGAAGCGGAGATCGCACACTATCACGGCCATAGGGACAGGCTGCGGGCGCGTTATCGCGACGGCGGCGACACCGCCCTTGCCGATTACGAACTGCTGGAGCTTCTGCTTTTCCGGCTGATCCCGAGGCGTGATACGAAACCCATCGCCAAGGCGTTGATCGCCCGCTTTGGTACCCTTGGCGGGGTGCTTGGCGCGCCGCTGCCGCTGTTGCAGGAGGTGAAGGGCGTGGGTGAGGCCGTGGCGCTCGATCTGAAGCTCGTCGCCTCCGTTTCCCAGCGCATGCTGAAGGGCGAAATCCGCAACAAGCAGATTCTCGGCTCCTGGTCTTCGGTCATCGACTATTGCCATGCCGCCATGGCCCATGAAACCCGCGAACAATTCCGCATCCTGTTCCTCGACAAGCGCAACGTCCTGATCGCCGACGAGGTGCAGGGTCAGGGAACCGTGGACCACACGCCGGTTTACCCGCGCGAAGTGGTGCGCCGCGCCCTCGAACTTTCCTCTACAGCTTTGATTTTAATACATAATCATCCGAGTGGAGACCCTACCCCCTCGCGTGCCGATATCGAGATGACCAAAACCATCATCGATACGGCAAAGCCGCTGGGGATAGCGGTGCACGACCACATCATCATCGGCAAAGACGGCCACGCCAGCTTCAAAGGGCTTCGGCTGATCTGAAATCCATGGGTATTAACGCGAAGGGCTTTCCCGGCCTGCAACCCATAAGAGCGACATCAATACAAAATTAACACCTATAAATTAGCATTTCCGAAAATAAGAATAAAGGCATCTGACTTTGGTGCCTGAAGAAACGGGGGTGCTTTATGCGTAATGGAGTGCATTTCCTTCGTGATCGATCCGGCTCGTCCGCTGTCGAGTTCGCTATCGTCGCGCCGATTTTCTTTCTCGTCCTGCTGACAATGATTGCCTACGGTATCTACCTGATGGCCGCCTATTCTGTGCAGCAGATCGCCGCCGACGCGGCAAGGACGGCAGTTGCCGGACTGAATACGACCGAGCGCCAGCAGCTGGCCCGTGATTTCGTCACCAAAAGTGACCTCAGCTACGCCTTCATGGACAAGACGCGTTTCACGGTCAACGTCGCCACCGATCCCGCCAATGCCAACCAGTTCACGGTCAAGGTGGAATATGACGCCCGTGATCTGCCGATCTGGAGCCTCTACAGCTACACCCTGCCCGAGCCGGTCATCCGGCGTTTTTCCACAATCCGGATCGGAGGAGCATGACATGCAAAATATCTCTTCTTTGCTTCCCCGTTTCCTGAAGGATCGCACAGGCAACATCGCCATCTCGGCCGGGCTTACCGCACCGCTTTTCATCGGCATATTGGCGCTTGGCGTCGATTATGGCTATCTGACCCTGCAGAAGCGGCAATTGCAGCAGACCGCCGATCTTGCGGCCATATCAGCGGCGGCCAATGCCGCTGATCCCGAAAAGGCGGTCCAGCAATATTTTGCCCTCAACGGCATGAATCTCGGGGTCAAGACACCGAATGGCCTCTTGACCGTAGACGGTCTTCAACCTTTCGACCCCTTGAACGAATTTGCCAAGAGCAACGGTTATGCCGAAGTCGTCAAAGGTCACTATGAGCCGGACGCGACCCTGCCTGTCGGCCAGCGTTTCGTCGAAAATGCACTTCCCACCAATGCGATGAAAGTGAATATCGTCGAAAAGGGCCAGATATTCTTTGCCTCCGCCTTCACCACGCCGCCCAAGATTTCCGCGGCTGGAACGGCCTCATCCCAAAAGATCGCGGCATTTTCGGTGGGCTCGCGACTGGCAAGCCTCGATGAAGGCATTTTGAACAGCCTGCTCGGCGGCTTGCTCGGTACGACGGTCTCGCTCAAGGTTATGGATTACCAGGCGCTTGTGGCTGCTGATGTCAACGCGCTGCATGTCGTCGAAGCGCTGGCTGTCGATCTCAACCTGACAGCCGGCACCTACAAGGATGTCCTGAAGACGGAAATCACCTACGGCAAATTCCTGGACGCGCTGACGAAGACCACCGGCCTGCAGCCGGCTGTGGCCAACATTCTGAAGACGCTGGCAAAAACCGCCAACAAGAGCAACATCAAGCTCAAGCTTGAAGAAATCCTCAATCTCGGCCCGTTCTCGGACAAGCTGATCGGTAGCGGCGAAAACCTAAAGGTCACCGCAGGCGTCTTCGATCTTCTCAACGCCGCCGCCGTGGCAGGCAATGGCGGCAACCAGCTGGCGCTCAACCTCAACGCCAATCTTCTCGGTCTAGCCTCGGTCAAGACAACGCTCGCCATCGGTGAGCCACCCGTCGAAACGCCGTCGCTTGCCGTCGGCGGCCAGGGCACCGTGGTACGCACCGCACAAACCCGGCTGGCGGTCAGTGTCGTGGTTGACGGGCTTCAGGCGATTGCCGGTCTGAAGGTCAATATTCCGCTCTATGTGGAAGTCGCCCATGCCGAAGCGCGGCTCGCCGACATTCGCTGCACGGGCGGCGGACAGGGTACGGTCGATGTCGAAGTCGTTCCCGGCGTCGCAGAAATCGCGCTTGGCAATGTCGATACCACGGCCTTTGCCAATTTCGGCAAGGATCCGCGCGTTACCAAGACGGCGATCGTGGATTCGGCCCTGCTCGCCATCAATGGCAGCGCCCTCATCAATGCCACGAACATGACGAAGACCAAGCTGACCTTTACCCAGTCGGATATCACCCAGGCCAAGATCAAGAGTGTTTCCACGAAGGATACCGTTACCACTCTTGTCAGTTCACTGTTGAAGAACCTCAATCTGGATATCAGGCTTCTCTTCCTTAATATCGATCTGGGAGGTCTGGCGGGCATCCAGTCAGCGCTTGCCAACACGCTCGCGGCAGTCACGGCGCCCGTGGATCAGCTGCTCTACAACGTGCTGCTGGTACTCGGCGTCAAGATTGGCGAAGCCGATGTGCGCGTCACCGACGTTCGCTGCCAGCAGCCGGCACTCGTCCAGTAATCAGGCCGACAACCATAAAAAAAGCCGCCGGCAGTATCCGGCGGCTTTTTTGTTTGATCTGCCTCTGTCAGGCAGTAGCAATTGCCAGACGCTTCTCGTCACGGCCGCTCTTCATGCGCTCGGACAGAAGGAAGGCCAGCTCCAGTGCCTGATCGGCGTTGAGACGCGGATCGCAATGGGTGTGGTAACGATCCGACAGCGAATCTGCCGTCACGGCGCGGGCGCCGCCGGTGCACTCGGTCACGTCCTTGCCGGTCATCTCGATGTGGATGCCGCCTGGATGTGTGCCTTCGGCGCGGTGGATCTGGAAGAAGCTTTCGACTTCCGACAGGATACGCTCGAACGGACGCGTCTTGTAGTGGTTGAGCGTGATGGTGTTGCCATGCATCGGATCGCACGACCAGACGACCTTGCGGCCCTCTTTCTCCACGGCACGGATGAGCTTCGGCAGGCTGTCGGCAACCTTGTCGTGGCCGAAACGGCAGATCAGCGTCAGACGACCTGCCTCGTTTGCAGGGTTCAGCGCGTCGATCAGCTCGATCAGATTATCAGGCGTCAGCGACGGTCCGCACTTCAGGCCGATCGGGTTCTTGATGCCGCGGAAATATTCCACATGCGCATGGTCGAGTTGACGTGTCCGGTCGCCGATCCAGATCATGTGGCCCGACGTGGCATACCAGTCACCGGAGGTCGAATCGACGCGGGTCAGCGCCTCTTCGTAACCGAGCAGCAGAGCCTCATGGCTGGTGAAGAAATCGGTTTCGCGCAGGCTAGGATTGTTTTCTGCGCTGATGCCGATTGCCTGCATGAAGTTCATGGTCTCGGAAATCCGGTCAGCCAGCTTGCGGTAACGATCCGCCTGCGGGCTGTCCTTGATGAAGCCGAGCATCCACTGGTGAACGTTTTCAAGGTTGGCGTAGCCGCCCATTGCGAAAGCGCGCAGCAGGTTAAGCGTCGCCGCCGACTGGCGGTACGCGTCGAGCTGACGCTCGGGGTTCGGCACGCGCGAGGTCTCATTGAACTCGATGCCGTTGATGATGTCGCCGCGGTAGGACGGCAGCGTCACGCCATCGAGCACTTCCACGTTCGAAGAGCGGGGCTTGGCGAACTGACCGGCAATACGACCGACCTTCACCACCGGCAGCTGCGCACCATAGGTCAGGACGACAGCCATCTGCAGGAAAGCGCGGAAGAAGTCGCGGATATTATCCGCGCCATGCTCGAGGAAGCTTTCGGCGCAATCGCCACCCTGCAACAGAAAGGCGTTGCCGTCTGCCACATTGGCAAGCTGCTTTTTCAGGCGGCGGGCTTCACCGGCAAAAACGAGCGGCGGATAGGTCGCAAGCGTGGCTTCCGTCGCCGCAAGCGCTGCCGCGTCAGGATATTCGGGAACCTGCTGGATCGGTTTCTGCCGCCAACTGCCGGGTGTCCAATTCTGTGCCATGTCCTTACCCTTTTCTCGCCCGCGCATTTGTGCACGACCGCCTCGAAAAATTGAGCGGCTTATAGCTCCAAGCACAGGCTTTGCATAGCCGATGTCAGGGCCATCGGGCCCATTCCGCCCGTTTTGGGCGTTTAACGTGCATAAAAGTCAATTCAAACGATTTAATAAACCCGCCACCACCCGGAAAACAACGGTTTTCAAGCGGTGGCGAGCAAAGCGGAGACGTGATCACGTCGCGCAAGCGACGGCGTTACACGCGCTCGCCGTCCACCACGCGGTAGCTTGGCGAATACATCGTCACCAGTTCCTCGGCCGCTGTCGGATGAACCGCCATGGTGCGATCGAAATCGTCCTTGGTGCATCCGGCCTTCAGCGTGATGCCGAGAAGCTGCGCCATTTCGCCTGCCTCGTGGCCGAGAATATGCGCGCCGACGACCTTACGGTCGGCGGCATTGACGATCAGCTTCATGATCGTCTTTTCCTGTCGCCCGGACAACGTTGCCTTCATCGGACGGAACTGCGCGCGATAGACCTCCAGTTGCGGGTATTTCTTGCCCGCTTCCTCTTCAGAAAGTCCAACCGTGCCGATTTCCGGCTGCGAGAACACCGCAGTGGCAATAAGCTCGTGGTCCGGCTTGGTCGGGTTGTTCTTATACTCGGTTTCGATGAAGCACATGGCCTCGTGGATCGCCACCGGCGTCAGCTGTACCCGATCGGTGACGTCGCCCAGTGCGAAGATACCAGGAACGTTCGTGCGCGAATACTCATCGACGATGATCGCGCCGCGCGCATCCACCTTCACACCGGCATTTTCAAGGCCTAGACCATGCGTATTCGGATCGCGACCGAGCGCCAGCATCACCAGGCCGACATGCAGCGAGTTGCCCTGCTTCGTCCGTGCCACAAAGCCGCCCGCACCTTCCTTGCTCACTTCCTGAATGACGTCTTCAAGAATGATACGAATGCCCTTGGCTTCCATCGCTTCATGAAGGCCCTTGCGCATATCGTGATCGAAGCGCGAAAGGATTTCCCTGCCGCGATAGATCAGCGTCGTTTCGACACCGAGTCCGTGGAAGATATTGGCGAATTCCACGGCGATGTAACCACCGCCAGCGATCAGGATCGATTTCGGCAGCTCTTCCAGGTCGAAAGCCTCGTTGGAGGAGATCGTCAGCTCGTGGCCGGGCAGCGCCTTGTGTTCGTTCGGCGTACCGCCAACGGCAATCACGATACGCTCGGCCGTGAAGGTCTCACCAGTCTTCGTCAGCTTCACGGTATGCGCATCGACAAGCTCTGCACGGCTGTCGAAAATATCGGCCTTGGCGTTATCCAGACCCTTGCGGTACAGCCCTTCGAGACGGGTGATTTCCCTGTCTTTCGCTTCGATCAGTTTTTTCCAGTCGAAACGACGCTCGCCAACGCTCCAGCCGAAACCTTCGGCATCCTCGAAATGCTCCGGAAATTGCGAGGCATAAACGAACAGCTTCTTCGGCACGCAACCACGGATGACGCAGGTTCCGCCGTAACGGTATTCCTCGGCAATTCCCACACGCTTGCCGAGTGAGGCGGCAACGCGAGCGCTGCGCACCCCGCCCGAGCCGCCACCGATAACGAAAAGATCGTAGTCATAAGCTGTCATAGTCAAAACCCCTGATCAAAACCACGTGCCATCGGCCTCAAGGCGGGCTGTGGCGTATTCATGGCACATATAGGTGCTGCGACGCACAAATGAAAAGCCCGACCTTACGGCCGGGCTTTGAATATTTCTGAACGTGAGCTTTGGGACCCGACGCTCTATCTATTTCACTCAGGGCTTGTGAGCCGGAGCGCCACCGGTGTTGCCCTGATCGGCCGGAAGCGGCTTCAGATCAGCGCCGGCCACCTTCTGCAATTCGGTCATGCTGGAGGTGTTCAGATCGCGGTTGATGCCCGCGGCCCAGATGTCGGCAGCCTTCATCAGTTCGCGCGTGGCGATAGGGCCGTCCTTCAGAAGCTTCTTGCCGGCTTCGCTGCTGTAGAAGGTTGAGATGGCGTTCAGCTCTTCGACGGAGAAGGCGCGCGCGTAGGTGAGTGCTGCCTCGCGTTCCAGATCGGCGCGGCGCGGCGCAAGCTCAAGTGCCTTGGCGTCTACAGTCGCGGTGATCACGTCCTGCACATTCGGCGATGCCTGAATGAGTTCGGCCTTCAGACGTTCCGCCAGACCCGGCAGGATATCATCGAAACGGTCAGTAACGCCAAGAGAGGCGATCGCCTGCCGTGCGGCGGCTATATGCGCTTCCGAAATTTCCTGAGCGCGTGCGGCAGTACCGAACACGATGCCGGAAATGAGGATCGAAGCAGCGGCAGCTTTGCCCAGTCCCGCTAGTTTGATCATGAAAATCTCGCTCCTGTTATACTGCCTGCATCACGCGGGCGCCTTCAGGACCCGCAATGATGGCAAGCGATGCCAAATTTATGAAAAGTCCGTGCTCGACAACACCGGGGATAGTGTTCAGCTCGCGTGCAAGCGCTTCTGCATCAGGAATACGGCCAAAAGATGCGTCGAGAATGAGGTGTCCACCATCCGTCATGAAGGCGCCGTCGCCCGACGAACGCATCGTCAGGTCGCCCGAGAGGCCGGACCGCGCCGCCAGTTTCTCGATGGCGATCTGTGTCGCCACCTGACCGAACGGATTGATTTCGATGGGAAGCGGAAAGGCGCCAAGCGTCTCCACAACCTTGCTCTGGTCGGCGATGACGATCATGCGGGCGGATGCCGCCGCCACGATCTTTTCGCGCAGAAGCGCACCGCCACCACCCTTGACGAGTCGCAGGCCGTGATCCACTTCGTCCGCACCATCGATGGTAAGGTCCAGTTCCGGCAACTCATCGAGAGATTTCAGCGGCACACCAAGCTCCACGCAAAGGCGCGCAGTACGCTCGGATGTCGGTACGCCTTCGACCTTCAGGCCTGCAGCAACCTTTTCCGCCAGAAGCCTGACGAATTCCTCAGCTGTAGAGCCCGTGCCGATACCAAGTCGCATCCCGTCTTGCACATGGGACAATGCGGCCTCGGCGGCCTTGATCTTCATCTGGCGGGCATCCATGTGCCTGAAACTCCGGTAGCTTTGTCGTCGCCGTGCTGTTTACACGGGTCGAAAGCCAAACGAAAGCATTTTTGCAGGCAACGAACAGAACGTTGTGGCGCGGTTGCAAAGACAAAGCCGTTTGCCTAGGCTTGGCCACAACGAACGCATCGATATCATCGCCAAAAGCATTCTCTCAAGAGGCCAGTTCCCGTGACATCCCGCCCGCTCTCCCCGCTCGCCATCTTCGACCTCGATGGTACGCTCGTCGACACCGCCGCCGATCTCGTTTCCAGCCTCAACCACACCATCGCCGCAGCCAGTCTTGCCCCCGTTACCTATGACGACCTGACGCATCTCGTCGGCCAGGGCGCGCGTGTGATGATCAAGCGGGCCTTCGCGTTGCGTCAGGTAGAATTGCCGGAAGCCGAACTGGAGCCGCTGTACGAGCGTTTCATTGACCATTATCGCGCAGAAATGCCCGGCGACAGCCGCCCCTACCCCGGCATCGTCAGCGTACTGGATGCGCTTTCGTCAGCTGGCATCACGCTCGCGGTCTGCACCAACAAGACCGAAATCCTTGCGATTCCACTGCTCGAAAAACTGGATCTCACCCGATATTTCGCCGCCATCACCTGTGGCGACACCTTCCCCTTCCGCAAGCCTGATGCGCGCCATATTCTCGGCACCATCGAAAAGGCTGGCGGCGACCCGCAGCGCTCGGTCATGGTGGGTGACAGCATCAACGACATTCTCGCCGCCAAAAATGCGGCCGTCCCATCGATCGGCGTCACCTTCGGTTATTCGGATGTGCCGATGGCCGAACTCGAACCAGATGTCGTGATAGATGATTTTGCAACGCTAACGCCAGATCTAGTGGGAAGGCTGCTGACAGAACGCAACGCCGCTGCATAAATCGGAACACTCTCAGGCTCGCCATGGTCGATCGCAATTTCCTTTTCCCTCGCACCGCCGTCGGCATTGTCGCCGTCGGCGATTCTGGCGAGGCCCTGCTTTTGAGGGCAATGCTGGAAAGCCTAGGCGCATCGGTAAGGCTTTATCTCCCCGGCACGCCGGAAGACATTCTGGTCTGCCTGAAACAGCCAGACAACCCGCCGCCCTACCTCATCATCAGCGGTCATGGCGATGAAAACGGCCTAGTCGTCGGCGAGTGCGACACGGAGATAACCCGAACAGAACTGAAAAACGGCAGCATGCACGCCGACATTCTCTCTGGTAACATCGACCTGCGGGACACAGTGGTGTTCAGCACCGCCTGCTGCACGGGTTCGCAGGATTTCGCCAAAGTATTCATTGAAGGTCGAGCACACGCCTACATAGCCTCACACGGCTATCCCGATGGTGCGGCAACGCCGCTTTTCGTTCATCTATTCTTTTACCAACTCCTCATCCGCAAATCATCGCTGGAAGATGCGCTGTTGAGCGCAAACATGCTCGACGGCGATGGCGAACTGGCATTCACGCTTTTTACGGCATCGTCGCTACGATAGTAACTGGCAGTCGCAGAAACAAAAAAAGCGCCGTTTCCGGCGCTTTCTTTTTCTCAATGAGATTTCTATCAAATCGACGCGGCCCGCGCCTTCGTCGTTACCGCAAACGCCTTCTGGACGTAGCTGTCACGGTCGTAGACGTCGTCGAAGAACTGCACCTTGCCGGCCTTGTCCGGCCAGGCAGTAAAATAGGCCACGTAGACCGGTATCTTCACCGGCACCTGCACGGCGCGGTTCTTGCCCGCTGCAATCTGCTCGTTGACCTTGTCGACGCTGGTGCCAAGCACCGCCGCCGCCATGCGGCGCGGGTCGACCAGACGGATACAGCCGTGGCTCAGCGCCCGCATGTCGCGGTTGAAGAAGCTCTTGGCAGGCGTATCATGCATGTAAATGGCATGCGCATTCGGGAACAGGATTTTCAGGTCGCCCAGTGCATTGTCGCTGCTTGGCGGCTGACGCACCGAAATGGCATTGGTCGAGCCGAACCAGTTGACGCTGGTGGAAGAAACCGCACGGCCACCCACCTGCACCTCATAACCCAGACGGTCGAGATAGGACGGATCGCGGCGCAGCTTCGGCAGCATCTCGTTGACGATGATCGACTGCGGAACACCCCAATAGGGGTTGAATTCGACGGTCTGGATTTCGTCCTGGAAGAAGTAGGTCTGGTTGGCCTTGGAGCCGACCACCACCTTCATGCCGAACTGTTCCTGTCCGTCATTGTGGTAATAGGCCATGAAGGCGGGCTGGTTGATCAAGACGTAGCGCTGGCCGAGATCGGCCGGCAGCCAGCGGATCTGCTCCATCGCCACCTGCACCTTGGCAATCCGGGCGTCGTTGCTTTCGCCGACCATGGCACGCACGGTCGCGCGGCCGATGACGCCGTCGGCCTTCAGGCCGTTTTCGCTCTGGAATGCCTTCACCAGATCAACGAGATCAGGCGTATAATCCGGCGTCTGCTGGTAGCCAGAAATGATCGCCGCATGTTCCGCCTTGAAGGCAGGCGAAGCGCGATGTTCGATTGCCTTGACGACGCTCGCCATGTCGCCGCTGCTGTTGCCGGGTTTCAGCACCAGATCGGCGGGGACCTTGACCGTGTTGGCCGCATCACCCTCGCTGCGCAACCGGGCCAGTTCGGCCTTCAGCGCCAGATATTCGGCGTTCGAAGGTTCACGGCTGCGCAGATAGGCTGCGATATCGGGGCTGAGGCCTGCAAGCTTCAGCACGGGCGCAAGGTTCACCGTCTTGCGCTTGAAATCGTGGTAACCGGACAGCCGGTTCGGATCGACACGGCCACGCGTCGTATCCTGCACATAGGCCAGGACCTTGGCGGAAAGCGCAAGCTCGAACTGCATCTGCGCGCGCTGATAGGCGTCGGAGGTCGATGCGGAAGCCACTTCCACCGGCGTGCCGGATGCGTTCGCGCCTGCGCTGATGCTGGCGGTTACGTCCTTTGCGGGTACTGAAATGCTGTAATCGGCCGGATCGAGGCCGCTTTCGCCAACAGTCTCCAAAAACGCCATGACGGCGTTCGCGCGGGCAGTCAGCTCGCCTTCCGAAACCCAGAGCGCCTTGCCGCCGGCACCGTAATAGGCTTCCAGAGCCTTGCCGATTTCGGGGGTGGCGCTGAACTTCACATTGGCAAGACCCTCGCCGAAATTGGCGGTGTTCACAGCGCGTGCGGTATCGGCCTTGTAATCGTAATAACGTGGACCGGAAACACGCGGCAGAGGCTCGGGATCGGATGCATCGGCGCTCGGTCCGACCGTCGGCGGCGAGGTGACGATACCGGCTGGAGGCATTTCACCGCGATCGCGCGCAACCTTGCCAGGCCCGCCACGCAAAAGGTCCATCAGCGTTACCGCGCCGGCACTGCCGGGAAGAGCGGTGGAAACGGAAAGACCGAGAGCCAGCACCAGCGCTGCCGATGTTTTTCCAGATGTGACTTGCAATTTGATCCTCGTAGCACCCAGCGCCGCCAACGAAGACGGAGCATCCAGTTTCATGCTTGTCTAGCCGATAGACGGCCCGTTGAAAAGAAAACGCCGAAGTCCAGAACGCACCCGAAATGAACCTCATATTACGGCCAAAACCATAAAAACGTAATTTCCAGAATTGGCGAGAATGGTTAAATTTCTATTTATTTCATTCACTTTGCCGTGGTTGGCCAAGCCGTTCCAAGCCGGTGAAACCCCGGTTTTCCGGGCTTTTATCGACGTAGTAAAAATGACACGCCAAGGTCTTTTTCTTAACCGGGCAGGATGAGCGCCAAAATCGCCCTGTCCCAAGGGAAATATCTGCCAGGCATGCCTCGCAACGCTTTCATTGCCAGCGCGATGATTCTATATATCGGCGCGCGCAAGGCGGGCGAAGTGCCGTTTTGGCGGAGGAAAACGAGTAAAAAGGCAAGATTGATGACAGCCACACGGACGGAAACCGATACATTTGGACCCATTGAAGTTCAGGCCGATCGCTATTGGGGCGCGCAGGCGCAGCGCTCGCTCGGCAACTTCAAGATCGGCTGGGAAAAGCAGCCCGCCTCTGTCGTTCGCGCGCTCGGCATCGTCAAGCAGGCCGCCGCCCGTGCGAACATGGCGCTTGCAGGCCTCGACCCCAAGGTAGGCGACACCATCATCGCAGCCGCACAGGAAGTCATCGACGGCAAGCTGACTGAACATTTCCCGCTGGTCGTCTGGCAGACCGGTTCCGGCACGCAATCCAACATGAATGCCAATGAGGTGATTTCCAACCGCGCAATCGAAATGCTCGGCGGCGAAATGGGCACCAAGAAGCCGGTTCACCCCAACGACCACGTCAATATGAGCCAGTCCTCGAACGACACCTATCCGACGGCGATGCACATCGCCTGCGTGGAAGAAATCGTTCACCACCTGCTGCCGGCCCTCAAGCATCTGCACTCGGCGCTGGAAGCCAAGGTCAAGCAGTTCGAAAAGATCATCAAGATCGGCCGCACCCACACGCAGGATGCCACGCCGCTGACGCTCGGCCAGGAGTTTTCCGGTTATGCCGCGCAGGTCGCCTCGGCGATTGCCAATATCGAACTCACCCTGCCCGCACTTTCCAAGCTTGCCCAGGGCGGCACGGCGGTCGGCACGGGCCTGAACGCCCCCGTCGGTTTCGCTGAAAAGGTTGCCGAAGAGATTTCCAAGATCACCGGCCTGCCGTTCGTGACGGCGCCGAACAAGTTCGAAGCGCTTGCCTCGCACGATTCCATGGTGTTCTCGCATGGCGCGATCAATGCCGCAGCAGCAGCCCTGTTCAAGATCGCCAACGACATCCGCTTCCTCGGCTCCGGCCCGCGCGCCGGTCTTGGCGAATTGTCGCTGCCGGAAAACGAACCCGGCTCATCGATCATGCCGGGCAAGGTCAACCCGACGCAGTCGGAAGCGCTGACGCAGGTTTGCGCCCACATCTTCGGCAACAATGCAGCGCTCTCCTTCGCAGGCTCGCAGGGGCACTTCGAACTGAACGTGTATAATCCGATGATGGCCTACAACTTCCTGCAGTCGGTCCAGCTTCTGGGCGATGCCGCCGTCTCCTTCACCGACAACTGCGTCGTCGGCATCGAAGCCCGCGAAGACAACATCAGGAAGGGCGTCGAGAACTCGCTGATGCTCGTCACGGCTCTCAACAGCAAGCTCGGCTACGACATCTGCGCCAAGATCGCCAAGACCGCGCACAAGAACGGCACGACACTGCGCGACGAGGCCGTCGGCGGCGGATACCTCACGAACGAGGAATTCGACCAGTATGTGCGCCCGGAAAACATGATCGGCCCGAAGTAAGCCGGTCGGGATCATCGCTGGAATAGAGAACGGGCCTTCGGGCCCGTTTTTTGTTTGTTCGATTGACGGATGAGCGATGAGACCGTGGTGTAGGGTCAAAGCATTGGGATGTCCCGGTACTGACCACTCTTGGTGTTTTTAAATCGTCCCCGTAAGCTGTTCTTCCGCAGAGAATGCCGAAACCAGATGCACGATTGAGGATGACATCATGATCTGCCGCCGCAGCCTGCTTCTTGGTGGTGCGTTCCTCGCCACGGCCATGAAAGTCCCAAGTCTGTTTGCACAAGGCGATCGGCAATGGATTTCGCTTTGGCCCGGCCCGCCTCCGGGAGGCGGTGGTCCGAACGGCGTCCCGAATATAAGCAAAAAAGGCGCTGTCACCAACATTGCCGTACCGAGCCTGGAGGTCTTCGCTCCCGCAAAGCCAAATGGTTCCGCAATGATCATTGCAGGTGGCGGTGGATATAAACGCATCGAGGAAGGCAAGGAGTCCTATCCCGCCGCACGCTGGCTCGCGGCCAGAGGCATTTATGCTTTTGTCCTCACCTATCGTCTGCCGATTGAAGGATGGGCTGCTGGACCGCTGGCACCGCTTCAGGATGCGCAGCGCGCATTTCGTCTGGTGCGTGCACGCGCTTCGGACCGGCAGATCGATCCGTACAGGATCGGCGCACTTGGTTTTTCTGCGGGTGGGCACTTGATGGGGTTGGCCGCCGCCCGCTCGGCTTTTGCGTCTTACGAAGCAGTCGATGACATCGACAGGCAATCAGCCCGGCCGAATGTTGCGGCCATGATCTATCCGGTCATCACGCTTGCAGCGCCCTATGAACATACATCGACCCGGAGGTCACTTATCGGCAGGCACCCGACAGACGAGGCAACACGAGAGTGGTCAGTGGAAAGCCATGTGAGCAAAGATTGCCCTCCGGTCTTCCTCACGCAGGCGGATGACGACCGGATTTCCAATCCCGCCAATAGCCGTATCATGCAGCAGGCGTGCGAGAAGGCGGATGTGAATGTCGAATTTCACCCAATCATTTCTGGCGGCCACGGCTTCGGCATGGGCAAGCCCGGAACCCCCACGCAAGAATGGCCTGGATGGTATGAGGCATGGCTGAGGAAGCACAACCTTCTGGCCTGACGCTTTCTGTGCGCACCCCAATAAAAAAGGGCCGCAAAAGCGGCCCTCTTCATCTCATTCAAACCGTCAAACCAGCCGGCTCTGCTCCACCGCCGCTTCGACGAAGCTGGCAAACAGCGGATGCGGGTCGAGCGGGCGGCTCTTGAGTTCCGGGTGGTATTGCACACCGATGAACCAGGGATGGTCAGGATATTCCACCGTTTCCGGCAGCACACCATCAGGAGACATGCCCGAGAAGACGAGGCCGCATTCTTCCAGCCGGTTCTTGTAGTCCACATTCACTTCGTAGCGGTGGCGGTGGCGCTCGGAAATATCCGTGGAACCGTAGATTTCGGCGATCTTCGTGTCCTTCTTCAGCGCTGCCTTGTAAGCGCCGAGACGCATGGTGCCGCCTAGATCGCCCTTGGTGGAGCGCTTCTCCAGCTCGTTGCCCTTTACCCACTCGGTCATCAGGCCAACGACGGGCTCAGCCGTCGGACCGAATTCGGTGGAGGAGGCATTCTCGATGCCGGCCAGATGACGCGCCGCTTCCACGACTGCCATCTGCATGCCAAAGCAGATGCCGAAATAGGGCACGTTGCGCTCACGGGCGAACTGCGCCGCCATGATCTTGCCTTCCGAACCGCGCTCGCCGAAACCGCCTGGCACCAGAATGCCGTTGACCTTTTCGAGATAGGGCGTCGGATCTTCCTTTTCGAAGACTTCCGACTCGATCCACTCCAGCTTGACCTTGACGCGGTTGGCAAAACCACCGTGATGCAGCGCCTCGATCAGCGACTTGTAGGCGTCCTTGAGGCCGGTATACTTGCCGACGATCGCAATCGTTACCTCGCCTTCCGGCGTGCGGATACGGTTGCAGACCTCTTCCCACTGTTCCAGACGCGGCTTCGGCGCCGGTTCGATACCAAAAGCGGCCAGCACTTCCGAATCGAGACCTTCATTGTGGTAGGCGATCGGAACGTCATAGATGTTGGCAACATCCAACGCCTGAATGACGGCGGAAGGACGCACGTTGCAGAACAGCGAAAGCTTGCGGCGTTCCGCTTCCGGGATTTCCCGGTCGGCGCGCACCAGCAGGATGTCGGGATGAATGCCAAGCGCCTGCAGTTCCTTCACGGAATGCTGGGTCGGCTTGGTCTTCAATTCGCCGGCTGCCGGAATGTAAGGCATCAGCGTCAGGTGAACATAGATTGCAGTGCCGCGCGGCAGGTCGTTGCCGAGCTGGCGGATCGCCTCCATGAACGGCATCGCCTCGATATCACCCACTGTGCCGCCGATTTCGCAGATGACGAAGTCGTAATCGTCATTGCCTTCGGTCACGAAATCCTTGATCTCGTTGGTGACATGCGGAATGACCTGAACGGTCGCGCCGAGATAATCGCCGCGGCGTTCCTTGTCGATGATGTTCTTGTAGATGCGGCCAGTGGTGATGTTGTCGGTCTTGGTCGCCGAACGCCCCGTAAAGCGTTCATAGTGGCCAAGGTCGAGGTCCGTCTCGGCACCGTCGTCCGTCACAAACACTTCACCGTGCTGTGTCGGGCTCATCGTGCCGGGATCGACGTTCAAATAGGGGTCAAGTTTGCGAAGCCGCACCCGATAACCACGGGATTGCAGCAATGCTCCGAGTGCCGCAGCTGCGATGCCCTTACCGAGAGAGGAGACCACGCCGCCTGTGATGAATACATATCGCGCCATGGGATTCACCGGATACCTTTTTACCTCTGATTCCGCCAGCCCAAATTTCATGCTGTTGCAAATTCGCTGTTGACGAATTGGCAATGGGATGTGGCGAAATGCGAACAAAAGAAAACCGGCAGGCTTTTGGCCTGCCGGAGCGTTAAATCATAACCGGGCTTATTGACCGGTCGGAACTGCGTTCGGATCGGCGGGCTTGGCCGGCGCCGGAGCGGCTTCACCAGCAGTGGCCGGTGCAGGCGTGGTCTGCGCAGGTGCTGCAGCGCCGCTGTTGGTCGGAACGCCATTCTCAGCCGGAGCCGGCGTTGCCGGCGTCTGTGCCGGGCCGAGCGTGTCGAGAATACCGTTGCCCTGACCCTGCGTGGCCGGAATACGGTTCAGAATATCCGTCGGGCGCGATTCGTACCGGGTCAGAAGACCAAGTCCGAGCGACGTCACGAAGAACAGCGCGGCAAGGATGCCCGTCGTGCGGGTCAGCGCATTGGCCGTTCCGCGCGCGGACATGAAGCCCGAACCGCCGCCGATGCCGAGGCCGCCGCCTTCGGAACGCTGGATCAGAACCACGCCGACAAGCGCCAGCACGATCATGAGGTGAATAACAATCAAAACGGTCTGCATGACAATCCATTCCATGCCCCGCGCGGAGCACTACAAAGAAGGTTTCGCGGCTCTTTACATGAGGCGAAGGCTTATTCCAAGCCCCTTTCCCGCCACTGTGGCAGGAAAGCGTGTCTCAAGCCGTCAGTTGCTCGTATGCCGCATAGATGGAAAGGAAGTCGGAGGCTTTCAAGCTCGCGCCGCCGATCAATGCGCCGTCGACATTCTCGACACCCATCAGTTCCAGCGCATTGGCAGGCTTCACCGAGCCGCCGTAAAGAATCCGCATGGTCTTGCCTTCATCACCAAAGCGCTTGACCAGCTCGTCGCGCATGAAGGCATGAGCCTCGCGCACATCCTGCGTGGTCGGCGTCAGACCCGTGCCGATCGCCCAGACCGGCTCATAAGCGATGACGGTGTTTTCGGCGGTTGCCTCGTCCGGAAGCGATCCGGCGAGCTGGCGCTTGAGGATATCGAGCGTCTGGCCCGCCTTGCGCTCATCCGCCGTCTCGCCAATGCAGACGATGGCGATAAGATCGGCCTGATGGGCGGCAACGGCCTTGGCACGGACCAGATGATCCGTCTCGGCATGGTCGGTGCGGCGCTCGGAGTGGCCGACGATGACATGGGTGCCGAAGCAATCGGCAATCATCTCGGCGGAAATGTCACCCGTATGCGCGCCGGAAACATTCTGGTGGCAATCCTGTCCGCCAATCATCAGCGGGCTGTCGTCGCAGAGCGCGGTTGCCACATAAAGAAGCGTCGATGGCGGGCAGATCAGCGCATCCACCTTTTCGGAAAGCGCGCCCTTGACGCCCTCTGCCATGGCCTTGATCTGATCGAGCGACGAACGGGTGCCGTTCATCTTCCAGTTTCCGGCTACAAGCGGTCGAACATTCGGCGTCATGCGTATCCCATTCCCTTTGTCTCGGAGAGCCGCTTGCGCGAACATCCCTTACCTCAGCCGCCAGGCGGCCCCTAATCGCGACAGAAACCCTGCCGGAAATCCCGGAATATTTCCTTAAACGCAGCTGATGACAATTGGTACAAAAAAGCAGTCATAAGCTTCAAAACGTCGGTCAATTTGCCGAAATTCGCGCCTGTCGAACCAAAACTGGACCTCATCGGCTCAAAATCCAGTTCAAAACCGCCCGCCAGTCGGTCATGCGCACCGGCGTTCCATGCGTGCCTGTCTCAAAAAGCGTGAAGCGCGCCGGCTCTCCCGCCTTCAGCAAGGTGCGGAAGATGGTCGCCTGGCTGTCGGCGGAATAGACCTTGTCGGCGCTGCCATGGGTGAACCACACCGGCTTTTTGGCTTTCGCAAAGGCGCTCTTCGGAAAGTCGGGATCGACCGCGCCGCCAAGGATCGCCATGCCCTTGAGATTGCCGACGGTCGCCTTGTCGCGGCTGATGCCGTAGCAGATGAAGCTGCCCATGGAGGCGCAGGCCAACACCACCGGCTTGCCGCCGGATTTGCTAGCCACATAGGCGATCAGCGCGGAAACGTCGGCAACGCCATTGGCATCGAAGGATCGTACGCTCGGCACATAATAGGTGCCGCCATTGGCGACAGCCAGATTTTTCAGCCGGTTGAAATTGCCACCGAACGTATAGTCGTTCATGCCAAGCCGCCGGTCGCCGCCGCGCCCGTGAATGAAGATCACGGTGAAGGCCTGCCCGGATGATGGCCCGACGCGGCCCACCTCAAGCGCCCTGCCCTCAACCGCCACGGATTCCATCGCCTGCGCTGTCTTGGGCGCCATATCCACATATTGCAGCTTCACCCGGCGTTCCGGTACCTCGTCGCGGCCGTTGATATCGCGCATCTCCTGATAATCGATCACCTCAGATGCGCCGCCATCGGCCGTGGAAAGCACTGTCTGGCTGGAAAACAGCTCGTCCTTGAACGGCCGCAGCGGCCCGTCCGCCGCCCCGGCACCGCCCGGCATCGCCGCAACAGTCAGGCAGAAAAGAGTACAAAACGTGAAATGAGCTGTGGACATGACTTGGTTAACCGTTCATTCGTGGCTGCGAGACTTGCCATTGCCAGGGCGGCAGCGCAATCCTCCTGTTGCGAAACCCTGACATAGTCGTGGCATAGGGTGCGCCGCGTTAGGCCACACGCCCTGCACGTTTGGCGCTATACTTGCCCCTATTGGCATACTGATTCGCTTGGCGAAATTCTGACGACACGCTTTTTTGAACCTTGGACATGATGGACGATAGCAACGATCTCTTCTCCGGTCTTCCGGTGGCACCAAACAGCGAAACGGAAAAGAACGAGGACACGGCAAAACCCGTGAAGGCCCCGGTGTCCGCAGCCGCGAACGTGAACGTGCAGCCGAAACCAGCAGCCGTTGCGGCCGTCACGACGCCCCCACCCCCAGCGCCCGTGTCCCCCTCCGGTGACGATTACGGTGCCTCGTCGATCCGCGTGCTCGAAGGGCTGGAACCGGTGCGCATGCGGCCCGGCATGTATATTGGCGGCACAGACGAGAAGGCGCTGCACCACCTCTTTGCCGAAGTCATCGACAACTCCATGGACGAGGCCGTCGCAGGCCACGCCAATTTCATCGAGGTCCATCTCGATACCGAGGGTTTCCTAACCGTCACCGATAACGGACGCGGCATTCCCGTGGAAAACCATCCGCAGGTTCCGGGCAAGTCGACGCTCGAAGTCATCATGACCAAGCTGCATGCCGGCGGCAAGTTCGATGGCAAGGCCTATGAAACCTCCGGCGGCCTGCACGGCGTCGGCGTTTCCGTGGTCAATGCGCTGTCCGATCTTCTGGAAGTGGAAGTCGCCCGTAACCGCAAGCTTTACCGCCAGCGCTTTTCGCGCGGCGCGCCGATCGGCGGTCTCGAAGAACTGGGTGACGTGCACAACCGTCGTGGCACCCGCGTGCGTTTCCATCCGGACCCGCAGATCTTCGGCGATCACGCAAAATTTGAACCGGCCCGTATTTTCCGCATGGCCCGCTCCAAGGCCTATCTCTTCGGCGGCGTCGAAATCCGCTGGAGCTGCGATCCCGGCATGGTGCCCGCCGGTGGCGAAATCCCCGAAAAGGCCGTTTTCCATTTCCCCGGTGGTCTGAAGGACTACCTGGCCGCCACGCTCGGCAAGGAATTCACTGTCACCCGCGAGATTTTCTCCGGCCGCACCGAAAAGACCGGTGGCCACGGCGCGCTGGAATGGGCTGTGACCTGGTATGGCGGCGACACGCAGATCCATTCCTATTGCAATACCATCCCGACGCCTGAAGGCGGTACGCATGAGGCCGGTTTCCGCATCGCACTCACCAAGGGCCTGAAGAACTATGCGGAGCTGACCCAGAACAAGCGAGCCAGGGAAATCACCACCGATGACGTGATGATCTCGGCAGCGGGCATGCTCTCCGTCTTCATCCGCGAGCCGGAATTCGTCGGCCAGACCAAGGACAAGCTCGCGACCGTCGAAGCCCAGCGCATCGTCGAAAACGCGCTACGCGATCCCTTTGACCATTATCTCACCGGCAATCCGGGCGAAGCGGCGAAGCTGCTGGACTGGGTGATCGAGCGCGCCGAAGAACGCCTGCGCCGCCGCAAGGAAAAGGAAGTCAACCGCAAGACGGCGGTGCGCAAGCTGCGCCTGCCCGGTAAGCTGGCGGACTGCTCGCAGAACACGGCTGAGAATGCCGAGCTTTTCATCGTCGAGGGTGACTCGGCTGGCGGCTCGGCCAAGCAGGCGCGCAACCGCGCCAATCAGGCCATCCTGCCGCTGCGCGGCAAGATCCTCAACGTCGGCAGCGCCAGCCGTGAAAAACTCTCCGCCAACCAGCAGATCGCCGATCTCATACAGGCGCTGGGCTGCGGCACGCGCACCAAGTACCGCGAAGAGGATCTGCGTTACGAACGCATCATCATCATGACGGATGCCGACGTCGATGGCGCCCATATCGCCTCGCTGCTCATCACCTTCTTCTATCAGGAAATGCCGGAACTCATTCGTGGCAACCACCTCTATCTCGCGGTGCCGCCGCTCTACGTCATCCGTCAGGGTGCCAAGAGCGCCTATGCCCGTGACGACGCCCACCGCGCCGAATTGATGGAAACCGTCTTCAAGGGCAAGAAGGTCGAAATCGGCCGCTTCAAAGGCCTTGGCGAAATGATGGCGGCACAGCTGAAGGAAACCACCATGGATCCCGAAAAGCGCACCCTGCTGCGCGTAGAGATCGACGACGTGGATTTCGAAGGCACCCGCGAGGCGGTCGACAATCTGATGGGCACCAAGGCGGATGCCCGCTTCCGCTTCATTCAGGAACGGGCTGCCTTCGCGGATAATCTGGATATCTGATCAACCGTCCCGGCCAGCCATGCGCCAACCGGGACGATTTGAGTCATGCCGCCGCCACATCTTCGCGAACGTCCAGAACGCGGTCGATCAAACCCCACTCCAGTGCCTCTTCCACCGTCATGAAACGGTCGCGATCCATTGCCGCTTCAAACTCGTCATAGCTGCGTTTGCAATGCTCGGCATAAAGCCGCGTCATTCGGTGCTTTGTCTGCCTGATTTCTTCAGCATGGATGAGCATATCCGACGCCTGCCCCTGAAACCCGCCGGACGGCTGGTGAATGAGGATGCTGGCGTTGGGCAATGCCGCCCGCGCGCCCGGTTCGCCCGCCATAAGCAGGAACGAGCCCATCGAACGGGCGGTCCCCATGCACAGAGTATGAACCGGCGCGCGGATGTAGCGCATGGTGTCATACATTGCGAGACCGCTGGTCACGACGCCGCCTGGAGAATTGATGTAGAGATGGATCGGCTTTTTCGGGTTTTCCGCCTCCAGAAACAGCAGTTGCGCGCAGACAAGCGCGGAAACAGCGTCGTTGACCTCACCGTTGAGAAAGATGATCCTTTCCCGCAACAGCCGGGAATAGATGTCGAAAGACCTTTCTCCCCTTGCGGATTGTTCAACTACCATAGGGACGAGTTGCATCGCTTCGCGCATCGGCGAACTCCTGTCGTTTGAAAATGTAAGGAAATGTCGTGGATCAGGCGGCGAGCTTGATGGGCGAACCGTTGTGGTTTGCGGCAGCCTTTGTCATCCGACCGGAACCGGTGATGGGCAACTCATGAATGACCCGCAGGCTGGTGCCGCCGCTCGCGTTGGGTGCAATCCTGAAGGTGACGGTGCTTTCCAGAAATGGCGGAACGTCATCCCGCATCCTGTAACAGACCTCCTTCCCCGGGGTGATCCTAATCGCCTCGGGTTCAGCTAAAGCCTCCTTCGGCAACCAGTTTTCACGGAAGGCCGGAATGCTGATCGCACGCCAGACTTTTTGCAGCGGCTCATCGAGATCATATTCCAGCTCGACAACGGGTTTGGGTGCTGCGGGCAGTTCCCTGTTCATTGATCCATATCCTTCAGCAAGAGCTTCAGTGCTTCTACGCGCTGCGGCCAGTAGGCGCGGTATTTGCCAAGCCATGTCGCAATCCGTGTCAGCCCATCCGGATCGACCTCGTAATTGACGAAACGACCCTGCCGCCGTTCGACGACCAGCCCCGCCCCCCGCAGCACGGCAAGATGCTGCGACATGGCCGGCTGGCTGATATCGAAACCCTCACGCAAGGCGGAAGCGTTCTGGGCACCATCCGCGAGCTTTTCGAAAATAGCGCGGCGTGTCGGATCGGCCAGCGCCCGGAAAATATCATTCTCTGTCATGACAACAGATAAGCATACACTTATGTGATTCACAAGTCCCGCCTCCTGCATTCGCTTCGCAAGGCAGGCTTTTTCGCTCCCGCACCCTCTTCTGCCGTGAACGCTTTATGTGCTCGCGCGTTTTCACCCGGCCTGATAATCTTCAGGCCGGGAGTGATCAAAACAAGTGACTGCATTTACGGTCTTTATCGCCATGGTGCTGCTGGTCGTCGGACCAGCCCTGTTTGTTGTCATCAGCAAGCAGCGGGAAAAGGCCATTCCCAAACGCCCCTCAACTGCCCTGCCCGTTGCCGAGGATGCGACCGGGCTCGACCGCCACTGGCAGTCGATAAGGAATGGCTGGAACGAGAAAAACGCGCTCTGCCTGCTGCATTCCAATCTGGATGCCTTTGCAGTACGCATGGCGGCGGCGCGGGCGGCCGGACGCAGCCTTGATCTGATGTATTACATGTGGAACGCCGATCTGACCGGTCGGCTGATGATGCGCGAGGTCATTGCAGCGGCAGATCGCGGCGTGCGCGTGAGGCTGCTTCTGGACGATCTCGGCGTCTCGATGTCCGACCGCATCTTCCACGCCATCGACAGCCATCCCAATATCGAGCTGCGGCTGTTCAACCCAACCAGGGCGCGGGAAAACATCTTGTATCGAAGCCTGGAACTGGTCCTCCGGTTCCGAAGCGTCAACCGGCGCATGCACAACAAGGCGTGGATTGCCGACGGACGCGCCGCGATCGTTGGCGGCCGTAATATTGGCGACGCCTATTTCGATGCCGCCGAACGGGCCAATTTCCACGATTTCGACATTCTCGGTTTCGGCAGGATCGTTGCGGATGCCACCGAAATCTTCGACGACTACTGGAACAGCGCCGTTTCCGTTCCCGTGCGCTCGCTTCTGGCGCGCAGGCCGAGCAAGCTTGCCAGGTTAAGGCGCGAGCTTGCTGCGCTGCCGAAAAGCGAGGCTGCCAAACCTTATCTCGAGCGCGTCGAAAACCAATATGGCAGCGGTCATTTCCTGATGTCGGACCGCCTGCACTGGGTCGATGAAGCCGACGTGCTTGCCGACCCGCCGGAAAAAGCAGCGGGAAAACGCCGCAACGGCCACAACTTCCTGATGGAGAGCCTGCTGCCGCTGATGCAGGCGGCAAATGACAGCCTGCACATCACCTCCCCTTATTTCATTCCCGGCAAACAGGGCTTGAACATTTTTGCAAACCTTGCCGAGCGCGGCGTCTCGGTTGCCATCCTCACCAACTCGCTGGCTGCAACAGATGTTGCCGCCGTTCACGCCGGTTACGCACGGTATCGAAAGCCGCTTCTGCTGGGCGGGGTGCGACTGCATGAACTGCGTGCACAGGCGGACCAGCCAAGCTTTACGCTTCGCGGTTCAGGACAGGCGAGCCTCCACACCAAGGCTTTCTCCCGCGACGGCAAGACCGGCTATATCGGCTCGCTCAATTTCGATCCGCGCTCTGCTTCTCTCAATACGGAAATGGGCGTCGTTTTCACCTCAGCCCCGCTGGTTGCGCGCATGGACGAGATATTCAGCGAAGAAATCCGCCGCTCGATGAGCTTCGAGCTGGATATAGACAACGGCAATCGCATCGTCTGGATGACCGAAGAACACGGCCAGCCGAAGACATACCGGCGTGAACCGGACGCTGCCATCAGCCGCCGGATCGTCGCGGGCATCATGCGTTTCCTGCCGCTCGAGTCTCA
Source organism: Agrobacterium sp. K11 (assembly GCF_059429395.1). Classification (NCBI taxonomy): domain Bacteria; kingdom Pseudomonadati; phylum Pseudomonadota; class Alphaproteobacteria; order Hyphomicrobiales; family Rhizobiaceae; genus Agrobacterium; species Agrobacterium sp. K11. The sequence continues at coordinate 177,078 of NZ_JCAHRB010000011.1, read as the reverse complement.
GCTTTGACTTATCGCGGCTTTGACAACGAAAAGTCCGATCAGGCCGCCGGTCTCACGCCAGCCTTGGCCAGCTGTATCTGCACCAGCGTGTCGAGGTTCTGGTTAACGCGGCAATAAAATTCCTCGTCGATGAAGGGCCGCAGCATGAAATCGTTGCCACCCGCCTTCAGGAACCGCGCCGACAAAAGCCGGTTGGTGGACGAGGAAACGCCGATGATGCGCAACTCGTGCGAACCGCGCACGGTGCGGATGCGCCGTGTAAGTTCGAAACCGTCAATATCGGGCATATTGTAGTCGGTCACCACCAGCCCGATATCGGGATTGGCCTTCAGGATTTCGAGCGCCTTCGCACCGCTATCGGCAAGGCTGACGCGGAAATTATAACGCTTGAGGCGGCTGGAAAGCAGCGCCCGCGCCGTTGGGCTGTCATCCACGATCAGCACATGGTGGCGGTGGTTGGTGAGGAACCGACAGATGGATTCCGTCAGCATGTCCACGGCAAAGATATTGTCTTTCAGAATGTAGTCGACCACGTTCTTGGCGATCAGCGTTTCGCGGGTCGCCTCATGAAACGTGCTGGTGAAAACGATGGTCGGGATTGAAAGATCGATCAGATATTCCAGCGCCTCGCCATTCTCCGCCCCCGGAAGATTGATGTTGGAAATCGCAAGCGTCACGGGTTCGGCCGAGTGTTCGTAGCACGCCTGCAACTCCTCGAAGTTGCGGCACACCTCCACGGAAACGCCCAGCAATTCTTTCAGGCGCATGCTCACCATCTGGGTGAACACATTGGTATCTTCCGCAAGCAAAATGCGGCAATTGGTAAATGGCACACCCGAATATTGCATGCCCGTAATGCCCAGAAAATTCATTTTGTCCCAGTCCCCCGTCGTCTTTCACGGGAAATTAGCAGGCGTATTTTTCAGAATGATTAATAACACTTTTGCCCGAAAACAGTCGGCATACATGCTTACCCAAAAGAAAACACGGCCCCCGAGGGAGGGCCGTGTTTCGAATGCTTCCAGGAAAATCCCTCAGGCGCGCAGCAGCGCGTTTTCCGTATCGAAGGGGCTTTCTTCCACCACCTCGGCGTCATAAAGCGTGCCGAGAATGCGGATTTTCAGCTTCGTGCCAATCGTGGCATATTCGGGTTTCAGCATGGCAAGCGCAATCGATTTGCCGATACGCCAGCCAAAGCCGCCGCTCGTCACACGGCCGGCAAGTGCGCCATCTGCATCGAAGATAGCTTCAGAACCACGGGCATCGACATCCGTATTGCCCGAAACGGTCAGCGTCGAGAATACCGATTTCAAGCCGGCTTCCTTGTATGCCACCAGTGCGTCGCGGCCGATGAAGTTTTTCTCCGGACGCAGGAAACGGTCGAGACCGGATTCATAGGCGTTATATTCGACCGAAAGCTCGCGGCCCATGTTGCGATACGACTTTTCAAGCGACATCGACACCATCGCACGAATACCGAATGGCTTGATGCCAAACTCGGCGCCTGCTTCCATCAGCCGGTCGAAGATGTAGTTCTGCATTTCGATAGGATGGTGCAACTCCCAGCCCAGTTCACCGACGAAGTTGACGCGCAGTGCATGCGCCGTCGCCACACCCACGGAGATCTGCTTCGCCGTCAGCCACGGGAAATCCTTGTTCTCGAGGCTGGTACGGGTCAGCTTCTTCAGGAGATCGCGCGACTTCGGACCGGCAAGCACCAGCACGCCGTATTTTTGGGTGATGGGCTGCAGCACGACGGAACCGTCGGTGGGCGCAAGCCGCTGGAGCACGTCATGATCGTGCGCCTCAAGACCACCGGCGGACACCAGATAGAAGCGGCCCGGCGCCCATTCATAGACGGTGAACTCCACCTTCACGCCGCCATTCGGCGTCAGAAGGTGCGTCAGCGCAATACGGCCGCGCTTCTTCGGCACGATATTGGCGAGAATGCTGTCCAGCCAGGCGCGCGCGCCGGGACCGGAGACTTCCATCTTGGCGAAGGCCGACATGTCAAGCACGCCGATATTCTGGGTGACGTTCTTCACCTCGTTGCCGACATGTTCGAAATAGTTCGAGCGGCGGAACGACCACTTCTCAACGATACGGCCATCATCCAGTGGCGGCGCATAGTTGTGGCTGGTGATGACATCCGCACCGACGCCGAGGTCCTCTTCGCGCAGCGCATAACCTTCCGGCGCATACCAGTTGGCACGCTCCCAGCCGTAAACGGAACCGAACACGCCGCCGAGCTTCTTCAGACGGTCGTAAACCGGCGTCGTCTTCAGCGGACGGGCAGCGGAACGTTCTTCATCAGGGTAATGCATGGTGAAGACGTTGGCATAGGCTTCCTCATTCTTGGCAATGAGGTAACCTTCCGTTGCGTGAGGGCCGAAACGGCGCGGATCGACACCCATCAGATCGAGTGTAGGCTCACCATCGACGATCCATTCGGCAAGCTGCCAGCCAGCACCACCGGCAGCGGTGATGCCGAACGAGTGGCCTTCATTCAGCCAGAAATTCTTCAGGCCCGGTGCCGGACCGACGATCGGGTTGCCATCAGGCGTATAGGCGATAGCGCCGTTATAGACCTTCTTGATACCGACTTCACCGAAAGCCGGAACGCGCACCATCGCCGTTTCGATATGCGGCATAAGGCGGTCAAGTTCCTCCTGGAACAGCTCATATTCGCTATCGTCAGAGGGACCGTCGACATAACAGACCGGAGCGCCGACTTCGTAAGGGCCGAGGATCAGACCGCCGGCCTCCTCGCGCATGTACCAGGCCGAATCCGATTCACGCAGAACGCCCATTTCCGGCAGACCCTGACGGCGGCGCTCCAGAATGGCCGGATGCGGCTCGGTGACGATATATTGGTGCTCAACCGGGATGACCGGAATATTGATGCCGACCATCTCGCCGGTCTTGCGGGCAAAGGAGCCGGTGCAGGAGATGATATGTTCGGCGATGATTTCGCCCTTATCCGTCGTCACCTTCCAGTGACCGTCTTCCAGCTGCTCGATGGCGGTGACGGTGGTGTTGCGATAGATGGTGGCGCCACGGTCGCGCGCGCCCTTCGCAAGCGCCTGCGTCAGGTCGGCGGGCTGGATATAACCATCATCGGGGTGCTGGATGGCGCCCAGCAGGCCGTCCGTCTCGCAAAGCGGCCAGATTTCCTTCACCTGCTCCGGCGTCAGCATGTTGACCCGCACACCGATGGTCTCGGCAATGCCGGCATAATACATATATTCGTCCCAGCGATCCTTGGTACGGGCGAGACGAATGTTCGAGACCTTGGAGAAACCGACATTCATGCCGGTCTCTTCCTGAAGCTCCTCGTAGAACTTCACCGAATACTTGTGGATCTGGCCGACCGAGTAGCTCATGTTGAACAGCGGCAAAAGACCGGCTGCGTGCCAGGTGGAACCGGAGGTCAGTTCCTTGCGCTCGATAAGGACGCTGTCGCTCCAGCCCTTCTTGGCAAGATGATAAAGCGTCGAAACGCCGACGACGCCGCCACCGATCACCACCGCCCGTGCATGTGTCTTCATTTACAGAACCCCTAAAAAGCGCCGGCATTGCCTGTCGTGCTGCCAAATCGATGGGATGGAATATGAAGCGCCCGGCGGCCGTTCAGCCGCCTGATTGCGACATGGCCATAGGGTGCTGCGACAGGGGAGAAAATGCCGTCGCTGGAGGCGGGTTTCAAACCACCGTCGCCTTTTGAAGACGACGGTGGCGCACATATGGGAAAATACCAACCGGAACAGATCAAGTGTCAGCCAAGACGGATTGGAGCCTGAACCGCCGGATAAACCGTCTATCTGGTCTGAAGCTGCAATTGCATTCCCCGCACATCCGGGCCGTCCAAGTTTAACCCCTTTATAACGTCATTGCCGGGAACGATAATCGAGTTCTTGAGGACAGGACCGCCTGGCAGATTGTGTATCCCGCCGCCGCCACCGGGCGGAGGTGGTGGCGGCGGAAAAACGCCGCCACCATCATCCTTGCTGCAAGGTGGAATGCGATAAATGCAATCATCGTTGAATTGCGCAATATCTCCACTCGCAGACGGGCGAACCAAATCCTGCGCATTTGCCAGAAACGGAAAAAACATACCGAAGAGAAAAATAGCCAGTCTCATTTCGCAACCTCCTGCGAAGATGCACAAATCTTGGCGCGGTCTTTTACGTCCTTGCCAGCGGCAGCTTTTGCCGCGGCGTCCAGCCATGCGGGCGTGCTGTTGCGCATACCGATGGAAACGCTGTTGAAGCCTATGACGAGCGGCCTCGCAAACTGGCTATCGGAAAAGAGGCCGGAACTGTTCGTGCTGCGAATGGTGTTGTCATTGCCGGCCATGTTTTCGGCCGCCGGCTGCTGGCCCTGCGGGCCTGTGGTCGCGGCAACGTCCGCACCATCCACAGTCTTCTGGACGTCACCTTTGTTTCCCCTCGCATCGATGAAACCCGAGCGTGCCCGGCCGTTGGTGACCTTTACCCCGCGTGTCAGAAACGCCTGACGCACGACCAGCAGGCGAATGTCGTAAATATAGCGCGAACCACAGTCCTCTGTCTCCGCGGTTCTCAAAATATTGCGGCTGAGAATGTACGAGAGTTTTTCGCGAAGATAGTCGTCGGCGCAATAGACCTTGGTGTCGTCATCATTGCAAAACCGCATCAGCGCATTTTGTGCATGGAAGGGATTGATCGCATAGGTCTGCACATTCTGAAGCTCGATTTCCTCGATATCCGCCCGTGCGCCACCAAAGGCGATATTGCGTAAAAGTCCTGCCATTCCTTCTTTGCGTTCTATCCTGACGATGGGAAACAGCGCGTCCTTCACCACCAGGCCAGACGTCGTCCCATCCATAGCAACCTCCGTACGCGGTTGAGCAATCGACAGAGACTTTTTATCCTCCGACCAGGTGCTGTCGCCAAAATAAGGCGCCTCAGACTTGACCCCGAGATATCCCCGCAAATTAGGTATCTGGGTAATCTTGACGTAGCGACCGATGAAGGCTTCGCTTTCGAGGTCGGTCGGCAAAGACTTGAACTTGTGGCCCGAATCCACGACCTCGGCGATGATGTCTCCGACATAAATATCCTCCTGTGGAGGATAGACCGGCTCGATGCCCAGTCTGCGGATGGATGCATTCCAGCGTTTCGGCAGGTAATCATCCGTCACATCGGTTTCGCCCATCAGGAAAAACAGACCGGCAGAACCGATAACGACACCTGTCGCCAGTAAGGATACTCGGGCGGCATGGGGTGTCACCCACCTCCACGCACTCCTCAATTTTTCCCGCAAAGACGTTTTCGCGGGAACTTGGCCCGGAGGCTGGGCAGGCTGGGCAGGCTGGGCAGGCTGGGCAGGCTGGGCAGGCTGGGCATTTTCATCGACTGGATCCGGCATGTGAACCCCGACAGGAAAGAAATGAACTAAGTATAACCCAGAATATCAACTTAAAGTTTAAAAAACAATACAGTCATCGAGGGAATTTTCACTGTATTTCATGATGACGACCGACAAAATCCGGTTTCCCTCCCAATAAGATCTTTCCTCTGTTTGGCGTCTCATCCGCCACTATGCAAATAGGGCGCGAGGATAACTCCCCGCGCCCGTCAACGCCCGTATCGGCTGCGTCGCCGCAGCCGCGGTAGCCGCAGATTAACTGTCCTTGCCGGCCGCCTTCAACGTCGCCTTCGGCTCCACCACGGTTTTGTCACCCGCCTTGCCCGCATCCTTTTCCGGTGCAGTTGCCGCGGCAGGCGCCGCCGCGCCCGTATGCGCCGCCACCGCCTTGTCACCCTCTTCCGAAAGCAGCGCCGCCAGCATTTGCGGATTTGCATCGCCTTCCACGTGGATGTTGAGGTTACGCTGCGGGAACGGGATGGCGATCCCCTCTTCGCGGAAGCGTTTCAGGATCGCGATCCTCAGCGCGTTTTTCACGCCAAGCCCGTTCGAAAGATCGGCGAGGTGGAAACGCAATTCGAAATCCAGCGAGAAGTCGCCGAAACGGAGGAATTCCACGTGCGGTTCGGGGTTGCGCAGTACGGGCGGCTGGGTGCGCACCAGTTCCAGCAGAATATCCATCACCTGCTGCGGATCGGATTCATAGGCAACGGAGACCGGAATTTCCGCACGCATGATACGGTTGCGGTGTGTCCAGTTGCCGACGGAGGAATTGATGAATTCCGAATTTGGCACGATGATCGACTGGCCGCGGAAGGTTTCAATCTCGGTCGCGCGCACCGAAAGCCGTTTGACGGTGCCTTCAGTCGTGCCTGTCACCACCCAGTCACCCACCTTGAAGGGACGCTCGACCAGCAGGATGAGGCCGGAGACGAAGTTCGAGACGATGTTCTGAAGGCCGAAACCGATACCGACCGAAAGGGCAGACGCCACCAGCGCCAGGCTGGAGAGGTTAAGACCGGCGGAAGAGACGCCGAAAATGGCCGCAACCGCGATACCGAGATAACCGATGCCGGTCTTGACGGAGTTGCGCACGCCCGCATCCACCTGCCCGCGCGCCATGACGTTGTTGTCCAGCCACTTCTGGAACCAGCGTGTGATGATGTAGCCGATAGCAAAGACGAGGACGCCGCCGAACAGCCCGATCAGCGAGATGGAGGCATTGCCGACGGTGATGCCGGTCAGCAGACGATAGGCCCAGCTTTCGATATCGCCCGGCTGGAACCCCCAGGAAAACAGGATGAGCGGCACGCCGAAGGCGAGTGCGATCACATAGATGCCGAGCCCCGCCGCAAGACCGGCCTGATCCAGCGCAACCGGGCCGAGACCGTAGCGCCGCCCGAGATAACGACCGGCCAGGGATTCGGAAAAGGCGCCCTGTCGCGAAATCGCCTTGCCGGAAAGAATGCCGATATACATTGTTGCGAGCACCGCACCGGTGGCGACGATCTGCGTCGCAAGGAACCGCGCCAGCCCCACATAACCCGTCAGGCAGGCACCGATGAGAACAAGCCCGCCGACCCTGAGCAGAATGACCAGCCAGCGCGGCAGGCGCTGGTTGCCGGTCTCGTAGTCCTGCCCCTCACCGATCACCGGGCGCAGGAACGACACGGTGAGCAGGATGATGCCAATGATGATGGAGGCAATGAAGCTCTTGGCAACGGTGACGATCAGCGGCGAATAGAGCGTCTCGCTGATCGTGCCGAACAGATAATCGAGACCGTTGACGAGCGCCATCAAAAGCACAGCCGAGGACAGCGTGTGCGCTCCGCGATTGGAAACCTGCAACAGACGCCATTCCGGCTGCGTCGGCGCAAAAATCGCGTAGCTCAGCCGCGACACGAAATAGACGAAGCCCGTAACTGCCATGGCCCCGAACAGGATCGGCGCGATATCGGAACGAAGCACGTTGAAATTATCGAGGAAAAACGCCGAGGTCACCAGAAACAGGAAAAGCGACAGCGACTGCACCATGGTTGACCAGAAGGCCACCGAAAGCCGCCGCAGATAGGAAGGCTCGCCGGAAAAGGCCCGCCTTTCCATGCGGCTGCCGAAAAAGCGATAACCGCCCACCAGAAACAGCAGCGCCGCCATGATCGACAGCATCACCGCCCCGAACATCGGCAGGCGTTTGTAGTTCCAGACGAAACCCGCCCAGCTGCTGAAGGCGTTGTTGAGATTGGTCAGCTCGCTCACGAAGGCGGAAGAGGCGTCGCCCAGCGTCTGGGAAGAGACTTCGGTGCGCTTGAACAGGGTCGCGGCAAAAAGCGCCCGGCGAACTGCCGTTATGTTGTTGGAAATCTGCGCGGCGTTGGTGGCAGTACTCTCCACCTCGCCGGCAATGGCATTCACCTCGGCACGCTCCGCCGTCAGCCGGGAGCGCTCCTCCGTCACCATGCTCGCTTCGGGTGGCTGTCCTTCCGCCGGAGCAGCGCCAAGCGCGTCGAGACGCGTCTTGATCTGGTCCAGGCGGGTCCGCAACTTGGTGTTGGCGGCGGCAGCATCGGCTGCAATGGTATCGGCGCGTCCCTTCAGGTCCACCAGCTGCACGTCATCGCTGCCGCCCGCCTCAACCTGTTTGGCGATTGCCGAAATATCGGCCTTCCATTTTTCCAGATCCGTGCGCGCCTGCTCGACGATGGAAGCCTGGATAGCGACTGGTGCGGCCGCTGGCGCATCCTGCGCCGACGCCAAGGTTGCGGACGACAGAAAGCTGCCAAGGAGGGTGAATACCGCGACCATTATTGCAGCCAGGGCGGCCTTTCGCCGCCGACCGGATAAAGGTCCGCCGAACATCCGCCTACCGTCAATCATTCCGCCAAACATCAACCGCACATCCATGCCTTTCATATCTTCACCCAGCATCAGGCTATTTATCGCCTGCCGCGCGGAAAACCACCCGCAAAAAGCGAGGTTTTCGGGAGTCTACCTTGCTTTTCACCCGGAGAATCATCACCTTCAATAGTGCAGCAATCATGGGAGGAAATCATGGAATCTGCTGGTATTGGCTGGATCGCAGCTATCATCATCGGTGGTGTCGCCGGGTGGCTCGCCGAACAATTCATGAAAAGCAATATGGGTGTTTTCATGAACATCCTACTTGGAATCGTCGGCGCGATTGTCGCCAACGCCATTCTCTCGGTATTCGGAATCGTTTTGACCGGATGGATCGGTTATCTCATCGCCGGCTTCATCGGCGCCTGCATCCTCATCGTCATCGGCAGAGCCTTCCGGCGAGGATAGCAAAAGACAAAAATCCGTAAAATCCCGGATTTCCAGCCTTTTCCAGCGCGACTGAAATTTTTTCGTCACAAAAATCGAAGAAATTTCATTTCCGCGCTGGACAAGCCGAAACTTCCCCTTTATAGCCCCCCTCACACCGCCACACGGTGTCGGTCGGGTGATTAGCTCAGTTGGTAGAGCAGCTGACTCTTAATCAGCGGGTCGTAGGTTCGAGCCCTACATCACCCACCAAATTCTTCAAAAATGACAAGACGTTGCGGTGCTAAGTTAAAGCATCGCCTTCGACGCCGGGCACTGAAAAAATAGTTCGCATTCGGCGCCCCTAAACATGCGGCCGCGACAGCGGACCTAGCTCCCAAGAAAACCTACAACTTCGTTTCGGGTATGATTTTTGTCCCGATAAAGCGTGGCCCCAGGGGCCGCCCGGCAATACGGCTTGCGAATTCCTCGGTGAAAGGAACAGGCGTTGCCCGCTTCACCGCGTCGATGGCGGAATCGATAAAGGCTTGCCGTCTTGGACTGTCTTCCTGCGGGCGCGCGGCTGTGACGACCACCTTGCCCCTTATCTGCCCATCCTTATGCAGAATGAACTGAAGCGTCACGACAAGCCCCTCCGTGTCTTCCGGCGGCACCCAGCATGCGTAAATCGCATCGAACATTTCTTTGAGGTTGCTGACCGGAGCATGATCGTTGCAGACCCGCGACTGGCCCAAAGCCTGCGTCAGAAAACCCGCGTACAGGGTGGCCAGTGCCACGATACCCGGCAGCTTGAGGCCGCAGAAGAATAAAAACGAACGCTTGATCAAATCCATTATCCTCTGTCGGAAAGCGATCAGCCTGGCCCATCCACCAATTAACGTCATTTTTTGAAAGAATATTTTTGTCAGTAAAAACTCTTCGCTGATTCAGAAATCGATATATACAAAATAATAAAGTCCACGATACACACAGAAAAATCATAAATACATCAAAATAAAAATCAAAATAAATGAAAAAACAATTGAAAACAAAAAATAGTTTCGGAATAGAAAAATAATATATTTGTTTCATAAAAATAAAATCACAAATAAAGGCAAAAATTCGAAATACTTATTTATATATATTTGTAATATTTAAAATAGACTGGATATCTCGAAAAGTTACCCACAACGAACCCTTCGCAATTTAACCAAAACCCGCAGTTTGCATTGCAAGCCACTGGTTTGGTTGTATGCATTGCCAAGCCAGAACGATGGCGCAAAAGGGGGATATCATGAAATCAAAATGGGTAACGGCGGTGTTTTTCGGAGCTACGCTGACGGTTGCTGGTGCGGCGCAGGCGGACGACCTCGTCTTTTCGCTGAAGAACGGAACGAACTCCGTTCTCAATGCCTTCTACACCTCGCCGGTCGGCGTCGATGACTGGGAAGACGACGTTTTCGGAAAGAAGGCGCTTGGTCCGGGCGAAACGATGGAGATCACCATCGCCGATGGCCGCCGCGTGTGCAAATACGACATGCGTTTCGAATTCCAGGGCGATGAGCTGGAAGACCTCGAGGATACGCAGAACCTGTGCGAACTCGGCGAATATACCATCACCGAGTAAGAATCCGTCAATAACGGCCCTGCCCGATCATGGCGGGGCCTGCACCAACAAGCGGCCTTCAAAAAAAATCAGCCGCTCCGGCAACGCCGGTTTTGCAACACAGCTACTGAAACGACGAAATATCAGCGCGGCAGTGCCACCCGCTCCGCAAAGCGGTCTTAATCATGCCTATGATTGGCGTGATGAGATTGATGGTCAACATATTGCTTTTCGCCCTCGGCGCAGTCGGAAGCGGCGTATGTGCGTTTCTATTGTCGGGTACGCTTGCCGATTCCGGATTTCTCGGTTCCTGTTTCGAGGGAAGTTGTGCCTATGCGGCGCTTTTCATGGTGCTGCCCGTCACATGGTTCGTGCTTTTTGCACTTTATGTCATGGCATTGCTGGTCTGGAGACGAAAACCTTTCCGGAACGGAAGGCTCTGAAATAGGTAAGACGGCGCCGTCGCTACCGGACGTTCGTTGACAGCCATCGAGACTTGCCGTTAACGTCCCGCCTGCTGGGGGATTCGCTGCCATTGATATACGGGCCTGCCCGATATCATAGGCCTCTGAATGTGCATGTTTCCGATTTGCACGTCGCTTAACGACGTGCATGGCGGAAAACAGGGAGACCAAACGATGCGGGCCGCAATTAATTCTCCATCGCTTTCTATTGATACCATGGACTATCAGGCCGAGTGCCAATTCGCGCTGGAGCCCTCCATTCAAGGGCTGATCGAAAAAGCGGAAGACGCTGGCTGGAACCGCCAGCAAGCCGCGCTTGCCATCGTCGCGCTCGCCAGTGAACATCTGAGTGACCTGCTTCCCGGCCTCACCGTACCCGATCAACGCCCCCTGTCCTGACAGCCTCCCGCCCGCCGGAGCCGATCGGCACCCGGCATGATTGCCGAAGCATCCCGAAAATTGATTGATCAGGCCGGAGTATCCCCCGTCGCGCCCGCACGGGCCTTCGATGCTCCGTCGCAAGCGCGAGGGGAGAAAACGCTCCAGGCAAAGCCCTGCCCCCTCAATGCAGCCGGTAGCGCCCCCGTCACAGACCAACTCCAGGGCATTTCAGCTGCCCTTTAAGTATCGCTGTCACAGTGTTGACATAAGCGACCGATAATGAGAACATAAAGTGAACATTATGGAGGTCAGCGATGAACGCAGCAGACGCAACCATAGAAAATGCCCTGTCCGTGGTCGCTCGCTCCCGCGATATGCGCGAGCGCGCGCTCGAGAGACGACGGGAATTGCAGCGGCGAACGGAAGTCATCATCGCCCGGCCGCTCTACGTGCTGAAAAAGAATGAAGGCCCGAAGCAATTGTCGCTGAAACTCGACAGCTAGATGGCAAAAAGCAAATCCCGTGCGGATTACCTCACACACGGGATTTTCAGAATGAAACGATCATTGTCTTGTCTTATTGCATGCGTTGCATTGCGGCTTCGGGTTCGCCAGTCGTCGCAACCGTTGCCGCCGGAAGGCGATCGGTCTTTTTCAGTATGACGATGGGCTTGTCCACCGGATCCGTCGGCGGAACGATGCTTGCAGTTTTGAATTCACGGTCGACAGCAGGAACGGAAGCGTTGATCTTTTCATGACCTGCGCACTCCGCCAACGCTGCACTGGCGGAAAAACCAAGTACAGCGGCGATAATGAGAACTGATTTCATGTCATTCTCCCTTCGCTTTCGTGGCGAGCTCCCAATCTAAGGGGAGACGGTCCGGATTGAAAATCACACTTTAGAGACATCTAAAGCTCTCTGTCATTGCGGCAGTCGTCATCGGTGGCAATGGGTGAGGCGTGCCGCTTTATTTTTTCCGCAGATCCAGCGGATTTTGGCAAAGCGGCCTGCGGAATATCATCGCCACATAACTTCCCTTCAGGGAAATGAGGCTAGGCTTGTAAGTCGTGGCCTGTGCCGCGTTGGCGGCCTTTATCGTTCGTCCATCTGGAGAATTATGCTGCATGGCACGCCTCCTTCCATGAGCGATAACGAAAAAACACCGGTCTTGTTCCGCAGCGGCGAAACGGCGGACAATTGAAAAGATAAGGCACCGCCGCGTGCTTCGTCTCCACGCCGGTGATACGGTGGCACGAATAGTCGCATGAAGGCGAAGTCTCGCCGCATAACTCCGGCCTCGCCGCCTCATCCCGCTCCCGCTGAGAAGAGCGCTCCCAAACCCAACCATGACCCAAGGCTTGAAATTTTGCCCGAAACCGCTATATGGCTTTGCGAGAGGACGACCTCGGCCATTATGGCGACAGCATGCGGGACGGCCCGGTCACATACCGGAGAATAAATTGCGTTCCCTGCCCGATCGTATCCGCCACGCTCTCAGCTTCGAAATCATCGGCCTTCTGCTGGTCGTGCCGCTGGGTGCATTCGTATTTCACATGCCCATGGAAGATATCGGCGTTGTCGGCCTCGTCAGCGCCACGCTCGCCACCGCCTGGAACTATCTTTACAATCTCGGCTTCGACCATGCCATGCAGCGCCTGAAAGGCACGACGCTGAAGACGCCTGCTATCCGCGTCGCCCATGCCCTGCTGTTCGAACTGGGTCTGCTGATCGTGCTGATGCCCTTCATCGCCTGGTATCTCAGCATCAGCCTTGCCCAGGCGCTGGTGATGGATATCTCCTTTGCGCTGTTCTACGTAGTCTATGCCTTCGTCTTCAACTGGGGCTACGACCGGCTTTTCCCGCTGCCGGAATGGCAGTCGCAGGACGCCGTCTGATCGACGGCGGCACCGGCGTGTGCGTCAGGGTAGCGAAGCCGTGAAAAAGCGGATGACTTCGCTGTTCAGTCGACGATGAAACTCCGCCCGGTCAAACCCCGGAGTATCGCCGCATATCTCGGCCAGGGCTTTTTCCATCTCGGCGGGGCAAGGTGTTATGAACGAAAAATGCCCTGCCCCTTTCACCGTCTGATAGTCCGGTTTTGCTGGCAGGTCGTCGCGCAGTCCTAAAATATCCTCCGGCGCCACACCGTCGCCGCCGCGCTCTGAACTCCAGAGCTGAACGGGGATTTTGATATCTCGCAGATCGGCCCGCCCTGGAAAGGCGTTGAGGGGGTCTGCAATAACCACAGCCTTCACCCGCGCATCGTAGACCCGGTCCTCAGGCGAAGCAGACCTTTCCAGCATCTGAGCACACACTGCCGCCTGCCCATCAGGGCACGGCAATCCGGTATTTGGAAAATCCGGAACGCCGCCGGCAAGCACCAGCGCCGTATAACCGCCGCGCGAAAATCCGAACACCCCGATCCTTCCGGCATCGATAAAACGGGCATCGTTCCAGTTCGCCAGCATATGGTCGAGCAGGCGGACGATATCGGCCGGTCGTTCGGTCAGCGCGGAAAGATCGCCTGCCCGCTTCATGTCAATGGCGTTATCGCCGGGATGATTGATCGCCGCGACGATGAAACCGGCATCCGCCAGCGCCGCCGCGGTATCCCGATGGCTGAAATACGTACCGCCGAAACCGTGGGAGATGATGACGAGCGGATATTGCCCATCGACAACAGGGCAATCACGCACCGCTTGCAGAGCGAAGGGGCCGATGCGGGTCTCCACCGGAGTCGCCGCGCAGGGCGACCACACCGCCGCCCTCATGGAAGGCTTGCCGCCTGCCGAGGGAATCTCGATCAACCGAAGACCGGCTGCCAGAACGGTGCCCGTTCCGCACATGGCGGAAACAAGGGAAAGGCAAAGCAACACCAGAAATCGCATGACGGACCCGCGGATCGGAAACATTGAATGCAAGGCCGTCACCAACAGGCCTCACCCGCAACATAGAGCAATCTCTTGTAGCGGAAATGACCGTCGTCAGACTTAGAGCGACTTCAGCGTCCAGGCCACGATTTCGCGGGTGGCGGCGGCGAAAGCCTGGTCCAGCGCTTTGACGAAATTGGCATTTCCGGAACCGCTGACGCGTGCGCTGGCGCGGAATACTTCCTGCGCCTTTACCGTGCCGTTGCGATCGTTCAAGAGCTTCACCGAAATCTCGATATCGGCGGTGTTTTTTGCCGTATCGATTTCGAAGGTGCGAATATCGCTGACCACCTGGTAATCGATCGCCAGCCCCTGCCCCGGCCGGCCGACGCCACCGAGCTTGCCGGTATCCTCGAAGGCTTGCACCAGCTTGGATTGCACCATGCGCGGCAGGCGGTCGCTCCATTGCGAATTGCCGAGATATTGCACTTCCGAGCCGGAAAGGCGCACCACGATGTTTTCGCTATCAAGCGCTTTCAGCGCCGTCGGATCGGCGATCAGCAATTGCCGGCCTTTGAGCGACGGCCCCTGCGTCACAGTCGCCGAAGAGACGGAAAGGTCGAACGTATCGTTCGATGGGGTTCCCGCACAGCCCGCCATCGCAACCGCGAGCAGCGGAGCCAGAAGCAGGGCACGGCGCTTATGGCCGTTCATCAATCGTGTCATTGGCCCATACCCCTTTTAGCGCCTTGTTCTGCCGTCATATTGTTTCACGGTTTCGCCGCCGAAAATCAACCGCTGCGGATCGCGGTCGATATTGGTGATCGCATTGTTGAGATTGTCGACCGTCTGCCGCGTGCTGCCGATAAGCGCCTGGAAATCCTTCAGGCCCGAACTGGAGAAGCGCGTGAGATTGTCTGCAATCGGCCCGATTCGGGCATTGAGATTGTCGGCCACGGCCTTGAACGAGGTCAAAGTCTCGCGCGCCTTTGCAAACAGCGAATTGGCATCGTCGGTTCCAAGCATCCCGTCCACCTTGGCAAGAATGCCATCGACACGGCTTGAGGCAAGGTTCAGCTTGCGGCCCATGTCGGTGAAATCGGAGACCGCCTGGTCGATATCGGCCCGGCGTGCGCCGACATCGTCGGCAATTCGCTTGAAGTTCGCCACGGCATCACGCGCATCGGCAGTCGCTGCGGAAACATCACCCACCACGGTGCTGACCTTTGCGGGATCGACCGACGCCAAAAGCTCATCCGCGCGCTTCACCACCGTCTGCACTTCCGTGCTCGCCGCCTCGAAGTTGCGCGCCGTGCTCTGCACCGTTTCCATGATACCCTGAATATCGCTCGAAGCGGAAGCGACGTCCTTCGTCACCTTGTCGACATTAGACAGGATAGAATCGATCTTGCCGGCATCCACCGCCTTCACCAGATCTTCGACAGCAGTCAGCGTGCCGTCCAGGCGTACCGAGACCGATTGAACGGTGGTGGAAAGCGAACTGAGGCTGGCGATGAAACTCTTGATACCATCGGAATTTGCGGCCAGCGCATCGGAGAATTTCTCGGCGTTACGCACCGTCTGCGTCAGCGGCCCGCGGGCATCCTGCACGAAACCCTGCAATTCGCCGATGGCGCCATCGGCGCGTTTCAGGATCTTGTCGGCGGTGGCAAGAAGGTTGGTGACGCTGGAAAGATCGGCCGTCAGCTCGGCGGGAACGCCGCTTTCGACGGATTTCTGCAGAATGCGCTCACCATCCTTGTTGCCGCCGGATAGCTCGATATAGGCAGCGCCCGTCAGGCCCTGAATTTCAAGCACGGCGCGGGTGGACGGGAAAACCGGCGCGTCCGCCTGCACTTCGGTAAAGGCGATGGAATAGGCCGGATCGTCACGGTCGATCGCAAGACCGCGCACCGTGCCGACAGGAATGCCGTTGAAGCGTACCGGAGAGCCGACGGAAAGGCCGTTTGCCGAGCCGGGAATACGCACCACGAGCTGCGCCGTCGGTCCACCCCGGCCGAATTCTGCCATCCAGTAAACGAAGCCGAATGCGGCGGCGATCACGATCAGCGTGAAAATTCCGACTATGGTGTAGTTCGCCTTGGTTTCCATGCTTCTTGTTACTCCACCGGATTTTCGTGTCTGTCGTCCGGAAGAACGACAGAGCGCGCCCGTTTGCCACGGAAATAGGACTGCACCCAGGGGTCGTCACAGGCAAACATGTCCTGCAAGGTCCCTTCCACCAGCACCTTCTTCTGCCCTAGCACCGCAATGCGGTCGCAGACGGAGAACAGGCTGTCGAGGTCGTGCGTCACCATATACACGGTCAAACCGAGCGAATCGCGCAAGCGCGCGATCAGCATATCAAATTCCGCCGCCCCGATGGGATCGAGGCCGGATGTCGGCTCATCGAGGAAGACAAGGTCGGGATCGAGCGACAGCGCGCGCGCAAGCGCCGCACGCTTGATCATGCCGCCGGAAAGCTCCGACGGGTATTTGTCGCCCGCATCGGGCTTCAGGCCCACCATCTCGATCTTGAGATAGGCAAGCTCGTCCATCAGCTTTTTCGGCAGGTCCAGATATTCCCGCATCGGCAGCTGGATGTTTTCCTTCACCGTCAGGCCGGAAAACAGCGCCCCCTGCTGGAACAGCACGCCGAGCCGCTGGTCGAGCATCATGCGGTCGTCTTCGCTGGCCTTGTCGTAATCGGTGCCGAGAATGCGGATTGCACCCGCCTGGCGTGGCAGAAGCCTCAAGATCGCACGCATCAGTACGGATTTACCCGCGCCGGATGGGCCGATGAAGCCAAGGATTTCACCGCGATAGACATCCAGATCGAGATTCTCGAGCACGTTCCTGCCGTTGAAACCGACAGTCACACCCTCGACGGAAAGAACCGTCTCACGGCCGTCCTTTGCAGTTTTTGTCTCTTGCGGCTTCTGGTCCAAAGTTTCCAACGCGCCCTCCTTAAAAATCGATGGCTGCGTAGAAGATGGCAAAAAGGCCATCCACCAGAATGACGACGAAGATCGATTTGACCACCGACGACGTGACGTGTTTGCCGAGCGATTCCGCCGAACCGCCGACCTTCATACCCTCAACCGCCGCAACGATGCCGATGATCAGCGCCATGAACGGCGCCTTGATCATGCCGGCGGCGATGGTCGATTCCTCGACCGCGCCATGCAGACGCGACAGAAACACTTCGAAGGTGATGCCGGAATAGAGAAGCGTGACGATGGCGGCGCCGAAAAGTGCGGCGAAATTGGCAAGGATGGTCAGAAGCGGCAGTGCGATTGTCAGCGCCACGAGACGCGGAAACACCAGCACGCCAACGGGGTTGAGACCGATCACCTTCAGCGCGTCGATTTCCTCGCGCATCTTCATCGAGCCGATTTCCGCCGTGATCGCACTGCCGGAGCGACCGGCGATCATGATTGCGGTCAGAAGCACGCCGATTTCTCGCAATTGCAGGATGCCGACGAGATCGACGACGAACACTTCCGCGCCGAAGTAACGCAGCTGGAAGGCGCCCTGCTGGGCGATGATGGCGCCGATCAAAAACGACATCAGCATGATGATCGGCACGGCGCGCACGCCCATATGGTCGATCTGGTTGACGATGGCCGCCGGCGAGACGCCACGGCCGCGCCCGAGCTTCATCTGCGCGCCGCGCACGGCAGAACCCAGAATATACATGCCCGCGAGGAAATCCGCACCATTCTGGACGACAGCTTGTCCTATCGGCGAGAAGAAGCGTTCGGCAAGTCCCACCTTGGCGGCAGGCTCACCCTCCATCGCCGCTTTATCCGGCAATTGGCCGATCAGATCCTCGATTCGCTCGTTTCCGGTAAGCGTGACGGTAACGCCCTTCGCTTCCATATCTTCGCGCAATCGCCGGATGACCCAGGCGCCGGTCGTGTCGATTGCCTCCACCGAGGAA
The DNA here is from genome assembly GCF_059429395.1 of Agrobacterium sp. K11. Taxonomy (NCBI): domain Bacteria; kingdom Pseudomonadati; phylum Pseudomonadota; class Alphaproteobacteria; order Hyphomicrobiales; family Rhizobiaceae; genus Agrobacterium; species Agrobacterium sp. K11. The sequence goes on along the minus strand of NZ_JCAHRB010000011.1, from coordinate 159,144 downwards.
AGATCGATCTCCACCGGACCGGCAGGGCCGCTTTTCTCGATGTTTTCGAGGCGTGCAAAAATGCCGGAAAGATTGCTGTTGCGCCAGGAACCGCTCAAGGCATACCGCTGGCCGCCGCCGGAGACGGCGTCGTCTTCGGTGATTGCGGCCGGGTTCGCCTGTTGCCGTATATCCTGTTCTTGCATAATGCTCCGAGCGAGTGCAGCCGTCACGAGATTCTTAAAGGTTTCATAACGGTTTGGCCTTCGGCAAGCCACAGTGACAGCCGACAATTCGCGATAAATTTGGCGTCATGTGTCTTTTAACGCCTGTCAGGAAGTGAAAAAACATGCCCCGTTACCTTCAAGCCACAACAGAACGTTTCGCCGTTGCTGGCAGCTTCACTATTTCACGCGGCACTCGCACACATGCGGATGTCGTAACGTGCACCATCCGCGATGGTTCCTTTACCGGCAGAGGTGAATGTGTGCCCTACCCGCGTTATGGTGAAAGCATCGAAGGCGTTATCGCCGATATCGAAGCGATGGCTGAGCAGATTGCCGGCGGCCTGACACGGCATGAATTGCAGCAGGTGATGAAACCCGGCGCCGCCCGCAATGCAGTGGATTGCGCACTATGGGACCTCGAAGCCAAGATGAGTGGCAAAAGTGCTGCCGAACATAGTCTCGGACACGCGGCAAAACCGCTCCTTACCGCCTATACCATCTCGCTTGCCGATCCCGAGACCATGGCGGCGAAAACGGCGGAAAACGCTGGCCGCCCGCTGCTGAAGATCAAGACAGGAACGGCGGATGACGAGGCGCGCCTGCGGGCCGTGCGCACCGCAGCACCTGACGCGCGCATCATCATCGACGCCAATGAGGGCTGGAACGACGATAATATCGAATATTATCTGAAACTCGCAGCGGAACTGAACATCGCGCTCATCGAACAGCCGCTTCCCGCCGGCAAGGACGCCATCCTGGCCCGCATCGACCACCCGGTCCCCATCTGCGCCGATGAAAGCGTGCATTCCACCAAGGACCTCGCAGACCTGCGCGACCGTTACGATGCGATCAACATCAAGCTGGACAAGACTGGCGGTCTCACGGAAGCACTTGTCATGAAGGCAGAGGCGGAGCGGCTAGGCTTCATCATCATGGTCGGCTGCATGCTCGGCACCTCGCTCGGCATGGCTCCCGCCGTTCTGGCCGCTCAGGGAGCCGCCTTCTCCGATCTCGACGGCCCGCTGATTCTCAGGCAGGACCGGCAGCCGGGCCTCGTTTACGAGGGTTCGCTGGTTTATCCGCCGCAGCCGGAGTTGTGGGGATAAGAGCCCTCGTTCGGGTTTCGTGTGAAAGCACTACGCCGCACATCGCAATAGTCTTTGCAGTATCACGTAAACTGTATGACCAGCCTTGCCTCACACTCGGCGTCATCCTCGGGCTTGTCCCGAGGATCTATCCACGTCGCGCGAAATCAATCGGTTGCAAATCCTTGGGACAAGCCCAAGGATGACGACAGAGAGCTGAACCATCCCGCGCTTAGGGATCGCCCTGCCTGTTGAAACAACCCCAATCAGGCCGCGTGCTTGCCAATCAGACCTGGAATATCCACCGGCTCCATCTCGTCCGATGTCTGCGAAGGGACATCGCTCGTCTGCATCCAGGTGATCAGCTCGAAAGTGCCATCGGCATTTTCGGCAATCGCAGTGCAGCTTTCCACCCAGTCGCCGGTGTTGATGTAGCGGATGCCGTCCATGTCTTCCATCACGGCGTGGTGGATATGGCCACAGATCACACCATCCACATTGTTGCGGCGCGCCTCGTCGGCCACTACGCGCTGGAACTCGCCGATGAAGTTGACGGCGTGTTTGACCTGCAATTTCGCCCAGGCCGAGAACGACCAGTAAGGCAGGCCGATGCGGCGGCGCACCGCAGCAAGGACGATGTTAATCGCAATCGCCGCGTCGTAGGCCCAGTCACCGAGATAGGCGAGAAGGCGGGCATTGCGCACCACCACGTCGAACTCGTCGCCATGGATGATGAGATATTTCTTGCCGTCTGCCGCCTCGTGGATCATGCGCTCGGCCACTTCGATACCGCCGAAATGCATGCCCGGAAACTCGCGCAGGAATTCATCGTGGTTGCCGGGAATATAAACGATACGTGTTCCCTTGCGGGCCTTGCGCAACAACTTCTGCACCACGTCGTTGCAGCCCTGCGGCCAGTACCAGCTGCGGCGCAGGCGCCAGCCGTCGATGATGTCACCGACCAGAATGATCGTATCGGCCTCGTGATGTTTCAGGAAGTCGAGCAAAAAATCCGTCTTGGCCGCCTTGGAACCGAGATGGACATCCGAAATGAAAAGCGTTCTGAACTGTCTGGTTTCAATTTGACCGGCCACGGATTTAATCCCCTTGTTCGGTTGCGTCCCTGCGGCTTTCTTCCCTCTCAGAACCAGACTCGTGTTGCAGCAACATGACAATGGCCGGTTTTTGTATGGAATATGACTGATGGCATCACGAAAACGCGAATAAGCCATGCCCGCATTTGCATAAGGGGGCGGCAAATAACGGCTGTACCACGGGAAAGTTTGTTGTATTCAGAGGGCCGGAATTGAACCAGACATGACGGTGGAAGACATGACCTCTCACGATAAGAACAACACGCCCGCCAACACGGCAAAGGCCGACATCGAGGAACAGGCGCTCTTTTTCCACCGCTACCCGCGCCCCGGCAAGCTGGAAATCCAGGCCACCAAGCCCCTTGGCAACCAGCGCGATCTGGCGCTTGCCTACTCGCCGGGTGTCGCCGCCCCCTGCCTCGCCATCCATGAAAATCCGGAAATGGCAGCGGAATATACCGCCCGCGCCAATCTCGTTGCAGTGATTTCCAACGGTACGGCAGTGCTTGGCCTTGGAAATATCGGCCCGCTTGCGTCCAAGCCTGTTATGGAGGGCAAGGCCGTCCTCTTCAAGAAATTCGCCGGCATCGACGTTTTCGATATCGAGATCGATGCGCCCGGCATCAACGACATGGTCTCCACCATCGCAGCGCTGGAACCCACCTTCGGCGGCATCAACCTTGAAGACATCAAGGCGCCCGAATGTTTCGAGGTGGAGCGCCAGCTGCGCGAGAAGATGAACATCCCGGTCTTCCACGACGATCAGCACGGAACGGCGATCATCGTCGCCGCCGCCGTCACCAACGCGCTGGAACTGGCCGGAAAATCGCTTTCGAGCGTCAAGATCGTTGCGTCAGGCGCCGGTGCGGCAGCCCTTGCCTGCCTCAATCTGCTTGTCGCCATGGGCGCAAAGAAAGAAAACATCTGGGTCCACGATATCGAGGGTCTCGTTTATGACGGCCGCAACTCGCTGATGGACGAGTGGAAGGAAGTTTACGCGCAAAAGACCGACAAGCGGGTTCTGGCCGACTCGATCGACGGCGCCGATGTCTTCCTCGGTCTTTCGGCGGCAGGCGTGCTGAAGCCGGAACTTCTGGAGCGCATGGCGGAAAATCCGCTGATCCTGGCACTTGCCAACCCCAATCCGGAAATCATGCCGGAAGTGGCCCGTGCTGCCCGCCCGGATGCGATGATCTGCACCGGCCGTTCGGACTTCCCGAACCAGGTCAACAACGTGCTGTGCTTCCCCTATATCTTCCGCGGCGCGCTGGATTGCGGCGCAACCACGATCAACGAGGAAATGAAGATGGCCGCCGTGCAGGCCATCGCCGAGCTTGCCCGCGAGGAAGTCTCGGAAGTCGCCGCCAAGGCCTATAGCGGCGAAACGCCGATCTTCGGCCCGAACTACCTCATTCCCTCGCCTTTCGATCCGCGTCTCATCCTGCGCATCGCACCGGCCGTTGCCCGTGCTGCCGCCGCAAGCGGCGTCGCCGCCCGGCCAATCAGCGATTTCGAAGCCTATCTCGACCAGCTCAACCGCTTCGTCTGGCGTTCCGGCTTCATCATGAAACCGGTCTTCAACGCCGCCAAGGTTGCCGAAAAGAAGCGCATCATCTTTGCTGAAGGCGAAGACGAGCGCGTGCTGCGCGCCGCACAGGTGCTTCTGGAAGAAGGCACCGGCATCCCGATCCTCATCGGTCGCCCGCAGATCATCGAAACGCGCCTGAAGCGCTTCGGCCTGCGTATCCGCCCGAATACCGATTTTGCGGTGGTCAATCCCGAAGACGATCCGCGTTACCGCGACTACGTCGATGATTATTTCGCCCTGGTCGGCCGCGCCGGCATCAACCCGGAGGCGGCCCGCACCATCGTGCGCACCAACTCCACGGTCATCGGCGCGCTGTCGGTGAAGCGTGGTGAGGCGGATGCGCTGATCTGCGGTCTGGAAGGCCGCTACGACCGGCACCTGCGCGACGTGAACCAGATCATCGGCAAGCAGGAAAGCGTTCGCTCTTTCGCAGGCCTCAGCCTGCTCATCACCCAGCAGGGCGCGCTGTTCCTCACCGACACCTTCGTCAACAACGATCCGACCTCCGAAGAAGTGGCCGAAATGGCCATTCTCGCGGCAAAGGAAATCCGCCGCTTCGGCATCACGCCGAAGATCGCGCTCGCCAGCCACTCCAATTTCGGGTCGCGCGATTCGGAAAGCGCCCGCAAGATGCGCCGCGCCCTGAAGATCGTGCAGGCAGCGGCACCCGAACTGGAAGTGGACGGCGAAATGCAGGGCGGCTCGGCACTTTCGGAAGCGCTGCGCAAGCGCGCCATGCCCAACAGCGTGCTGACCGGCGAAGCGAACCTGCTGGTCTTCCCGAACCTCGATGCCGCAAACATCACGCTCGGCGTCACCCGCACGCTGACGGAGGGCCTGCATGTCGGCCCCATCCTGCTTGGCACGGCTCTTCCCGCCCATATCCTGTCGCCCAGCGTCACCTCGCGCGGCGTTGTCAACATGGCGGCCTTTGCCGTCGTGCAGGCATCGCACCCTTCGGTGTGATGAAGGCGTATTAACGCAGTTTTGAACATGCTGTTGCCGCATTGCGGCAACAGCTTATGTTATCTTCCTGAAACACGGATTTCCCGAAGCATAACACCCTCGCCACCGGCCGGGGACATCGAACGGATCGCACCATTGACCCGGCGCCGCAGCATTATCGGCCTCCTGCTTCCCCTTGTTTTCATCGCCCCGGCCGCTGCTTTCGCGGATCAGGTCTGCGATACGCTTTATGCGCAGCTGCGCGAACCGCCGCGTGTCATCGGCAACACCGCCGAGGTACGGCGTTACGCCAATGCGCTCACCCGCCAGAACATCGAGATCCGCAGGATCAGGAACGATCTGCGCCGTTACGGCTGTTCATCCGCAAGCGTCACCGTTTATGGCAGCCCGAATGCCGAACTCTGCGCAGAGATCAGCGACGCGATGGCGGATGCGCAGAGCGAACGCGATGCCATCATCCGTGACCGCGACTATGCCATGGCGGCCCAGGGCAGCGATGATAGCGACATCAGACGCCAGCGCATTCTCGCCGCACTCGACGCCAATGGCTGCAGCGCCATTCCGGAAACGGAAGCGCGCCAGCCGACGGCACCCGATGTGACACGTTACCCCGACGCCTTCGGCGAACAGAGCAATCCGCCGGGACAGGCAGGGCTTTCGCCCTACCCCAATGCCGCTGCTGAAGGCGGGCTCAGGACGCTGTGCGTGCGCACCTGCGACGGCTCGTTCTTCCCCATCGCTTCCAATGCCTCGCCGCTCGATTTCCGTGCGCAGGCCGAACAATGCCAGAAAATGTGTCCGGGTACGCAGACGGAGCTTTATTTCCACTCCATGACGGAGCAGGAAACGGCTGACATGGTCTCGGCTGAAACAGGAAAGCCCTATAAGGACCTGCCGACCGCCTTTGCCTATCGAAATGCCTCAACCAAAGCCCCAGGCTGCGCCTGCAACATGGCCGCCTATCACGAGGAGATGAAGCAGCAGGAGGCTGCGCGGCCGGAAGCTGAGAAACCCTATTCAAGCATCACGACCATTCCATCACCGCAAGGTGACACCTCCAAAAAACCCACCGAACTGCAGCAGGCCGCAAAGCCGCCGGAACAACCGGTTCCGGAACGCGACTATGACCCGAACAACAGCAGGGTCCGCGTCATCGGCCCTAAATTCCTGCCCGACCAGACAGGCCGGATCGACCTGAAGAACCCGGCGCTGAAGGGCATTCAGCCGCAGCAATAGCTCCCATCAGGCACACGGTATGGAGTTGGCAACGCTCTGTCTCACTCACAAGACGGTCGCGTCTTCTCTTTACCGTCCACCCCAGCGATTGCGAAACACCAGCTCCTCCAGCGGCACGCGCTGGCGCCACCCCTTCACCGCCAGTTCCGGCTCGGTATAAAGTGTATCGACGCGGCCGAGGCATAGCCAGGCGACGATCTCGATGTGGTCGGGAATCTCGAGAATGGTGCGAATGTCGCTATCGTGGAAAATGCTGACCCAGCCGACGCCGATGCCTTCGGCGCGCGCTGCAAGCCAGAGGTTCTGGATGGCGCAGACGGTGGAATAGACATCGGTGCGCGGATTGTGGGTACGGCCCAGCACCACCTTGCCGCCACGCGTCGGATCGCAGGTGACGCAGATGCTGAGCGGCGCCTTGCGGATGCCCTCAAGCTTGAGGCTGCGGTAAAGCGCCTGCTGCTCCCCCTCGAACATCGCCGCCGCCTCGCCATTGGCGCGGCTGAAGGCAACCCAGGCTGCCTGCCTGACCGCACCGTCAGTGACGAGCGTGAAATTCCACGGCTGCATGAAACCGACCGAGGGCGCGGAATGCGCCGCCTTCAGCAGGCGCTCGACCACATCTTCCGGCAATGGATCCGGAAGGAACTGGTCGCGCACATCACGGCGGGTTTCGATGGCACGGTAGATCGCCTCTCGCTCCCCCTCGGAAAACGGGTAGGCGGGCGAAAGCGCGTGATCGAATGCATTTGCGTCGAGCGAACTGGTCGCGAGTGGATCGGTCGGCATCGTCTATCCCCAACAATGCTGGCGCGCCGCCACGAAAACCGGCTCCGGTTTTCGCCTGCACGACGCGCTGCTGCAACAACCTGCCGCCGTCCACGCGGTCTGGTCTATCCTGTCAGGCCGGTCTTCTGACTCGGCTTCATCCGCCCACTTTCGCCTTCCCGAATGGATTCAGTGGCATCAAGAAAAAGGGCATCCGCCTCACAGCGCTGGGCACGTTCCGGTCTTGCACCGGATTCCCGATTCTCCCGCCCTAAAGGGCAGGCACCTGACGAAGAAGCTTATGAGCAACAAAGATTGCAAATACAAGTATCTTGCGCAGCGATGCGGCAATGTGACCGTGGCCACCTCACCGGCGTATTGCGGCCTTCAGCCGCCGCGCAGACGCGCGCCAGCTGAAGCACTCCCTACCGCATCACCCAACAGGAAAATACCGCACATAAGCGAACTCATCCCCGTCCGGTGACCAGTTGGGGGAATTCATCGTTCCCTGCCCGCCGAAAAGGTCAAACAGCGTTTCGGCATTGCCGCCATCCATATCCATCAGCCGCACGCGCACGTTGAGGTCGCGCGGATGGTCGAAGACATCGGCGTCGTAGGAGACGAAGACGACCTTGTCACCGCTGGGGGACGGATGCGGGAACCAGTCGCCATAGGCGCTGTCGGTGATACGCTCGACGGCCGAGCCATCCACCCGCACGCGCCAGATCTGCATCTGGCCGGTGCGGCTGGAGTTGAAATAGATCCATTCTCCATCCGGCGAATAATCCGGCCCGTCATTGCGGCCCTCACCATGGGTAAGGCGTGTCTCAACACCGCTGTCTATGTCCATGGAATAAATATCGAAAACCTGATCGCGAATGCCGCAATAGGCGAAACCTTTCCCGTCCGGCGACCAGCCGTGCCAGTAGGACGGAAGGTTCTTAGTCATCAGACGCGGCGTTCCGCCCGTCGAAGGCAGCAGATAGATGGCACTCTTGCCGAACTCCACCTTGTCGGAAATGGCATAAAGCGAACCGTCAGGCGAAATGCCGTGGTCATTGTTGCAGATTGTCGCAAAGCCGGTATCGACCTTTTCCGGCGAAGGGTCGCCGGCAAGTGACAGGCGATAAAGCAGACCGTCGCAGTTCAGAAGCAGGTATTTCCCGTCCGGCGACCAGTTCGGAGCCTCGAACAGCTCCGGCGTCTGCCAGACCACCCGCATCTGCCGAGTGCGGATGTTGAAGATTTCGATGGAACTGCGCATGCTGCCTCCCGGGCCTGTCGATCGTCTGGCGTGGAGCGTTGAATGGCACAAACATTCCGTTTGCATCCGCCACCGCCGTGATTATGATCCTATTGCCGCAGGCACCGCCCTGCAAATTCAAATAGGAAAAAACAGCAGCGTTCCGGCACCGCCCGCTCCCCTGCCCGTTTCTCCCAGATCCGAGGTTCCGCGATGAACACCATCGCCGATCACGGCATCCGCTTCGGTCGGATCGCCGCAATGCTTCCTGTCAAGAATATCGAGAAGGCCCATGACTTTTATGTCCGTGTGCTGGGCTTCGAAAAGACCTTCGAAAACGGCAACCCTGTCGGTTTCATGATCCTGAAACAAGGTAATGCCGAGTTGCACCTGACATTGCAGTCGACGCACAAACCGGCCCCCTTCAATGTGGCGCATATGCTGGTCAGCGACGCCGGCGCGCTGCACGCGCTTTGCAAAAGCCACGGGCTTCGCATCATCAAAAGTCTGCAGGACAAGGATTATGGCCTGCGGGCCTTCGTTTTCGAAGACCCGGATGGTAACCGCATCGATGTGGGGCAGGTTATTTAACGAGATAGGGAGACGGCGCGGCGTGTCCGCGCCGTTGGAGGAAAAGGATGCTTCTTCGCCATCGATATATGGCGAAGCCGCAGCATCCGCACTCCGTCACCCCGAACTAGATTCGGGGTCCAGCAAGCTCCCCCATGCCCTCCTTCGACTACCTGTCCCTGAAACGGTTGGTAATCGGATAACGGCGATCGCGGCCGAAGTTCTTCTTGGTGATCTTCACCCCGGGCGCGGATTGGCGGCGTTTGTATTCGGCGAGATAGAGCAGATGCTCGATCCGGTGCACCGTCGCGATATCATGGCCACGCGCGAGGATTTCCTCGACCGACATTTCCTTTTCCACCAGGCACTCCAGAATATCGTCCAGCACCGGATAGGGCGGCAGCGAATCCTGGTCTGTCTGGTTGGGTCGCAATTCGGCGGATGGCGCCTTGGAGATGATATTGGCGGGGATCACTTCGCCGGATGGCCCGAGCGCGCCCGGCGGCACATGGGAATTGCGCCAGCTGGAGATGGCGTAGACCTGCATCTTGTAGAGGTCCTTGATGGGATTGAAACCGCCATTCATGTCGCCATAAAGCGTCGCATACCCCACCGACATTTCCGACTTGTTGCCTGTTGTCACCACCATCGAGCCGAACTTGTTGGAAACGGCCATGAGAATGGTGCCGCGTGTACGGCTCTGCAGGTTTTCTTCGGTAATGCCTTCTTCCGTGCCTTCGAACATTTCCGAAAGCGCCGAAAGGAACCCATCCACCGGTTCGGCAATGGGCACGATATCGTAACGGCAGCCAAGCGCCCTGGCGCAATCGGCTGCGTCCTTTAGCGAATCCTCGGAGGTGTAACGATAGGGCAGCATGATGCAGCGCACCCGTTCTTCGCCCAGCGCATCAACAGCGAGCGCAGCGCAGATCGCCGAATCGATACCGCCGGAAAGGCCGAGAACAACGCTCTTGAAGCCGTTCTTGTTGACGTAATCGCGAAAGCCCAGCATGCAGGCGCGGTAATCCGCCTCCTCGCCTTCAGGGATTTTCGAGAAAGGACCGCTCTCGCAGCGCCAGCCTTCTGCGGTGCGTTTCCAATCGGTGACGGCAAGGGTCGCCTCGAACTGGCTCATCTGGAAGGCAAGGGTCTTGTCGGCATTGAAACCGAAGCTCGCGCCGTCGAAAACCAGCTCGTCCTGCCCGCCAAGCTGATTGGCGAAGACCAGCGGCAAGCCGCTTTCGATTACTTGCTTCAGCGCCACCTGATGGCGCACATCCAGCTTGCCGCGATAATAGGGCGAACCATTCGGCACCAACAGGATTTCCGCCCCGCTTTCGGCAAGCGTTTCGCACACACCCATATCGTTCCAGATTTCCTCGCAGATCGGAATGCCGATCCTGACACCGCGGAAATTATAAGGACCGGAGATCGAACCTTCGGCGAAAACACGCTTTTCATCGAACTCGCCGTAATTCGGCAGGTCGATCTTGTCACGCAGCGCGATGATCTTGCCGCCATCCAGAAGCGCAACCGAATTGTGCCGGCCCGTTTCGCCCTGACGCGGAAAACCGATGACGACGCCCGGCCCGCCATCGGCGGTTTCCGCCGCCAGTTCTTCCACGGCCTTCAGGCACGCTTTCAGAAAAGCCGGCTTCAATACCAGGTCTTCCGGCGGATAGCCGGATATGAACAGCTCGGTCAGAAGCAGGAGATCGGCACCCTGCGTCGCCGCATCGGCCCGTGCTTCGCGCGCCCTGGCGAGATTGCCCGCCACGTCGCCAACAGTCGGATTGAACTGCCCGACGGCAATTCGAAGATGGTTTTTGATGTCGTGTCTGTCGCTCATGGCTTTTCAATACCGCGCCCGTGCCCGCTCCGCAACGCGGCAATTGCATGCCGCACCACCTTGATAGGATGAAGCCGCAACCGGCATTCACGCTAAGGTTATCACCGCACCGGCCACACTCCGCAAAGTTCATGTCGCGTTCATCGCGCTTATGTGACAGTTACATGACAGTTTTGCGACGCCCCGATTCACCTCCCCGAATTGCGCGGTGTTGCCTCGTAATACCGGAGTATGAGTTTGAGAAATTCGGCGCCAAAAACAACGGCTTCCGAAAAGGCTGATTTTGTCTTTTCGCCTGCATGGACGCGGAGCCTTTCCAAGCTTTCGGGCAAGGCCTACACGCTTGCCAATCTGACGTTTTCGTCGGTCGTGCTTGTCGTCGCGCTGGAATGGATCGCCCGCGGTTCGCTAGTTGATGTCGGCACCTTCCTCACCTCATCCGCCCGCCCCGGCATGACCACCATCGCCGCCGTGCTGCTGCTGCTCGTAGCGCTGGATTCCATCCTCGGCCGCCGTTACCTGTCGCTCATCGCCGTTGCGCCGCTTTGCGCGCTGACAGGGCTGATTTCCGCGCAGAAACAGACCTATCTCTCCGATCCGCTTTATCCCTCCGACCTGCTGTTCGGCCGGCAGATCCTCGAGCTTCTGCCCACCATGCTGAAAGCCCAGCCGCTGACGGCCGTGCTGGTCGGCCTTGGCCTTTGCGCCACGGTTGCGGCCCTTTCCACCCTGTGGCTGCTGGCGCGGCGTTATTCGCCGGGCTTGAGCTGGCGCGAACGCGCCGCAGGTCTTGTGCTGGCGCTGCCGCTTCTGGCCGGCCTCGCCTCGCTCATGGACTATTCGCATTATTCGTGGGTGCGCGATCGTCTCAACATCATCCCCATGATGTGGGATCAACAGGAGAATTACCGCCATAACGGTTTCCTGATGGCCTTTGCCTTCAATATTCCCATGGCCAACGTCTCGGCGCCGCAGGGTTACGGCGAAAACAGCATCGCAGACCTGACCTCGGAACCCGCCGCCTTTGCCGCCAACACGGGCGATTACCCTGATGTCATCATGTTGATGAGCGAATCGCTTTGGGATCCGACACGGCTTGAAAACGTGAAGCTCTCTGCCGATCCGATGCCCAACATCCGCGCCAAGCAATCCGGCAACGTGTTCTCGCCGGAATTCGGCGGCATGACGGCGAATGTGGAATTCGAGGCGCTGACCGGCTTTTCCAACGCCTTCCTGCCCTATGGCAGCATTCCCTACCAGCAATATATCCGCCGCCCGGTGCCCTCGCTTGCCAGCTTCTTCCGTGGCGAAGGGTATTCGGCCATCGCCATGCATCCGTTTCAGGAATGGTTCTGGAACCGCAAGGAAGTCTACAGGAATTTCGGCTTCGAGGAGTTCCGCTCGGAAGAGACATTGCCGCCCATGGAAAAGCGCGGCAACTTCGCCTCCGACGACGCGCTGATGGACCAGATCATGGTGGCCGCGGACGATGCGCGCAACCCGCTCTTCCTCTTCGCCGTCACCCTCCAGGGACACGGACCTTACGAGGCGGGCCGTTATGCCAGCGACACCATCGGCGTAGAGGGCGATCTTTCCGCTTCCGCATCGCAGGCGCTTGGTACCTATGCGCAGGGCGTGGCGGAGGCCGACGACGCCCTTCTGAAGCTGATGCGCTGGGCAAAAAAGCGCGAGCGCGAAACCATCATCGTGCTCTTCGGCGATCACCTGCCGCCGCTTGGCCAGACATTCGTGGAAAGCGGCTACATGCCGGGCATGGTGGCCAGCCGCCGCGCGCCGCTGGAAGTCATGAAAAAGGAACACGAGACGCCGCTCGTCGTCTGGTCCTCGAAGACAGGCGTGCGCAAGAATATCGGCACCATCAGCCCGGCGCTGTTGCCCTATCACGTACTGAAAACAGCCGGTTTCTCAGACCCCTTCTATACGGGGACTTTGGGCGAAGTGCAGGATGCGTTTTCCGTCGTCGACCGGCATATGCTGGTGGCAACGGATGGCAAGGCCCTGCCCGACTGGTCGATTTCACCCAATTCCATTCCGGACGTGGTGCGCAATTATCGCCTGCTGCAATTCGACATGATGTTCGGCGAGCAATATGGCCGAGAGCGCTTCTTCCCCGGCTTCAACTGGGTAAATGACGCTACACCCTCCGTCTGATGGGGCTGGATGCCTAAACGGCATGGCAGCGGAAATCGTTTGAATTCCATTGCCATGCGGGTTTATCTCGACAGGGCCGTAACGAACCATCAGCACCACGAGAAGCACCGTGTCAGACATCTCCGACTATATCGTTTCGCACTTCAAGCGCTCCTCCCGGGAAATCGGCGAGGTCGAGCGTCGTATTCTGGAACTGTCGCACCAGAAAAAGCTGGTCTCGACCGACACCAATGCGGAATTTTCCGCCGGGGCAAACCTGGGCGACAGGCTGGCCGACAGCATTGCAAGGGTTGGCGGCTCCTGGGGATTTATCCTCAGCTTCTGCTTTTTCCTGGTGTTCTGGGCAATCATCAACACCATCGTGCTGACGACGCGGGCCTTCGACCCCTACCCCTTCATCTTCCTCAATCTTCTGCTCTCCATGCTCGCGGCCATTCAGGCGCCGATCATCATGATGTCGCAGAACCGGCAGGCCGCTCGTGACCGTTTCGAGGCCGCCAAGGATTATGAGGTGAACCTGAAAGCCGAGCTTGAGGTGCTGTCTCTGCACGAAAAGATCGACGTGAAGGTACTGGCCGAACTGGCAGCACTCAGGCAGGACCTCGCTGCCCTTCACCGCCATGTGACCCGGAAAGAAGACTGACGAGAAAGAACCGGCGCGCGAAAATCCATCCCCGCTTTTCCCCGCCCCGCCTTACCCTGTTATCTTGACTGCAGTCCTGCCGGGTAGACGCCAGACGTGGCGTAAACCGAAGGACGGTCCTGGTGGTGGGAACGGTGGCACGTTCATGGTGACAGGACCATTTCGCAAAAGGCCGTGCACTGCCTCTTGCGAAATACGGCTTTCTGGAAAGGCCCGGTCGCGCAAGCATCCGCCCACTCCAACCCCAATCAGCGCGTGACCGGGCACAACCCGTCTGAAACCACGAAAACCCGACGGCGAAGGCCGTGCCGGGCGCAAAGGCGCATCTTTGCGTCGCAAAACGACACGCGGACAAAACGGTTACGAATCCGTCAGATTATTGCGCTACAGATTGACGCAGGCGTTTGTTGCATTGCACTCTTGTGTGCAAGGCTGACAAGGGAATCACTTCCCCTGGTCAAAATGGCATCACGACCATTTCGCGGCAGCGCCATCCCGGATGCGACATCCGGTCATTGCAATACATTCTGTTCCGGGGTTTTCATGTACCAGTTCGATCTGATTGTTATCGGCAGCGGTCCGGCGGGAAGACGCGCCGCCATCCAGGCCGCCAAGCTCGAAAAGAGGGTTCTGGTCATCGAGAAGGGCAGCCGCGTCGGCGGCGTTTCGGTGCACACAGGTACCATCCCTTCCAAGACATTGCGCGAAACCGCGCTCAATCTCACCGGCTGGCGCGAACGCGGTTTTTATGGCCGCTCCTACCGCGTCAAGCAGGAGATCGACGCGGACGATCTGCGCCGCCGCCTGCTGATCACGCTCGACCACGAGGTCGAGGTGCTGGAACACCAGTTCGCCCGCAACCGCGTGCAGCACATCCGCGGCACGGCAAGCTTCGTCGATGCCAACACGGTGAAGGTGGTGAAGAACGACGGTGAAGTCATGAACGTCACCGGCGCTTCCATTCTGCTCGCCATCGGCACGCGGCCCTACCGGCCACCGCATATTCCCTTCGACGGCGCAGCAGTGCTCGACTCGGACGAGATACTCGAGATCAAGGAACTGCCGCGCTCCATGGTCGTTGTCGGCGCGGGCGTCATCGGCATCGAATATGCCACGATCTTCAGTGCGCTCGACACGCAGGTAACGGTGGTGGAACCGCGCGAAACCATGCTGGAATTCATCGACAAGGAAATCGTCGAGGACTTCACCTATCAGTTGCGCGACCGTAACATGAAGCTGATCTTCGGACAGAAAGCGGAAAAGGTGGAGCGCGACGACAGCGGCAAATGCCTCGTTTCGCTCAGCAACGGCCGCGTCCTTAAAGCCGAGACGGTGTTGTTCGCCGCCGGACGCGTCGGCGCAACCGATACGCTCAATCTTTCCGCCTGTGGGCTGGAAGCCGACAGCCGCGGCCGCCTGAAGGTCAATCCCGAGACCTTCCAGACAACAGTGCCGAACATTTACGCCGCCGGCGATATCATCGGTTTTCCAAGCCTCGCCTCCACCTCGATGGAACAGGGCCGTATCGCCGCCCGCCACGCGGTCGGCGCACCGGCCGGTGAACCGCCGCAGTTCTTCCCTTACGGCATCTATGCCGTTCCGGAAATCTCCACCTGCGGCCTGACGGAAGAAGAAGTCACTGAACGCCACATTCCCTATGAATGCGGCATCGCCCATTTCCGCGAAACCTCACGCGGCCATATCATGGGTCTCGACAGCGGGTTGCTGAAGATGATCTTCTCGCTGAAAACCCGCCGTCTGCTCGGCGTCCACATCGTCGGCGAAGGTGCCACCGAACTGGTGCATATCGGCCAGGCGGTGCTGAACCTGAAGGGTACGGTGGAGTATTTCGTAGAGAACACCTTCAACTACCCCACGCTTGCCGAAGCCTACAAGATTGCCGGTCTCGACGCGTGGAACCGCATGGGTGAGCTGAAGAAGGATTGAGGTTGGCTGTTGCGGGTGGAGATCGTTTGTAATGTGCGCAAACCTCTCCTCCGTCATGCTCGGGCCTGTCCCGAGCCTCTGCAACGTCGCGATTTTATGCGACATGATTAGATCCATGGGACAAGCCCAAGGATGACGCCGAATGCGACGCAAGAACGTCCATCACTTTCTGCTCATCCATACGATAACCGGTGACGCCCCTCACCATCGAATACTATACCGCGCACTCACACCCGGCCGAAAATGATCCGCATATCCCTGATCGAGCGTTCCGCGCACTGTCAGGTGATCGCCGATCTTCTGCTCCACGGCGACGCCGCTGCTGAACTCGTTAAAGCTGTTGCGGCTTGCCCCCGTCAGCACGAAGGCCGTGCCGGTTTCCGAGCGGGAAAGGCGCAGCGACTGCGATACGTCCAGGCCGTTCCATTGCTGCGCCGTGCCGTCATAACGCACCGTGAAATTGCGGTTGGCCTCGATATCCAGTTCCGGCGTAACAATGCGTTTCTGTCGCGACGTCATGGAAACGCTGCTCGACCCCGTCAACGCGTTGAAGAGGACACCGACATCACGGGCAAGCGACACGCCGGGCAGCTGCTCCGCCAAAAGCGTGACATTGCCCCACAACCTTACTGGCGTATCCACCACCTGCCCCGTCCTGGAGGCATTCATGCCCATTTCCAGCCCCGCCCGGATCGGCGTCTCGACCGGCAGCTTCGCACCGATACGCGCCGTATAGGAACGATCGGAATTCTTGACCGGCTTCCAGATCAAACCAGCCTCATCGGCATGGGCGTTGGTGCCAATCGCGGCGAACAGAGAAAACAACAGGGCGAAGCCCGTTCGTGGCGACATATCTTGTCCCCTGGCAAATTAAGGGCGCACCGGGTGAACCCGGCAGGCACGGTAAAAGCTTAAGGCCAAAGGTTTTGGCAGCGATGACAGCCGCGCGTTGGCGGCACATGTTTCCTTGACGGCTGCACAGGCAGCCAAGGCAAATCATGCTGCGCAGGGTGCCAGATGAACCGGAGATGAACAAGAGCAGATGCAGCAAAAAATCATGCTGCACTGCATTGTGATCAAAACGAAGGTGACGGGAAGCGCAGCGTGTTAATTTCCTGCCTTCGGAACAACGCAACGCGCCAGAATATCATCCACCACCACTCCCAAAGCCCTCGATGAATCAATGGCAGATGCACCGACAGGAAGGTCTTCTTTCGTTGCGTGAAGTTGCAGGACAAATTGTCTTTCGGCCAGATTGCCACCGAACTCATCCTCCGGCCTGGCAGCCAGCCGTCTTTGTAAGGTCGCTGCATCGATATCCAGAATGAAGACCTCATCGAACAGATCTACAAAGCGTCGAAAATTTCTCGATCCGCCACAGAAGAAGGTGACGGCGTGCTCTTGATCAGCCACAAGCTGCCGAACTTTTTCGACATTCCAGATATGATGTCGGTGACGGAAGGCGATCTTTGTGTCGTCGTCCTGAAACAGCGCGACATCCATGGGTTCGCCCGTTTCGGGGTCGCCTTTGTAAGCCAGTTCACGGTCGCCGTGAATCACATGAAAGCCGCGTTGCTGAAGTTCCGTTGCAACCGAGGTTTTACCAGCCCCGGAGACACCCTCGATCAAATAATTTCTTCTGCCCATCGCCGCGACTGCCCAACGCCCTGTCATGCCTTCTGAAGATAATATTCGAGAAAGACGTGAAGATGTCGGAGTGTCGAATTCTCCGGTTCATGTAACGCGAAATTGCGGTAGCTTGACGACTCAACGTTTTCCCACTGATAGTGAAAAAAAGGCGAAGCCTGCGCCTAACCTCCCAGACCTTCCCCAGCATGGTCTTGAACGGAGGCAAAGGGACTGTCGTTGTCTCAGGCTACTGTCTTGGTCCGATCGTTTCGGGCGGGTTGCTGGGGAATCGCGTCCGGGACGTGAAAGGCCAGATCATGACGCAAAATAATAATTTCAAACGCCGCGTAAGAGCTCGTGCAGCGAAAACCGGCGAGTCCTATACGGCGGCGCTCAAGCATATCCGCCGAACTCCCGACATGCCAGTTAGCCCTTCTTTACGAATGGCTGTCGCGCAAACGTCGCTGGTCGACGACCCTCGTATGGTTTCGGCACTGAAAGCAGCCGGGCAAGAAATACGTCGCCTCATGTGCGATGCCCATAAGGCCGGCGCCCGTCTCATCCATTTCCCGGAAGGGGCAACGTGCTGGCCCAATAAACGCATCATGTCCGAAACTGGGCCGAGAGAAATCGGGCCTTCCGACTGGACGCGCTTTGAATGGGAAACTCTGCGCAGAGAACTGGAAGCGAGCAGAAAACTGGCGCGAAGGCTGAAGCTTTGGACGATTCTCGGGTCCGTCCATCAGCTTACTCCGCCACATCGACCGTATAACAGCCTGTACGTCATCTCCGATCGCGGGAAGCTTATAACTCGCTACGATGAGCGCCTGCTGTCGAACACCAAAATCTCGTTCATGTACTCGCCGGGAACTGTACCGGTGACGTTTGAAATCGATGGCTTCCGTTTTGGTTGCGCGCTCGGCATGGAGGCGCACTACCCAGAAATATTCATGGAATACGAGAAGCTGAACGTCGATTGCGTGCTGTTTTCCACCGCAGGTGATGGCCCGTCCAATGCCCCGGCATTTGCAGCCGAAATATTGGGGCATGCGGTGAGCAACACCTATTGGGCCAGCTATTCCACCTTGGCGGCTCAGAGTACAGCTGCTCCCTCGGGAATCGCCGCACCGGATGGCCGTTGGGTGGCGCAATGCCCGATGAACGGTTTACCGGCTATCGCAATAGCAGACATTGCTATCGATCGTGAAAATCCCGCACGACCATGGCGGCGAAAAGCCCGTAGCGATCTATATGCGCCTCATCAGGTGAATAATGATCCCAGAAGCGATAGCCGGGAGCAATTTTAACAGGCGAGATCGGTCAGCGGCGCGGTTTGGGCCCGCTGACCACCGCGCAAGGCGGATGGACCGCATCGCGCAGACGAAACAAAAAAAGGCCGCAGCTTTCGCCACGGCCCTTCCATTCATTCAGCTTTCGCCCGCCAAGATTATTCGGCGTCGGCCTCAGTGGCCTTCTTCTTGGCCGGAGCCTTCTTCTTCGGAGCGGCTTCTTCGCCTTCAGAGGCGTCGTCAGCCTTGGCAGCAGTCTTTTTCTTGGCAGGCGCCTTCTTCTTGGTTTCCGTTGCTTCTTCGCCGTCGTCAGCCAGAAGCTCTTCCTTGGAAACGGTCTTGTCCGTTACCGAGATTTCCGTGAGCAGCTTGTCGATGACCTTTTCTTCGAAGATCGGAGCGCGCAGCGAAGCGGAAGCGCCGGGGGTGTTGCGGAAGAAATCGAGGATTTCCTTCTGCTGGCCGGGGAACTGCTGCAGCTGCTGGAACAGCGCGCGCTGCATTTCTTCTTCGGTCACTTCGACGCCGGCCTTTTCGCCGATTTCGGAGAGAACGAGACCGAGACGAACGCGGCGCTCAGCAAGCTTGCGATATTCTTCGCGGGCTTCTTCTTCCGTGGTGTCTTCGTCAGCGAAGGTCTTGCCGGACTGGGCAAGATCGGTGTTGATCTGGCGCCAGATGTTGTCGAATTCGGCATCGACGAGGCCAGCCGGCGTGTCGAACTTGTACATTTCGTCGAGCTGGTCGAGAATCTGACGCTTGACCTTCTGGCGGGTTACGTTGCCGTACTGGCTTTCGATCTGGCCGCGAACGATTTCCTTCAGCTTTTCAGCCGATTCGAGACCGAGCTTTTCCGCCAGTTCGTCGTTGATTTCAACAGCAGCGGCAGCAGCGACTTCCTTGACGGTGATGTCGAAGTTGGCTTCCTTGCCTGCGAGGTTCGCAGCCGGGTAGTCAGCCGGGAAAGTCACGGTGATGGTCTTTTCGTCGCCGGCCTTGACGCCAACGAGCTGGTCTTCGAAGCCGGGGATGAAGCGACCAGAACCGAGAACCAGTTCAGCGTCTTCAGCAGCGCCGCCATCGAAGGCTTCGCCGTCAACCTTGCCGAGATAGTTCATGGTGACGCGGTCGCCTTCGGCGGCCTTGCCCTTCTTGGCTTCAAAGGTACGGGCGCTCTCAGCGATCTTGAGGATCTGCTCGTTGATTTCGTCTTCGGAGACTTCAACAACTTCGCGGGTAACCTTGATGCCGTCATTGGCCTTCAGTTCGATGGCCGGAATGATTTCGTAGGCAACGGTGAATTCGAAATCGGTTTCAGCCGAAAGGATCTTTTCGGCTTCCTGCTCGTCTTCGGTCATGGAGATGGCCGGCTGCGTTGCAGACTTCTCACCGCGGCTGGAAAGGATTTCGGAAGGCTTTTCACGAACCAGCTCGTTGACGAGGTCGGCCATGATGGACTTGCCATACATCTTCTTCAGATGGCCCATCGGCACCTTGCCGGGACGGAAACCGTTGATGCGAACCTTGTCCTTGGCGTCAACCAGGCGCTCGTCCAGACGGGCCTTCATGTCGGCAGCCGGGATAACGACCTTGAGTTCGCGCTTCAGGCCTTCAGCCAGCGTTTCGATAACCTGCATTTTCTCAAACCTTCACATCATGGCGGCGGTGCTCAGACAGCCGTTGGTTTACTTTCGAGCACTGCGCCGGAAACGTCGTTCCCCGGCCGTGGCTTCCATTATTTCTTCACACAAGCGCCTGCCGGACAAAATTGCGCTCGCGCCGGAGACAGGGGCGCTAAGGGGATGATGAACCCCAAAGCTCCCTGCATCACTAAGGATGCACTCTGGCACAAGCGTGGCACAGCCATGCTTTACTTGTGGTGCGGGTAGAGAGACTCGAACTCCCACGCCGAAGCGTTGGTACCTAAAACCAATGCGTCTACCAATTCCGCCATACCCGCACGTTGGGCGGCGGTATGTCACAATGTTCTGGAAGGGTCAAGCACGCCTTATCGCCGCGTCCCGTTTCGCCCGGACTTTTCTTGGGTCCCCGCCCCAGCCGCAAAAGCCGGCCGGTACGTTCTTGCCGTTTCGTGCCCGCATGAAAGGGAACGGCGCGCCCGCAGACGATGACACGAGGGGCCGCAAAACTGCGCACGCCGTCTCCCTCTTTCCCGTCCGGCTTCACATGTTCCGACAGGAAAAACGCGCAACATTTATGCGGCTACATGACATTATATATAGGACATGCCGCCCGTCATTTTACGAGAATGCGCGCTTCCAGCCGAATCCCTTATACGAACGACCTTTGCATCCCCATCCTTGCCTCTGCCCTGCCCGACCCCTTGTATTCAGCCGAACCGCACGGCTTGGCAGCGACAGATGCCGCCAAGTTCACTAAAAGCACACAAATTGGTCACAAATTATGCATTAGCCGCCGCAATTGGGGTCATTTACCGGCTTGCTTTGCGTTTCATGCATAGGTGGCATCTTGCTTTGTCTGTTTTTGTTTTTATTAAACCGATTATATTCATGGTCATACAGAGATCGAGTTCAGCCCCGAGCCTAATCCTCCCAAGACGGGCCGGAAACGCTGGACAGCACGAAGAGGAAGATTACAATGAACATTACACGCTCGCTCACCAACTGGCGCAAGTATCGTCAGACAGTAACCGAACTCGGCCGCATGACCGACCGCGAACTGAGTGACCTCGGCATTGGCCGTCAGGACATCCGTCGCGTCGCACGCACCGCCGTCGGCATCTAATACGCTCCGCTGCTTGAAGCGGCGGATGCGAGACGACCCTCCCAAAAGGCCAGAGGCTCCCGCCTCCGGCCTTTTTTTCGTTCTGGCACCCTCTCGGGATCGAGCCGCGCCGCCCACCGGCATGTGCGCGTGACAAACAGATGAAAAATGCATCGATTAGGCGGCTGCATCCGGCATGTCTTGAGAGCCCCAACACCCTTCAAGCACCGCTGAGGGGAGCAAAAAGCCGGTCTAACACCGCCAATGGCCGCAACCCCCTTCAAAACCGCCCGAAAGACAGGCATTTCCGCTCATATTTTGCTCATGCGGTAGTCAAAGCCGCAAATTTAGCCGACATAGTGCACAAATGCATGGCAGTCGCCTAAATTCTGCACTGCACAACATGGCTCAATGTCTATATATAAAACCTCAACAGCCGAGAGCACAGAAACACTGAGCCGGCCGACGAAATCAAAGAAAGATTGAGGAAACGATCATGAACCCTATCCGCATCGCAAAGAACTGGATCTCCTACCGTCGCACGATCAACGAACTTGGCAGCCTGTCCAACCAAGCCCTGAGCGACATCGGCCTGACACGTTACGACATCCGTAACGTAGCTTCCCGTTCGTTCCGCTAAGGCGTAAAAGATCGTCCCGCTGCCCGACCTCCAGGGCGCGACGATTGAGCGACAGGTAAAAGAAAGCGGCGCCTCTGGCGCCGTTTTTGATTCTGGCGGTATTCGCCGGAGATTTTTGGCTTACAAGCATAGAGACCACATTCCCTCCGCCCCAATCGTGCCACCCGCAAAAACATTTGGCTGTCGCAGCCATGCATGGTAGTGCATCGCCCTGAAAAACGCGTCCTTCGGGACCCGCGCGGAACAATCACTCGAAAGACAGCCGCCGGAGGGGAGCTTTTGCCCCCACGCGGCCTATGGGCGCCAGCATGCAAGACAAGACCTATTCTCCCATTCACGTCGTGGGCGGCGGACTGGCCGGTTCGGAAGCCGCCTGGCAGATCGCTGAAAGCGGCGTTCCAGTCATCCTGCACGAAATGCGCGGCGTGCGCGGCACGGAAGCGCACAAGGGCGATACGCTGGCGGAACTGGTCTGTTCCAACTCCTTCCGCTCCGACGATGCGACCGCCAATGCAGTGGGCGTCATCCATGCGGAAATGCGGCTTGCCGGCTCGTTGATCATGGCCTGCGCCGACAGGCATCAGGTGCCTGCCGGCGGCGCGCTTGCCGTCGATCGCGACGGATTTTCTCAGACCGTAACAGACCGACTCGAAAGTCACCCACTGGTGACGATCCTGCGCGAAGAGGTTTCCGGCCTGCCGCCGAAGGAATGGGGCAGCAGCATCATCGCCACCGGCCCGCTCACCTCGCCGGATCTGGCGGCGGCGGTTCAGGCCGAGACGGGTGAGGATGCCCTGGCATTCTTTGACGCCATTGCCCCCATCGTGCACCGCGACAGCATCAACATGGATATCTGCTGGTACCAGTCGCGTTACGACAAGGTTGGCCCCGGCGGCACGGGCAAGGATTACATCAACTGCCCGATGGACGAGGAACAATACAACGCCTTCATCGACGCGCTGATCGCCGGCGACACGGTGGGTTTCAAGGAATGGGAAGGCACACCCTATTTCGACGGCTGCCTGCCAATCGAGATCATGGCTGAACGCGGCCGCCAGACGCTGCGCCACGGCCCTATGAAACCGATGGGCCTGACCAACGCCCACAACCCCACCGTCAAGGCCTATGCCGTGGTCCAGCTTCGCCAGGACAATGCGCTCGGCACGCTTTACAACATGGTGGGTTTCCAGACCAAACTGAAATACGGCGCGCAGGCGGATGTATTTCGCATGATCCCGGGTCTCGAAAATGCGGAATTCGCCCGTTTGGGCGGCCTGCACCGCAATACCTATATCGATTCCCCCGTCCTGCTCGATCCTTCGCTGAAGCTGAAATCCCGGCCTGACCTGCGTTTTGCAGGCCAGATCACCGGCTGCGAAGGGTATGTGGAAAGCGCCTCCGTCGGACTTCTGGCCGGCCGTTTCGCTGCCGCCGAACGGAAAGGCAAGACCCCGAGCCTGCCGCCCGCAACGACAGCCCTCGGCTCACTTCTCAACCACATCACCGGCGGGCATCTTTCCTCGAATGATGAGCCGGGCAAACGTTCCTTCCAGCCGATGAACATCAATTTCGGCCTCTTCCCAGAACTGGAGCCAGGCTCCATCGTCAAGCCGGAAGGCGTGAAACGTTTTCGCGGCAAGGACAAGACAATCATGAAACGCCAGCTCGTTGCAGCGCGGGCGTTGAGGGATTGTGCGACGTGGTTGAACGGGGGCGAAGTCACCCTAGAAACCGTCACCGATCATTATCGCTGAAACGCCACGGCATTGGCTAGGGTGAAGCCCCTGACCAATGCCGTCAGCGAACATTCCAGAAAAGCCAGTCCGACTTTCCCTTCTGATATTTGTAGTGTCGGGAGAAATACGGGTTTACCGCCGTCACGTATTCGAACTCGATATCCGTATTGCCCAGCAACGAAATGAGCGGGCGGTATTTGTAACGCCCCGAAATTACGATTACCGCTTCTTCGGTCTTGAAGTTTCCTTGCGTCAATATCTTGTCCCACTTCACGTTTTCGGCGTTGCCAAAAAAATTGTATGGGGCGAACTCGGTCACGGCGACCCCACCCACAAGCTTGGCGCTTCTGAGCGTCAGATCAAGCTTTTCAGATTCGAGCGGGCGCCCGGCAGCCATGACAAAGGATTTGACGCCCGTCCTGACGCGTTCCTCAAATTCCGGAAATCGGGCCGACCAACGGGCCGTATTGTCCACAACTGTTACGAAACGGTCATAGCTCATCCAGCCACGCCCGATTTCGATCACCATCGCCAGTACTAGAATGAGCAAAGGCATCAATAGCGCTAATTCCACCGCGGCAACGCCAGAGCGCGAACTTATCAGCGAGATGGATAGATATTTCAATCTCTTACCAATCATTCCGTCACCCGAACCGCGGTGATCGCCAGAGAGAGATTTTGCAATTGCGGCTTGCCCCCGGAACTGGGAACGAGCAGATGGGTGGTGGGAAGAATGAATTTCCAGTCATACCCCAGCGCCAGAAGATATTGCCCGGCGGCCTTGCTTGGCGCCTCGAATTTGTTCTCGACCGGAAATGTCACCGGTGTAGTAGCAAGGTTGGCATCAGCAATGGCAATGAGCGATATTTTCAGATCATCTTCAGTTGTCGCGAGCAGGAAATTCGAGGCAATAACCTGCCTGAACTCCGCCGCGGTGACGGACGTTCGGCCAGCCGCCGCCTTGCGCAGATATTCAGTCCCGGCAGTGGCCGCCGTCGACATATTGAGGCTGAAGAAAAGCACGAGACTAACTTCGATGATACCGAAGATCAGCAGGAGATAGACCGGCAAAAGCAAACCGAACTCTACGGCGGTAGCCGCACGGATATCCGTGGCAAGCGACCGGATGAGACTGGGGAAGTCACGATGCGATATCTTAAAACGAGTCAAGATAAGTGACCTCGAATGCCGTTATGATGCCACCCAGACTGTCGCTCGTTCCAGCGGCGGCGATCGACAGCTTGTATAGCGAATAAGTATCGACAGTGACCTCGTAGCTTCGGCGCTCCCATCGAATTTCATTCGCCTTCTGGCTCATCTGGATAATTTTTTTCTCTACACCCATTTGGGGCCGCAACACCTGCAGCGAAATATCGATGTCGTTCGAGCCTTCGTAATTTTGGTTTCGCCCGTTGTACCAGACCGAGATTTCGTATTTGCCGGGATGCATTTCCACATATTTGAAGATCGAGCTGTTGGCGTCGCGTCTTTTTTGCCCTTCCCAGTGACTGTCAAGTTCGACAGCGTAGCGGGTTGGCGGTATTCGCTCATTTTGGCCGTTGCGCATCGAGGGCGTGTTGCTCTTCTCTTCTGTAGTGCACTGCTGCCCCTGCTCGGAATTCAAGGCGTCCTTGCCATCCGGTTGCGCCTTGCTGCCGTTTTTCGAATCGTTGTTTTCATTGGGAAGAGTGGCCTGTGACTTTGGGGTGCATGTCATCCCGGCGCTTGTCTCCTTCTCCTTTTCCTGATCCCCGTAGCCCTGCCAGCCATGGTTCTTCCGGCAATCCGCATTGCTCCAATCCTGAAGTTCGATGCCCGGCCCCGTACCGCCATCCCATCCCAGTTCGGCATAGGTATAAACACCCCAGCAGCCGTTGGGTGTTTTGGCGGTTCTGCCGTTTTTCAGCATACGTTCCGTGCCGTTCAGCGTCTTTTCGAAGGTGTTGTTGACAACGACCTCACCGTCATGTGGATAAGGCGGTATACCGCCACAACGGTACGACAGCTGATAGTCAAGTTTTTCCGCCCCGAACATGCCACTGAACACGGTTTTGTAGCTGAACTTTGCGTCTATATCCGTCGTCAGCCAGTCGATTTTAACATCGCGACTGACCACATCTTGTTTGGTGGAACGTATCAGTGCGTCGAACGTGTCGAGCACGTTTTTACGGCGCACCTCATCCAGGGGTACGTTCGTGCGCGTCGGTTTTGTCGAACGCTCACATGCCTGTGCAACCACCCGCTTCGACTGGCTAAAATATGCCAAAGCCCGGCCGCCTTCGAAAAGAAACCCGAAAAAAAGCAGGAAAACCGGCAACAGCAACGCCGTCATAATGGCGAAACTGGCCCTTCGGTCGTGCAAAAACGCCCCGAAAATCTCCGCCAGACCGTCCAGTTTTGTCTTAAAATTCAACATTTGAAAATGCCGTTTCATGAAATTGGCTATCACCCGCCTTAAAATAAATCGCCTAGTTTCCCTCCACGCATCCGGACAGACACAACGCCACAGCCGGAGGGAATATTGGGGCAGCAGCAAACAAACTCAGCAAAGGCTGATGTACCGCGATCATGGCGGCACGCGGCAAATGAGCCGAACCACTTGCAAGCAAGAGATGCAAAAACTAATAACAGCCGCCGAAATACAGCGCCGACTGCGGGTTATGCTCCATTCGAAATTCTATATTGTGGTATAAACACCAAATTTGTAAATTAATGGTCACCTTTATTCCGAAAAATATATGTAAAAACATACACTTAAATCACGTATTCATAATTTAGAATAGTTGAAGTAAACCATATAAAGACAACGCGAAACATTGCCCTGATGGCAGGCCCGCGACGATGCGCAAATTCCTCACAGGTGTGACGGGCATTGCCGTCTTTTGAATACGGCAAGACGGATTTGTACCTTGCCCCTGCCGCCAAGCTCGGGCAAAACAGCCCTTTCCAATCACGAGACCATGCCAGGAGATAGAATATGGACGTTCGCGCCGCAGTTGCCATTCAGGCAGGAAAACCGCTTGAGGTCATGACCGTTCAACTCGAAGGTCCCCGCGCTGGCGAAGTGCTGGTCGAGGTCAAGGCGACAGGTATCTGCCACACCGATGATTTCACCCTCTCCGGTGCCGATCCCGAAGGTCTGTTTCCGGCCATCCTCGGCCATGAGGGTGCAGGCATCGTCGTTGATGTCGGTCCCGGCGTCACCTCGGTCAAGAAGGGCGATCATGTCATCCCGCTTTACACGCCGGAATGCCGCGAGTGCTATTCCTGCACATCGCGCAAGACCAATCTCTGCACCTCCATCCGCGCCACCCAGGGCCAGGGCGTGATGCCCGACGGCACCTCGCGCTTCTCGATCGGCAAGGACAAGATCCACCACTATATGGGCTGCTCGACCTTCTCGAACTTCACCGTCCTGCCCGAGATCGCTCTTGCCAAGATCAATCCCGATGCGCCCTTCGACAAGGTCTGCTACATCGGCTGTGGTGTGACGACCGGCATCGGCGCCGTCATCAACACCGCCAAGGTGGAGATCGGCTCGACGGCAATCGTCTTCGGTCTCGGCGGCATTGGTCTCAACGTTCTGCAAGGCCTGCGTCTTGCCGGCGCTGACATGATCATCGGTGTCGATATCAACAATGACCGCAAGGCCTGGGGCGAGAAGTTCGGCATGACCCACTTCGTCAACCCGAAGGAAGTGGGCGACGACATCGTGCCCTATCTCGTCAACATGACGAAGCGTAATGGCGACCTGATCGGCGGTGCGGATTATACGTTCGACTGCACCGGCAATACCAAGGTCATGCGCCAGGCGCTGGAATCTTCGCATCGCGGCTGGGGCAAGTCTGTCATCATCGGCGTTGCCGGTGCGGGCCAGGAAATCTCCACGCGTCCGTTCCAGCTGGTCACCGGCCGCAACTGGATGGGCACGGCCTTCGGCGGCGCGCGTGGCCGCACCGACGTACCGAAGATCGTCGACTGGTACATGGAAGGCAAGATCCAGATCGATCCGATGATCACCCACACGATGCCGCTCGAAGACATCAACAAGGGCTTTGACCTGATGCACAAGGGCGAGAGCATCCGCGGCGTCGTGGTCTATTGATCGGCTGACAAAATGGCAGGCGCGCACCGCGCGTCTGCCATATGAATTGACCGACCTTTCCGCTTACAGCCGTGCCGATTAACGGGACGGTAAATCTATCGTCGTATGCCGATATTGCGCGGTGGAGTTGAAAAATCCCTCCCTGCCCGAAACGACGCCAGATAGCGGGAGCGACCTCTGAAAACCGTACCGATCGACAACGGAAACCGCGTCGCTGCCGTTGCACTTCTGGCGAAAGGTTTTCCGGAAAAGAGCGAGGCTTTCTGGGCGCTCGGCGTGTCCCTTATAAGCGACCATCATCAGCGGCAGGATCTCGGCCCCATCGGGCAATTGCTGATGAAGGGCGACGATGCCGTTGGCGTTCTTCTGACGATCCGAAGCCGCCTGGCCGAGACCGGCAGGACAGTCGTCAACCTGTCCAGCTGGTATGTCGAACCTTCCAGCCGCTGGTTTGCACCGCGTATGCTGCAAATGGCGACATCCTCCGAAGAAGACATCTTCACCGATCTCACCCCGTCTCCAGAAGCCTGCAAGCTGAACGAGAGACTGGGGTTCACAACGGTGACGAATTGCACGCTTTTTTATCCCCTGCCTTTAAAGGCATTCGGCCCGGCCAGGGCGCGGCTGCGCCCGCTTGCCGAAGTGCCGCAGGGCACGCTGTCTGCCGCCACGCGCGACATGCTGGAAGATCATGCGCGTTTCGGCTGCATCGTGGCAGTCATGGAGGCGGATGGCAGCCATTATCCGCTGGTGTTTTTAAAAACCATAACCAAAAGGCTGCCCTCCGCCCGCCTCATCTATTGCGAGGACAGACAAGTCGCCCAGAGGCACATTTCGGCAATTGCCCGCCATCTTCTTGGCAAAGGCCGGCTTGCATTGACCATGGCGGCTTCCGATGAGAAGCGAGACGCCGGCGGATTTGCCATACTCAAATCCTCGCCAATACAAGTAAAGGGAGCATGGAACCCACGGTTTATTAACGAAACATATTCAGAATTGGTGTTATTGCCACCCTGGGTATTGGGACGCTCTTAAAAGACGCGCGCTTAAACCTTGCCTGAAAAGAAGAAAATGCGCTTCGGCCGAGACTAGTCCCGACTGCGCGAACGAGCGGAGAATAAGCATGCTTTCAGCGAAACCCAGGGAAGTCGATGTCTCCGAGACCATCTATTCCTACCTCTCGCAGCGTTTCCCGGCTCATGCCCCGTTTTCCGCAGATACGCAATTGCTCGAAGGCGGCGTGATCGATTCGCTCGGTTTTCTCGAACTGATGATCTTTCTCGGCGAGGGTTTCGGCATCGTTCTCAATGATGAACATTTCACCCCGGAAAATCTCAGCACGCCGGCCGATCTGATTGCCTTCGTCACGCAGGAACGGCGCAGATGACAACCCACATCCTGCTGCACCACCTGCTCACCGCGCGGGCGGAAAGCGGCGATGAGGCGCTTGTCTACAAAGAAAAATCACTGAGCTATCGCGAATTTTCCGAAGCGGCCGCACGTTGTGCGGCGGCATTGCAGGAGGCCGGAACGGAGCGCGGCGACCGTGTCGTCATCTTCCTGCCGCGCGGCATCGAGGAATGCTGGTCGATCTTCGGCGTGAGCATGGCTTCCTGCGTCTTCGTGCCGGTCAATGCGCTTTTGAAGGCGCAGCAAATCCGCCATATCGTCGCGGATTGCGGCGCAAAAATCGTCATCAGCAGTGCTACGATGATGGATGAGCTGAACGCGGCTGTGGAAGACCTGCCCGAAGTCACTGTACTGCTGGCGGAACAAATCGACCGCCGCCCGCCCGTGCCTGCCAAAGTCTCCCCGTCAATTGGCGAGGACCTTGCAGCAATCCTCTACACATCCGGCTCCACCGGCTCGCCGAAGGGCGTGATGCTGTCGCACCGTAATCTTCTGGCCGGAGCGCGCATCGTGCGCACCTATCTGGAGATCACCGGAAAAGACCGCATTCTCTCCATTTTGCCCTTCAGTTTCGATTACGGCCTGAACCAGTTGCTGACGGCGGTTGAACAGGGTGCGACCACTGTTATCTCCACCTTCAGGCTCGGCGACGACATTGTCAGGGACTTGCGCGACCATGCCATTACCGGGCTTGCCGGCGTACCAACCGTTTGGGCTATCCTGACGAGGGCCGCGCCGTTGCTGGCGAAAACGCCGTTGCCGCAGTTGCGTTACATCACCAACTCCGGCGGACGCGTGCCGCAGGAAACCGTGAGGGCGCTGCGCAAAAAGCTGCCGGACACCAAAATCTATCTGATGTATGGCCTAACCGAAGCCTTCCGATCCACCTTCCTGCCGCCTGATGAAATCGACCGCCGCCCGACTTCCATCGGCAAGGCAATCCCGGAATGTGAAATCTTCATCGTCACCGCCGAGGGACAGAGGGCAAAACCGGGTGAGCCCGGCATTCTCGTCCATCGTGGCCCGACCGTGTCGCTGGGTTACTGGAACCGGCCGGAAGATACCGCCAAGGTGCTGCGCCCTCACCCTTTCATTCCGGCTGCACGCGGCGGCGAGACCGTGTGTTATTCCGGCGATCTGGCGGTTGAAGACGAGGACGGCTTTTTCAGTTTCGTTGCCCGCAACGATGCGATGATCAAATCCTCAGGCTATCGCATCAGCCCGACCGAGGTGGAGGAAAGCCTGATGTCGACTGGCCTTTTCCAGCAGGTCGCCGTCATCGGCCTGCCGGACCCCTTTGCAGGCGAGAAAGTGCATGCCGTGGCAACCGCCGCCAACGAAAATATCGATGTTTCGGCAGCTCTCAAAAAAGCCGCCGAAATGCTTGCCCCCTTCATGATTCCGCGCGCCATCGAACTGGTCGACCGGCTTCCGGTCACGGCCAATGGCAAGGTGGATTACCGCGCGCTGGTGCGCGAACGGACGGATAATGGCGCCCACGGATAAACCCCAAAGCCACGGCCCTGCCCTTGCCGCCGCGCAATTCGCAGTCGACGAAAACGATCTTGTCATCGGTGGCCGTGCCGTGCGCGATATCGTCGCTGAGACCGGAACGCCGTGCTTCCTCTATGACGCGAGCGCCATGCGCCGCGCCTATCGCGATCTCGCAACCGCGCTCAGTGGTTTTGCCGATATCTTTTATTCGGTGAAAGCCAATCCCGTGCCCGCCATCATCTCGCTTTTCCGAGAAGAAGGCGCTGGCGCGGAAATCGCCTCCGTCGGTGAATATCGCGCCGCCATCAAGGCGGGCATACCGCCGGAAAAGATCATCTTCGCCGGCCCCGGCAAGCGTCAGGCCGAATTGCTTGAGGTGATCGAGGGCGGTATCGGCGAAATCCATATCGAGAGCGCCGAGGAAATTGCCCGTATCGAAGCCATCGGCAAACCGGTCAAGGCTTCGATCCGCATCAATCCGGTGCCGGATGCGCAGGCAGGCGCCATGCGCATGGGTGGCAAGGCCACCGCCTTCGGTTTCGACGAGGAAGAACTCGAAAACGTCCTGCCGCTGTTCAGGGACATCAGGCATATCAATCTCGTCGGTGTCCATATTTACGGCGGCACGCAAATCCTCGATGCCGACATGCTTGTCTCCCAATGGAGACACTCCATTTTGCTTGCCGCACGCATGGCCGAAATGCTCGGCAGGCCACTTGAAACCATCGATCTCGGCGGCGGCCTCGGCATCCCCTATTTCGCCGGGGAAACGCCGCTCGATCTTGCAGCGGTCAGTGCCGCCATTCCCGATCTCAAGGCCTTGATGCATGCGCATCCGCTGATTGCGAATGCTCACATCATCGTCGAACCCGGCCGCTTCCTCGCCGGTCCCGGCGGCATCTATGTGGCGGAAGTCAATTCGGTAAAGACCTCGCGCGGCACCACCTTCGTGGTAACGGATGGTGGCATGCATCACCATCTGGCAGCCTCCGGCAATCTCGGCCAGATCGTCAAGCGCAACTACCCCATCGTCGCACCGGCCATGATGCAGGCAGACTATGAGGAAACGGCAACCATCGTCGGCCCGCTCTGCACGCCACTCGACACGCTGGCACGCAATGCGGCCCTGCCGAAGCTGAAGGCTGGTGATCTCCTGGCAATCCTGCAATCGGGCGCCTATGGCGCCACCGCCAGCCCTTCAGGCTTCCTAAGCCATCCGGCGGCGAAGGAAGTGCTGGTGGAGAATGGTGCGTTTGAGGTGATAGGGCGCTGAGGATGTGTGGTCGCGAAACCCGTACCCGGTTTTCCTAAGGGCACACTTTTGGCTGCTTACCTCGGAGCCTCCTCAACCTCCCTCATTCCTGTGCTTGTCACAGGAAAGGAGATCACCCCCGTAACAGCCTGTCCCCAACCGCAAACTTGGATTTCAGCAGACACTCATCATATTCCGCCTCGGCATCGGAATCGAACACAATACCGCCGCCAACATTGAAGATCGCGCGGCCGCCATCGAACAGGGTCAGCGTGCGGATCGCCACCGAAAAACGCATTTCTCCATTCGGAGACATGAAGCCGATCGCGCCGCAATAGGCGTCGCGCGGCGTCTGTTCCAGTTCGCGCAGGATCTTCATCGCCCACATTTTCGGCGCGCCGGTCACCGAACCGCAGGGAAAAAGCGCCGCAAAAATATCTTCCACCGTCACATCAGGCAAAAGCTTCGCGCGCACATGGCTGACCATCTGGTGCACGGTGGGATAGGTCTCGATATCGAACAGTCGCGGCACATGGAGGCTGCCGACTTCGGTGATGCGGGAAATATCGTTGCGCAGGAGATCGACGATCATGCGGTTTTCGGCAAGCGTCTTTTCATCCTCAAGCATCGCCGCGATGATCGCCCGGTCCTCTTGCGCATTCGCACCGCGCGGCGTCGTTCCCTTCATCGGATGGGTTTCAATGAAACCTTGCCCGTCCACCGAGAAAAACAGTTCCGGTGAGCGCGACAGGATCACCGGTCCACCGAGATCGACCAGCGCGCCATATTTAACCGGCTGGCGCTCAACCAAT
The DNA here is from genome assembly GCF_059429395.1 of Agrobacterium sp. K11. Classification (NCBI taxonomy): domain Bacteria; kingdom Pseudomonadati; phylum Pseudomonadota; class Alphaproteobacteria; order Hyphomicrobiales; family Rhizobiaceae; genus Agrobacterium; species Agrobacterium sp. K11. The sequence continues at coordinate 126,668 of NZ_JCAHRB010000011.1, read as the reverse complement.
GACCAGAAAGCCGTGAGCGGATCGCCGCTCCAGCGAGCGTGAACGGGCATCGTCAGATTGCCCTGATAACAGTCGCCGCGACGCAGATGCCCGTGCAGCCGCTCGAAGCGCTGGCAATAGTCTTCAAGGCTCCATGCGGGCGCGGGATCGGACAGAAACGCATCGGCATCCGGCAGACTTCCGGGCCGTGCAAATCGCCCCTCATCCGGCTGTGGGCCGGAAAAGACGCCGAAGCGAAGGAACGGCACGTTGCGAGGCTCGGCAGCAAAGTCCGCAAGTTTCGGCTCGAACAGGAAACCCGCCTCGTAGGACATATAGCCGGCAAGGTATTTCCCGGCGCGGCGCAGCTGCTCCATGCGTTTCAGCGCCGCGAAAAACGCCTCTGGCTCATCCGCGACGATGATCTCCTCCGGCTCGGTGAAGGCTGTCACCGTGCCGGTCGTGTCATCCCGGAAAAGAACGTAAGGCGCATGTGCCAAGGAAAGCGTCCGAACAGGAGAAAGGGTCGGGAAAAATCAGATCGGGTCTATGTCGCCCCGCGCCCACATCTCTATGGTTTCCGCATAAAAATCAGCGAAACGGCCTTCCTCGATCGACTTGCGGATACCCTGCATCAGCTCCTGATAATAGGCAAGATTGTGCCAGGAGAGCAGCATGCCGCCCAGCGCCTCGTTGGAGCGCGTAAGATGATGCAGATAGGCGCGGGAGTAATCACGCGAGGCCGGGCAGTTTGACTGCTCATCGAGCGGCCGCATATCCTCCGCATGGCGGGCATTGCGGATATTAACCCTGCCGCGACGGGTGAAGGCAAGCCCGTGACGACCGGAACGGGTCGGCATCACGCAGTCGAACATGTCGATGCCGCGCGCCACCGATTTCAGAATATCGTCAGGCGTACCGACGCCCATCAGGTAACGCGGCTTTTCGGTGGGCAGCACCGGCAGCGTGATGTCGAGCATGCCCAGCATCACATCCTGCGGCTCGCCGACCGCAAGACCGCCGACAGCGTAACCCTTGAGATCAAGCTGCCTCAGCCCTTCGGCGGAGCGAATGCGCAGATCCGGCTGGTCGCCGCCCTGCACAATGCCGAACATGGCCTTGCCGGGCTGTTCACCGAAGGCGACGCGGCAACGCTCCGCCCAGCGCAGCGACATTTCCATGGCGCGCTCGATTTCCTTGCGCTCGGCCGGCAGCGCGATGCATTCATCGAGTTGCATCTGGATGTCCGAATCAAGCATGCCCTGAATTTCGATCGAGCGTTCCGGCGACATATGGTGCAGCGAACCGTCCACATGGCTCTTGAAGGTCACACCCTTCTCGTCCAGCTTGCGTAGGCCGGAAAGCGACATGACCTGGAAGCCACCGCTGTCGGTGAGGATCGGATGCGGCCAGCGGATAAGCTCATGCAACCCGCCAAGCCTTGCCACGCGCTCCGGGCCGGGCCGCAGCATCAGGTGATAGGTATTGCCGAGAATGATATCGGCCCCGAGCTCGCGCACCTGGTCGAGATACATGGCCTTGACAGTACCGACAGTGCCAACAGGCATGAAGGCAGGTGTGCGGATGACGCCGCGCGGCATGGCGACTTCGCCAAGGCGGGCGCCGCCGCTCGTGGCTTTCAGGGTAAAGGTGAATTTGTCGTGCATCAGTTCTTCCGGAACAACAGGCTTGAATCGCCATAGGAATAAAAACGGTATCCGGTTTCGATGGCATGCGCATAAGCGGCACGCATCGTCTCGAGACCGCAAAAAGCCGAAACGAGCATGAACAGCGTCGATTTCGGCAGGTGGAAATTGGTCATCAGAATATCGACCGCGCGGAAACGGTATCCGGGCGTGATGAAGATGCCCGTCGCGCCCGACCATGGCTGAATGACGCCATTCTCATCAGTGGCGCTTTCGATAAGCCGCAGCGAGGTGGTGCCGACAGAAACGATCCGCCCGCCGCGCGCCTTGACGGCATTGAGCTTTGCCGCAGTCTCTTGCGAAACATGGCCGATCTCGAAATGCATCTTGTGATCGTCGGTATCGTCGGCCTTAACTGGAAGGAAGGTGCCTGCCCCAACGTGAAGTGTCACGAAATGTCGCTCGATGCCGGCTTCGTCCAGCGCCGCAAACAGATCGGGCGTGAAATGCAGGCCGGCAGTTGGTGCGGCAACGGCGCCCTTCTCGCGGGCATAAATTGTCTGGTAATCGGTCTGGTCCTGCGCATCTTCCGGGCGCTTCGCGGCGATATAGGGCGGCAAAGGAATATGGCCGACGGAGGCGATCGCCTCGTCCAGAACAGGTCCGGAAACGTCGAACAGCAGCGTGATCTCGCCCTCCTCGCCCTTTTCCTCGACGGTGGCCTCCAGATGGGCAAGGCCGCAGGCATTGTCGCGCTCATAACCGAAACGGATGCGGTCCCCCTGCTTGATGCGCTTGCCCGGCCGCGCGAAAGCCTTCCAGCGCGACTGGTCGGCGCGCATGTGCAGCGTGGCTGAAACTGCCGTTTCAGGCGCACCTTCGCGCAGCCGCACGCCTTCAAGCTGGGCTGGAATGACGCGGGTGTCGTTAAATACCAGCGCGTCGCCGGGCTTCAGGAAGGAAGTCAGGTCGGATACGATGCGGTCTTCCATGTGGTTCGCATTCGGATCGACCACGAGAAGACGCGCACTATCGCGCGGGTTCGCCGGGCGAAGGGCGATATTGTCCTCGGGGAGATCGAAATCGAACAGGTCTACGCGCATTGCAAGGGCTCTCGAAATATCAAAACCCGCCCTGCATGGCATGGGGCGGGTGGTGGGTGATGACAAGGCTTCCGACTACACTCGAAGTCATCCTCGGCTTGTCGCGAGGATGACGTCTGAGAGGTTGGCGCCATCATCAATGTGAAACGCCCCGCAGTTTCCTGCGGAGCGGGTAAACACTTTATACGCTATTATCAGGCCGCCGAAGCAAGCTTCATCGAAACGATCGAATCGGGGTCCTTCACAGGCTCGCCGCGCTTGACCTTGTCGATGGCTTCCATGCCTTCGATGACCTGGCCCCACACGGTGTACTGCTTGTTCAGCCACGGCGAATCGGTGAAGCAGATGAAGAACTGCGAGTTGGCGGAGTTCGGGCTCTGCGAACGGGCCATAGAGCAGGTGCCGCGTACGTGGGAAATAGCCGAGAATTCAGCCTTGAGGTCAGGCTTCTCGGAGCCGCCCATGCCGGCGCGGGCCGGGTTAAAGCTTTCCGAACCCTTCTTGCCGAACTTCACATCGCCCGTCTGGGCCATGAAGTCCTCGATGACGCGGTGGAACACGACGCCGTCGTAAGCGCCTTCCGATACCAGTTCCTTGATACGGGCAACGTGGCCCGGAGCAACTTCCGGAAGCAGCTGGATCACGACCTTGCCGGTCGTCGTTTCCATGATGATGGTGTTTTCCGGATCCTTGATCTCGGCCATGATTATTCTCCTCTGTTCGGGCTCTATTGCCCTACCTTACTTCTTGCCGACGGTGACCTTGATCATCCGGTCGGGGTTGGAAACTTCGCCGTTGCCGCCGGCGCCACGCTTGATCTTGTCCACGGCTTCCATGCCGGACACGACCTTGCCGACCACGGTGTACTGGCCGTTCAGGAACGGACCGTCGGCAAACATGATGAAGAACTGCGAATTGGCGGAATTCGGATCGCTGGAACGGGCCATGCCGACAACGCCGCGCGTGAATGGTGTCTTGGAGAACTCAGCCGGAATGTCGGCCAGGTCAGAGCCGCCGGTGCCGGCACGCTGGGCGTTGAAGCCCTTCTCCATGTTGCCGTACTGCACATCGCCGGTCTGCGCCATGAAACCGTCAATGACGCGGTGGAAGGCCACGTTGTCATAGGCGCCCTTTTTCGCCAGCGCTTCAATCTGCGCCACGTGCTTGGGCGCGACTTCAGGCATCAGTTCGATGACGACGGGGCCGTCCTTCAGCTGGACGGTCAGGAATTCGGCAGCCGAAGCGAAGGTGCTGGCGGCAAGCGCGCCCGCAAACAGGGCGCCGGCAAAGGCAAATCGAACGAGTTTCATTGGATTGGCTCCGGAATGTGAGGCTGAAGTCAGCGCTTCAGCTTGGCGTTGAGGGCTTCAAGCACGGCTTTGGGAACGAAGGCATCCACATTGCCGCCCATGGCGGCGATCTGCCGGACCAATGTGGCTGTAATGGGTCGCGACGACGTACCCGCCGGCAGGAACACGGTCTGTATATCAGGTGCCATCTGGCGGTTCATGCCGGCCATCTGCATTTCATAATCGAGATCGGTGCCGTCACGCAGGCCGCGCAGAAGAAGGCGCGCGCCATGCTGGCGGGCTGCATCGACGACCAGATTGTCGAAGGAAACGACCTCGACGCGCGCCGCTTCACCAGGCAGGCTTTCAGAAAGCGCCCGGCTTATCAGCGTCGCCCGCTCCTCGAAGCTGAACAGCGGTGCTTTTCCGGGATGGATGCCGACGGCGACGATGACTTTGGACGCCACGTTCAGCGCCTGGATAAGCACATCCAGATGTCCGTTGGTCATCGGATCGAAGGATCCTGGATAAAAGGCAATCGTCATATCGCTCTCAAGTGGTGGGCGTTATGTGCCGCCTTTTGTCATGGAGATGGGCGCGGCGCAAGACTTTTACAACCCGGACGCCCTCCCGGTGCGGTCTGAACAACGGATGAATGCGCCGTTCAGTGCGGTTTCAGGGCTCATTTATATAAATACACGGCATCGGGAAACCGAAATGCCCCTCACCTCGTTAAGCCCCCGGAGAAATGAAAATGCTGGCCTTTATGATCGTCTTTTCGGTCATCGCATCATTCGCAGCCGAGTATCTTTTCCTCGAATGAGGCCAGTCGCCGGTTTCCTGAACGCCAGATGAACAAGCCATTCAAGGAAGTTTCACAGGCGCGATGCTAATCGATTTTTAAGGTTGACGCGGAACATGATTGGACGTGGCGCGTTAATATCAAACCAAAGGAACAGACAGATGTTTGTAAGAGAAAAACAGTCTACTTCGGCGAAAATCAGCGTCATCAGCACCGCCTGGACAGTACTGGTCATCGCAATGGTAGCAACAACGTTTAGCCTTTATGATCAGAAGCCTGCTGCCCAGGGACCGGACTATCCACAGATGACCGCCCGCTACCAGTCCATGACCTATTACTGATGAGGAACTAGGATTTCCTCGCTACCAACGGAGATGATATCATGTTCACATTCCTGACTCTGCTTCTTGCCCTGATCAGCATCATGTTCGTGACGTCGATGATCTCCGCAGTCGCCGAGATGCGACGTGAAGACGAGGAATTCAAGGCCTCGGTAAGACGCAACCGCGCGTTCTGACCGCAACCATCAGACTTAGCCGTCTTTCAGAATATGATTCTCCGCAACCGCCTGGACGCTCCGGGCGGTTTTATTTTGCCGCCTTAAGGGCCAGTATGGCGAAGATGAAGGCGTAAAAACCTAGCCCCAATCACATAAGCGTTTTCAAAACCCCGTTTTTCCAAGGCAAATTCCCTTCAATTTCCCATTGGATTGATTTAAGGAACGCCGATACGTTGCGGGCCGGACGGCTGGCGACCGCAATGACGTTCCTGTGAGGTTTGCATAACGATGCTCGATTCCCTGAGAAATGCTTCTCGAACCATGGCAGCCAAGCTGCTGCTTCTCCTGCTTGTTGTTTCGTTTGGCGTCTGGGGCGTCTCCGCATCACTCGTCACCTCCAATTCGCATGCGGTCATGACCGTCGGCGACCAGACGGTCAGCCCACAGGAATTCCGCCTCGCCTATCAGCGTCAGGTTTCCGATCTCAGCCGTCAGTTCGGTGCGAGACTGACCACCGAGCAGGTCAAGGCCTTCGGCATCGACCGTCAGGTGTTCAGCCAGCTTGCGGCGGGTGCCTCGCTGGACGAACTGGCGTCGAAGATGAATCTCGGCCTTTCGGAAGACCGCCTCGCCAATCTCATCGCAGAAGACCCGGCATTCAAATCGGTTAATGGTCAGTTCGATCGCACCCTGTTCACCGAACGGCTGCGCAACTCCGGCCTGCGCGAAGACGACTATATCAAGGAACGCAGCAAGGTCGCGGTCAGAAGCCAGATCGTTGAAGCCGTTTCCGATGGTTTCAAGGCACCGCAGGTACTGGTGGACGCACTCAAGCAATACCGCAACGAACAGCGCTCGGTCGATTACGTCATCCTGTCCAACGCCGTCATTGCGCCGGTCAAGGCGCCGGGCGACGACGTGCTTGCACCCTGGTTTGAAACCAACAAGGCGAAATATCGCGCGCCCGAATTCCGCAAGTTCACCTATGTGAAGCTGGAACCATCGGACATTGCCGATCAGGCTTCGGTGACGGATGCGCAGATCGCCGACTATTACAACAGCCACAAGGACAGCTTCCGCACCGCCGGTCGCCGCACCGTCGAGCAGCTGACCTTCCCGGAAAAGGAAATGGCAGAAGCCGCCGCGGAGCAGATCCGCCTCGGCAACACCACCTATGATCAGGTGGTTAAGGATCAGGGCAAGACCGCCTCCGACGTGACGCTTGGCGAATTCACCAAGGACACGATCCCCGACCAGTCGATTGCCGATGCTGCTTTCGCCGTCCAGAAGGATGGCGGCGTGTCTCCGGTCGTGGCAGGCTCCTTCGGCCCGGTCATCCTGCGCATCACCGGCATCAAGCCGGAAACCACCCGCACGCTGGAAGAAGCGAAAGAGGACATCCGCAAGGACCTCGCCACCGCTGCTGCAGCCGAAGAAGTCACCAATGTGCATGACCGTTACGAAGACCTGCGTGCCGGCGGCTCCTCGCTTGCCGATGCGGCAAAGCAGCTGAACCTCAAGCCCGTCACCATCGACGCCATCGATGCCGCCGGTCTTGATGAAAAGGGCGACGCCATTCAGGACCTGCCCTCGCCGCAGCTTGCCCAGGAAGTCTTCAAGACCGAACCCGGCACCGAAGCCCTGCCGATCAATCTCGGCCGCGAAGGCTACATCTGGTTCGACGTCGATCAGATCATCCCCGCCCGCGACCGCACGCTTGCCGAAGTGCGCGACGATGTCGTGGCCGACTGGACGGCAGAGCAGCAGCGCACGGCGCTTGCCACCAAGGCCGACGAGCTGAAGGCACGCGTTGAAAAGGGCGAGACACTGGCAGCGGTGGCTGGCGAACTCGGCCTTGCCGTCGAGCAGAAATCCGGCCTGCGCCGCACCAGCGAGGACGCGATTTTCGGTCGCCAGACGATTACGGCGGTATTCTCCGGCGCTGAAGGCATGACGGGCACAGCGGCAGACGCCGATGGTTCCAGCCGCATCCTCTTCAAGGTCACGGCAGTCGACACAAACGCGCCTGCCGATGCGCTTGCCAATGACGATCAGCAGTTCGCCGCCATCGCCCGCGCGGCCGGCGATGACATGCTCGACCAGATGGTCAACCGCCTGCAGAACGACTACGGTGTGACCATCAATCAGGCCCTCGCCGATCAGGCGATGGTCGGCTTCTAACCGGGGGGCGGAAACGATGGCCGAACTGAAACCGCTGATCGCAAAGGTCGCAAACGGGGAAAGCCTGAACCGTGAGGAATCGCGGGCCGCTTTCGACATTCTGATGTCGGGCGAAGCAACCCCGTCGCAGATCGGCGGTTTCCTGATGGCACTGCGCGTGCGCGGCGAGACGGTAGACGAGATTGTCGGCGCCGTCTCCTCCATGCGCGCGCGCATGCTGCCGGTTTCGGCCCCCGAAAACGCGATCGACATCGTCGGAACCGGCGGTGACGGCATCGGCACCTACAATATCTCGACGCTCGCCTCGATCATCGTTGCCGGCACGGGCCTTCCCGTTGCCAAGCACGGCAACCGGGCGCTAAGCTCCAAATCCGGCACGGCGGATGCGCTGTCCGCACTCGGCGTGAAGCTGGATATCGGCCCTGACCTTATCGCCCGTTGCATCAGTGAGGCGGGACTCGGCTTCATGTTCGCACAGCTGCACCATTCCGCCATGCGCCATGTCGGCCCGAGCCGCGTCGAACTTGGCACGCGCACCATCTTCAACCTGCTCGGCCCGCTTTCCAACCCGGCGGGCGCGAAGCGCCAATTGCTCGGCGTCTTTTCGCCGCGCTGGCTGGTGCCGCTTGCCGAAGTGCTGCGCGATCTCGGCTCGGAAAGCATCTGGGTCGTACATGGCGACGGCATGGATGAAGTCACGACGACAGGCGTCACCCATGTGGCGGCGCTTGAAAACGGCAAGATCCGCACCTTCGACCTGACGCCGAAGGATTTCGGTGTTGAACCCGCTTCCATGGCAGACCTCAAGGGTGGCGACGGCATTGCCAATGCAGCGGCACTTCGCGAGGTTCTGTCCGGCAAGCGCAACGCCTATCGCGACGTATCGCTATGCAACGCCGCGGCAGCCCTCGTCATTGCCGGCAAGGCCGAAACGCTTGGCGAGGCGATGACGACCGTGAGCCAAGCGCTCGACAGCGGCGCGGCGGCAGCAGCGCTCGACCGCCTGGTCGCCGTCTCCAATGAAACAGTCTCCGGGCAGGCCGACCACTAAAAGGAATGAGAGCGAAACCATGAGCGACATTCTGAAAAATATCGAGATCTACAAGCGCGAGGAAATTGCCGCCGCCAAGGCCAGGGTTTCACTTGCCGATCTCAAGGCGATGGCCGCAGGCCAGACTGCGCCGCGCGGTTTTTACAAAGCGCTGCGAACAAAGCAGGCTGAGGGCAAATTCGGTCTGATTGCCGAAATCAAGAAGGCCAGCCCCTCCAAGGGGCTGATCCGCCCGGATTTCGATCCGCCGGCACTGGCCGCCGCCTATGAGGCTGGTGGCGCCGCCTGTCTTTCCGTGCTGACGGACACGCCGAGCTTTCAGGGTGCGCCGGAATTTCTGACGGCTGCCCGCAATGCCTGCACGCTGCCTGCGCTGCGCAAGGATTTCATGTTCGATACCTATCAGGTGCATGAGGCCCGCGCCTGGGGCGCGGACTGCATCCTGCTCATCATGGCGTCTCTTTCCGACGATGAGGCGAAACGCCTTGAAGACGAGGCTTTTTCACTCGGCATGGACGTGCTGGTCGAGGTGCATGATGCGGAAGAAACCGAACGGGCGCTGAAGCTCGCCTCGCCGCTTCTCGGCATCAATAACCGCAATCTGCGCACTTTCGAGGTCAGCCTCGAAACCAGCGAGAAACTGGCTGGCCTCGTGCCCGCCGATAAGCTGCTTGTCGGCGAAAGTGGCATCTTCACCTATGAGGATTGCCAGCGCCTCGAAAAGAGCGGCATCAGCACCTTCCTCGTCGGCGAAAGCCTGATGCGCAAGGACGATGTGACGGCAGCTACCAAAACCCTGCTAACCGGCCAATCCGGCGTTCTGGCGGCGGAATGATGCGCCGATGAGCGAGGCGACAAAGCTCACCCATATCGATGCGAGCGGCGAGGCACATATGGTCGATGTCGGCGACAAAGCCGAGACCGTCCGTATCGCCGTTGCCGAAGGCTTTGTGAAGATGAAGCCGGAAACGCTGGCGCTCATCCGCGATGGCAATGCCAAGAAGGGTGACGTCATCGGCACAGCCCGGCTCGCGGGCATCATGGCAGCCAAGCAGACGGCAAACCTCATTCCGCTCTGCCACCCGCTGATGCTGACCAAGGTTGCGGTGGACATTACCGAAGACGCTGCCCTGCCCGGCCTGCGGGTGGAGGCCATGGTGAAGCTCTCCGGCAAGACGGGCGTGGAGATGGAGGCGCTGACCGCCGTGTCCATCGCCTGCCTGACCATTTACGACATGGCCAAAGCCGCCGACAAGGCGATGGAGATCGTCAATATCCGCCTTCTCGAAAAGAGCGGCGGCAAGTCGGGCGATTTCCGGCGACAGGAGACATGAATGAAGCCACTGCTGCCCGTGGATGAGGCCGTAACGCGCCTTCTGGAGGCGGCGGTTCCTGTGGTTGACAGCGAAACCCTTCCGCTCGCCGAATGCGATGGCCGCGTCCTTGCGGCTGACCTTGCGGCGCGTCTGACCCAGCCGCCTTTCGATGCCTCGGCCATGGACGGCTATGCGCTGCGCAGTGCCGATGCGCCACAAATCGGGTCAGTCCTCACCGTCATAGGCCAGGCTGCCGCAGGCCACGCTTTCGCGGGCACGGTGGGTAAAGGCGAGGCCGTGCGTATCTTTACCGGCGCACCGGTGCCAGCGGGTGCGGATGCCATTCTCATTCAGGAAGATGCCGAGCTTTTCGGCGAGGGCAAAATCCGCACCGCTTTCGACATCACCGCCGGGCGACACATTCGCCCGCGCGGACAGGATTTTGCCGAGGGCGACACGGTTTTGAAGTCCGGGCGCGAACTCGGCTTCACCGATCTCACCGTTGCGGCGGCGATGAATCACGCAACGCTTGCCGTCTATCGCAAGCCACTGGTCGCCATCCTTGCCACCGGCGACGAATTGCTACCGCCCGGAAGCACGCCCCTTCCCGCCCAGATCATCGCCTCGAACACCTTCGGTGTCGCCGCACTTGCGCGGGCAGCCGGTGCGGAGGTTCTCGATCTCGGGATTATACCCGACAACGACACGCTGATCCGCGCCACCATCGGCAAGGCTGTCGCGGCAAAGGCCGATGTGCTCGTGACGCTCGGCGGCGCCTCTGTCGGCGACCATGATCTCGTTCAGGCGGCGCTTAAGGCCGAAGGCATGCAGCTCGATTTCTGGCGCATTGCCATGCGTCCTGGAAAACCGCTGATGGTGGGCACCATCGATGCCATGCAGGTTCTGGGCCTGCCAGGAAATCCAGTCGCGAGCCTCGTCTGCGGCCTGCTGTTCCTCGAGCCACTGCTCCACAGAATCGCCCGCCGCATTCCGCCGCAACGCGTCACCACAGCCCGAACCGCCACACCGCTGAAGGCGAACGATCACCGGCAGGATTATCTTCGCTCCCGTTTCAGCGCCGATGACAACGGCGCTCTGGTGGCGCAAGCCTATGCCAAACAGGATTCATCCATGATGAACATACTGGCACATTCAGACGGCCTGATCGTGCGCCCGCCAAATGCGCCGGCAGTTGACGCAGGTGCGGAATGCTCGGTGATACGGCTTAGAGCCTGACGGGACATATTCCGGCGGCGCACAAAACAACGCATTGTTTCAAAATCTTGCGCAATTTCCACCGCAAGTAGTCACAGAAATGAGACGAACTGCAGCCACTCCTGTTGAGACGACGTAATAAAAACTGTAACGTTGCTGTAGCCGGACATGCGCGAAGAAGTTCGTTACTTATAAGCGGCGTCTCGCCAGATGAAAAACTCCGTGCCTCAACCATCTCCCGATTATCACCCTACGTTGTTGTGCCGAAATAAATCACCCTAAAATCACTATCGGGATTGACAGAATAAATACGAAGCTGGCACCAAGACGAGCAGTAGAAATCAAAAAACTCCGGAACTTCCTCGAAATGAGAATTACTTATAATTATCAGCTAAATAAGATAAAAATTGCCGAAGATCAAATTTCAGGGAACAAAAATTAGTTTCCCATAAATTAAGCTTTTCAAAACGGCCTACATAATAATAATCATAGTCGATAAGCAGACTCACTGGAGTTTCTTGATGAACACGGCATCCACGCCCAAATCCACGGGGCCCGACATCGCCGGGCAGATTGCCTACGCCATGCGGAGCATGGGTGTGTCGCCGATCCCGCGCAACTATAGCCTTTTTTACGAAGCCTATATTGGCTCGAACCCGGCGCTGACGAGAGATCTGGCGGCACTGGGAAACCGGGTGACGCAGGAGGATCTGGACGAATTGTCCGCGCGGTACGGGGAAGGCAATCCCATTGCCTCGATCGACGACGCGCACGAGAAGCTGCGGCGTGAACTGGAGGCACTTCTCGGAACGCTGAGGCGCGAACAGTCCTCCATCGAGAACTACAACAGAATTCTCGGCGAGACCCGTCAGCGCATTGACGACAAGACCGTATCGAGCACCAATATCCTGAAAAATGCGGTCTCGCTGCTGGCCGAGGCCACCGGCTCGAAAATCATCGATGGCGAAAAGGCGTTCAACGACGTCAACCGCCATGCCGAGGAAATGCAACAGGTGCGTCTGGAGCTGGATGAATACAAGCGCATCGCCAATACCGATTCGCTGACGCGCCTTTCCAACCGTCGCGCTTTCGATGACAGGCTGGCCTCCGTCTACAACAGCTCCATCGGCCTGCAATATACGACGCTCATCCTGCTCGACATCGACCATTTCAAGCGGATCAACGATACGTTCGGCCACCCGGTCGGCGACAAGATACTGGCCACAGTCGCCTCCGTCATCCGCGCCAATGTCCGCAAGGACGGCTTCGTCGCCAGAAGCGGCGGCGAGGAATTCGCCATCATTCTTGATGGCAACACGCCGGAAGAAGTCATGGTGATCTGTGAGCGCATCCGCCTGTCGCTGGAAAGCACACCGTTCCGCAATTCAAGATCGGGCGCCGACTACGGTACGGTGACGATCTCGATAGGCTTCGCCTCCGCCTCGCAGGCAAACAATCCGGGCGAACTTTACGGACATGCCGATATGGCACTTTACCACGCCAAGGAAACCGGCAGGAACCGTTCCGTTATTTACGAGGACGGCATGCAGAAGAACTATATCGGCAAGAACTGGCTGATTTATCGGACGTGAGAAGGATGGCGCCGGTTAGGGAGCATAGTGAATGCAGTGCTCCCTCCGCCCCCACGCCCTGTTACGTGAGCACCTGTTGCTGCGGCAAAAGACACGTCACCACATGGTCTTCGCCGCCCGAACCGCCCATTCGCGGTCATAAGTCTCCTGATCGAACTCCGCCTTGGCGGCTTTGAGCAGGCTGCCTGGTGTGGGCAGTGACGCGGGTTCCACGAAGTTGTCGGGGTTCCACAGTTCCGAACGCATCAAGGCCCTCGCGCACTGGAAATAGACCTCATCGATTTCGACCACAATGACGGTGCGCGGGTGTTTTCCGTCCATTTCGAAGCTTTGCAGCAGATCGGGTGCGACCGAAACGACAGCGCGGCCGTTGATGCGCATCGTTGTATTCGAGCCCGGGATCAGGAACATCAGCGCCACGCGTGGATCGCGGACGATGTTCAAAAGCGAATCGACGCGGTTGTTGCCGCGCCAGTCGGGCAAAAGCACCGTCCTGTCGTCGGCCACCCTTACCACACCGCCCTTGTCGCCGCGCGGCGAACAGTCCATGCCTTCCGGCCCGACAGTCGCCAGCGCCAGAAATGGCGAAGCCTCGATCATCTGCCGGTATTCGGCGGTCAGCGTGGCTGTCACCTTCGCGATAGATGCCTCGCTTGTGCCATCGTAAATGGCCTTCAATTCCTCAACCGTGCGAATGACCGTCATTGTGCGCTCCAACTCCTGCAATCAATCTGCCCCCCATAAATCAGGGCGCGTTATTCCTCTGCCGCTTCCGCTTTTTCCCGCTCCGCCCGCTCGCGCGCGGTGCGTGCAGCAACGAGGTCCGCCGGCTGGGAATTGCCGCGGATCAGCGACCGGCCCGCATAAATACCGCCGACGACTTCCATCGCGAAACGTTCCTCGTCGCGGTCGCGGAATTCCTCCACCAAGCGGGCAGCATCTTCCCGCTCCTCGCCCATGGCGCCAAGCACTTCCTCGCTAAAATTCATCGCCGATTCCAGAGTCTCGCGGATCTGGTAATCCACGCCGGCCTTCACAAGATCGATTGCGTGGCCACGGTCATAGGCACGGGCAAGAACGGGAACCAGCGGAAACTCATGCTTGACGATCTCCGCGATCCGCACAGCGGCTTCCTTGTCATCGACGCAGATCAGCACCGCACGCGCGGTGCTTGCCCCGGCGGCATGCAGGATTTCCGCGCGTGAGCCGTCGCCATAATAGACCTTGAAACCGAATTCCGCGGCATCGCGCACAAAGTCGGCATCCTTGTCGATCAGCGACAGCGTGTAGCCACGCGCGAGAAGCGGCTGGCTGACAATCTGGCCGAAACGCCCGAAACCGATCAGCAGAATGCTGCCCTCGACATTTTCCGGCACATCGAGATCATCGGTCTTGGGAACGGCCGCCGGCACCAGCCGGTCGTGCAGAATGACCATCAGCGGCGTCAGCACCATCGAGATGATGATGGTCGCCGTCAGGATGGCGTTGGCTTCGCGGTCGAGGATGCCGGCGCTGACAGCGGCGGAATAGAGCACGAAGGCGAATTCGCCACCCTGAGCCATCAACACAGCCCGCTCCAGGCTTTCGCGCCTGGTGGTGCCGAGCGCCCGCGCCACGCCGTAGATCAGCAATGCCTTGAGCAGCATGTAACCTGCGACGCTGACGACCACGAGCTGCCAGTTCGATGCGATGACGGCAAGATCGATCGCCATGCCGACGCCAAGAAAGAATAGGCCGAGCAGAATGCCGCGAAACGGCTCGATATCCGCTTCCAGCTGATGGCGGAACGACGATTCGGACAGCAGCACACCAGCCAGAAACGCGCCCATCGCCATGGAAAGACCGCTGACCTGCATCAACAGCGCCGAACCGAGCACCACCAGCAGGGCCGCGGCCGTCATTACCTCGCGCGCACCGGACGCCGCCAGCAGGCGGAAGAACGGGTTGAGAAGATAACGCCCGGCCAGAATGAGCGCGCCGACGGCGGCGAGCGCGATGCCGACGGAAATCCAGCGCTCCGAGGGTGTGACGTGCTCGCCACCAGCACCGAGGAAGGCAACGAGCGCCAGAAGCGGCACGATGGCGAGATCCTCAAACAGCAGGATGGCGATGATGCGCTGGCCCTTGAGGCTGGACATGCTGTTGCGTTCCTGCAGCATCTGCATGACGATTGCCGTGGAAGTCAGCACGAAGCCGGTACCGGCGACAAATGACATGATGAGCGGAAAGCCGAGACTGACGCCAACCATCGTCAGACCCGCCATACAGACCAGCACCTGCAGCGCGCCAAGCCCGAAAATATCCTGCCGCATGGACCACAGCCGTGACGGCTGCATTTCAAGGCCGATGATGAACAGGAACATCACCACGCCGAGTTCGGCGATATGAAGGATCGCCTGCGAATCGGAGAAGAAACCGAAGCCATATGGCCCGATCACCAGGCCGGCGGCCAGATAACCCAGCACCGAACCGAGGCCTATGCGCTTGAAAATCGGCGCGGCCACCACGCCCGCCGCCAAAAGCACGACCACCTGGGCCAGATCATTTCCGTTCGCTTCGACCGCCACACATCACCCCGTTTAAATTGATAGAACGAGGGTGTTCCCTCCCTCACTTCCTAGCGCATCAGTATGAAAATCGAAAATGATTTTACAGAAGGACGATACGCAGATTCAACGGGTTATTTGTCCATAAGGCATGCGGGCTTCAGATGCCGCTGCTCTCCTCCCCTCATTTCTGTGCTTGTCACAGGAATGAGGGTGGGGAGTATCCGCAGGCCTTGCGCCCGCCTACCGGGATAGCGGTTCCCTGCTCAAGCCCTTTTCGGCGAGCTGTCGCTCATAATCGGCAAACGATGCGTCGCCGGTCTCTCCCAGTTCCTTCAGATATCTCCAGGTAAAGATGCCGCTGTCATGGCCGTCGTCGAAGACGATGCGCACGGCATAATTGCCCGTCGCCATCATGGAGCGGATCGTCACGTTGCGCTTGCCGGGAACAGTGACCTTCTGGCCCGGCCCGTGGCCCTGCACTTCCGCGGAGGGTGAAAGCACGCGCAGCATCTCGGCACCAAGGCGATAGACGCTTCCATCATCGAAGGAAACGGTCAGTTGCCGCCGGTCTTTCGACACAAGCAGTTCAGTCGGCCAGGCATCACTCATTTTTCACTTCCGCAAGCTCGTCTTATGCGTCAGAATTACGGACTTGCCTCGCGATAGGCAAGTCACTACATCACCTGTAAAGCACATGCCCGGCAATCTTGTGCCCGGCGCATCGCGCAGTGAGGACGGAGACGTGAACAGTTTCCCCGGATCGCTCGAAAGAGCGCAGTCCCTGACGGAAAACAATGCACCGATGGTGGACCCTTTCGGCCGGTCCATAACCTATCTGCGCGTTTCCGTGACAGACCGCTGCGATTTCCGCTGTACCTACTGCATGTCCGAACACATGACCTTCCTGCCGAAGAAGGACCTTCTGACGCTGGAGGAACTCGACCGGCTCTGTTCCGTCTTCATTCAACGGGGCGTGCGCAAGCTGAGGCTGACCGGCGGCGAGCCGCTGGTGCGCAAGAACATCATGATGCTGGTGAGGAACCTCGGCCGCCATATTGGCACCGGCGCGCTGGATGAGCTGACGCTGACCACCAACGGTTCGCAGCTTGCGAAATTCGCCGCCGAACTCGCCGATTGCGGCGTGCGGCGTATCAACGTCTCGCTCGATACGCTGGACCCGCAGAAATTCCGCGAGATCACCCGCTGGGGCGATATCGACCGTGTGATGGAAGGGCTGGATGCCGCACAGGCCGCCGGCATCAAGGTCAAGCTCAATGCCGTCGCGCTGAAGGACTTCAACGAGACTGAAATTCCCGAGCTGATGCGTTTCGCCCATGGTCGCGGTATGGACCTGACTGTCATCGAGACCATGCCGATGGGCGAGATCGAGGAAGATCGTACCGATCGCTACCTGCCGCTTTCCAGGCTGCGCGCCGATCTGGAACAAAGCTTCACGCTTGTTGACAACGACTACCAGACCGGCGGCCCTGCCCGCTACGTGACGGTGAAGGAAACCGGTGGCAGGCTCGGTTTCATCACACCCATGACCCATAATTTCTGCGAAAGCTGCAACCGCGTCCGCCTCACCTGCACCGGTACGCTCTATATGTGTCTCGGGCAGGACGATGCCGCCGACCTTCGCACGGCGCTGCGCGCTTCCGACAGCGACGCCTATCTCTCGGGCGCCATAGACGAGGCCATTCTGCGTAAGCCGAAAGGGCATGATTTCATCATTGACCGCACCCACAAGCGCCCCGCTGTCGCCCGCCATATGAGTGTGACCGGCGGCTGAACCTGTTTCTCGTCCACCCACCCATTTAAGCGGTTGAAATGCCGGCTTGGCCGTGTCAGGTCTCTTGGCATGGAGGAATGCGCGGTCCCGCCCGGCGGGCGACCCCTTAGAGGAATTTGGGGTTAGGCTGCGCATGGTCTGGGACAGTATGAAATGGCATTGACGGACAATACGCGCGGCGCCCTTCTGATGGCGCTCGCCATGGCAAGCTTTACGGCCAACGACGCCCTGACGAAATCCGTCACCCCCTACATCAATACCGGCCAGATCATGTTCGTGCGCGGCATCATGACGGTGGTGCTGATCTATATTGCCGCCCGGCACTTCGGCGCGCTCCGGCCGCTGAAAACCCTGATGCGCCCCATCATCATCCTGCGCTGTCTCTGCGAAGTGACAGCCGCCGTTCTCTATCTGACGGCGCTCGGACTCATAGAATTTTCCAACGCCTCGGCCATATTGCAGTCCCTGCCGCTGATCGTCACGCTGGGTGCCGCACTGTTCCTGCGCGAGCCCGTCGGCTGGCGGCGCTGGGCGGCGATCATCGTCGGCTTCATTGGGGTGCTCGTCATCATCCGGCCCGGCCCGGAAGGCTTTACCTCAGGCGCGCTGCTGGTCGTCGCCTCGCTGGCGGTCACCGCCGCGCGTGATCTTCTGACCCGCAAGATGTATGCGGATGTCCCCTCGCTTGCCATCACCTTCGTTACCGCCTCCGTCAACATGGCGGTGGGTGGCCTGCTGATCCAGCCCTTCGGCGGCTGGCAGCCCATGAACTTCATGATCCTGTCGCATCTGGCCGGTTCTGCCGTTCTGGTGCTGGTCGGTTACCAGGCAATCATTCTGGCAATGCGAACCGGTGAAATCTCCTTCGTCGCGCCATTCCGTTACACCAGCCTGCTCTGGGGTTTCATGATCGGCGTGTTCTTCTTCAACGAAAAGATCGACAGTTTCACGATCGTCGGCGCCGTGATCGTCATCGGCTCGGGCCTCTACACCTTCTACCGTGAAAGCCTGCGCAAGCGCTCGCAGATGGCCAAGCGCTCCGCCGCAACGCCCACTGCCGCGACCACCGTGCGGCCAGCGTCCGTAACGAAAGCTGCCTTTACGGAAAAAGCGGGAGAATGACATGAAAAACACCCGCTTTCTGGATCGCACCACCCCGCCCCACATCATCACGCTCGTCGTTATCGCCGGCGTCGCGGCGCTTTGCATGAACCTGTTCCTGCCCTCGCTTGCAGCGATGGCGCTCCATTTCGAGACCGATTACGCCGTGATGCAATTTGCCGTGTCCGGCTATCTTGCCGCCACCGCCTGCCTGCAACTCCTCATCGGCCCGCTATCCGATCTTTTCGGACGCCGGCCCGTCATGCTTGCCAGCATCGCGATGATGATCGTCGCCACGCTCGTCTGCATGCTGGCGCCAGATATCACCGTCTTCATGTTCGGGCGTGTGGCGCAGGCGGCCGTCGTTTCCGGCTTCGTGCTGGCGCGCGCCATCGTGCGCGACATGGTCCCTATGGAACAGGCCGCTTCGATGATCGGCTATGTGACCATGGGCATGTCGGTGGTGCCGATGGTCGGCCCCACGGTTGGCGGTCTGCTCAACGATATCTCCGGCTGGCAATCCAGCTTTGCGCTTCTTGCCCTGCTCGGGGTCGGCATTCTGGTGCTCGCCTGGTTTGATCTCGGCGAAACCAATCACAACAGATCGGCAAGCTTCTCGCAGCAGTTCCACGCCTGGCCGGAACTTCTGCGCTCGCCGCTCTTCTGGGGATATGCGCTGACCTCGACCTTCTCGTCGGGCATGTTCTTTTCGTTTCTAGGCGGCGCACCCTTCGTCGGCAGCGTGCTTTATGGCCTTGCCCCGGCCATGCTCGGCCTGCAATTCTTCTTCATGGCCAGCGGCTACATGCTCGGCAACTTCGTCTCCGGCCGTTATGCGAGCCAGATCGGCATCACCCGCATGATGCTGTCGGGCAATGTCGTCGCCATCGCCGGCATTGTCGCAGCCATAGCGCTGATCTTCACCGGGGCGGAAAGCCCCTATGCGTTTTTCGTGCCGCTTGCGCTCATTGGTGTCGGAAACGGTGTGACCCTGCCAAGTGCCAATGCAGGCATGGTCAGCGTCCAGCCGCATCTGGCAGGCTCCGCCTCCGGTCTCGGCGGCGCCATGACCATCGGCGGCGGCGCGGCACTTTCCGTGCTTGCCTCCTCGGTTCTGTCCAAAGAGGACGGAACCTGGCCGCTTCTTCTCGTGATGCTGGCGACCGGCCTTGTCGCCCTCCTCACTACCTATATCGTAAGGCTGCAGGAAAAGCGGCAATGACGGCGCGATTTGAAATACCCGGTCTTGTGCTTGCCGGTGGCCTGTCGCGACGGATGGGCACCAACAAGGCGACCGTGATGCTGGGCGACGAACCGCTGCTTTCCCATGTCGTGCGCCGCATCGCGCCACAGGTGTCGGATGTCACCATCAATGCCGCGAATGGCTGGGCCGAAAGCTATGGCCTGCCGTTGCTGCCTGACACCGTGAACGGCCATGCCGGGCCGCTAGCCGGAGTTCTCGCCGGCATGCGGCATTTCCAGAACCATCACGTCCGGAAAAGCCACTTCCTGACAGTGCCCGCCGACAGCCCGTTCTTTCCCGAAGATCTCGTCGACCGCCTCTGCGAACACATGGCCGAAGATGCAATCGTCATCGCCGCCTCCAGCGGCCAGTTGCACCCGGTTTTCGCGCTATGGCCCGTGGCGCTCGCGGACGATCTGGAGGAATGGCTGAAGAACGATGCAAACCGGCGCATCCGCGCCTATCTTGCACGACACGTCACGATCGGTATCGCCTTCCCGCCGCTGGAAACGGCCAAGGGCAGCCTCGATCCGTTCTTCAACATCAACACGCCGGATGAACTGGCGCTCGCTCGAAGCTATCTGGAGAGCATGGAACCATGATGAGCCAAAAGGTCTTCGGTATTGCCGGCTGGAAAAACTCGGGCAAGACCGGCCTTGCGGTCCGCATCGTCACCGAGCTGACGGCGCGCGGCTATCGGATCTCGACCATCAAGCATGCCCATCATGATTTCGATATCGACAAGGTCGGCGCCGACAGCTGGCGTCACCGTCAGGCGGGCGCGCACGAGGTCACCATCGTCTCCGGCACCCGCTTTGCCATCATGCATGAATTGCGCGGCGAAGCCGAACCGTCTTTCGAGGAAATCCTCGCCCGCCTCGCCCCTTGCGATCTCGTACTGATCGAGGGTTACAAATACGAGCCGGTGCCGAAGATCGAGGCGCGACGGCTGGAAGCTGCCAAGACCGAACCGCTTGCCGGAAGCGATCCGCACATCATCGCAATTGCCGCCGATCACGCGGTGACCGACACCACTCTTCCCGTCTTCGACCTCGACGATACCGCCACGATTGCGGACTTCATCGAGAAGACGGTTGGGTTGGTGAGGGCGTAACTGCCGTTTCGGCAACCTCCTCTCCTCCGTCATCCTCGGGCTTGACCCGAGGGCCCGCAAACCGACCGCACCATGGATCCTCGGGTCAAGCCCGAGGATGACGTCTGATGTTTGAGGACGCTTGGCCTACCCCCAAAAATGAAAAAGCCGGGCGTTCGGCCCGGCTTCATCATTCCTTGAGACGCAATACCTATTCAAGGAAACCGGAGGGGTTCACCGGCGTCGCATCCTTGCGAACTTCGAAGTGAACCTGAGGACGTTTGGCGCTGCCGGTCATGCCTGACGTGGCAATGGTCTGGCCGCGCTGAACCTTCTGGCCGCGCTGCACGTCAAGATTGGCGGCGTTGCCGTAAACGGTGACCTTACCGTCGTCATGACGGACGAGAACCGTATTGCCGAGCTGCTTAAGGCCATTGCCCGCATAGATGACCACACCATTTTCGGCGGCCTTGATTGGCGTGCCTTCCGGAACGGAGATGTTGATGCCATCGTTGCGGCTGCCTTCGACGTTGTCGCCGAAATTGTTGATGACGGCGCCACGAACCGGCCAGCGATATTTGCCGATGCCCGTGGATTCCGGAGCGAGCGAGGCCATATCGGACTTCTTCTCGATATCGCCGACGCTTGCCGTTGCGGCAGGAGCGGACGGTACGGTCGCAGCTGCGGCAGGAGCCTTGTAGGGTTCCGGCTTGGCGGATGCGGTTTCCACTGCCTTGGCCGCTTCCTTTGCGGGTACGGAGGCTGTCTTGATGGCGTCGGTCGAAGCACCCGGCATGGCGAGTGTCTGGCCGACACGGATGCTTTCGGTGGAAATGCCGTTCGCGGCCTTGAGGGCTGCAACCGAAACGCCGTTTTCACGGGCGATCTTTGCCAGGCTGTCGCCCGGCTGAACCTTGTAACCACCGGCTGGCGGCATAGGCTTGCCACCGGGAGGTGTGAGCTTGCCGTTTTCAGCCGAAACCTTGTCGCGGGCAACACTCTGCGAGGGCAGCACGGCTACCTTCTGGTCTGGACCGCGCAGCGGGTTCGGCTCGTCGCCGTTGCGGTTGAGCGCAATGTCACCAGCCGCAGCCTTGGCGGCATTGCGGACCTGACCGAATTTCGGAATAAGGATCGACTGGCCAGCCTGCGCGGACGCCGCGGTTTTCAGACCGTTGACCCGCAGCAGTTCCTTTTCGGGAACGCCGTAGCGGTTGGAGATCGTCGCGATGCTTTCACCCGGACGCAGCGTTACCGAAGAGGCGCCATCCGTATGCCATCCGTTCTTGTCGGAACGGACGGTTGCGGTGGTGAGATTGTCGGCGACGGGAGCGGCAGCCTGCTGTGCAGGTGCTGCGAGAGACGGAGCGGCTGGTCGTTGTGCGGACGGGAAAGGCTGGGCCATGGCTTCGTTGCGGGTCGACGGGTCGCGGCTTGCCACCGCCGGCGGAGCCGACAGCTCGGAGCGCTGCACCGGAGAGGCCGAAGCCGAACGGGCCGTCGAAGGCTGAACGCCACCGCCGTAACCGCCGGAAGACGGATAGGAGTTGGCCGCCATGTTCTGATTGGCGTAGCCGCCCTGGGGTGCCGCAGAGGCATAACCACCGTTCATGTCGCCTTGCGGGACCGGGGCCTGCCCATAAGCACCGCCGCCCTGGCGGGCTGGAATTGACGCTGTCGTCATCCGATCCGGTCCACTGGAAAAGAGGCCGCTGAACCGCGTTGCATCCGAGCTACAGCCCGTTGCGACGCTTGCCAGCAATGCCGCTGCGAACATTTTTGCGACTGATTTTCCGATTTTAGACGAATGTCTCATACGCATAACTCGATCTACACTGACGCCAACCCGCCGCATCGAGGTCGATCCGGCACAAATTTCACTTCTTGCAAGGCCCATTTCCCGATCCCGGGAAAACCATGCGTCGATGTTTATGATTAAAGCGCGTTAGTGTTACCACGCCGTTAAAACGTTAAGCCGCTCGGCGCTTTTTTGACACTTCGATAACCATGACGAAAACGGCATGCGTCATGTCTGAACAATATTATTATGGAAAATCAGTTGGTTGTGATGATTTAGAACATTCTAAGACGAAAATTAATCGCCTTCGATATTTTCATTTTGTCACAAATGCCGGGCAATATGGCTGCCAAGCGGCAGATAGGGCGTCTCGAACAGCTCTTCCTTCTCGAAGCGGCTGCCGGTCTTGGAGAAGCGCGTCATCACGCAGCGCCCGTCTTCCAGAATGATCGGCGCGATCATCATGCCGCCGGAGACGATCTGCTCGGCGAAAAAGCGGGGCATGGTGGTAAAGGCGGCGGTGGCGACGATTCGGTCGAAGGTGCCCTCGCCCACCAGACCGTTGCTACCATCCGCCTGGCGGATGACGACATTGCGGATGGAAAGATCGTCCAGACAGTTCTGCGCCTGCTGCACCAGTGTCTTGTATCGCTCCAGCGAAAAGACCCGCTCCACCCGGCGCGCGATGATCGCCGTCATGAAACCGCTGCCGGTGCCGATTTCCAGCACGCGCTGGCCCGGCTTCAATTGCAGGCGAGCCAGGATTTTCACCGCCATGTCAGCGCCTTCCATGAAGGCGCCGCAGTCGATCGGGATTGTACGGCTGGAATAGGCATCAGCGGCGAATTGCGGCGGCACGAATCTGGAGCGCGGCGTCTGTTCCACCGCCGTCAAAAGGTCGAGATCGGAAATCCCCTCGCCCCGCAAGCGGAGAACGAGAGCGGCAAAACCTTCCTTTTCAACCATTGCGGATTTCAATCGGCGACTCCGAATCCAAGTGCTTGCGCAACCCGATCCTTGACCGTGTAATCCGTAAGGTCAAGCTTTAGCGGCGTGACCGAAATCTTGCCGTGCTTCAAAGCGTGGATATCCGTGCCCTCGCGGAAGGTGCCGAGGCGTTCGCCAAAGCGCAGCCAGTAATAAGGAAGACCACGGCCATCCTGGCGTTCTTCTACCGTCAGGCCGAAATCGAGCTTGCCCTGCCCGGTGACGGATACACCCTGCACATCATCAGGTGCACAATTGGGGAAATTGAGATTGAGGAAGGTGCCATCAGGCAATTCCACATTCATCAGCTTGCGCAGCAGATCCGGCGCATGGGTCTCGGTCACCTCCCACGGCACGACGCGGCCTTCGGAATGGCTGAAAGCCTGGCTGAGTGCGAAGGAGCGTACCCCTTGCAGCGTACCTTCAATGGCGCCGGCAATCGTGCCGGAATAGGTGACATCGTCAGCCATATTGGCACCGGCATTGACACCTGAGAGTACGAGATCGGGCTTTTCCGGCAGAACTTCACGGATGCCCATGATGACGCAATCGGTCGGCGTACCGCGCAGCGCGAAATGCTTGTCGGAAACCTTGCGCAGCCGCAGCGGCTCGGAGAGAGTAAGGGAGTGAGCAAGACCGCTCTGGTCGGTCTCGGGCGCCACGATCCAGACGTCATCGGACAGCGTGCGGGCGATACGTTCCAGCACCGCCAGCCCTTCGGCATGGATACCGTCGTCATTGGTCAGCAAAATCCGCATGTTTCTCTCTCCGCTTTTCATATCTTCCGGGACGGAGCATCCTCCCCACCGGCAGTGAGGTGTGCAGTTCTCTCAACGTCATCCTCGGGCCTGTCCCGAGGATGACGTCGGCGTAATTGGAAGATTCTCCCTCCAATAGCGCGACGCTGCGCTCCCTCAGACCGCCTTCTCGATCCGTGTCAGACCGCCCATATAGGGCAGCAGCACGTCTGGAATTGTGACGGAACCATCGTCATTCAGGTAATTTTCGAGAACCGCGATCAGGCAGCGGCCGACGGCGGTGCCGGAGCCGTTCAGCGTGTGCACGAACTTCGTCGCCTTGTCGTCCTTGCCGCGATAACGCGCATTCATGCGCCGCGCCTGGAAATCGCCGCAGACGGAGCAGGACGAAATTTCGCGGTAGGTGTTCTGGCCGGGCAACCACACTTCCAGATCGTAGGTCTTGCGCGCGCTGAAACCCATATCGCCGGTGCACAGCGTCATGGTGCGGAAATGCAGGCCAAGACGCTTCAGCACTTCTTCGGCGCAGGCCGTCATGCGCTCATGCTCGGCAACAGCACTTTCCGCGTCGGTGATGGAGACGAGTTCGCATTTCCAGAACTGGTGCTGGCGCAGCATGCCGCGTGTGTCACGGCCGGCAGAGCCAGCTTCCGAACGGAAGGACGGCGTAAGTGCCGTGAAGCGTAGCGGCAGCTTTTCCTGCTCGAGAATTTCGCCGGAGACCAGGTTGGTCAGCGTCACTTCCGCCGTCGGGATCAACCAGCGGCCATCAGTGGTCTTGAACAGATCCTCGGAAAACTTCGGCAATTGCCCGGTGCCGAACATCGCCTCATCACGCACCATCAGCGGCGAAGAGACTTCCGTGTAGCCATGTTCCGAGGTGTGCAGGTCGATCATGAACTGGCCGAGCGCCCGTTCCAGACGCGCCAGCTGGCTGGTCAGCACGGTGAAGCGCGAGCCGGAAAGCTTGGCAGCCCGCTCGAAATCCATGTAGCCGAGCGCTTCGCCAATCTCGAAGTGCTCCTTTGCTTCATGGTTCCAGCCTGGCTTCTGGCCGACCACGCGGGTCACCACATTGTCGTGTTCGTCCTTGCCGTCAGGAACATCGTCGAAAGGTATATTTGGCAGGCGCGACAGGGCGTCGTTAAGCTCGGCGGTGACCTGGCGGTCCTCCTCCTCGGCGCGCGGCATGTTCTCCTTGATGTCGGCGACTTCCGCTTTCAGCTTTTCCGCCAGCTCCATGTTCTTCTGCGCCATGGCGGCGCCGATGTCCTTGGAAGCGGCATTGCGACGCGACTGCATGTCCTGCAGGGACTGGATGACGGACCGGCGCTTTTCGTCGAGAGCGATCAGGCTGCTTGCGGCAGGCTCTGCGCCGCGCCGTGCAAGTGCTGCATCAAAGGCTTCGGGGTTTTCGCGTATCCATTTAATGTCGTGCATCGTCGTTCCAGACTATTGTTGGTCGCTCGCGTTTTATCAGCAAAACGCCGGGCGAAAGGCCCGGCGCGAGGAGATTTGATGAGCAGGAAGACCGTGGCGAAGCGTCAGGTCTCTTCCAGCTCCGTGCTTTTGGATTCCGCAGCACGTTTCCTCTCCACGAGTCGAGCCATGTAGATGGAAATCTCGTAGAGAATGATCGCAGGTAGCGCAAGACCGATCTGGGACATGGGGTCTGGCGGCGTCAGCACGGCCGCAACCACGAAGGCCATGACAATGGCGAACTTGCGCTTTTCCCGCAGCCAGTCGCTGGTCAGAATCCCGACCCGCGCCAGAAGCGTGGTGACGACAGGCAGCTGGAATACCAGGCCGAAGGACAAAACCAGCGTCATGATGAGGCTGAGATATTCCGACACCTTCGGCATCAGGGAAATCGCCACCTCACCATCTACTGGCAATTGCTGCATGGCGAGGAAGAACCACATGACCATGGGCGTGAAGAAGAAATAGACGAGCGCCGCGCCGATGAGGAAAAGGATCGGCGACGCGATCAGGAACGGCAGGAAGGCCGCGCGCTCGTTCTTGTAGAGGCCCGGCGCCACGAATTTATAGAGCTGCGAGGCAATCACCGGAAAGGAGATCACCATGGCTCCGAACATGGCAACCTTGATCTGCGTGAAGAAGAATTCCTGGGGCGCCGTATAGATCAGCGATGATTTCGCCACATCCAGCCCCGCCCAGATGACCGCCCACTTATAGGGAATGACGAGCAGGTTGAAGAGATGCTTGGCAACGGCGAAACAGGCGATGAAGGCGACGAAGAACGCGCCGAGCGACCAGATCAGCCGCGTGCGCAACTCCATGAGATGTTCGATAAGCGGCTGCGGCTTGTCCTCGATGTCCCCGCTCATGCTTCATCCTTTTTGGGCTTTGCAGCCTTGGTTCTTGCCGGTTTGGCATCCGCAACGGCAACCGCCTTCTCCGCTGCCGCTTTCCTGACAGCAACCTTTTTGGCGACAGCCTTCACGGTCGGCTTCAAGACAGCAGCTTCCTCAACAGGCGCTGCGGCAGGCTTGCTGCGGGTGGTGCGCTTCGGCTTGGCGGCAACCGCTTCGGCTTCAACGGTCGCAACAGATTTCGCACGCGTACGCTTCGGCTTTTCTTCCGCAGCAGCAACCGCAGTAACCGGCCCAGATGCAGAAGGCGTGGGAACCACCGCAGGCGCCACATCCGGAAGCTTCATCTCGGGCTCCGGCACGCTGACAAGAGGAGCCACCGGCTCACTTGTTGCAGGTGCTGCTGTCGACGACATCGCATCGGGAGCGGCTGTCGCCTTCTGGAGATCGGACTTGATTTCGTTGCCGAGCTGGCGAAGCGGGTTCATAGCATCGCGCAGCGAGTTGGTCGGGTTGAGATTGCGCACATCGGAGATCGTCTGCCGCACATCGTCCATGTCTGCCTCTTTCAAGGCCTCGTCGAACTGCGTGCGGAAATCCCCCGCCATCTTGCGAAGGCCGGCCATCGTCTTACCGAAGGCACGGATCATGGGCGGCAAGTCCTTGGGACCGACGACCACGATCAAAACGACCGCGATCACCAGAAGCTCGCTCCAACCGATATCAAACATCAAAACGCTCCCGAGACCCTAGCGCCAGTCTCAAAACAAGCAGGTTCAAGCCGCTTACTTGATCTCGTCAGCCTTGTGGTCAACAGTCTTCGCGTTGACATCGGCTGGCGGCGGAGTCTGATCTTCGTCAGCCATGCCCTTCTTGAAGCTCTTGATGCCCTTGGCGACATCGCCCATCAGTTCCGGGATCTTTCCGCGTCCGAAGAGAACGAGAACGATCACCAGCACGATCAGCCAATGCCACACACTAAAAGAACCCATAACTGAAACTCCTGAATTTCGCTTTCAGACGATGTAAGACGTTTGAAAGGCTTTTTCAAACAACAAATCGTTGCTTCAACAGGCTGTGGGCATAAAGTTTTCGTGCCTTGTCATTCGCATGAAGACGATATCAATCGTCGCCATCGCCGCCACCAGGTGCAAGCAGGCCCAACTCTTCCAGATCGAGCTGCGTGATCGGGTCTTCGTCTTCGCGCAATTCGTCGCTCATCATCGGCAAAGGCACGCCGAAATTGGAAGGAATACGGCCCGAAAGCAGGCCCGCACCCTTCAGTTCCTCAAGGCCCGGCAAGTCCCGCAATTCCTCAAGGCCGAAATGGTCGAGAAACTCCACCGTGGTGCCGATCGTCACCGGCCTGCCCGGCGTGCGCCTGCGGCCCCTGAAACGCACCCAACCCGCTTCCATCAGCACATCGAGGGTACCGCGTGAGGTTTGCACGCCACGGATTTCCTCGATTTCGGCGCGTGTCACCGGTTGATGATACGCCACAATCGCCAGAACCTCCAGCGCCGCACGCGAAAGCTTCTTAGGTTCCTTTTCCTCAGAATGGACGACGAAGGAGAGATCGCCGGCCGTGCGGAACGCCCATTGCCCGCCCACCTGCACCAGATTGACACCCCGCTCGCCATAAGCGGCCTTCAGCCCGTGGAGTATGGCAACGACATCCATGCCGCGCGGCAGCCGCTCGGCAATGAAGGCAACTGAAACCGGTTCGGCCGAGGCAAAGACCAGCGCCTCGGCAATGCGCTCGGCTTCCTTCAGCTGACGCTCGGAAAATACCGCGGGCTCGGCCCCAACCACATCCGCCGCCCCATCTGCCACGATGGCGGCTTCGCCGGTCTCGTCGTCATGCGTCATTATCAGTCCTTTCCGCATTCGGCGCGCGGTCATCTCGCTCGCTCCTGCGCATATAGATGGGCTGGAACGCGCCCTCCTGCCGGATTTGCAGCGATCCCTCGCGCACCAGCTCCAGCGAGGCGGCGAAAGCGCTGGCGATTGCCGTCACGCGCATCGCGGGGTCAGGCACATATTGCAGCAGATATTGGTCGAGCACCGTCCACTCGCCGACATCCCCGAGTAGACTGTTCAGGAGTTCCCGGGCTTCCACAAGCGACCAGACCTGCCGCTTTTCAATTGTGACCTGGGTGATGGCCTGCCTTTGCCGCAGATTGGCATACGCACTCAGGAGATCGTAGAGGTTCGCCTCGTAAGCCGAGCGGTTGATATGCGGAATATGCTCCGGCGCGCCACGGGCGAAGATATCGCGGCCAAGCTGGGCGCGGTTGACGAGGCGTTCAGCCGCCTCCCGCATCGCCTCCAGACGTTTCAGCCGAAAGGCCAGCGTCGCGGCCATTTCTTCGCCGGAGGGGCCGTCATCCTTCGCCTGCTGCGGAATGAGAAGCTTGGACTTGAGGAAGGCAAGCCAGGCCGCCATCACCAGATAGTCGGCAGCAAGCTCGATGCGCACGCGGCGGGCTGTTTCCACGAATTGCAGATATTGCTCGGCAAGCGCCAGGACCGAAATGCGCGACAGATCGACCTTCTGCGTGCGGGCAAGGTGTAGCAACAGATCGAGCGGGCCTTCGAAACCCGCGACATCGATCACCAGCCCGGCCTCGCCCGTCAGCCGCTCCGGCGTCACATCCTGCCAGAGCTTGTCCATAGGCGTTGAAGTACGAGACTTGTCTGCTGCCATTGTTCCATCCGCCGGGCGTCCGGCCTGTCGTCCCGAGTACCGGGCCGCCGCCCGATTGTCAGGAAACGGCCCACATGGCGTTGAATTCGGCTCTCAGTTCAGCTTCGTCGGAGGCATCAGTGGCGGGAAAACCCGCTTCCACGGCCCGCACCCGCTCCAGCGAACGGCCGGAAAGAACGGGAACCTCCTTCACGACCTCAAGCATTTCACCCATCACGCCGTTGCAATGCAAGACTATATCGCAGCCACCCGCAACAATATTCGCGGCACGCTGGCCAAGCGTGCCCTTCAGCGCATTCATGGAACTGTCGTCGGACATCAACAGACCGTCAAAGCCGATTCGCCCACGAATGATCTCCTCGATCACCTTTGGCGAGGTCGTTGCCGGACGCTCCCGATCGACGGCGTTGAACACCAGATGCGCGCTCATCGCCATCAATTCACGGTTCAGCGCGCGGAATGGCACAAAATCATGGGCGTCCAGCTCGTCCAGCGGCACATCGACAACAGGCAATTCATGGTGCGAATCCACCATGCCGCGACCGTGGCCCGGCATGTGTTTCATGACAGGCAACATGCCGCCCGCCTTGAGACCGTCAGCCGCCGCCTGCCCCATCTCCGCCACCATGGTCGGGCTGTAGCCATAGGCCCGGTTGCCAATGACGTTGCTGGCGCCTTCCACAGGCACGTCGAGCACCGGCAGGCAATCGATATTGATGCCGAATTTCATGAGATCGAAGGCATGCAGACGCGACATCAACCACGCCGCGCGCAGGCCTTCCTCCCGGTCACGCTCGTATATCTCGCCAAGAATGCGGGCATTCGGATAGGCTTGCAAAAGCGGCGGCTTGATGCGCTGAACGCGCCCGCCTTCCTGATCGATCAGAACCGGGGCATCCGGCCGCGCGACGGCATCGCGCATTGAGGCGACGAGATCGGTAATCTGTTGCGCATCACCGATATTGCGCCCGAACAGGATGAAACCCCAGGGCCGCTCATTGCGGTAAAGGGCAATCTCGTCAGCGGAAAGCGTAAGCCCGCCGCATCCGAGGATCATAGCTTTGCAATCGGTCATGATGTCACGCTCACAGAATGGGGAAATGGCCTTATACCGCAAGGCGTCGGGGATAAGTCGACAACCCCTCCGCCGTCATGCTCGGGCCTTTCCCGAGCATCTGCAACCGACCGGTTGGCGAAACGTTGGCAGATCCTCGGCACGGGGCCGAGGATGACGTCGAATGTGAGGAAAGCCTTTCCCCACTGCGAGGGCTGCCTTAGACGGCAGCCCCAATCTTCACTCAACCGGATCAGCCGCTATCAGCGCGCCACCAGGCAGCTGCCGCCAGCTGCGCGGAACTTTTCGCACAGCGCCACGGCTTCGTTCTTGTCGCCTGCCGGGATGCGGACTCGGTAGAACGTGCCCTTGCCGGCGATCTCAGCGGCCTTGATGTCGACGCCCCGACCAGAAATGACCGAACCGAACTTGGCCGACATGTTATGGTAGGACTTCTGTGCCTCCGCCTGGCTCGGCAGGGACGCGATCTGGATGTAATAACCACCCGAAGACGGCGCGCTCGTTGCTGCAGGCATGGCGGCGGCTGTCTGCTGCTGTGCAGCCTGCGGCTGGGCCGGAGCAGTTGCAGCAGGACGGACGTTGCCCTGATTGGTCACCGTTGCCACCACATTGGAAGGCTGTGCGGACGGACGCGCCGAAGGAACGGGCGCAGCCGACTGCGAGGCCGGTGTGGAGGACGCGGCTGGCGTATTGGCCTGCGGGTGTTCAGGCGCAACCGGAACACGCGAAGCGGCGATGACGGCGGGAGCGCCCTCACCCGGCTTGGCTGCCTGCGGTGCAGCAAGCTCCGCGACCTTGTCTGCCTTCGGTGGCTGGGCAGCAGGCGCATCGACTTCCTGTGCAACCAGCGTACCATCAGGCTTGACGATCATGGTGCGGACCTTGCGCGGCGAAACGCCCGTCGCACCGGCACCTTCGTTCTGGCTGGCCTTTTCTTCCGGCGAAAGCAGGCGCGGATCTTCAGTCTCGCCAACCGGCGTGCCGGTGGCTTCCATGTCCGCGTCGTTTTCACCTTCCAGCGGCAGCTGTTCGGGTATCAGCGTACGCTGGACCACATCGACAGGCTTTTCGTTGCTGGAGATCAGCGCCGGTTGCTTCGGATCGGCAGCGCTACCACCGGCCACGCGGTCGTAAACCGCCTTGTCCTGGTTGGGCACGACGCGGCCACCCGGATTTTCCGGCACCACCTTCATCGGGTCGTTATCGGCGGAAATGATGACCGGCGCGCCATTGGAGCCCGCACCGGACGAACCGTCCGACATCAGCGCGTAAACACCACCACCAACAAGCACCAGACCGATTGCTGCGGCAACCGGCATGATCCAGCGGCGACCGCCGCGTTCTTCTTCTTCGCGATAGGCCGGCTGATGGTCGACGTAGGTATTCTCGGTATCGCGCGGCGCATTGCCGCGCGAGGCAGCAGCCTCCTGCATGGAGCGGCGGAAATCTTCTTCCAGCGCCCGCTCAAATTCGTCGACCTCCTCCGGACCCTGCGCCTGAGGACGCGCCTGCGGGGCAGCAGCCCGGTTTTCCGCATGTTTGTGACGGTCAAGACCACCGGCAACCGCCGGGGCAAACAGCGTTGCGAGCTCGGTGTCGATATCGAGGTCTTCTTCGTGACGACGGGCGACAGGCTTGGGTTCGAAAACGCCGACCGGCAATTCCGGCACGTCCATCTCGGTAATATTTTCCGGATGTTCTTCCGTCTCACCGATCTGCGAGGGATCGAAAGGCAGGCTTTCCAGCGTTTGTGGTGCAACCGGCTGCGGTGCGGCTGCAACCGGACGCGGCTGAACCGGAGGGGCGGCCACCGGAATTGCAGCAACCGGGGCCGGGCGCGGCTGAGGTGCTGGCTGTTCCCGCACCGGCTGCGGCGCGGCGGCAGCAACCGCTACCGGAGCGACCGGCTGCTGGCGAACGGGCTGCGGCACAGGCGCAGGTGCGACTTCCGCTGCAGCGATTTCGGACAGGTCGAGGTCAAGATCGAGATCATCAAGCGCAAGCTCGAAATCATCGTCGTTGAAACCTGCGAAATCCCCAAGGTCCGGCTCCTGAACGGGCGGCGCTGTTACGGCCGGGGCTGCCTTTACAGGGGCTGCGGCAACCGGTGCCGTGGCAACCAAAGGCGGCTCCACTCTTGCAGCCGGAACGATAGGCGCAGCCTGTGCGATGGGGGCATCCTGAACGACAGGCTCTTCGCCGCGTCCGGGAATGGAATATTTCGCAACGCCGTAGATCAGCTCGTCCATCGGCGAAAGATTTGTTTCAACCGGCTTTTCTGCAACCGAAGGCGCAAAGGTCGGTGCGGTTTCTTCCGCCTGAACGAAGACGGGCTCAGGCGCCGGAACTGGTTCGGCCTGTGGCTCGATCCGGGCTGCAGGCAGCGCTTCGGCCCTCGGCTCGATCCGCTTGGGATCACCTGCCGCAACATCGCGGCGCGCGCCGAAATTGGCAAGAGGCAGACGCAGGCTGGAAAATTCCAGCGAAGAACGGCCACCATGCGAAGGCGGACGCACGGAAATCGGCGCCGGCGCTTCGGCGACGGCGATCTCTACCTCATCCGCAAGATCGAAAGCCTGCGGCTCAGGCGCATGGCTCTGATCGGAATGCGCAATATTGCTCGAAACATCGGCCGGAAGCTCAGGCATAGCGTGCCAGGTGCTTTGAGCCGGCTCGACAGCCTGCGGCTCTTCCCATGCAGCCTGCTGGTAAACCACCGGCTCGGCAGGGCGCGACTGGCGCGAATGCACATCGAAAACCTCGGCAACCGCACCGGCATCATCACGGAAATCCGCGCGGATGTCCTGCGTCGACGTCTCGACGTAATTGTGAATGTAGGCCTGATCGGCCTCGGGAAGTGGCTCCTGGCTCACTTCGGGTGCGGGGCTTGCCTCGAACACGGGTTCGTCCGCTGGCGCAAGCTCAGGCTCGCGCCGGGCGAAAACCGATTCGACGCGCTGCATGAAGTCGCTGGGGTGGATGCCCGCACGCACATCGTTTGCCGGGTCAAGAACGACCGGATCGGCATGCGGCGCATCGTAAACCTCGAACTCTCGAAGCAGCTCGTCTTCGAGATTGAATTCGGGTTCGCGGCGGGTTGCCGCAGAGCCGGCGCGTGGCGCAGCTTCGGAACCCGCATGCGAAGGACGCTCATCGAAACCGACGATACGCGCCAGTTCTGCCAGAGGATCGTTGTCAGCGAACCCTTCAGACCGGGCGTCCCGGTTATACGCGACATTTTTTTCGACCATTACGTGTTCCACCATCTACGCATTGCAGCTCTTGCCAGCGTATTGTGAGCAAATAATGGTGATATGTTATCGCATCTCGTCAGGCGCGTCCGCTCCTAAAAGCGTAAGACCAGACTTCAAAACATTCGCGACAGCATTCACCAGCCCGAGTCTGGCAATGCTCAATTCTCGGTTTTTATCGTTAATAAAACGTAATTCCTGATGGTCTTTACCTTTGTTCCAGTGTCCATGGAAGGAACTGGCGAGATCGTAGAGGTAAAAAGCAAGCCTGTGCGGCTCGTGCGCAAGGGCTGCGGATTCGATCAGGCGCGGGTACTCAGCAAGCTTTGCAACCAGCTGCAACTCGTTGATATCGCTAATCAAAGCAACGGAAGACGACATGTCGTCCTGCGAGAGCGCAAGACCCGGAAACGCTTCCTGCGCCTGGCGGAAGATGGACATGCAACGGGCATGCGCATATTGCACGTAAAAGACCGGATTATCCTTCGATTGTTCGGTCACTTTCGCAAAATCGAAGTCCAGCGGCTCGGAATTCTTCCGATAGAGCATCATGAATCGCACGGGATCGCGACCTACTTCGTCCACCACATCGCGCAGCGTGACGAAATCGCCTGAGCGTTTCGACATCTTCACCGGCTCGCCATCGCGATACAGCTTCACGAGCTGGCACAGAAGAACCGTCAGCTTCGACTTGCCTTCCGAGACGGCGCGCGCAACCGCTTCAAGCCGCTTCACATAGCCGCCGTGGTCGGCGCCGAGCACATAGATCATCTCGGAAAAACCGCGATCGAACTTGTTCTTGAAATAGGCAACGTCGGCGGCAAAATAGGTGTAGGAACCGTCCGACTTCATCAGCGCGCGGTCCATGTCGTCGCCCACCTCGGTGGAACGGAACAGCGTCTGCTCGCGGTCTTCCCAGTCTTCCGGCAACTCGCCCTTCGGCGGCGGCAGGGTGCCCTTGTAGACGTGGCCCTTGAAGGTGAGATTGTTGATGGCCGACAGAATGGGTCCGCCATTGCCCTCATGCAGCGTGCGCTCCGAGAAGAACACGTCGTGCTTGACGTTCAGCGTCTCCAGATCCTCACGGATCATCACCATCATTGCGGCGATCGCCTTGTCCTTGACGATAGGTAGCCACTTTTCCTCGGGCATGGCGCGCAGCTTGATGCCATATTCATCCGCCAGCGCCTGGCCGACTGGAACGAGATAGTCACCGGGGTAGAAGCCCGACGGAATGGCGCCGATATCTTCGCCAAGCGCCTCGCGGTAACGCAGGAAGACCGAACGCGCGAGCACGTCGATCTGCGAGCCGGCGTCGTTGATGTAATATTCCTTGGTCACGCCATAACCGGCGAAGGCGAGCAGGTTCGCCAGCGTGTCACCCACGACAGCACCACGGCAATGGCCGACATGCATAGGACCGGTGGGGTTGGCGGAGACATATTCGACGTTGATCTTCCGGCCCGTGCCGATCTTCGAGCGGCCGAAATCGATGCCCTGCCCGATCATGTCGGCAAGAAGACGCTGCCAGTAACCGACAGAGACCTTGAGATTGATGAAGCCGGGACCGGCGACGTTGACGCTATCGACATCGCCATCGGCCTGAAGTGCTGGCACGATGAGTTCGGCCAGCGCCCGGGGATTGGTGCCGAGCGGCTTCGCCAACACCATAGCGGCATTGGTTGCGACATCGCCATGGCTCAGATCGCGCGGGGATTCGACCGTAATTCGACTGAAATCGACCTTTTCGCGGTTCTCTTTCACGAGATCGAGAGTCTCGAGCGCGTTTTTGATCCTGGTATCGAAATCGGCAAAAATGTTCATCGTTCCAACCTGCGCGAAGGGCTTCTGTTCATGTCCGGCCATCATAACCGGGTTGGCTTCGCGATCGCCCGCTGCCCTATCGCAAATCGGGGGTGTGGTCAAACAGCCGCTGGTGGGCGCGCAGTGCATAACTGTCGGTCATACCAGCCAGATAATCCCCCACATGGCGGGCTTTTGCGGCCTTGCTCATACCGGAAATGCTGTCCACCCAGTAGTGACTCTGCATCTCTGCCGGCACTTCCATATAACGGTGGAAAAGGTCGGTAACGATCTGCGTAGCGCCGGCGCGGATGCGCATGATTTCCGGATGCCGGTAGATATGGGCAAACAGCAGTTTCTTGATCTGCCTGTCGGTTTCAGCCATTTCCGGCGAGAAAGTCGCGACGGTAAAATCGGCGGCGCGGATATCGGCCGCACTCTTCGGTTTCAGCCGGGAAAGATTCTGCTGCGCGACCCCGATTACATCCTCGACCATATGGGTGATCTGGCGGCGCATGATTTCATTGGCGAAGCGTTCCTTGTCGAGTACGGGATATTTCGCACGTACCTCAGCCATCAGCTTGCTGAGGAAAGGCACCTCTTCCAGCATCTCGAAGCTCAGATAACCGGCACGCAGGCCGTCATCGATATCATGGGTATTATAGGCGATGTCGTCGGCAATAGCCGCCATCTGTGCCTCAAGACTGGCATAACTGCCGATTTCCAGATCCTGCAGCTCGCAATATTCGAGGATGGGCAGCGGAACCGGGCCCTTCACGCCCTCGCCCTCGGCATTGACCAGCGGGCCATTGTGCTTCACCAGCCCCTCCAGCGTCTCCCATGTCAGGTTGATGCCGTCATATTCGGCGTAGCGGCGCTCCAGCTTGGTGACGATGCGCAGCGACTGCGCGTTGTGATCGAAGCCGCCATAGGGCAACAACACCGCATCCAGCGCATCCTCACCAGTATGGCCGAACGGCGTGTGGCCGAAATCATGCACCAGAGCCACGCCCTCGGCCAGATCCTCGTCCAGCTTCAGAGCACGTGCGAGTGCGCGGGCAATCTGCGCAACCTCAATCGTGTGGGTGAGCCGGGTGCGGTAATGGTCGCCGTCAGGGCTGATGAAAACCTGCGTCTTGTGTTTAAGCCGGCGAAAGGCAGTGGTGTGGACGATGCGGTCCCGGTCGCGCTGGAACTCCGAGCGCGTCAGGCTCGCCTCCTCGGCAAAAAGACGCCCGCGCGTGGTCCATGGATCAGAGGCGAAAACCGCCCTCTCGCCACTTCCGAAACCCAATGCGCGCTGGTCTATAATCATTCATTCACCTGTACTGTTCTCTGGCCGGGACTTCCTTTGACCCGAAGCCCATGGCCTTTGACCATTGACCTTTTCATCCACCCTTCATACCTATCGCAAAGGTCGGCGCAAAGCATCATCGCTGCAAAGGCCGTTGCGGACATCGCTATAGACCGTTTATTTGACTGGTTTATAATGGTGGCGACAAATCTATTGCTCTCCGGTTCTTGACCCCGGCACGAGGAACGACATGGAAAACAGCGACATTACACTTTCGGAAGCCGCAGCGAAGCGAATCGCCCAGATCGTCGCAGCGGATGCGGGCAAGCAGGCTCTGCGCGTTTCGGTGGAAGGCGGCGGCTGCTCGGGCTTCTCCTACAAGTTCGATCTGGCGGAAGACCCCGCCGATGACGACATCGTGATTGCGCGTGGCGACGCCAAGGTGCTGATCGACAGCCTGTCGGTTGTCTATATGGCCGGCTCTGAAATCGACTTCGTCGACAATCTGCTCGGCCAGTCCTTCCAGATCAAGAACCCGAACGCGGTCGCAAGCTGCGGCTGCGGCACCAGCTTTTCTATTTGATGGTGATATCAAGCGCCAAGCTTGAGATCATTCACGCCTTTCTCTCCGCCCTCGTTCCTGCGCTCGTCACAGGAATGAGGGTTTGGGGAGCTGCGGTGCATCCATAGCTGTTGATCTACCCTGCCCCGGCTATCCACCACATCCTCACCCGCCGTTTCCAAAAACGGTGGTAATCGCTTTTGCATCGGGTAAAAGTAACCTCACAAAAGGGAAACTCCGATGAAGATTGCCACCTGGAACATCAACGGCGTCAAGGCGCGTATCGAAAACCTCTGCCAGTGGTTGAAGGATTCATCGCCCGACATCGTTTGCCTTCAGGAAATCAAGTCGGTTGACGAAGGCTTTCCCCGCCTTGAGCTGGAAGCGCTCGGCTATCACGTCGAGACCCATGGCCAGAAGGGCTTCAACGGCGTCGCCCTTCTGTCGAAGATGAAGCCCGACGAGATCAATCGCGGCCTGCCGGGCGACGATGCCGATGAACAGGCGCGCTTCATCGAGGGCGTGTTCTCCGTTGATGGCGGTGCGATCCGGGTCTGCTCGCTCTACCTGCCGAACGGCAATCCGCCTGACGATCCGGTCAAATATCCCTACAAGCTCGCATGGATGGAGCGGCTGCGCCGCTTTGCCGAAGATCGGCTTGCGCTTGAGGAGCCGCTTATTCTGGCGGGTGACTACAACGTTATCCCCGAACCCTTCGATTGCCACGATCCGCGGGTCTGGGCGGGCGATGCGCTGTTCCTGCCCAAGACGCGCTCGGCATTCCGCAGGCTGGAAAATCTCGGCTTTACCGATGCCGCACGCGCGACGACGGATGAACCCGGACTTTATTCCTTCTGGGATTATCAGGCTGGCGCATGGCCTAAAAATAACGGCATCCGCATCGATCACCTGATGCTGTCGGCGGAAGCGGCCGACAGGCTGCAATCGGTCAGCATCGAAAAACATGTGCGGGCCTGGGAAAAACCGTCCGACCACGTACCGGTCTGCGGTTATTTCAATTTCACGCCGATCAATTGAACGGCGCTCGCCGGGCGAGTTAGAGAATTTCCGGTAAAAGTGCTCCGAAACGACGAATTAGAGCACGGCAAACGATTCCGTTTAAACAGGACGTGCTCTAAGTCGCCTCAGCCACAATAGACATAATTGTCAGTTCGGATCGTCGATCTGCATGTTCTGCGCCAGCGCGATAGCCGCGCGGCGATCGTTTTCACCCGCGAGCGAAAAAGCCTGTTCCTGAAGGGTCTGGATCCAGGTGCAATCCACCGCCGTGCACTTGTCGAGCGCGGCCGTCATGAAGGCGAGTCCCTGCGTCGTCTGGCCTTCCTGGAAAAGCAGATTACCGAAAATCGACATGGCGCCGGCATGGCCGTGCTTGCGTGCCTGATTGAGCCACTTCTTGGCCTGCTGCACATCCGCCCGGCCGCCCTCACCCGCAAGGATCATTTCCGCCAGACGGAACTGGGCCTCAGCCACGCCAAAGGTGGAAGCCACCTGAAAATAGAGCTGGCGGGCCTGCGACAGGTCCATCTTTACCGGAGTGCCGGGAATGCCGTGGCGGTAATAATCGGCAAGAGAAAGCAGCGCGTTGACGAAGAAGCCGGTATCCTCGGAGCCCGGCTCGACGCCCTGGCTGGCAATTTCGCTGTAAATCTTGAAGGCTTCGAAGTCGTTCTTGGCAACTCCATCGCCGAAGGCATACATATTGGCAAGCGCCCAGCGCGAGCCGGTATGGCCCTTTTCGGCCGCATAGCGATAGGCCTCGACGGCTTCGTCCTTGTTACCGTTCTTGTAGGCCTTGAAGCCGAACTTGAACAGGTCGAAGGGCCCGGATTCCTTGGTAACGCCTGCGTTGATGTCAAAAGCCAGCACCGGCATTGCGAGCGACGCAAGCAAAAGGCTCATGATGAGCGGCTTTAGAACATGTGCTTCACATTTCAGCATTTAGGCGAACTTCTCTCACTCTTCCCGGCATATAGCCAATACTTGCGGAATACTGCAAAGCTGAACCCCGCCGGGTCGCGATTTTTCGAACACACTGCGTCTTTCCGGCAGCACTTTCCAGCGCACTGCCGGTGGTCATATGCGGTAATTGCTCCAAATTTTCAGTGAGACAGATATAGGCATAATTTCCGGCAATATAACGGCGTTTGACCGCCTGCCGGTCAGCGCCAAACAAGAAACCCGGATCAAATTCCCGTATTACTTGCTTAAACCCTGAATCCAAACCCGTTTTCACTCTTCGCAACTCCGCAGGCCCACATCAAACGCCTGCATGTTCTTCCATCCCCGCGTCCATAAACAGAAGCCAAGCACCTCGTTTGTGGCGGGAAATGGACAGATATGCCCACATTCCAACGCGGCACCACGCTTGCAGAAAAGTGTTGCCAAATCGTCACAAAACTTTCGGGCTAGAAATTTTTATCGAGCAGGAATCATAGTCGGGAATGAAAAAAGGTCCGGTTGGTAAACCGGACCTTTCTTTTCGTTCAGGTGTGGCGAATGGTGTCAGAACTTGACCTTGACGCCCGTAGAGATCGCAGCCACGAGATCGTTGCCGAAGTCGTAGCCCGCCTCATTGCCGCAGGTGAAGCCCGCACCGCAAGGTCCACCGTTGATGGATGAGCTACCGGAGGTCAGGAGGCCGAGAGCACCGGCAACCTTGAACTCGATATTCTTGTTCGGCGAGTAGACGATCTGCGTGCCCAGCGTCCAGGTGTCGGTCTGGGTGCCGATAACCGTCGATGTACCGCGATCCCAGGTCAGACTTACAGCACCGCTCCACTGCTCGTTGAACTTGTGACCAACGCCGCCGGAGATCGTCCAGCCATCACGATAAAACAGGTCTAGCGTGTTCAGCGTGTCAGCGCCGCTCGGAACGCAGGGGGACGTCCCTACCGCGCAGAAAGGAATGACCTGAATCTGGCTCCAGTCAGTCCACTTCACCGAACCGAAAGCCAGCCAGTCCGGAGCTATGCCGGATTGCACCTTGAGTTCGATGCTGTCTGGCATCGAAACGGAGCCATATATCGGCACCAGCTTGCCGCCGTATTTCGCCAGCGTCGGAGAGATGGACGGCGGCGTCTGCGGAACTCCTCTGACGTCGGCGAAACCGGTCAGGTCATGATCGACGGCGCTGTTATAAACAAGGCTCGCCCGGAAGGCGACCTCGGGGATTTCGTAGGCAACGCCGGCGCGCCAACCCCAACCGTCACCTTCCATCTCAAGTTTGCCGACGCCGCTGAAGCTGGACCAGGCCGGATTGAGGCCAAGAACAGCTGGGCCAAGAACCTGACGGTATTTATAACCGCTGATCTCCTGGTAAAAGCCGCCGCCAATAATCGAGAAGTCGCCCTTGCCAAGATCAAACTTCACACGGCAGGTGGTGGCGTAATTGTGCGACTTTACCTTGGTTTCGATATTGTAGCTCGATCCCTGCCAGATGCCCGGATTGAGGTGCGCGCCCCAAGGCTGCGAATAATCGAACATGCAGTCGCCGAAATCGCCGATTGCCGCCTTGGCGCCGATGCGGGTCGACCAGAAGTTTTCAGAGTCATCTGCGCTCCTTGACCAAGTCGCAGGCAGCGGACCGCTCTTCAGCGGATTGTCACGCGCATTCTCAACCTTGCGCTGTGGCGCAACGAATGTAGCGGAACTGTCGAGAACATAGTCGGACGGGTCGAACAGCAGGTCGATATTGTAGCCACCGCGCTCGAGGCCGCCCGCCAGTGAAGGCGTGACCGCCGCGATGCTGGCTACGAAACATACTGCGCCGCGAAAAAATGCAGTTTTTGCCATCTCTCTCCCCAATCAAGGCAATGTGATCATTGAGAGAGTGAAATGCTTTGCGGCAAATGACAATCTGCCGTGGCGCGGCGCGGTTGCCACCGGATGGCCATTTTTTTACGTAAGTTTTTGATGTTTGGCATCTTACATAATCATTTTAGGCTATTATTCTAATCCAATTAGAAAAAACGACACAAAACGAAACAAACTCCCAATCCGCACCGGAAATGTCGCCAAATAACCACAGTTGGACGTTTCCGAAGAAAATCGCTTATCAGGCCGTTTTTATTGATCTTTTTCGTCTTCCCGCGCGGTTTTGTGCGCCTCGCGGCAGAAATAATCGCGCTGTCACGCAGTGCATGATTCGCCATTGCAACGCAGCAATGAATTGAGCCGGCCCTTACAGAACGCAAAACGCCCCGTTTTCACGGGGCGTTTTGATTTTACACGCAACTGGAACCTTATCCTGCTTCGCTGACCCGCTGCAGGGCGGTTCGAAGACTTGTCAGCTGAACTTCCAGTTCCGCCTTACGCTCGCGCTCGGCGGCCACAACCTCCGGATCGGCATTGGCCACGAATTTTTCGTTCGACAGCTTCTTGTCGATACGTTCCATCTCCGCGTCCACCTTGCCGATCGCCTTTTCGAGACGGGCCTTTTCGGCCGCGAGATCGACCAGGTTGCCGAGCGGCAGGCAGACGGTGGCCTCACCGATGATGATCTGCGCGGAACCTTTTGGCGCCACATCGGCACCACGGATTTCATCGGCACGCGCCAGGCGCCGGATGGCGGCGGCATGGCGGTCCAGCCGCGCTTCTGTCGAGGTATTGGCACCGACCACCACCAGCGATGCGGTGGCGCCCGGCGGCACGTTCATCTCGGCACGCGTCGAGCGGATGCCCGAAACCAGATCGATCAGCCAGTTGATTTCCGCAGCCGCAGCATCGTCGCGGAATTCCGGAGACGGCCAGTCGGTAAGGCAGAGAAGATCAGCCCGCTCCTCGCCCTCGCCCGCCGTATGCGCCCACAGCTCTTCCGTCATGAAAGGCATGAAGGGATGCAGGAGCTTGTAGATCTCATCCAGAACATAGGCCGCGCAGGCCTGCGATTCCGCCTTTGCCGCCTCATCCTCGCCACCGAACACGGGCTTGAGCAGTTCCAGGTACCAGTCGCAGAACTGGTTCCAGACGAAACGGTAGAGGATGCCGGATGCATCGTTGAACCGGAAGTTCTCAAGAGCCGCCGTCACATCGCGCGCGGTGTTGGCAAGCTCGGTCAGGATCCACCGGTTGATCGTCAGCGATGCAGTTTCGGCCAGGAAATGCGGATCGCGCTTTACACCGTTCATTTCGGCAAAACGCGTGGCGTTCCAGAGCTTCGTGCCGAAGTTGCGATAACCGGCGATACGTGCCGGATCGAGTTTCACATCACGACCCTGCGCCGCCATGATGGCGAGCGTGAAGCGCAGCGCATCCGCACCGTATTCGTCGATCAGTTCCAGGGGATCGATGACGTTGCCCTTGGACTTGGACATCTTCTGGCCGTTCTTGTCGCGAACGAGCGCATGGATGTAGACGGTGCTGAACGGCTCGACCGGATTGCCGGCGTCGTCCTTCATGAAATGCAGACCCATCTGCATCATGCGGACGACCCAGAACGGGATGATGTCGAAACCGGTGACAAGCACATTGGTCGGATAATAGCGCGCCAGTTCCGGTGTCTTTTCCGGCCAGCCGAGCGTCGAGAACGGCCACAGCGCCGATGAGAACCAAGTATCGAGAACGTCTTCGTCACGGGTCAGGATCTCACCCGGCTTGAAGTTTTCAAGCTTCTCCTCGACCCAGGCCTTCCACGGACCTTCATGGGCGATATAATGCTGGATAGCGGCCTGAAGCGCCTCTTCCTCGGTCTTTTCAACGAAGACCTGCCCGTCAGGGCCGTACCATGCCGGAATCTGGTGTCCCCACCACAATTGCCGCGAGATACACCAGGGCTGGATATTCTCCATCCACTGAAAATAGGTGTTTTCCCAGTTCTTAGGCACGAAATTGGTGCGGCCTTCGCGAACCGAGGCAATGGCCGGCTGAGCCAGCGTCTTGTTGTCCACCCACCACTGGTCGGTGAGGCGCGGCTCGATCGGCACGCCGCCACGGTCGCCATGCGGCACGACGTGCTTGTGCGGCTCGATCTTGTCGAGCAGGCCGGCTTCCTCGAAGATTTCGACGATGACCTTGCGGGCGAAGAAACGATCCTGTCCTTCCAGGCGGTCCCATGCGCCGTGCAGCGCCGCCGGATGATTGAGGCCCTCGAGGAAATCCTCGTTCTCCTTGATGGAGATCGTGCCATCGATATTCATGACGTTGATGGCGCGCAGACCGCAACGCTTGCCGACCTCGAAATCGTTGAAGTCGTGCGCAGGCGTGATCTTCACGGCGCCAGTTCCGGCCGTCGGATCGGCGTAGTCATCGGCAACGATCGGGATCTTGCGGCCAACG
Organism: Agrobacterium sp. K11; assembly: GCF_059429395.1. Lineage (NCBI taxonomy): Bacteria > Pseudomonadati > Pseudomonadota > Alphaproteobacteria > Hyphomicrobiales > Rhizobiaceae > Agrobacterium > Agrobacterium sp. K11. Next base: position 83,352 of record NZ_JCAHRB010000011.1, on the reverse strand, counting down.
ATCGGCAGGATGACATGCTTGCCAATGATGCCCTTGTAGCGCTCGTCTTCCGGGTTCACCGCAACACCGGTATCGCCGAGCATGGTTTCTGGCCGCGTGGTAGCAACAACGATGTAATCGCGCGTTTCGAACTCGGTGGGCTTGCCCTCCTCGTCAAATGCGATCGGGTGCTGATAGGTCACACCCTTTTCCAGCGGATAACGGAAGTGCCAAAGGTTGCCCTTCACTTCCAGCTGTTCGACTTCCATGTCGGAAATCGCGGTCTGCAGCTTCGGGTCCCAGTTGACGAGGCGCTTGTCCTTGTAGATCAGGTTCTGCTTGTAAAGGGTGACGAACACCTCGAGAACGGCCTCGGACAGACCCTCATCCATGGTGAAGCGCTCACGCGACCAGTCGCACGACGCACCGAGGCGCTTCAGCTGGTTGAAGATCAAACCGCCGGATTCGGCTTTCCATTCCCAGACCTTGTCCACGAAGGCCTCACGGCCCATTTCGCGGCGGCCCGGAAGCTGCTGTTCCATCAGCTTGCGCTCGACGACCATCTGCGTGGCGATGCCCGCATGGTCCATGCCCGGCTGCCACAACACGTCCTTGCCGCGCATGCGCTCGAAGCGGACCAATATGTCCTGAAGCGTGTTGTTGAGCGCATGGCCCATATGCAGGGAGCCGGTGACATTCGGCGGCGGGATGACGATTGTGAAGGTTTCCGCGCCCGGTTTAGCGTTGGCGCCGGCACGAAAAGCGTTCGCCTCGTCCCAGGCTTTGGCGATTTTCGGTTCGACGGATGCGGAATCGTAGGTCTTTTCGAGCATTTCCTGACCTGAATTTTAGAGTTCTTGTGTGGATTTTTTTAAATAAGGATGGATGGTCGAGAGTCAACAGAAACCGACCCGTCAGCGACTATGACCCCATAGCGCCTTCATCTTCAACAAAAAAGCCGCCCCGGTGCCGGAGCGGCCTCTGTTTCATTATCTCGCGCATGTTACAAGATGCGGACGAACAGAGCCTAGCGGCGCGAGCCGCGCGCCACACGTTCGATTTCCTCACGCACGAGACGCTCCACCAGGGTCGGCAGATTGTCTTCCAGCCAGTCCTGCAGCATCGGACGCAGCATTTCGGCGGCCATATCCTCGATTGAGCGTCGTTCGACGCCATCGAAAATTTCCGCAAGTTCGCTGAAGGAACGGGCGATCTGCGCACCGGCAGCCTCGGAAATGAGGTTGAGCGACAAACCGCCCTCTTCCTTGGGTTCGGCCAGATCGAATGACGGCATCTCGACAGCAGGTTCCTGCACCGAAATCTCGAAATGATCCTGGGCTACAGGCGTTTCGATGGCGCCACGCAGCGTCAGCTGGTCGAAGCGGTTCTCGAAAGCTGCGCTCTCGACAGCGGCAGCAGCAGCACGATCCTCGGCGGCAAAAGCTGCCGGCTGTTCACTGGTGCTCGCGGCAGCGGCCGCCAACAGCGGCCGCACATCCGTCGGGCGCTGCGGCGCAGGGCGTTCAACCTGTTGCGCAGCCGAAGGCTGCGGTACGCTGGAGGAATGAGCGGCCGGGGCTGCCTGCGCGGGCTCACGCTGCGCCTGGGCGGCAAATGCCTGCGGCCCCATGGCAGCGTTGCGGTCGGCGGCAGCGCGAACGCGGGCGGCAACATCGGCAAGCGACATGCTTTTCTCGGCCGAGATTTCCTGCTGTTCTGGCGTCTGCTTTTCGGAGGCCGCAGAAAAATCCTGCACCGGCCTTGCGCCAAATGCCTGGTTTGCGGCGGGGGGAACGCGCGCCGGCGGGCTGATGGCCTCCGTCACGAAGGACGCTTCGCCTGCGCCATCGTCTTCGTCGTCATAGACAGGCGGCAACTGCCCGGAAAACGCACCGGTAGGCCCGGTCTCGTTGCTTTCGATGATCCGGCGTATGGACGCCAAAATCTCTTCCATGGACGGTTCACGCGCTACGCTTGGCTGAGCCATATCAATCCCCGGTTTCCACTCTCTAGACCGCCTTGCGTCCATACGGACGCCCAAAGGACGCTCCAAAATTTTAAATCTGCACACCGTTCCTGTCGAAAATCGCTTCCGGTTTTCGGGCCGATGGCCTGAAAAGGGGTAGAAATACGCACACCCCGAATCACCCTTAGTCTAGGGCAGCATAGTCAGGAACTAAATCACTGATTCGACAAGTTTCGCCGTGATGCACAGCTTTGTGAGAATGGTCTTTTGGGGCAATTGGGTGGGCGAAGCGGGTCTGCCGGTGCGGCACCCGCAAAAACAAACGCCGGGGCGGAAAGTCCACCCCGGCGTCCAGAACAATGATCGCTTTTAAAGATCAGAAAACGAATTCGGCCGCCTTGGCAAAACCGGGTAGAGGCTTGATCGACGCGTTGAAAGAGGTTGCAGCCGAGGTGCTGTTGCCATCGCGACGGTAAACGGTTGCCTTGGCAGCGTTACCGTATCCGACAACGACAACCAGACGTCCGCCATCGCGCAGCTGGTCGGTCAGTGCCGCCGGCACTTCCTCGACAGAGCCGTTGATGAAAATCAGGTCATAGGGTGCTTCGCCCGCATAACCCTTTTCGAGATCGCCGGTGACAACAGCAACATTGTCATATCCGAGCGAGGCCAGCGTCTCAGTCGCCTCAGCCGCCAGCGTTTCGTCGTATTCGAGCGAAACCACCGAACCGGCGAGCTGGGACAGGATGGCCGCGGTATAACCGGCGCCGCCACCGACTTCCAGCACCACGTCTTCCTTGGTCACCGCCGCAAGCTGCAAAAGCTTCGCCAGCGGCGAGGCCTTCATGACGTAACGGGCCGGGCGACCATCCCGGGCGGGACAGATCTGCAGATCCTCGTCCACATAGGCAATCTGCCGCACACCCGCCGGCACGAAAGCTTCGCGCGGCACGCTCAAAAACGCCTTCAGCACAGAATGCGACGTCACGTCGGTCGTGCGCAACTGGCTGTCGACCATATTGGCGCGTGCGGTTTCGAAATCCATCATATCGTTATCGCCTCAATTTCGCGGATGCCGGTCGGGAAGCCTCGGCCCCAAAAGCTCAAAACGGCACGGGTCTCCCCTCGCCTTTAAACAATCTCATAATTGCCCAAGCCTGCGCTTTCAAGCGCGGTGAGCCCTAAGTGCTGGAAAAAGAGAAATGGCCGGGATTTTTTAGAACGGCAAGAGCAGCCGATGACCGCAAGGTTAGCCAAAGGTTCGAAAAAACAGGTTCTATTCGGTGAAGTTTTTGGAGGCCTCGCCCGGAATTGAACCGGGGTACAAGGATTTGCAGTCCTCTGCGTCACCACTCCGCCACGAGGCCTCACACGCTCATGAATTCGGGCGATGGCGGGCATTTAGAACGAATCCATTATGCGCGCAAGAGGGTTCGTTCCGAATGTGCTGTTTTTTCCGATCCGATGGACAAAGGGCAATAGTCCAGGTCCTAAGCCCTTCGGATTCCGACATTTTTTGTATCTCACTCATATTCCAGAAGAAACGATGCCCGCAGCCGGCGCTTTGCGCGGGTGCGGGCAGTTGCTGCATCTTCAATGCGGATCGATCAGATGCGACCCAGCAGAACAAGAACGAGGACGATGACCAGAACCAGTCCGAGGCCACCCGAGGGACCATAACCGTAATTGTGGTAACCCCAGCTTGGCAAAGCACCGATCAAGAAAAGAATGATGAGGATAACGAGAATGGTGCCGATCATGTTTAGCCCTCCATGAATAATAGGTATGCGCTGTATTTAATGACCAAACATGCAAAAAGTTCCGTTTCCTCCATCCGCTTATGGCGTGGGCCGAGAATGCATCTCCAGCCGATTCAACGGGTTAAACGGCATTTGCGGACAACGCGGCGGGTCGTGCGCGCGCACGGCGGCTGCGATTGGCTACGCACCACGCTCCGGCCCCTTGGTCATCGACCAAGGTAGCGATTTATTCGAGGTAATTTCTCGGTCTATGTATATCGCGTACCGTTCGTCATACTAAATCAAGTCACCCGTTCCCTGAAACTGGCGGGGGACTGGGAGACCTGGTATCACTGGCAGTGCGCCAGGTCTCACCTGTTTCCTTCTTCTCCGGCGATCTTCCCGCGCACGCAAACCGTTCCCCAAACAGGCACACGGACATTTTACCTGCGGCGCTGCACGCCACGCTTGCCTTGCCTCTTTCTCTCCGGTTAGACCCCGGATCGGGAGGGAGAAATGAGAATCATATGTCCGGTTTTGCGAACCTTATCCCGCTTTTCATCTTCGGCCTGCTCGTCTACGCTTTCTTCCGCTGGGTCGCGCGCGACACTCAAAATCCGAGACGCAAGTAGCAGGTGCGAATAGCTCTGCCCTTTATCACTCGCGGGGAACCGTTGCGCCTCCATATCGTTTTCGCAGACGCACTTCGGAGGACAGGATGAAAACGCTCGTATCATTGGCCGCAATCGCGCTTACGCTTGCGGGCTGCGCGACCTCAGGCCCGGCCGCTTATGTCGAACCGATCCCCGGCAGCATCACCTATAAGGGCCAGCCGCGCACCAAGCTGACGAAATCGCCGATCGGCAGTACCTTCAGCCACGAGTTCCGCATCGACGGCAGCACGAGGGCGGTGGAAACCTATCGCATTGCGCCCGATCGCTCGCTCGAACTCATAGACCGCCGCATCATTCGCGATTGGCTGTTCGGACGCGACGACTGACCGCACCGCAAGCCAACCGAAACCAATTGCGCATCCTGCCCGCTTGGTTTAGAGCCGGGCACGATAACCAACACGGATGAGCGATGAACACGCGCTGGCAAAAACCCGTCCTGATCGCGTTCGAAACGCGGGGCGACTATACGAGCATCGAGACCACGCAGGCGGCGTCTTGGGCCATGATCGAGGATTGGCCGATAGAGGACGGCGATGCGTTGGACGCGGCGTTGCTGGTCTGCGCCGCCGTCGATGCCGGCAGGAAAAAGCCGGAGGATGCGCGCAAGGCCTTCATCGCCGCCGCAATCGAGGCTGGCCTCGACATCAAGGCCTGACGGCATCAAGGCCTGACGGCATCAAGACCCGTGGTCGAGAATTAAAATGGCGTCCTGAGGCGAAACAAGTCAGGACAACAGGTTTAAAGGGTAAAAACAGATGGAAGCTTCTGGAAACATGAAAAAAGCCCTGTTCATATTTCTTCTCTCCTGCCTCGCCATCGGCCTTCTCGGTCACCTCGTGGTCGCCTTCGTCGTTACCGGCTGAAGCACCGATGTCCACTCCGTATCATGGCGGAGCGGCAGGGCATTAAAATTTCCTAAATTTCATTCTGCTGTTATGGAACCGCGATAAATCTTTTCCGTTCTCTCTTCGATCAACAAGGAGGATTGAAATGCGTGACGGATTGAATGGTTTTCTCGAAATTTCCATGCTCGGCGTCGTGATTGCAAGCTGCCTTTTCATGGTCAACCTGCCGATCTGACCCGCCTTAAAAATCATTGCCTGCGGTACCGGCAACGTTAGATGCCGGGGTAAGAAAATGCGGCCTTTCGGGCCGCATTTCTTTTTCCAGCAATGTAGGCTCAAGCAGAAAGCTTGGCGGCCAGCTTGGCGACATGTGCGCCCTGATAGCGTGCGGCTTCCAGTTCGATAGGAGAAGGCTGACGCGAGCCGTCGCCATCGGTGATGGTGGAGGCGCCATAAGGCGAGCCGCCCTTGATTTCATCGACGCCCATCTGGCCCTGGAAAGCATAGGGCAGACCGACAACGGCCATGCCGTGGTGCAGGAAGGTGGGGAGGAAACCAAGGATGGTCGATTCCTGACCGCCGTGCTGCGTGGCCGACGAGGTGAAGGCCGAGCCGACCTTGCCGACAAGCTTGCCGCCGAACCACAGACCGCCGGTCTGGTCCCAGAAATTGCGCATCTGTGAGGCAACCGTGCCGAAGCGGGTGCCGGCGCCGACGATGATGGCATCGTATTCTGCCAGTTCGTCAACAGTCGCGATGGGGGCAGCCTGATCGAGCTTGAAGTGTGAGGATTTGGCGACTTCCTCAGGAACCAGTTCCGGAACGCGCTTGACGACAACTTCCGCGCCGGCAGACTTCACGCCTTCGGCAACGGCATATGCCATCGTCTCGATATGGCCGTAAGATGAATAATAAAGCACCAGAACTTTTGTCATTTTCTTTGTATCCTTAGGGTTAATCGTCTCAGGCGTACCAGCCAGAAGCCTTTTTAAGAACGCGATGATCATTAGTGGTGACCCGTTACAAGCATGTGATGCAAAGGTAGCCCAGAGGCCGGTCCCACACCAGCGGTGCATCCGCATACGCACTGTTCGCAATCAGTGAACGAAACGCCGGAACGTCAACCTTTCATAGATAGACATTTTTTCAAAACCGCTTTGCATTCACCGGGCGGCGGACTAACGTCGGACAAAACAGCTGACGAGTACCCCCATGTCCAATCCCTCACCCACCCCATCCGTCGTGACCGCCGCCATGCTCGCCATCGGCGACGAATTGCTGTCGGGACGCACCAAGGACAAGAATATCGGGCACCTCGCGGATGTGCTCACCATGTCCGGAATAGACCTGAAGGAAGTGCGCATCGTCGCCGACGAGGAGCACGCAATCGTCGAAGCGCTGAATGCGCTGCGCGCCCGCTATGATTATGTCTTCACCTCCGGCGGCATCGGCCCGACCCATGACGACATCACCGCTGATGCGGTATCCGTGGCTTTCGGCCTGCCCTGCGAGCACGATCCCGAGGCTTTGCGGATATTGGGTGACATGTACCGTGTGCGCGAGATGGAATTCACCGAAGCGCGCAAGCGCATGGCACGCATGCCAAGGGGGGCAAGCCACATCGCCAATCCCGTCTCGGTCGCCCCCGGCTTCGTCATCGGCAACGTCCACGTCATGGCCGGCGTTCCGCAGGTGTTTCAGGCCATGCTGGACAATGTCATGCCAACGCTGCGCACCGGCGCGAAAGTCATGTCGCAGTCGGTGCGCTCTCCCTATGGCGAAGGTGACATCGGCACGCCGCTGACCGCAATCCAGAAAGCGCACCCGGAAACCAGCATCGGCTCCTACCCGAAATATGACGGACAACGCTTTTCGACGGAGATCGTCGTGCGCGCCCGTGATGCCACCGTCCTGAAAGCGGCGGCGGATGCAGTGGCGACGATGATCGAAACCATTGGTCAGGAAAAAACACTGTCGGCCAGCAAGGGCGATGCAACCGCCTGAGACGGAAGCGGATTGACCAAAATCAAGGTGGCACCCGGCAAAGGCAGCCACTCTCCCAAAAACGACGCGTCACCGAGGAGCTAAAAAATGGGTTACAAAACGATACTGGCAGTGATCGACAATGTGGAGAACACGCAAAAGCTCGGCGATTTCGTGGTAAGTCTTGCCAACCAGTTTTCCTCGCATGTGATTGGCCTGCACATGGAAACGCTGGCCGCCGTTCCGCTCGTCGCGCCGATGGAAATTCCCGACCCCGCTACCGTTCAGGTGCTTCAGGACGTGGCGCACAAGGAAACCACGGATGTTGGAAACCTCTTCGAACACACGCTGTCTGCCAATGGCATCTCGCATGAGTGGCGCAGCTTTGTAACCTCGGTGGGTTACGCCTCGTCATCGGCAATCGATAGCGCGCGCTGCGCCGATCTCATCGTCGCCCGCCAGAGCAACTCCTCCGCACTCTCCGACAGCCGCTCGGATATAGACGGCTTTCTCCATGAAAGCGGCCGCCCTGTTCTTCTCGTTCCGCATGTGCTGACGGTTGCCAAACCGGTCAAGCGTGTACTGATCGCCTGGAACGGCTCCCGCGAGGCAACACGCGCCACCTTCGATGCCCTGCCCTTCCTGATTGCAGCCGAGAGCGTCGAGATCTTCTCCGTCGATCAGGCCGAGAGCGAAACGCAATCGTCTGGACTTGCCGGAACCGAACTGGCCGCAACCCTCGCCCGCCACGGCGTCAACGTCACGGTAACCTCGCAGGAAAAAATCGCCGGCATCTCGCCGCAGGCGGCTATCGAAAACCGGCTGTCAGACCACAGCATCGACCTTCTGGTCATGGGCGCCTACGGCCATTCCCGCTGGTGGGAATTGCTGTTCGGCGGCGTGACGCGCACGCTGCTCGATTCCATGACGGCGATGACGCTTTTGTCGCGTTAAACACCGGTAGCCGTGGATGAAGCCGCAAGAGCCTGCGCGCAATGCTTGCCTTTTTGCAGGTCTTGCGGCTATTAGCCAAAGCCATCGACAATTTTGACCAGATGGTAGACGACATGTCCCTTCCCGATAAAGCCTTTCCCGTAACCTGGGATCAGTTTCACCGCGACGCCCGCGCGCTTGCGTGGCGTCTTGCCGGCCTTGGCCGGGAGTTCCGGGCGATCGTCTGTATCACCCGCGGCGGTCTCGTGCCGGCAGCGATCATTTCCCGCGAGCTGAACATCCGCCTGATCGATACGGTCTGCATCGCCACCCGCCACGATTACGTCAACCAGGGCGACACGGTTCTCCTGAAGGGCGTGGCGCCGGAGCTGATGTCCGACGGCGGCGAAGGCGTGCTCGTCGTTGACGATCTGACCGACACCGGCAAGACCGCACTGGAAGTGCGCGAAATGTTGCCGAAGGCGCATTTTGCCTGCGTTTACGCCAAGCCGAAGGGCGTGCCGACCATCGACACCTTCGTCACCGAGGTCAGCCAGGACACCTGGATTTATTTCCCCTGGGACATGGGCTTCACCTATCAGGAACCGATCGCCAAGGGATCGCGCGGCTGATCGCCTGTCGCAACCCAAAACCATGCCTGAAAAGCCGTCCCTTCGGGGCGGTTTTTTGTGTGGAAGTGCTTTTTTGGTAACGGCAAAAAAACACGGAAAAACCGCAGTGTCGCCTTTATGCCGCACCCCGGAAATGCGGGGTTTTCGCTTTCCGCTGCGGAAACCAGCCTCGCGCAAGCTTCAAAGTCTCACGCCAAGTCACTGATTTTTTTGAACGCTTTTGCTATCCCCGTTTTCCACAGGCACTGCACACAATATCTTGTGGTTAAAAAACGGTTTCAATCTATGGCTTGACGAATCTATGCCGCAGGAGGAAAGTGACAGTTATGTTGCGGCGGCAACGGACCGGAAAGTAACGAGGCCGGTTCCTTTCAATCTCAGTTCGCAAGTCCAGAAGGGGCGTCCCGACCATCAGGGGGCGGTTCGCCGGTGGATTTTGCGTGCCTTGCGGATACCGCCAAAAACATGACGCGGGGACTGGCGGCAGGAAGCTGTTGATACTATATTTAGTACTCACATGACTCTTGCAGCCGAATAAGCCACGAGATACAGGGATCACATCCAAGGATGAACATCCCTTACAGATCGGCAAAAACCGGCTGCGCGCATAGTTCGCACGGCTGGAACGAATTTTTGCGCCCTTTGCCGGGCGCCCAATGGACGAGGACACGAAACCATGCGCATCGAACGCCGCTTCACGAAGCCCGGCCAATCGTCTTATGCGGAAATCGAATTCCGCAAGGCCGTCAGTGAAATCAAGAACCCGGACGGTTCCATCGTGTTCCGTCTGGCGGATATCGACGTTCCCGCGCAGTTCAGCCAGGTCGCGACCGACGTTCTGGCGCAGAAATACTTCCGCAAGGCCGGCGTGCCGAAGGTGCTTAAGAAGGTTGAGGAAAACGATGTTCCTTCCTTCCTGTGGCGTTCGGTTGCCGATGAGAAGGCGATGAAAGACCTCCCCGAGGGTGAGCGTTATGGCTCCGAAACCGATGCGCGTCAGGTTTTCGACCGCCTGGCCGGCACCTGGACCTACTGGGGCTGGAAGGGCAAATATTTCTCCACCGAGGAAGACGCACTCGCCTTCCGCGACGAGCTTGCCTATATGCTGGCGACCCAGCGTGTAGCCCCCAACAGCCCGCAGTGGTTCAACACCGGCCTGCACTGGGCCTATGGCATCGACGGCCCGGGCCAGGGCCACTTCTACGTCGACCCCTTCACCGGCAAGCTGACCAAGTCCAAGTCCTCTTACGAACATCCGCAGCCGCATGCCTGCTTCATCCAGTCTGTCGAAGACGATCTGGTCAACGAAGGCGGCATCATGGACCTGTGGGTGCGTGAAGCGCGCCTGTTCAAATACGGTTCCGGTACCGGCTCCAACTTCTCCTACCTGCGCGGCGAAGGCGAAAAGCTTTCCGGCGGAGGCAAGTCCTCCGGCCTGATGAGCTTCCTCAAGATCGGCGACCGCGCAGCCGGCGCAATCAAGTCCGGCGGCACCACCCGCCGTGCGGCCAAGATGGTCGTTGTTGATGCCGACCATCCCGATATCGAAGCCTATATCGACTGGAAGGTGAACGAGGAGCAGAAGGTTGCCGCTCTCGTCACCGGTTCCAAGATCGTTGCCAAGCACCTCAAGGCAATCATGAAGGCCTGCGTCAATTGCGAGGCAGATAACGGCGATTGCTTCGACCCGGCCAAGAACCCTGCCCTGAAGCGCGAAATCCGCGCTGCCAAGAAGGACATGGTGCCGGAAAACTACGTCAAGCGCGTCATCCAGTTCGCGCAGCAGGGTTACAAGGACATCCAGTTCAAGACCTACGACACGGATTGGGATTCCGAAGCCTACCTCACGGTTTCAGGCCAGAATTCCAACAACTCCGTATCGCTGAAGGATGACTTCCTGCGCGCTGTTGAAAACGACGGTGACTGGAACCTGACCGCCCGCAAGGACGGCAAGGTCATGAAGACGCTTAAGGCCCGCGACCTCTGGGAAAAGATCTCCCACGCCGCCTGGGCATCGGCCGACCCCGGCCTGCACTTCAACACCACCATGAACGACTGGCACACCTCGCCGGCCGAAGGCTCGATCCGTGCTTCCAACCCGTGCTCGGAATATATGTTCCTCGACGACACGGCCTGCAACCTTGCTTCGCTGAACCTGCTTCAGTTCAAGGATCAGGCAACGAAGCGCATCGACATCGCCGACTACGAGCATGCGGTTCGCCTGTGGACCGTCGTTCTCGAAGTCTCGGTCATGATGGCGCAGTTCCCTTCGCGCCAGATTGCCGAACGCTCCTACGAATACCGCACGCTCGGCCTCGGCTACGCCAATATCGGCGGCCTGCTGATGTCCTCGGGCATTCCCTATGACAGCGACGAAGGCCGCGCCATCGCCGGTGCGTTGACCGCCATCATGACCGGCGTTTCCTATGCCACCTCGGCTGAAATGGCTGGCGAGCTTGGCCCCTTCCCGGGCTTTGCGCCGAACCGCGACAACATGCTGCGCGTCATCCGCAACCACCGCCGCGCCGCCCATGGCCTTTCCTACGGTTATGAAGGCCTGTCGGTGAACCCGGTTGCCCTCATCCATTCCGATTGCACGGATCAGGACCTTGTCGCCCACGCTACCGCCGCCTGGGACAAGGCGCTGGAGCTTGGCGAAAAGCACGGCTACCGCAACGCCCAGACCACCGTTATCGCGCCGACAGGTACGATCGGTCTCGTGATGGATTGCGACACGACCGGCATCGAGCCGGACTTCGCGCTGGTGAAATTCAAGAAGCTCGCCGGCGGCGGCTACTTCAAGATCATCAACCGCGCCGTGCCGGAATCCCTGCGTTCGCTCGGTTATTCGGAAAGCCAGATCGCCGAAATCGAAGCCTATGCCGTTGGCCACGGCAATCTCAACCAGGCACCTGCCATCAATCCCTCGTCGCTGAAGGCCAAGGGCTTCACCGATGAGAAGATCGAAGCCGTCAACGGCGCACTGAAAAGCGCCTTCGACATCAAGTTCGTCTTCAACCAGTGGACGCTGGGCGCCGATTTCCTCAAGGGCACGCTCAAGGTTTCCGACGAGCAGTTGTCCGACATGAGCTTCAACCTGCTGGAGCACCTTGGCTTCAGCAAAAAGGACATCGAAGCGGCCAACGTGCACGTCTGCGGTGCGATGACACTGGAAGGCGCACCGTTCCTCAAGAACGAGCACTTGGCCGTATTCGATTGCGCCAACCCCTGCGGCAAGATCGGCAAGCGTTATCTCTCGGTCGAATCGCATATCCGCATGATGGCGGCAGCACAGCCGTTCATTTCGGGTGCGATCTCCAAGACGATCAACATGCCGAATGATGCAACCGTGGAAGATTGCGGCGCAGCCTACATGCTGTCCTGGAAGCTGGCGCTCAAGGCCAACGCCCTTTACCGCGATGGCTCCAAGCTTTCCCAGCCGCTCAACGCTTCGCTGGTGGAAGATGAGGACGACGAAGACTTCGTTGAAGAACTGATCCAGCAGCCGCTCGCCCAGCAGGCCGTGACGATCACCGAAAAGATCGTCGAGCGCGTCATCGAGCGGGTATCGCGCGAGCGTGAAAAACTGCCGAACCGCCGTCAGGGTTACACCCAGAAGGCAACGGTCGGCGGTCACAAGGTCTATCTGCGTACCGGCGAATTCGGTGACGGCCGCATCGGCGAAATCTTCATCGACATGCACAAGGAAGGCGCTGCCTTCCGTGCGATGATGAACAACTTCGCCATCGCCATTTCGCTTGGCCTGCAATATGGCGTGCCGCTGGAAGAATATGTGGAGGCCTTCACCTTCACCAAGTTCGAGCCGGCCGGCATGGTGCAGGGCAACGACGCGATCAAGAACGCCACATCGATCCTCGACTACGTGTTCCGCGAACTCGCCGTCTCCTATCTCGGCCGCCACGACCTCGCTCATGTCGATACGTCTGACTTCTCCAATACCGCACTCGGCAAGGGTATCCAGGAAGGCAAGACCAATCTGCTCTCCACCGGCTGGACACGCGGTTACAAGCCGACGCTGGTTTCCAACAACGAAGGCGAACGTGCTGCTTCCGAACCCAAGGGCTCGGCAACGGCAGCCCCCGCCCGCGCCTCGGCCAACGTCACTTCCTTTGCAGGCTCAGCCGCCCGCAAGCTGGAACCGACAGTCGCGATCTCCACCTCGGAAATCGTCTCCTTCAAGCGCGATTATGAAGAACGCGCCAAGGAGCTGGCGGAAGAGATTGCCGAAGAGGTAATCGACGACGTGGTCCAGGAAGCCAAGCAGACCGCCACCGCCCTCTTCTCCGACAAGGCCGCCGCCGACGCGGCATCGGCCAAGGCGGAAGCCAAGAAGAAGGAAAACGAACGCCGCATGCGCTCGATCGCGCAAGGCTATACCGGCAACATGTGCTCGGAATGCCAGAACTTCACGATGGTGCGCAACGGCACCTGCGAGAAGTGCGATACTTGCGGTGCGACGAGCGGTTGCAGCTGAGCCAACGGCTTTGATAGCATAAAATCTAACTTTTCCAGGCGCTTAGGCGCCTGGAAATTGATGACGAGAACAAAAAGTGAATATCGCAGTATTCATTTGGTGGCATGCCCGTCGATCCTTCTTCAGACATGTCCAACTCGGCAAACGATGCTTTGTTATTGAACCCAACTTCCGACGTATTGGTTATCGCGAGATATTAGAGGTAGAACGCAAGTGGGTTTATTCGATGGAATTTTGGGTCATGGTACAACCGTGGACCCGAGAGAACTTGAAAAACGTCTAAGCGGTGTCCTTATTGACGGTGAGCAACCACAACTCGCTTTCAAGCTAATTCGCGATTTTTTCGTTTTCACTCAGCATCGTGTCATACTTGTCGATATCCAAGGTATTACGGGCAGCAAAGTCGACTATATGTCCATTCCGTACAAAGCTGTCACTCGCTTCTCCGTCGAGACAGCAGGAACATTCGACTTGGATGCGGAACTTAAAATCTGGGTATCTGGTTCGAGCCAGCCGATTACAAAGACCCTCAAGAAGGGAACAGATGTTCGAGGTATTCAGCGAGCGCTTGCAACAGGTATACTTCGATAGTCTAAGCTCAGGCCGCACTTCGAAAAGGCGCGGCCTGACGCGCCTTACCCCACAAAATCAAACAGCAGCTTCACATTCAGCGCCGCAATTACCACTGCGATAAGCCATGCAAACGCAGAGAGCCATCGCGGGGCGCACAGTTCGCCCATCTTGGCGCGGTCGGCGGTGAACATAACCAGCGGGAAGACGGCGAAGGAAAGTTGCAGGCTTAAGACCACCTGCGTCAGGATCAGCAGTTGAGACGTGCCGCTTTCGCCGAAGGCGATGGTGACGCCGGCGGCGGGGATGATGGCGATGCCTCGGGTGATGAGGCGGCGCAGCCACGGGGCAAGCCGCATCTTGAGGAAGCCCTCCATCACGATCTGACCCGCAAGCGTTGCGGTAACGGTGGAGTTGATGCCACAGCACAAAAGCGCCACCCCGAACAGCGTCGGCGCAATCGCAAGGCCGAGCAGCGGCGCGAGCAAACTATGCGCTTCACCCAGTTCGGCAACATTCGTCTGACCCGTTTTGTTGAAGGTCGCCGCTGCGAGGATGAGGATCGCGGCATTGATGACGAGAGCAAACGTCAGGGCGATGGTTGAATCGAGTGTCGCGAATTTGAGCGCCTCGCGTTTTTCGGCCAGCGTCTCGCCGATGGCGCGCGTCTGCACGATCCCTGAATGCAGATAGAGATTATGCGGCATCACCGTCGCGCCTAGAATGCCAAGCGCCAGATAGAGCATCTCGGGGTTGGTGACGATCTCCGTCGTCGGCGCAAAACCACGAATCACCTGGCTCCAGTCGGGATCCGCCATCGCCAGCTGAATGGCGAAACACACCGCGATGACGCCGAGAAGCGTGATGACAAGCGCCTCCACCCAGCGGAAGCCAAGCCTTTGCAGATAAAGGATCAGGAACACGTCAAGCGCCGTGATGAGGACGCCGAGTTCGAGCGGAATGCCGAAAATCAGGTTGAGACCGATCGCCGTGCCGATGACCTCGGCGATATCAGTCGCGATGATTGCGATTTCGGCCAGCAGCCAGAGCACCATCGCCACCGGTTTCGGATAGGCATCGCGACAGGCCTGAGCCAGATCGCGCCCGGAAGCAATCGCCAGACGGGCACAGAGCGCCTGTAGAACGACGGCCATGATGTTCGATATCAGCGCCACCGTCAGCAGCGTGTAGCCAAACTTGGAACCGCCGGCGAGCGACGTTGCCCAGTTGCCGGGGTCCATGTAACCGACCGCGACGAGATATCCGGGTCCGAAGAACGCCATCGCCCGGCGAAACGTACCGGCATTCGGGCTTATCTTGATCGAGCTGTGAACGTCGGACAGCGAGAGATCGTCGCCATTCCGCCGCCATCCAAAGACAGGCTTGTCCATCTTGCGAACTTTCAAATGGAAATTGAATTAATGCAATTGCAAATCATTCGCATAAAAGGATGTGGACTGGCAAGCGGAGTTTCGAAGCTGTGTGCCGGCGCGAGAGGCCGCAGTAACATTCGGCCTGAACGCAAGCACCGGCGCAACGCTTCATGGATTTAATGAATGAGACCCCTCCTCCGTCATTCCAGCCTTAAGCCGGAAGCCAGCCAGCCAAAGTCTCTGGGCTGAAAAGACTCTTCTCCGCCGCGTAGTAGCCAGTGAACAACGGGGACCCACGGCCAATCCTACCGCGAAACCTCACGGCGTTGTCATCGCCTCCGCCCCGCCATTGCGGAACAGCCGCGTGCATGCCCGCGTTTGTCTGTCACGAAGCAAAGATAGTCCGGGGAAGTTCATGCGAGACGGCAATAAATTCAGCGTGGCGAACCAGCCTTACCGGTGGCCGAAATATATCATGGCGCAGCGAAGGCCGCGCGACTGGCTGATGACCATCAGCGGCGTGGTGCTGCTGGTCATCGTCGCCGCCGCTGTCGCCATGGGTTATCTCGTCACCAGCCATCCCGGCAAGCCCGAGCCGAATACCGGCATCATCGAGGAAAACGCAGCGGAGAACGCCTGATATGCGGCGCAAGATGCGCCGCTTAACTCAGACCCTGAAGATGCCCGCTGAACTGCGCCTCATGCAGGCGGCTATAATGGCCTTTGGCGGCCAGAAGCTCGGCATGAGCGCCCGTTTCCGCAATACCCGTCTGGTCCACCACAACGATGCGTGACGCATCGCGGATCGTTGCCAGCCGGTGGGCGATGACGAGCGTTGTGCGGCCCTTGGCAAGCTCCGTCAGCGATTGCTGGATGGCCCGCTCGGTTTCGGTATCCAGCGCCGAGGTCGCCTCGTCGAGAATAAGGATAGGCGGGTTCTTGAGGAACATGCGGGCAATGGCAAGGCGCTGTTTCTGACCACCGGAAAGTTTCACGCCACGCTCACCGATGACGGTGTCGAGCCCCATCGGCATCGCTTCGATGACGCCGTCGAGCCGGGCACGCCGCGCCGCATCCATGATTTCGACATCGGAAGCGCCGAGCCGGCCATATTCGATATTCTCGCGGATCGTGCCGCCAAACAGGAACACATCCTGCTGCACGATTCCGATCTGGTTGCGCAGCGAGGCAAGCTTCATCTTGCGGATATCGATGCCGTCAATGGTGATCGAACCGCTGGTGACATCATAAAAGCGCGGCAGCAGAGAGCAAAGCGTCGTTTTGCCGGCCCCCGAAGGCCCGACGAAGGCCACCGTCTCGCCCGCATTGATCTTCAGGTCGATATTGTCGAGAACCTGCTTGCCCTCGGCATAACCGAAACCGACATGGCGATATTCAATGGCGCCGGAAAGCGCCGGTGCCTCGATCGCATCCGGTGCGTCGGTGATATCCGGCGCCGTGTCCAGAAGCTCGGTAAAGCGGCGGAAACCGGCAATGCCCTTCGGATAGGTCTCGATGACCGAGTTGATCTTCTCCACCGGGCGGAAAAACACGCCGACCAGAAGCAGGAAGCCAACGAAGCCGCCTTCCGTCAGGCCGCCATGCAGCACGAACCAGGCGCCGCAGATCATCACGATCATCTGCGTCAGCCGCATGCTCATGTAGCTGAGCGAAGTGCTGGCCGCCATGATCTTGTAGGCATCCAGCTTCGTGCGGCGGTATTTCTGGTTGTCCTTCTCAAACAGCGCGCGTTCGTGGTCCTCATTGGCAAAGGCCTGCACCACCCGCATGCCACCGACATTTTCCTCGATACGGGCGTTGAAATCGCCTACCCGACCGTAGAGCGCGCGAAAGTTCTGCGTCATTCGGCCACCGTAACGGCTCGTCACCCAGGCGGTGACAGGCACGACGGCGGCGGTGACGAGCGCCAGCGGCACATTGACCGACAGCATCAGCAGGAATGCGCCAATGAAGGTCATGATGGCGATGAACAGATCCTCGGGGCCGTGATGGGCCACCTCACCGATCTCTTCCAGGTCCTTCGTCAGCCGGCCAACCAGATGACCGGTCTTCTGGTTGTCGAAATAGCGGAAGGAGAGCTTCTGCAGGTGGTCGAAAGCCAGCCGCCGCATGTCGGTCTCGATATTGATGCCGAGCATATGTCCCCAGTAGGTGACTGTCGCCATCAGACCCGTATTCAGGACATAGATGACGAGCAGCCCGACCGATGCGGCGAGGATGATGCCCCATTCGCCACCCGGCAGCAGCACGTCCACGAAGGCTTTCACCGCCATCGGAAAACCGAGCTCAAGCACGCCCGACAGCACCGCGCAGGAAAAATCGAGAATGAACAGACCGCGATAGGGACGGTAATAGGCGAAGAAACGGCGCAGCATGGCGTGACCTGAAGAGCGGGCGCGGCAAGCGGAGGCCGCAATAAAAACGGAGTTCAATTGTCATATTTCAATGCGCGCGCCAAGACCGATGTTCTATTTTTACCAAAATCGTTCAATAGGCTGAGCGATAAACACACAACGGTAATGTGATACGGCTATATTGCACTTATATGTATTGGTGTGACAGAGTGAATGCACCCTTCGGGGAGAATGCGAGAAAGAGCCTGCCGTGAGTAATATTGACAGCCGTAAGCCCAGTGGCGAACCGAGATGGCTTGGTCCTGCAAGCCCGACGCGGATCGCCCTGATCCCGCCAATATCGGCTGCGCGCTGGCTGCTGGTTCTCGTCGCCCTTGCGGGCATCTACTTCTTCCACGGCTTTCTCGTTCCGGTTCTGGCCGCCCTTGTCATCGGCTTCGCCAGCTGGCCGGTCTATACGCGGCTTCTGCGGCAGGTGGGCGGCAACACCACGCTCGGCGCCTCCATCGCCATCATCCTCATCCTCACCTTCCTCGTGGTGCCGATTTTCATCGCCGCTTCCTATACGGCCAGCGAAATCCGCGAATGGTTCGGCTGGGCGGTGCATGTCAACAAGGTGGGCGCACCCGTGCCAGACTGGATCGCGGCGCTGCCCGGCGTAGGCTCCTGGCTCGGCGAGCAATGGGTGAAATATATTGGCACACCGGGTGCGATCGGCGAAGTGATCCAGCTCGTCAGCGGTGCCAATATCGGCAATATCTACCGGGCAATCCTCGCCGCGGGCAACGGCGCGTTCCACCTCGTGCTGACCCTGCTGTTCATGTTGATCGCGCTGTTCTTTGTCTATCGCAACGGTGCCGGCTTCTCCCATCAGGTCGATCTTGTGGGGGAACGCATACTGCCGACGCGGTGGGAGCGCATTTCCCGCGTCGTGCCAGCCACCATCAGCTCCACCGTCACCGGCATGACATTGATCGCCATCGGCGAAGGCATAATCCTCGGCATCGCCTACTGGATTGCCGGCGTCCCCTCGCCCGTCACACTCGGCGTGCTCACCGGTGTCATGGCGCTCATCCCGGGCGGCGCGCCGCTCTCTTTCACTCTCGTATCGATCTATCTGGTCGCCAGCGGCTCTCCCGCTTATGGCCTGGGGCTATTCATCTGGGGTTCGGTCGAGCTTTTCATCGTCGACAAGACCATCCGTCCGAAACTCGTCGGCGGCCCGATCAAGCTGCCTTTCCTGCCGACCTTTTTCGGCCTCGTCGGCGGCGTCAAGACCATGGGCTTCCTCGGCCTCTTCATCGGCCCGGTGCTGATGGCGCTGCTGGTGGCAATCTGGCGGGAATGGGTGCGAGAGGTGGAAATCTCCACTGGCGCCACCGTCGACGTTCCGCCGACCCCTACAGCTGAAAATGACCCGCTCGACGACATCGTTGCGCGTGAAGAGGATAGCAACGAAACGACGGCGTTCCGAAAAGCGGCGTCTTAAACCTCGTCTTCGTCATGCTCGGGCCTGTCCCTGGCATCTGCAACCCAACGATGTTACCAGACGTCGGCAGATCCCCGGCACGAGGCCGAGGATGACATCGCCAAGGGCGGCATCGAGTGTTCTGCAAAGCACGCCGATAGCGCCCGCCTCGCCTTTAAAGCGTCTTCTCCATGAACAGGCTGAGCGGGTCCGGCTTATAGGGCGCAAACGCCTCAATCTCGACAAACCCCGCCTTGCGGTAAAGACCGATCGCCTCCGGCTGGCTGATGCCGGTTTCAAGCCGGATGGCGGCAAGCCCAAGCTCGACGCCGCGCGCAATGAGCGTATCCATGATCAGCTTGCCGATCCGCAATCCCCTCGCCTCCGGATCGACGAACATGCGCTTGACCTCCGCCGTACCGTCACCCGCCTCCACCAGCGCGCCGCAGCCAACGACACGGCCACCATGCCGCGCCACGAAAAAGGAGACATTGTCCTTTTCCAGCTGGCCGATATCGACCAGATGATTGCTTTCGGCGGGATAAAGCGATGCCATATAGACGTTAGACAGATCGATAAGGCGCAGAACCGCTTCCTGCCGGGGTGTTTCAAGCTTGATTTCGGGGGCCAATGCGATGCCTGCTTTCTCTCAAAAAAATGCGTATTTCGTCGTAATGTCACTGCAATCGAGATAGATGAGTTTTTAGAGCATAATTCCCGACAGAGGCAACACACACCATGAAAACAGCCCTCGTTCTCATGACCTTCCTAGGCTGTGACGACACCGCCACCGATTGCCATTACCTCGCCACCTCGCAGCAGCGCTGGACGAGCATCGAACTATGCGACGCCGTGTCGGAGGAAGAGCTGGAACGTTTCGCAAATGCGTCCTACCCGGTCGTGGTGGCCGTGTGCCAGACACCGGGCGAGCAGACGCCCCAGACTGCGGGCAACGCGCCCGCAACGCAGCCTCCCGCCGCCACGGCCCCGGCCGGAACAGAGGAGCCACCGGCACAGGTCACGCAAAAGGAAGAAGAGAGCCTGACAAAACAGGCGATCAGCCGCGTCAGCCGCATCCTGCCTTCCACTGAAGGCGTGAAGCACCTGCTCGGAACGCCGGTCAGAATGGTGGAAAACAGCTATTCGTGGATTGCCAAGCGGTTCGAGAAGTAAGCCTCAGGCCGCCTCGACCGTCAGCGCTTCCGCATAGTGCCGCGCTTTCTGCCGTTCCTCTGCAATGGTCAGTTTACGCACGGCGTGCAAGAGTTCGAAAAGCGTTTCGGAACCATCGACGTTGCGGAAATGCGCAAGCAGTTCGGCCGATACAGAGGCTGCGGCCTGCGACAGATGCGATCGGGCGGCGCGGCGCCACATCAGCGTCGCCTCAATGAAGACGTCAACGACATCGCCCAAAAGACCGACGGACTGGAACAGCGCCTTCAGCGCGTGCGGCCGTCCGGTCGCCAGAATGGCGCGCACCTTGCGGTCGTCGAGACCTGAGAGATTGACCATCGCCGCCGTGAAAAACTCCAGCCTGCCCGAACAGACGGCATGGATGAGAAGCGCCGGTGTCAGTTCCAGCCTTTGCCGCAGATGCTCCACCAGCGCCGGCAACTCCGGCGACGCAACATTGGCGGCGATGAGGATGGTGGCGGAATCTTCCGCTTCGCGGAAAATACTGTCGGCGCGGTTGCGCGCGATCAGGGCATGAACCAGCGCCGAACCTGCCAGGGCCTCGCTGACGCGCGCCATCAGAAGATGGCGGGTATCGGCGGGCAGCACCTCTCGGCACAGCAGCAGGTCGCGAATGTCGGCGTTGCAGCCATGCCGCTCGGCAATGCGGCGCAGCGAAAACGGTGTGATGAAGGCGTCGTCGTTTTCTAGAAGGATCATCGTTTCCGGCAGATCACCGACTTCGGCAAGTGCTGCGCAGACACCGCGCGGCAGGCCCCGCCTTGCCGCAATGAAGGCGCGTGTTAGGCTTTCACCGCGCCCGGCGAGATCGACCAGATCGGCCTCGCCAAGAACCGGCGAGCGGGCAATCACGGTGCAGGCAATCTCCGGCTGGTCTTCGGCAAGCGAAACGAGAATGGCGCGCGGCGCATCGGGATCATCCGCCAGCGCCTCGGCAAGTGCCAGCCGCACGCGCGGAGATGGGTCGTCAAGAAGATAGGTCATCGCCATATAGGCGGCGTCACGGTTCTCCCGCGCCATGTCTGAATGCAGATAGGCACGGCCAAGCGCATTGGCGGCCTTCGCCCGCTCGGTCGATCCAGCCTTTTCAGACCAGCGAAGAAATGCCTGTACGATCACCTGAGCCTCGAAACACATTCGCAACAATGGACGACGGCATCATTGCCGCCGCCATGTATAAAACTCTAGGCGCAAATAGTTTACGTTTGGTTCACCATAAAATTTAACAGTTGCCGGCGAAGAAGTTCTACGGCGCAGTAGACGGACGCTTCAACTGAAACACGTCGCTGCCGCCGTCGCAGTAGTCCATGTAACCCATACGGGCCACCGGACGTGCCAGTCCCATATCGATGCGACCATCACGAATGATCGCATCGTCGATGTGAATAGCCATGACCTGCCCGATCACCATCCAGGAATCCGCCGGCGTGCCGTCGATGTCCTTCAGCTGGATGATCTCGGTCACGCGACATTCCAGAACGGCCAGCGCCTCCCCCACGAAAGGCGCATCCACCACCCGCCCGTCAACGGCAGTCAGACCGGCAAGCCGGAACTCGTCGACATCATAGTTCACCGGCGCAGAAGACGCGTTCATCCGGTCGACGAGGTGGCGGCTGACGAGGTTGGCAGTGAAGACACCGGTCTCCTCGACATTGCGAAGGCTGTCCTTGCGCCCGCTGGAGGAAAACATCACCAGCTTCGGCCGGTCCGAAATCGCGTTGAAAAACGAATAGGGCGACAGGTTGAAAGAGCCGTCCCGGCCTTTAGAGCCAATCCAGCCGATCGGCCGGGGCGCGACGATAGCCTTGAACGGATCATGCGGCAGGCCGTGCTGGTTGGTGTCGGTGGTGTAGAACATCAGACGTCCCCAACCCAGGTTACCACATCCGCAAGCTCCGGCCGTGGCCGCTCCACAAGCGGGAATGTCGTCGAGCCGATATGGATATATCCGGCGACCTTCTCGTCTGCGGCAATCTCCAGTTCCGACAGGAAGGCCGGGTCGAAGGCAAGCCATTCCGTCAGCCAGTTCGCCGCATAACCATTGGCGTTGGCGGCGAAGATGAGATTGAGGCACACTGCACCGGCGGACATGATCTGTTCCCATTCCGGAATCTTGAAATGCGGCTTGGCGGTGCTGATGACGGCGATGACGACGGGAGCGCGCGTGAAGCGGGTGCGCTCCGCGTCCTGCTGCTGCAGGTCCAGTTCCGGGTTCTTCTCAAGCGCGATCCGGAGCGCTTCTTCCCCGAGACGCACGCGGTCTTCGCCGCGATAAACGATGAAGCGCCATGGCGCCAGTTTGCCATGGTCAGGCACGCGCACGGCAAGGCGCAGGATTTCCTCGATTTCCGCTTTCGATGGACCCGGCTCAGCAAGTTGCAGGGCGGGGGTGGAGCGGCGAACCTTGAGATAGTCGAGGAGCTTGATGTCACTTGTCATGATCAAAATTCTTCCATTGTGCTGTCATCGCGAAATTATGGGCCTTGAAATAGCCACGGCATTGGTTTTGAAGTGATGCGGGAAAATCAAGAAGTCAATCGGTATCGAAAATGTCGGCAATCAAAATCGCGGCACGTCTGGCCATTGCGTTCGCCGCGATCGGCGTTTTATCACAGGCAGCCTTTTCGCAAGACGCTTTCAAGGACTTCAAGCAGCTTGGCGGCACGCCTAAAATGCCGAAACTCAATGCTTTCACCGCTCCTACCGCCCCGAATGCCCCCGCAAGCACCGCCCGTGATATCGACATGGAAGCGAAACTGACGAGTGAAGGCGAAGCGGTGAAGGAAGGCCTTTCCTGGCGCGTCTTCAGCCCAATTCCGGGCGCTGACGGCAAGTTGCCGATGCTGGCAAGCTCCGAGGGTGGTTCGGCGCAGTTCCATCTGGTACCCGGCGAATATTTCGTCAACGTTGCCTTCGGGCGCGCGGGTGTTACCAAGAAACTCAATGTTCCGAGCTCCGGTAATGTCCAGAAACAGGTGCTGATTCTCGATGCTGGCGGTTTCGTTCTGAATGCGATCGCGGGTTCCGACAAACAGATCTCCGCTAACCAGCTCAAATTTTCCGTCTACTCCTCCGACGCCCGACCGGATGGCGAACGCGGCCTTGTCATGGCCGACATCAAGCCCAACACCGTCGTTCGCCTCAATGCAGGCACCTATCATGTCGTTTCCGAATACGGCAACGTCAATGCGGTGGTGCGCGCCGATATTCAGGTGGAGGCAGGCAAGCTGACCGAAGCGACCCTGCAGCATCAGGCGGCACAGATCACGCTCAAGCTCGTCTCCGAACAGGGCGGCGAAGCCATTGCCGATACGGCCTGGTCGGTGCTGAACGGCGGCGGCGACGTTGTGAACGAAAGCGTCAGCGCGTTTTCGACCATGGTTCTGGCGGAAGGCGAATATACCGCCATGGCCCGAAACAAGGACAAGGTCTACCAGCGCAACTTCAAGGTCACGTCCGGCCGGGACGCCGATGTGGAAGTGCTGATGAAGGATCAGGCGCCGGAAGACATGACCGGCGATTTCGAATAGGCGTCAATACCCTCAGCCAGTAACGAAAACGGCCCCCGAAGGGGCCGTTGTCTTTTGTCAGGCAACCTGCTTCTTCGCCGCAAGCTTGCGCTTCACATCCGGCGGCGTCGCCTCTTCCACGAGGCTTGTAATCGCGTCTTCGAGCGACATCGGCGTCTGGTTCTGGGAACCGAGACGGCGGATGTTGACAGTGCGCTCTTCCGCTTCCTTGCGTCCGCAGACGATGATGACCGGCACCTTGGTCACCGAGTGCTCGCGGACCTTGTAGTTGATCTTCTCGTTGCGGAAGTCGGTTTCGACAGCCATGCCCGCCTCGCGCAGTGCTTCGGCAACCTCGCGGCCATAATCGTCCGCATCCGAGGTGATCGTCGCGACCACGACCTGAAGCGGCGCGAACCACAATGGCATGTGACCGGCAAAGTTCTCGATCAGGATACCAAGGAAGCGCTCCATCGAGCCGCAGATGGCGCGATGGATCATCACCGGCTGCGTCTTTTCGGAGTTCTGATCGATATAGAAGGCGCCGAAACGTTCCGGCAGGTTGAAGTCCACCTGAGTCGTGCCGCACTGCCATTCACGACCGATGGCATCCTTCAGCGTATATTCGAACTTTGGCCCGTAGAAAGCGCCCTCGCCCGGCAGAATGCCGGTCTTGATGCGGCCGCCGGACTGTTCCTCGATGGTCTTCAGAACCTCCATCATGACGCTTTCGGCACGGTCCCAGAGATCGTCGGAACCGACGCGCTTTTCCGGACGGGTCGAAAGCTTGACGACGATCTCGCTGAAACCGAAATCCTCATAGACCGAGAGGATCAGGTCGTTGATGCGCAGGCATTCGGCCGCCATCTGCTCTTCCGTGCAGAAGACATGCGCATCGTCCTGCGTGAAGCCGCGAACGCGCATCAGGCCATGCAGTGCACCTGAAGCCTCGTAGCGATGGACGTTGCCAAATTCAGCAAGGCGAACGGGCATTTCGCGGTAAGACTTCAAGCCATGCTTGAAGATCTGCACGTGGCCGGGGCAGTTCATCGGCTTCAAGGCAAAGACGCGCTGGTCCGCATCCTCGTCATCGGGATGGGTAAAGGCATGGGCGGATTTCACCGCGAACATGTTTTCCTGATACCAGCCCCAGTGACCGGAGGTTTCCCACAACGACTTGTCCAGCACCTGCGGCGCGTTGACTTCCTGATAGGTATTGGCAAGCCGACGGCGCATATAGGCCGTCAGCGTCTGGAACATGCGCCAGCCCTTGCCGTGCCAGAAGACCACGCCCGGACCTTCTTCCTGGAAATGGAACAGGTCCATTTCCCGGCCAAGACGGCGGTGGTCGCGCTTTTCGGCTTCGGCCAGAATGTGCAGGTAATTGTCCAGCTCTTCCTGGGTCGCCCAGGCGGTGCCGTAGATGCGCGACAGCATCGCATTGTTGCTGTCACCACGCCAATAGGCGCCGGCCACTTTCATCAGCTTGAAGGCCGTACCGACCTGACCCGTGGACGCCATATGCGGGCCGCGGCAAAGATCGAACCAGTCGCCCTGATAATAGATCTTCAGGTCCTGACCTTCGGGAATGGCATCGACCAGCTCGACCTTGTAGTTTTCGCCCTTTGCGGCAAACACTTCCTTGGCCTTCTCGCGCGACCAGACTTCGCGGGTAAACGGCTTGTTGCGCTGAATGATCTCCTTCATCCGCTTTTCGATCTTCGGCAGATCTTCCGGCGTAAAAGGTTCGTTCTTGGCAAAGTCGTAATAGAAGCCGTTCTCGATGACAGGGCCGATCGTCACCTGCGTGCCGGGCCACAACTCCTGCACGGCCTCGGCCATGACGTGGGCGGCATCGTGACGTATGAGTTCCAGCGCGCGGCTGTCTTCACGCGTGACGATTTCTATCTTGCCATCGGTGATTGCCTCGGACAAATCGCGCACGGTGCCATCAAGCGCAATGGCGACAGCCTTCTTCGCAAGCGATTTGGAGATGGATTCGGCGACCTCGCGGCCGGTCGTGCCGGCGGGATAGCTGCGTACGGAACCATCGGGAAATGTAAGGGAAACGGTTTGTGACATCGTCGAATGCTCCTGATCCAGTCCCGCCAACGAATGCGGGTGGTGTTGGAATAAAAAGAACGCCCTCTTTCGCAGATGGGCAGGCAGGCTGATAAAGAATTTTCCCGTTCCAGTCAAAGGTGAACGGCGGCTCAGCGAAGCATTTCGGCAATTCCATTGACGGTGTTGGCGTTGCGGGTCGTGCCGATGCCGAGCTTCTTCGTGGTCAGCGCAGAGAGAAGCCGGCTTTCGCTTGGCTTGCCGCAAAAGTCGATCCACAGGTCACCGCCGACAATGGCGATCTTTTCCTTCTGGCGGTACTTCTCCAAGAGTCCAAGATAATCCCCGGCAAGAGGCTTGCGCATCACCCTTACGCAGACATCCGGTGGATTGCCATCCGGAAACGGGTTTGTGGCAGTCAGGGCAAGCCAATCAGGCGCTGAGCGAACGAGAATATCGACGTGTTTGCCGAACCGTTTTTCAAAGGCGCGCTCCAGCGCATCCTCGATTTCGCAGACAGGCGCCTCCGGTGCACGGAAGACCAGATTTCCGGTCGCGACCAGCGTCCTGCATTCCTGAAAGCCCAGCTCCTGCACCATTTCACGCAGATCGGCCATGATGAGCCGCTTGCCCGCCCCGAGCACGATGCTGTGCAAAAGAGCGACATAGGTCATCGATGCAGCATCCAGTATCGCCAGGGCGTCCACCAGTGCTTGTCAGCGCCCAGTGTTTCCGGCACTGGGTCCAGCCCGCTGGTGCCGCCCGGACCGCAACGCGCGACGCGAAACAGCGTCATCCACCCGCCCGGCCAAAGTCCGTGGCGGGCGATCGCCTCATAGCCATATTCGGAACAGGTGGGAATGTGGCGGCAGGAATTGCCGACGAAACCCGACAAAGTCAGCTGATAAAGCCGAATGAAGCCAACGCCGAAAAGACGGCCTGGGGTCTTCGCAAACACTCCCCCCCAGTTGCGGGATCGCCCGACCTTATCCCCCGTCTTCTGATGTCCGCAGTCCGGTTCACCGCACATCGCCTAACCCGCAGCGTTCAGAACCGGCCGGGCTTCGATCTGGTCGAGAGCATCGACCACCGCTTCGAAGGTCAGCATGGTCGAGGCGTGGCGTGCCTTGAAATCCCGGACGGGTGAAAGCACCCGCATATCCTCGAAACGGCCCGTTGGCCCCTCGCCGCCCTGTTTCAGCATGGCAAGCATGTCTTCCCGCGCCTGCCGGATCTCACCGCTGGAAGCGCCGACGACATGATGCGCCATGATCGAGGCGGATGCCTGGCCGAGCGCGCACGCGCGAACCTCATGTGAAAAAGCCGTGACGATGCCGCCTTCCACCTTCAGATAGACCTTGAGTTTGGAGCCGCACAGCCGCGAGTGTTTTTCAGCGCTGGCATCGGCATCATCAAGCACACCGGTCAGCGGAATATTTCCGGCAAATTCCAGAATTCGGTTGTTGTAGATATCGTCCATCATCAGGTATCCGGCGTTCAAGAATGCCCAAAAACGGGACAGGATATTTTTTTCAAACACAGCGTTTGTCGCAGTGGAGCTTTCCTGCCCTTCATTCCCATTATATGCTAACGAGCTTTCTGGACATCAAGCCGATATGAAATTAACGGCTCCGATACCGAAATATCAGCATCGGCCTTGCCAAAATGCTGTAAAACAACCAGATAGCAGCAACGGTGGACGAAGTCCCCGCTACGAAAAACAAAGTTCAGGTGCGGCCTTGACCCGCATCGGGAGAGACGGAATGGATGCGATCGTGAAGAATTTCCCCGGCGCTGGCGCAAAACCCGATGTGGCAGAGGCTCGCCCAAGCCAGACGGAAGCGGAAGAAGCAGTGCGCGTTCTTCTGCGCTGGGCAGGAGAAAATCCCGCCCGCGAAGGACTCCTGGACACGCCGAAGCGCGTTGCCAAGGCCTATCGCGAACTCTTCGCCGGTTATGAGCTGAACGTCCAGGACGTTCTCGGCACGACCTTCGAGGAAGTTGGCGGTTATGACGATGTGGTGCTGGTGCGCGACATCCCCTTCTTCTCCCATTGCGAACACCACATGGTTCCGATCGTCGGCAAGGCGCATGTCGCCTATCTTCCGGCCGGGCGCGTGCTCGGCCTGTCGAAGATCGCCCGCGTCGTCGAAATCTTTGGCCGCCGCCTGCAGACGCAGGAAAACATGACCGCGCAGATCGCAAGATCCATCGAGGAAACTCTGAAGCCGCGCGGCGTGGCCGTCATGATCGACGCCGAACATATGTGCATGTCCATGCGCGGCGTAAACAAGCAGGGGTCCACGACCCTCACCACCAGCTTCACCGGCACCTTCAAGAACGACCCGGCGGAGCAGGTGCGCTTCATGACCATGGTGCGGAACCGCTAACGGTTCCGCTTTTTCCCCGGGGTAGCAATGTCCATTTCGTTTCCGTCCGCGCCTGCGGACAAGGAAGTGCTTGAAAATTCAGGTCTCTTCTCACCGAAATTCGATGCCCACGGCCTTGTCACCGCCGTGGTCACCGATGCGCGTGATGGTGAATTGCTGATGGTCGCCCATATGAATGCGCAAGCCCTGTCGCTGACGCTGGAAACGGGCATCGCCCACTATTACAGCCGCTCGCGCGACAAGATCTGGAAAAAGGGCGAAACCTCCGGCAACCTGCAGACGGTGAAGGAATTCCGCACCGATTGCGATCAGGACGCCGTGTGGCTGAAGGTCTCCGTCGCCGGTCATGACGCAACCTGCCATACCGGCCGCCGCTCCTGCTTCTACCGCACGGTCGAGTTGGCCGATGGCAATGCCGTCACCAGAATCACCGACGATACCCGCCATTTCGACCCGGCGACTACCTATTCTGGCACGTGAACGGCCACCTTCCATCCGCCGCACCAATTTGCTACCAATAATTCAGGATTCGGGGAGGAACAGACCGGGTCCTGGGAGCAGGCAGGGAGTGTACGGTCATGTTGGGCTGGGGAAGCAATCGTCACAATGCTCTTGCGGCTGGCAACACCGAAACAATCGTCAACGAGATCGTTGATACGCGCCGGATTGCGCTTGCGCTCGGCGGTGGTGCTGCGCGCGGCTGGGCCCATATCGGCGTCCTGAGGGCACTAGACGAGGCCGGGGTGAAGATCGGCATGATTGCCGGAACCTCGATAGGCGCGCTGGTCGGCGGTTGTTATCTCGCCGGAAAGCTCGACGAGCTGGAGGAATTTGCCCGTTCGTTGACGATGCGGCGCATTGCCGGCCTGCTCGATCTGACGATCGGCGGCGGCGGTCTCTTCGGCGGCATGCGGCTGACCAAGCGCATGCAGGAGCATCTCGAAGGCTTGCGCGTCGAAAACCTCGAGCACCCTTTCATCGCCGTCGCCACGGAATTGCGCACCGGCCACGAGGTCTGGATTCACCAGGGCGACCTCGTCACCGCACTGCGCTCATCCTATGCGTTGCCCGGCATTTTCGAGCCCGTGCAATGCAACGGCCGCACCCTGATCGACGGCGCTCTCGTCAACCCCGTTCCGGTTTCGGTCTGCAGGGCCTATGAGCAGGCGCTCGTCGTCGCCGTCAATCTCAATTACGATCTGTTCGGCCGCTCTGCCGTGGTCAAACACTCCTCTTCGCCCCGTAATGGCGCAGCACCTTCCCTGGAAGGTCCGCCGCGCCCCGGCCTGCCGGGCGTTATGGTGCAGGCCTTCAATATCATTCAGGACCGGATTTCGCGCTCGCGCCTGGCGGGCGACCCGCCCGACCTCATGCTGCATCCCCGTATCAACGATATCGGCCTCTCGGAATTCCATCGCGCCAGCGAAGCCATCGACAGGGGATACGAGGAAACACGCGCCCGCGTTCCCGAGCTGGAGCGCATGCAGCAGGCGTTCCGACGCTAACTTACACTACAAATATTCGTGCTGAGCATTCCAGCTTGCGGTAGCCGCAGCCTCCTAGGCCGTCATTCCTGCGCGTATCACAGGGATGACGGAGTCTTTTCGAAATGACTATTGCGGACGCGCCGGAAACGAAACCTCATCCGGCGATATAGGCCTTGATATGTTCGGCTTCCGCCTCGATCTCGCCGATCCGCGCCTTTACCACGTCACCGATGGAGATGATGCCGGCAAGACGACCGTCGTCCTCAACCGGAATATGGCGGAACCGCCCTCCGGTCATGATTTCCATCAATTCGTCGGTGGTGGAATTGTGATGACAGCGGATGACGTTCTTCGTCATGGCCACCGAAACGGATTGCAGAAGGGAGGCAGTGCCCTCGCCTGCCACGACCTTCACCAGATCGCGTTCCGTGAAAATACCGAGAACGACGCCGTCGGCATCGGTCACGACGAGTGCACCGATCTTGTGCGCATTCAGCGTTGCTGCCGCCTCGCCGATGCTTACGCTCGGTCCCACAGTCACGACATTCCGGCCCTTGCGGTCGAGAAGATCTTTTACGAATGTTGCCATGCCTTCCTCCTCCTGTCAGCAATCTGCAACGCGGCGAAGTCTCTCCGCGGTTGCAAATCATGGAACATGGTGCGCTGAGGCCTATGCGAATGCAATCCCGGATGGGACCTGCACAAGCAAATTTGCGCCACGGCCGACAAGGAGCGTGATCGCCCTAAAGCGGGTGTTCCACACTTCCACTGGAAAGGTTCCCGCGGATCGGGCGATCAAACAGGCCGAAGAACAGGAAGCCGAGCAGAAAGCCGAAGACATGCGCATCCCACGCGACTTCACCGCCGACATCGCCAAACAGCGGCACGCCGACCGCGATCAGGACATTGCCGAAAAGCCACATCAGCGTGAAGATCAGCACGGTCCTGTTCGAAAGCGCCGCGACAATGCTCTGCCTCGGCATCAGATGGCCGAAAGAGGCGCTGTAGCCGCCGCGCGACGGGAAAGCGAAACGGCATGCGGCTCCCATCAGGGCCGAAACGACACCAGATGCTCCGATCAGAACCGTCACATCGCCCCAGTTCAGCGCCGCGTGGCCAAAAGCTGAAACGGCGGCGGATATGCACCATAACAGTACGAAGCGAAGCGTTCCGATCCGGCGCAGAACCGGTGCGCCAAAGGCCATCAACCACAATCCGTTAAAAAGAATATGCTCGATGCCGCCGTGCAGAAAAGAATATGTCACCGGCGTCCAGAGCCATTCCAGCCCCTGCTGGGATAATGGCACCGCGTAACGCAGCGGAATGAAGCCGAAGGTGAAGATGAACCAGCCGTTGCCATCCTCCGAAAGAAGATAGGCCGGAACCACAAAGGCCAAGAGCAGCGCCGCCAATATGCCGACCAGAAGCGGCGGCAGGTTGAAGACGGGATTATGTGCGTCCTCTTTCAGTTCCTGACTTTCCGAAACCGGCGGCTGTTCGCCGTCGCCGTTGGACATGATTCCATCCCTGTTTTTGTGGAAATTTGCGTCCCCCGAGCAATATAGGAAGCCCGGGCGAAAAAAAAGCCGTCCTGCCTTTCGGGCCACGACGCAAAAACCGCAATCGGTTCAAGCGCCTGTACCCAGGGGCAGTCCGGCCTGCGCGCCCGCCGTAAAGTTACGGGCGAAAGCATCAATTGTGCTGACTGGGAGCATGTCCCCGACATGGCCGCAGCGATGCCACGACCTTGGTCGTTACGCAATCTCAACCATTTGTTAACCTTAACAAAATCGGTTGGCATGAAATTCGCTACACTACAAGTAACAGACGTTCGGATGGACATGATGTCCCAAAAACGAACATGGAGAACGATGCTATGAAAAGCATGGCCGGACTGGAGATATATGCCTATTGGGACACGCTGCGCGGCAATAAACCTGCGCCCCGCCGAGAAGACTTCGATCCCGCAAAGCTGAAACATCATCTCGGCGACCTCTTCATCCTCGTGGACAAGGGAGAAAGAACGCCATTCTTCCGCCTTGCAGGCACACACCTGTGCGACCTGTTCGGCCGGGAATTGCGCGACAGCCCGTTCTCGGATCTGTGGCCGGCGGCAAGTGCCACCTTCCCCTGCCGTGTCGCACGCGGCATCCTGCAACATCAATTGCCCGTGGTGTTCGATATCGAAGCGGAGGACGACCATGGCGCGGCGCCGCTTGCTTTCGAAATGCTGCTCTTGCCGCTAAGTTCGGATAATGACACAGCCCCGAGATTGCTCGGAGCGCTGCTGCCGGAGCGGCCCCGTCACGAATTCGCAGCACCGATCAGTTGCCTCGTCATGAAAAGCAGCCGCCTGCTACGCATGGATATCGCGCCGACAACGTATTCTACAAATGCGCGAACCGCTGTCATGCCGCATGCGGTAACCCGCTGACTGCCGCATCCCACCCCGCATGGTGAGGGTGGATCGCGTATGATCGCGCCGGAATTTCGTACGAAATACGTCAAAGCTGTAACGATTTTGACGATTGCAAAAATTGTAAGGGTTAAACAATACAGTCTGTTAACCCGGGCGGCGTAGAGATTTGTCATCATCACTGGTTACAATTGCGCTGCCATGTTCTCATCACGTTCGGTCAACACTGCCCAAACCCTGCGTCCGGTTGAAGAGGTTCACTTCGACGATCCCGTCCGTGTGTCCTTCACCGGCCGCCTCATGTTACCCGATCACCAGGAATATGATTGCACCGCAACCGAGATGACCGCCGAAAGAGCGCTGTTCGCCTGCTCGGGCATTGCGCGCAACGGTGATCGCGTCATCGCCTATCTCCAGCATATCGGCCGCATCGAAGGAACGGTTACGGCGCTTACCGCGTCAGGCTTCGTCATTGCCATCAATGCGCCCGAACGCAAGCGGGAAAAGCTGGCCGCCCAGCTCGCATGGATCGCCAAGCGCCAGCTGCTTGGCCTGCCGGAAGACCGCCGCCACGACCGCCTGACACCACGCAATACCCGGGCACATCTGATGCTGGAAGATGGCGTGCTTCTCGCCTGCCGGCTGATCGACCTTTCCTTGTCGGGCGCAGCCATCGAGATCGAAAACCGGCCTCCACTCGGCACCAGGGTCCAGCTTGGCAAGAACATGAGCGGCAAGATCGTACGCCACTTCATGGAAGGCGTTGCGGTAGAATTCGACCGGGTCCAGTCGCCCGACGCCCTGATCGAATTTCTCTAGGTCATTTCTCGTAATACCGTGGAGCGGTATGTCCGTGCGGCAAGTGCGGCATTCGCCAGATCTTGTCACGGCTATCGCTTTCCGGCGCTCCGGCCGTGAGCCGGAATACAGCCAGCCCAGGTCTCTTGGCCGAAAAAGCTTTTCCCGCGACACAGGCGCACATCGATCCGATTCCGGCTCAAGGCCGGAATGATGGGAGCACACTGCTTTCGTCTACAAAAATGCCGCTCGTGCATTTGCGCTGACAGTTTAAAATACTGCTTTCCCGCACTTTGGATTCCGCTGAAGCTGACTTCCGTGCTATCCGGTCAGAGTGCCCGGCGCGCTCCATTTCGCGTTAGTTCTCGCGCAAAACCGCACTGGAAAATCCCGCTCCAGGCATTTTTTCCAAGAAAAAAACAGTTTTCTTGAAGTTTTTTCGCTGGCTTTTTGCCCTGTCCCGACTTGAAACACCAATCCCAAAACGGGAAATCCGCGTCTTCGATACGCTCCGCGGCCTGACTACCCATCATCGCAAAAATATCTCTGTGCCGAAAATCGCTTTCAATACAGGGGCCTAAATGGCTACCAAAAACCTAAGGTCGAGATGCGTAAAATTGTAATAAAATTTGCTTCAAACACGCGTAAAAACTAACTCGAATACAGTTCAAAACAAGCGCTAATTTGCTGAAATATAAGCTCAAATTGACACGCGCATCTTTCCGCGGGGTCAAAATATACATGCGAGTGTCTCCTCAACACGGGGAGACAAGCAATGAACAAAAACAACCGTTTCGGTTTCTTTCTGATCGCATTCATCGTCAGCGCCATCGCCCATCAGGCCAGCGCTTCGCCATCCGCCGCCATGCGCGTGATCGGCAAGGCCAACCCGCCGATCGGCCACTACGAGTTCTGCCAGACCTATCAGAGCGAATGCCAGCCGACATCGCTGGATAACGGCCCGATGAAACTGACCGAAGAGCGCTGGAAGACGATGCTCGACGTCAACTATACCGCCAACACCACGATCACGCCGATGACCGACATGGAAATCTACGGCGTCGAAGAGCGCTGGGCCTACCCCACCACGGTCGGCGATTGCGAAGATTTTGTGCTTCTGAAGCGCAAAATGCTAATGAACAAGGGCTTCTCCGCCAACAACCTGCTGATCACGGTTGTTCTGCAGCCGAATGGCGAAGGCCATGCAGTTCTGACCGTTCGCACCGATCGCGGTGATTTCGTCCTCGACAACATGCGCAACAAGGTCATGAACTGGTCGGAGACCGAATATACCTACCTGAAGCGTCAGGACACCGCCAATCCCGGACGCTGGGTGAAAATACAGGATGGCCGCGCCACCACTGCGGTTGGCGGCATCAACTGAAGCCATCCAAACCCACGCAAA
This sequence comes from Agrobacterium sp. K11, assembly GCF_059429395.1. Lineage (NCBI taxonomy): Bacteria > Pseudomonadati > Pseudomonadota > Alphaproteobacteria > Hyphomicrobiales > Rhizobiaceae > Agrobacterium > Agrobacterium sp. K11. Next base: position 49,060 of record NZ_JCAHRB010000011.1, on the reverse strand, counting down.
TACCGTCTCCCCAAATGAAAAAGCCGGCTCCGCAAGGAAGCCGGCTTTTTCATTTCAATCACATCATTGACGATCAGAGAAGGCCTAGTTCGGCCAGTTCCCGCTTGAGGTCGGAGGGCATCTCCTCGCCGCCGAAATCACCGCCGCCGAGATCGCGTGGGGCCTCGTTGTCCTTGAGGTAGCGCCAGCCCTGAAACGGCCGCTTCGGCGCAGGCGACGTCTCGATCACCTCGGGGCCGAGAATGAGATCGCAGCGGGTAATGCCGTCGTCGCCCTTGAAGGAACGTATGTCGAGAAGTTTCTGCCGTGCCTGCACCTGGCCCTTGATGACCCAATAGAGCGAACCGCCTTCCAGCAATTCGTCAAGCCGTTTCGGGATCATCCGCGTGGTGTGGACGCTGTGCGGCTCAAGGCCAGCGGCGATCGCGGTCAGCGAGCGATGCGCAACCCAGTCTCTCAAATCCTGGAGTGAATCCGCGCCGACGCAAAGTTTTATAAGATGTAGAGGCATATGCTTATCAATGCCTTTTTGCGGCGGGCGTCAAGCATGTGGACCATGCCTGACGCCCTGCCCGCTCAGCATTCCACAACGTTGACGGCAAGACCGCCGGTGGAAGTTTCCTTGTACTTGTCGCTCATGTCGTTGCCGGTCTGGCGCATGGTTTCGATACAGGCATCGAGCGGCACGAAATGCTGGCCGTCACCCTTCAGCGCCAGGGAAGCCGCCGTTACCGCCTTCACCGCACCCAGCGCGTTGCGCTCGATGCAGGGCACCTGCACCAGACCGGCGATCGGGTCGCAGGTCATGCCGAGGTGATGCTCGAGCGCGATTTCGGCGGCATTCTCCACCTGTTCTGGCGAACCGCCCATGACGGCGGCAAGGCCTGCGGCCGCCATCGCGGCAGCGGACCCAACCTCGCCCTGACAGCCGACCTCGGCACCTGAAATAGATGCATTATGCTTGATGATGCCGCCGATTGCGGCCGCCGTCAGCAGGAAATCGCGAACATCGTCAACGGTCGCATCCTCGTGGAAATGCCGGAAATACCGGACCGTGGCCGGAACGACGCCCGCAGCACCGTTGGTCGGCGCTGTCACCACGCGCCCGCCCGCAGCATTTTCCTCGTTCACGGCCATGGCATAGACGCTCAGCCAGTCATTCGCCATGACAGGATTGAGCCGGTTGCTGCGCCATTCCTCATTCAGCTTCTCGTAGATGGAGCGGGCACGGCGGCGCACCTTCAGGCCACCGGGCATGATGCCGTCCACCTTCAGCCCGCGCTCGATGCAGCCGTTCATCGCCTCCCATATCTGGTCGAGGCGCTCGTTCAGCTCGTCGCGGGAGATTACCGTTTCTTCGTTTGCGCGCTTCATCTGGGCGATGGTGCGGCCGGAGCGGCCCGCCATCTCAAGCATTTCCCGCGCCGTGGCGAAAGGATAAGGCACACGCGGACCATTATCGATGGTCTTGCCGCGCTGCTTGATCGCTTCCAGTTCCGTATCGGTCACGACGAAACCGCCGCCGACGGAATAATAGATGCGCTTGAGAAGCAGCCTGCCCTGATTGTCGAAGGCGGAAAAGGTCATGCCGTTGGCATGGCCGGGCAGCGGGTTCTTCTTGTCGAAGACCAGATCCTCGGCTGGGTTGAACTCATAGGAGGGGTGGCCGGGTGGCGACACGGTGCCCGCCTTTTCAACCTTTTCGATGATCGGGTCCATGGCGTCGGGGTCGACGAGATCCGGCCGCTCGCCCGTCAGGCCGAGAATGACCGCACGGCCGGTGCCGTGGCCAATGCCGGTAAAGGCAAGCGAACCGTGCAGGCTGACCTTCAGGCGCGACACGGAAGCACCCGCCGGACGCGGCCATTCATCACCGAGGATAAGCGCAAGAAAGCGGTTAGCCGCCGTCATCGGCCCCATCGTATGCGAGCTGGAAGGACCGATACCGATCTTGAAGACGTCGAAGACCGAAAGAAACATGAGGCTTACCTTGAATAAGAATGGATTCCACCGCCATCATATCCAAAGCCGCGACGGATCGCCACAAAAGAGCGGCACCGGCTTTTGCAGCTGCGACATACAGGCCGCAGAAACGAAAACAGCACGGTTTCCAGAGGAAACCGCGCCGTTTCAAAACCCGTCATTCATGAGAAGTGCTTATGGGCTGCCAAAAATGTACGTCAATGCGAGAAATGCGGCAAAGCCTGCAAGCGCGCGCAAGGTGACGGCCCAACAGGATTTCTGAGCGGTTTCTTCCATGATTACTCCAGCTATTCACTCTCCGGGCGATCTTCAAGACCGGGCCCGTTGGGGGAAGCATTTATTAAAATCCGGCGCAGAACGCAAATGCAAAAAGCGGCTAAATGAAGGCGTTTTTGACGGGCTGCCATTCGTCAGTTGCATAGGTGTGTGAAAAAACAAGGCTTTAGATCGACGCTTTCGGGTTACCCCTTTTTGCCGTTCGCCTCAATTTGAACCAAAGTGTAACTGGTTTATGAAGGTTTCGCACAAACACCTGTTGAAGCCAGCGGCAATCGGCATTCCAGAGTTGAATTTCAGTGTCCGGACTGTTGTGCCTTGAAACCCTTTCGGCTGTGCCTTATCGACAGAAAACGGCAACGGGATTCGGCATTACATGCAGCAGGCATCATCTTTTCCGGACCGCGAGACGGTCGCATCGAAACTTGCCTCGCTTGCAAGCGAGGACAAGGCGTGGGTGCTGCTTTTGATGGAAAACGTGTTGCAGGATGAAAACCTGCTGGCCGGCCTCAATCTCTATCTCGATCAACAGGCCAATGCCCGCTTCCTCAACAGTCTGAAACTGGAGACATCAGGCGAATGGCTGGGCTGTAACGCCCCTGCCCGCCTGCAGATACGCATCACCGAAGCGGCCAAGGCCAGCCAGCATCCTGCCTATCTGGCCTTCCGCAAGGGACTGACGGCGTCGGCAGGCCTCGAAAAAGCCTACCCCAAGGCGCCGATCTGACTTAGTCAGGCACCCTGTCGACGACAGCGATAATCGGCCCCATGGCAAACAGGGAATCGCGCCTTTTCATCGCGGGAATGTCGACACTGGAAATCGTCCCGTCGAGATACAGCGCGTTTGGCGCATCCAGCACATCCCTGAACAACGTCGCGAAGTCATAAAAACGCACGGTGTTTTCCGAAATCGCGAAATGCACCATGCCATCGCGCGACACGCCGACGCCGTTGCGGCGTTTCAGGCTGTCGCTATCGGGCAGAAATCGCGGATGCAGCTTTCCATCGATCACCATCATCGGGCCGGACTGGGTGGCAAAATCCGGCTTCAAGCCGGCAGAGACATAGGCCTGCGTTTCCAGAACGCCCGCCATTGCACCCTTCAGATAAAACACGCCATTCGGCAGAAGATGGAAATTGCCCCACCCGCCGCCGGTAATAATCGGCGAACGTTCGACGCCGTTTTCGACAAAAAGGCCAACGGGAGAATAGTCGGAATGATACATGCCGCCATTCATGGCGAAGACGCTGAACATGTGCTGCCGCCACAGGGCGGAGGAGAGATCGGAGAAGGAGCGATATCCCTCACCCGAGACATGATCGCGGTCGTAAATCCGGATCATGCTTTTCGCAGGATCGAAACTGCAGACGATGTAACGTCCGCCCGCATGCTCCGTGGTTTTGCAGAAATCCGCCTGTCCGCCCGCCTTAGCCGAAAACGGCAAAAGCAATGGCAGCAGCAAGCTAATCAGTCTTTTCGTCACCAGTCTTTTCGTCACCAGTCTTTTCATCAGCGCCCGCTCATGCCCTCTCGCCCCATCTTAGTACGGCGCGATTCTTACACATGAACTGTGACGGTGAAATCAGGTCAAAGAAAAGGCGTCCCCTTCATTCAGGGAGACGCCAGACCTTGGAGGGGAGAGACTTAGCGACGCGCGGCGCGGTCTACGCTACGACCTGCGTCCTGCGTGGCGTCCACTGCATTTGCCGTATCCCGGCCAACGCCGCGAATGGTATTACCGCAGGAACTCAAGGTCACGACGGTCAACAAAGCCACGAAAACTGTCGAAAGAATACGTGTGATCATTTGAAATAACTCCCCTATGACTTGCCGTCCAAAGGCAAGCGCCGATGTGATATGCGTCACAATAACGTGAGCATTGGAAATCGGTTCCACCGGCGTTTGAAAAAATCCCGTCGGTGAAAATTAACATGGTTTTGAACTTCGCGAGGGAAACTCGGGCGCAGGGATCATGATCGGGAAAATCGTGTGGGTGACATGACTGAGATAAACAATCGGCTACTGGTGATGACGGCGGGGGGGCTGAACCCCAATGTCATGATCAATGCGCTGGCCGCCCGGTTTCCGGATATCCATGTCATCGTGGAGCAGGCGGAAAGCAAATCGGCCATTCTGAAAAGACGGGCGCGGCGGCTTGGCTGGATGACAGCCGCAGGCCAGATGGCGACGATGATCGCCTCCCGGCTCGGCAAACGCTTCACTGTTCGGCGCACCAATGAGATCATTGCCGAACATGGCCTCTCTGCCGATCTCGGCCAGGCAGTTCCTGTTACACACGTCGCCTCCCTGAACGACGAAGAGTGCCACAAGGCCATCAACACCTTGCAACCGGCGGCGATCTTCACCATTTCCTGCCGCCTTCTGACACCGGCAACCCTTCAAGCTCTGCGCTGCCCGGTCATCAATTTCCACGCCGGCATCAATCCCGCCTATCGCGGCCAGATGGGCGGTTATTGGGCGCTGGTGGAAAAGGACCGGGGTAATTTCGGCGCAACCGTGCATCTGGTCGACAAGGGCGTGGATACCGGCGCAACCCTTTACGAAAAGCGGCTGAAGCCCTCGCCTTCCGATACCATAGCTACCTACCCCCTGCTTCTGACCGCCGCCTCGGTCGATATTGCGGTCAGCGCTATCGAGGACGCCCTTTCCGGCAGCCTTGCGCCGCAACCGCCCTTGCCTGGCAAATCGGTGCTGCGGTTTCCGCCGACGATCTGGACATGGCTGTGGAACGGCCTCACCAAACGTGTCTGGTGAGAACAACCAGCCATTGCCGCTAGCCAAACAGATGAAATCAAGCTTCGTCGCAGATGCAGGGCTGTCTTGCCGCAACAGGCAAAGACGTGGGCAAAAAACCGGTGCATGATAAGGAAAAGGACCAAATTCAAATTGCACGATATCTCGACCTCTCCCGCCATTGCCGCCTCCATTGAAGCCTCACCCGCACAGGTGCTCGGCCCGGCAAGTCTTGCCGGTATCTTTCCACAGGGCGTGCGTGTTTATCTGACAGACACCGGACAGGCCTCGCAGGACAGGCTGGTCGACGCTGCAAAACATCTTCGCGATCTCGGCTACACACCAGTGCCGCATCTCGCGGCAAGGCGCATATCGTTTCGCGTGCAATTCGAGGAGCAGGTGAAGCGGCTGGCAGGCGAAGCGGGTGTGTCGGATGTGCTGGTAGTCGGCGGTGGCGTCGCCACGCCGGCTGGTCCCTTCACATCCAGCATGGATATGCTGTCGACCGGCATCTTCGATCGCTGTGGGATCAATCAGATTGCAATCGCCGGCCATCCCGAAGGCAGCCCCGATTTCAGCGATGAGACGGCGACGGCCGCCTTGAAGTTGAAGTATGATTTTGCCGAAAGAAGCGATGCAGCAATGCGCATCGTCACCCAGTTCGGCTTCGACCCCGCGCGCTTCATCGCTTGGGCGGAAGGACTTGCCGCCTCCGGCATCGACTTGCCGGTGCATATCGGCGTCTCCGGTCCGGCCAGGATCACGACGCTGCTGAAATATGCAGCACTCTGCGGCGTCGGCAATTCCATCGCCTATCTGAAAAAGAACGCGCTCTCCCTGACGACGTTGGCCAAGGGGCATTCACCGGAAAGCGTGGTCGGCCCTATCGAACGGCACTGGCAGGCAAATCCGGCAGGACCGATCCGGCAAATCCACGTCTTCCCCTTTGGTGGGCTACAGAATTCGGCAGACTGGCTGGCCGGTCGTGGAAGCTGGCAAATCGGCGATGCGGACTTTTCTGCAAAGCGGGGCACGGTAGCGATCTAGGCCCACCTTTGCCTATGGCGCGACGGACGCTCGCCGTCGCGCATTCCCGTTATAAAGATCTACCTCAGGCCGCCTTGGCGACCTCGACAAAGGCGTTGCGGATGCTTTCCGCGACCGCAAGGATGGGGCGCGAGGGTCTTTCGCCCGTGATCAGGCGAATATCGAAATAACCAAGTTCCGGCAGGCCTTCCTTGTCGCTCAGAATGACCATGTCGTTCTGCACATAGGAGCGCGGCAGGGGTGCGATGGCGAGATCGGCGGCAATTGCTGCGCGCTGCGCCATGGTATGGCCGCTGAGATAGGCCACGCGGAAATTGCGACCCCGCTTTTCAAGCGAGTTGATCGCTTCCGAACGCCAGATGCAGCCCTCTTCCCAGATCGATATAGGCAGCGGATCGCGCAGATAGGCCGTACCGCATTTTGCCCCGGCCCAGACGAGACGTTCGCGCATCAGCACCTCGCCCGTATCCCGCAGCGGATGCGACGCACAGTTGACCAGCGCCAGATCCAGCCGCCGTTCATCCATGCGCTTGTAGAGATTGGAACTGGAATCGATCGTGACATCGATCATGATGCCGGGGAAAACCTCGGCAAAACGCTTGAGGATACCCGGGAGCAAACCGCGCTCGCCAATATCTTCCGGCGCACCGAGCCTGACGACGCCAGACAGTTCAGGCATGACGAAACGCGACACGGCCTCGTTAGACAGCGCGATCATGCGGCGCGCATAGGTAAGAAGCGTTTCGCCATGCGCCGTCAAAGTAACCGAGCGGGCATCGCGCAGGAACAACGTCGTCTTCAGCTGTTCCTCCAGCTTCTTTATCTGCATGGAAACGGCGGACGGCGTTCTGAACACCACCTCTGCAGCGGTGGAGAAGTTCCCGGTCTCGGCAATCGCGACGAAGGTTCTCAGAATGTCGTTATCCAGCAGCGGCAGCGGTTGGCGGAAAGTTACGGTCATGGCACGAACCTTCAAATATTTTGATTTATAGATGGATATCATTTCGTTTGATTGAATGTCAACACAGGCGCACCATCCGGGACATCGAATGACAGGGCAACTAACGCCTTGTCGGAATGAAGCGCTGGCCCATCACGGAATGACAGGAATTCCGGCAGGCGGCGAACGCGAGTCATTCCTAAAACTGATGAATGACATAAAATTCATTCTCTTGTTTGATGAGATATGTAAGCGCATACCGAAGTCGTAAACAGGATCGTGGTTCACGAAAGGATCAAGACATGGCCATGATACATTATCACCCCGCAGCGAGCCGTTCATCGCAACGCCCCTCGACCGGCAGCTGGCTCCAGCGCCTGTCCGGCCAGATTTCCGCTCTCCATACGTCATGGAAGCGCGCAAGAATGCTCCGCGCGCTGGAAGGTTTGCCGCCTGAAACATTGAAGGACATTGGATGGCCGACAACCGACAGCAACCGCATCAGGGTCGTCCGCAAATGATGCGCAACCCCATGGCTCGCAACCGTCCCAGGACTTGCGAGCCATCCCCGTCAATCCCGAGACGCGCCGGCAGAGGCGTAAAATGACCTGCCTGTTTTACATGCGACACGACGCCCTTTAAAAAGGCTTGTCGCAAATTTTGCATATTTCAAAAGCTATTTTTTGACAGCCCGGATTTCACGGCGTATTTTTCGTTAAAGATGTCGGAAACAGGACATCCAGAAGACCGATTCCAAGGGAGGAATTGCGTATTCGCAACGGAGCACGGGCAAATGAGCAGGAACTCCCAGAAGAAACGCTCAATCGTCTTTTTTCTCATTCCGCAATTTACCATGCTGCCGTTCGCCGCAGCGGTTGAAACGCTTCGCATCGCCAATCGCATGCTGGGGTATCAGGCTTACGAATGGCGCCTCGCCTCGCTCGACGGCCAGAAGGTCATGTCATCAAGCGGCATCTGTCTTGAGGTCGACACCTGTCTTGCCGATGAGCGACGATATGTCAGCGGCGAAAACCGCGTTGAAATGGCGATCATCTGTTCGGGCATCGATGTCGACCAGCACATCAACAAATCCGTCAATGCCTGGCTGCGTGAAGCCTATAATCGCGGCATCGCCATCGGCAGCCTCTGTACCGCCGCGCATATCCTCGCGCAGGCCGGTCTCTTAAATGGCAAACGCTGTGCGATCCACTGGGAGAACCTGCCTGGTTTTTCCGAGGCCTTCCCGCAGGTGGAAGTCTATGCCGATCTCTTCGAGGTCGACAGCAACATCTATACCTGCGCCGGCGGCACCGCATCGCTCGATATGATGCTGAGCCTGATCGGTCAGGATTTCGGCGAAAATCTTGTCAACCGCGTCTGCGAGCAGCAATTGACGGACCGGGTGCGCAGCCCCAACGACCGCCAGCGCCTGCCGCTGCGTGCGCGCCTCGGCGTTCAGAATAGCAAGGTCCTGTCGATCATCGAATTGATGGAAGGCAATCTGTCCGAGCCGCTGTCGCTGCTCGACATCGCCGATGCGGCCGATCTGTCGCGCCGACAGGTGGAGCGTCTCTTCCGGCAGGAAATGGGCCGCTCACCCGCCCGCTACTATCTTGAAATTCGCCTGGACCGCGCCCGCCACCTGCTGGTGCAATCGGCCATGCCGGTGGTCGAGGTTGCCGTTGCCTGCGGTTTCGTCTCCGCTTCGCATTTCTCCAAGTGTTATCGCGAAATCTACAATCGCACGCCGCAACAGGAACGGGCGGAACGCAAGCTGCTGATCAGCGCTTCGCGGATGGCAACCGCGAGCCAGGGCAAAGCCGCGCACTGACGCGGCTTTAAACCTCTAGGGCGAAAAAGCCCTCGCCTCAGGGATGAAAACCTCCCCCCGTCATGCCGGACTAGATCCTGCATACAGCCACGACGCGTCTGCGCAGCGAAAGGTATCTCCTGCGATCAAGTCCGGTGACGGCGTGGACACCAACTCAAGGTCACGCAAAAGGCCGCACCGCGTGGGCGAGATCTTCTGCCGTCATACCTGCACCCGCCCTGCTGCCCGCCACGCCATGCAGCCAGACACCGGCAGCGGCGGCCTCAAAGGCAGGCGTTCCCTTGGCAAGCAATGCGCCGATGATGCCAGCCAGCACATCGCCTGACCCCGCCGTCGCAAGGCTCGACGGCGCATTGGTATTGACCAGCGCGCGGCCGTCCGGCGCGGCGATGACCGTATCCGCACCCTTGTAGACCAGCACTGCGCCGCTGCGCGCCGATGCGGTCTGCGCCTTCTCGATCTTGCTCAGTGACGTGTCAGCGGCGAGATCGGGAAAGAGCCGAGCAAACTCGCCCTCATGCGGCGTCAATACGAATTTCCCCGCGCCTGAAATCACCCGGTCGAAGAGGGTTTCCGGGCAGTCCTTGAAAGCGGTGATCGCGTCGGCATCCAGCACCACCACCTTGTCCCCGAGCAGGGACACGAATTGCCGCGCCTTTTCGAGATCGCCGAAACCGGGACCGAGGACGAAAGCGCCGTGGCGTTTGTCGTCCAGCCAGTGGCGCAGATCGTCCGCATCATCCAGACCGGAGCTCATCACCGCCGTCAATGTCACCGAAAGCACGTCGAGCGCCTGCTTCGGCGCGGCGATGGTGACGATGCCCGCCCCCGCCTTCAGCGCCGCGATTGCCGTCATGCGGCTTGCTCCCGTCGCATGTGGCGGTCCGGAAAAGACGGTCAGATGCCCACGGCGGAATTTATGCGTTTCCATTTCGGAGGGGGGCAAGGCGTCGCGCCAGACAAGTGGATCGTTTTCCGCAACCGATCCCGCATGAGCGGCGAGAATACGAGAGGGGATACCGATATCGAACACCTCAAGCGTCCCGCACAGTTCCCGCCCCGGCATCAACAGATGGCCGGGTTTTCGCGCCATGAAGGTTACGGTCCGCTCCGCCTTGAACGATGCGCCCAGAGGCACGCCCCTCCTGCCGCAAAGACCAGACGGCAGATCGACGGCGAGAACCGGCACGGCTGCCTGCGTCACCGCATCGATCACGCGCCGAAGCTCCGACGGAATCTCGCGGGACAATCCGGCACCGAACACCGCGTCAATCACCACGTCTCCAGCCATGGGCACATAGTCGCCAAGCGGCAGGGCTGTGACGCCGCTGCCCTCGAAAGCCGTGCGGGCATCGCCTTTCATGGCCGTAACGTGGCCAAGATGATGAACCGCAACTGTCGCCCCGCTTTGCACAAGCGAGCGTGCCGCAACGTAACCATCACCGCCATTATTGCCGCCTCCGCAGAGCACGACGAAACGCAGCACGTCCGGATAGTAGCGAAGGGCCGAAGCAGCGACCGCCTGCCCTGCCCGCTCCATAAGATCGTATAGGGGAATACCGGATTGGCCTGAGGCCGCATCGATGCGGGCCATCACAGCAGGGTCGATAAGAGAGAGATTCAATAGGGATTTCATGGAGCGATCATCCCTTCAAAACGCCGGAAAGGCAATCGATACAAAAATAAGCAAATGGCTGCGGCGAAATAATAATCAAATGCATAAAATATAAACAAATCAACAAAACGCCGTCAGTGCATCCCGAAATATTCAACATAACTAAAATAAGGAAAACCGACAGAATTGATGACGGATTTTTCGGGTTTTGGCGAGAAATTGGCTGGAAAACCACAAAAAGCGAATGCATTTTGTGCCAGAAAGCCGGGCAAGCGAAGTTTTTTCTTCAAGCCCGCTTCCGATCTGGCACAATACGTGCATTCTTGTGGCAGAGCGGGAATAACCTGCTTTAACGGGAGAAGCGGAGAGATATTTTCTCATGAAAAAGATCGAAGCGATCATTAAGCCTTTCAAGCTCGATGAAGTGAAGGAAGCCCTTCAGGAAGTCGGACTTCAGGGAATCACGGTCACGGAAGCAAAAGGCTTTGGTCGTCAGAAGGGCCACACGGAACTCTACCGCGGAGCAGAGTACGTTGTGGACTTTTTGCCGAAAGTGAAAGTCGAAGTCGTACTGGCGGACGAAAATGCGGAAGCCGTCATTGAGGCTATCCGCAATGCGGCACAGACCGGACGTATCGGCGACGGAAAGATTTTCGTTTCCAACGTCGAGGAAGTCATCCGAATCCGTACCGGTGAAACAGGCGTGGACGCCATATAATCGGAACCAGGTCCTGAGCCGGGGAGGCTCAGGTTTTTCACCTCGTCACCACCACACTCAAGGAAAACGTTTAAATGACGACCGCAAACGATATCTTGAAGCAGATCAAGGATAACGACATCAAGTTCGTGGACCTGCGCTTTACCGACCCCAAGGGCAAGCTGCAGCATGTCACCATGGATGTTGTCTGCGTAGACGAAGACATGTTCGCCGATGGCGTCATGTTCGACGGCTCCTCGATCGCCGGCTGGAAGGCCATCAACGAATCCGACATGGTGCTGATGCCCGATCCGGCAACTGCCCATACCGATCCGTTCTTCGCCCAGTCGACCCTCGTCATCCTTTGCGACATTCTCGACCCGGTTTCCGGCGAAGCCTATAACCGCGACCCGCGCGGCACCGCCAAGAAGGCCGAAGCCTACCTCAAGGCCTCCGGTATCGGCGACACCATCTTCGTTGGCCCCGAGCCAGAATTCTTCGTCTTCGACGACGTGAAGTACAAGGCAGACCCTTACAACACCGGCTTCAAGCTGGACTCGTCGGAACTGCCGTCCAACGACGACACGGATTACGAAACCGGCAACCTTGGCCACCGTCCACGCGTCAAGGGCGGTTACTTCCCGGTTCCGCCGATCGACAGCCTGCAGGACATGCGTTCCGAAATGCTGACGGTTCTCGCTGAAATGGGCGTCGTCGTCGAAAAGCACCACCACGAAGTCGCCTCCGCGCAGCACGAGCTGGGCGTGAAGTTCGACACCATGGTATCCAGCGCCGACAAGATGCAGATCTACAAGTACGTCGTGCACCAGGTCGCCAATGCCTATGGCAAGACGGCAACCTTCATGCCGAAGCCGATCTTCGGCGACAACGGCTCGGGCATGCACGTGCACCAGTCGATCTGGAAGGGCGGCAAGCCGACCTTTGCTGGCGACGAATATGCCGGCCTGTCTGAAAACTGCCTGTACTACATCGGCGGCATCATCAAGCATGCCAAGGCCATCAACGCCTTTACCAACCCCACCACCAACTCCTACAAGCGTCTGGTGCCGGGTTATGAAGCTCCGGTTCTGCTGGCCTATTCCGCCCGCAACCGCTCCGCATCGTGCCGCATTCCCTTCGGCTCCAACCCGAAGGCAAAGCGCGTCGAAGTCCGCTTCCCGGACCCGACCCAGAACCCCTATCTCGGTTTTGCAGCCATGCTGATGGCCGGCCTCGACGGCATCAAGAACAAGATCCATCCCGGCAAGCCAATGGACAAGGACCTTTACGACCTTCCTGCCAAGGAACTGAAAAAGATCCCGACCGTCTGCGGCTCGCTGCGCGAAGCGCTGGAAAGCCTCGACAAGGATCGCAAGTTCCTCACCGCCGGCGGCGTGTTCGACGACGACCAGATCGACTCGTTCATCGAGCTGAAAATGCAGGAAGTCATGCGCTTCGAAATGACCCCGCATCCGGTCGAATTCGACATGTACTACTCTGCCTGACCGGCATTTGGGACGCCTTTTGAGGCGTCCCTTCCCGCTCGGCGGTTTTCCCCTGGAAAGCCGCCGTTTTCTTTTGATGCCCAGCCATGTCGCGAACAATGTCGATCAAGCCAGCCTCTCAGCAAACGCGCCTCACGGACTGGCTCATCTTTCTGGCGGTACCGTTCTTTTTCTCCAGCAACATCATTTTCGGCCGCGGCGTCATCGGAGAGGTCTCGCCCTTCATTGCCGCCTTCATTCGCTGGATCGGATCGAGCCTCATCATCGCTCCGTTCATGATCGCCGACTGGCGGAACTGCCTCGCCTTCGTGCGCCAGAAAACGCTGCTCTGGCTCGTTCTTGGCATTCTCGGCATGGGCGTCTGCGGTGGCGTAGTCTATTGGGGCCTCACAATGACGACGGCTGCCAACGGTACGTTGATCTATACGACTTCGTCGCTATTCATCATCCTGTTCCAGCGCATCTTTCAGGGCCGCCCGATCCGCAGGCTCGAAGTGGCGGGCATGATCATCGCTTTTGCGGGCGTGGCGGCAATCGTGCTCAAGGGCGATATGTCCGCTCTCTGGCAGATGAAATTCAACATTGGCGATTTTGCCATTCTGACGGCAGCGATTGCGTTTGCGGTCTATTCGCTACTATTGCGCGATCCCGCGGCGCGGCAGATGGCCTCGTTCAGCCTTTTCGGCCTCATCGCCTTCTCCGGCGCGCTGGTCCTGCTCCCGCCGGCAGCGGTCGAACTGGCGCATGGTGGCTTGCTGCCGGCCACGGCCATCGCCTGGGCCAAGATCGGCGGCATCATCCTGTTCGCCTCACTGCTTGCCTTTTATTGCTTCACCCATACGGTCCGCGTTTTCGGCCCCGCCACGGCAGGCATCACGCTTTACATGATGCCACCCGTCTCGATTGTCATGGCCACGCTTTTCCTTGGTGAAACGTTTGAAACATATCACGCCATCGGCATCGTGCTGGTTACCGGCGGCGTCGTCATCGCCACCGCACCGATCGGCCGCAGGGTCGCTTAAGAGCATCACGGGAAAAAGGGCCGGATACCGCTAGCCCTTGATATTTCCCATTCCGCACCCAACTATTAGTGGGAAAGGAAGTTCATACCATGAAACAAAGAGACGCAAAATTTACGCTTGGCGAGATCGTGCGCCACAAGGTGTTTCCGTTCCGCGGTGTGGTGATTGACGTGGATCCGGAATATGCCAATACGGAAGAGTGGTGGAACGCCATCCCCGCCGATATTCGCCCGGAGCGCGACCAGCCCTTCTACCATCTTCTGGCGGAAAACGATGAGACGGAATATGTCGCTTACGTTTCCGAACAGAACCTCGTCCACGATGAAAACGAGGCGCCGCTCCGCAACCGCAATATCGAGCGGATGTTCGACAAGGCGCCCAACGGCGAGTGGCGGCCGAAGATGTCGCTGGCGCATTAGCGCACGCCCGATTTGACAACAGTCATAAGGGCGCTGTGCGCTTTTACTGAAGACACGTCGGATCAAAACCGCGCATAAAAAAACCGGCCTGAAAACAGGCCGGTTTCTTCGTGTTCTCGTAAAGAGATCAGGGCTTCGGCGCGCCCTTTGCGGCGTCCTGAGCAGCTTCCAGCTTCTTGCGAGCCTCTTCGGCCTTTTTCTGCATGCCTTCCTGAAGGCTGCGCTGGCTTTCTGCGAGCTGCGACTGGGTGATAGCCGCACCGTCATAAGCGCCGGTAAAGCCGGTAAGCGCGATCTTGATGGGGTTCGGCGCGCGGCGGAAGTTTATCGAGGTGAAGACGATCTCGTTGCCCTTCTTCAGCGACGCAATCATGGCGTCCGTCAGCGGAACTTCGGCCGTGCACTTGTCGGGAAGGCAAACAGCGTAATCGAGCTTCTGACCCTTGCCACCGTCGATCTGCATCATCACACCCGGGGGAATGAGACGCGCGGTCGGAACGGAAACCTGGAGCAGCTTGCGGTTGACCTTGCCCTCGACAGTGATGAGGCCGACGGCAGTGATCATCTGGCCGTTCTGGGCAAGAACCACGTTCTGCACGACGCAGACATCGTTGTCTTCCTGCTTGGAGCAGGTCTTGAACCAGCCGAGCGGCGGAGCGCCAGCGCCCTGATTGGCGGGAGCATCCTGTGCCTGCGAGATGGCCGGAGCGGAAACCGCGCCCAGGGAAAGAACGAGAGCGGACAGAGCTGTCCGGGTGAATGTGTTTGCCTTTTGCATCATAAGAGTTCCGTCTCCTGAATGTCTGCCAGAACAGAACCGCGGGTCCTGCTCGCCGATGGCGGTATCCTTCTGCCCGTTCAACTGTCGTTTAAATGAGGCAAATGCGTGACCCGTCTCTTCCGGCCACCCTGTTACATGCCGTTCGCGGCGATATCCAGCACTTCTTTAACTTTTTCTTGAGGCAACCCAAGATTTCCCGCCCTCGCATGGGTCCAGCCATGGGCTTGTGCTACATATTCGCCAGAATCATAACAAAAAACCAATCATGACGATAACCGACCACGACGACAAAACGGACCGACAGTTGAGACAGGATAGTGACATGCGCAAGCTTGCGGCCCTCATCCCCGCATTGTTTCTTTGGGGAACGGCCCTGCTTTCTCCGGAAATTGCCGTAGCGCAGCCGCTTCACGGCATTTCCATGCACGGCACGCCGGAACTTCCCGCCGACTTCCGGCACTTCCCTTATGTCAATCCGGACGTGAAAAAAGGTGGTCGCATATCATACGGTGTCGTCGGCACCTTCGACAGCCTCAACCCCTTTGTTCTCAAGGGAATGCGCACCACGGCGCGCGGCGTCTGGGACCCTGAATTCGGCAATCTCCTCTACGAGCCGCTGATGCAGCGCTCGAGCGACGAGCCTTTCAGCCTTTACGGCCTGCTTGCGGAAACCGTGGAGTGGGACGAGGAACGCACCTTCACCCAGTTCAACATCAATCCCAAGGCCAAGTGGTCGGATGGCGAGCCGGTGACGCCTGACGATGTTATCTTCACATTCAATCTCCTGAAGGAAAAAGGCCGTCCGCCGTTCAACAGCCGCCTCGACGGCGTGGCGAAGCTGGAAAAGATCGGCGAACACGGCGTCCGCTTCACCTTCAACGACAGGGCGAACCGCGAAACGCCGCTCATTCTCGCCTCTTCCACCCCGATTTTGCCGAAACACGCGATCGATCCGGAAAAATTCGAGCAGGCGGGCCTCGGCGCTGTTGTCGGGTCGGGTCCATACCGAATCAAGACATTGCGGCCGGGTGAACGAATCATCTGGGAGCGAAACCCGGACTATTGGGGCAAGGATATCCCGAGCAAAGTCGGCTTCGAGAATTACGACGAGATCAGCATCACCTATTTCCTTCAGGTCACCACCATGTTCGAGGCCTTCAAGAAAGGCGATATCGACATCTATCCCGAAGGCGACGCCATCAACGGCACCTCCGATACGTCCCATTGGGGCCAGGCCTACAACTTCCCCGCCGTTCATCGCGGCGATATCGTCAAGGATGTGTTCCAGCCACGTCTGCCATCGGGCATGTTCGGCCTTGTCTTCAATACCCGCCGCGCGGTCTTTGCTGACGAAAAGGTGCGCGAGGGCCTGTCCTATGCGCTCGATTTCGAGTGGATGAACAAGAACATTCTCGGCGGCGCCTTCAAGCGTACGCAAAGCTACTGGCAGAACTCCGCGCTCGGTGCCTATGGCAATGCCGCAGATGAGCGCGAACTTGCGCTGCTTGGCGATGCGGCCAAGAGCATGCCGCCGGAACTTCTGGCGGGAACCTATGCCATGCCCACCACCGACGGGACCGGCGCGGACCGCAAGGTCCTGAAGCTCGCCGTCGATAAGCTGAAAGAGGCCGGATACAGCATCAAGAACGGCAGGATGTCCGATGCCAATGGCCGCCAGCTCGCATTCGAAATCATGACGCAGAACCCGGCGCAGGAACGCATAGCGCTTGCCTATCAACGTTCGCTGAACCTGATCGGCGTCGCCATGGGCATCCGCTCCGTTGACGATGGCCAATATCAGGCACGCTCCAACAGCTTCGATTACGACATGATCATCCGGTCCCTGCCCTCATCCCTCTCGCCCGGCGCCGAGCAGCTCAATCGCTGGAGTTCATTGTCGCGGGATGCGCTGGGCAGCTTCAACTATGCGGGTGCGGCCAGCCCCGACATCGACCGCATGATCGAGGCCCTGTTGCAGGCCCGATCCACGGAGGATTTTCAGGCGGCAGTGCGTGGTTATGATCGTCTTCTCGTCGCCGGACACTATGTCATTCCGCTCTACTACATCGGCGCACAATGGATAGCGCGCTGGAAATATATCGACCGCCCGGATATGACCCCGATATCAGGCAATCAGAAACAGACCTGGTGGGATGCGCGGGCGCAATAACCCGCCCCCTTCCCGGTCCAAGACAACGGAAGATGAAGCCATGGAACGCATCGTTATCGACGTCGTATCGGATATGGTCTGCCCCTGGTGCTATCTGGGCAAGGCAAGGCTCGATCTTGCCATTGCCGAGGTGCAGGACGAAATCAGCGTCGACGTGAACTGGCGACCTTACCGGCTCAACCCGGATTACCCGCCTGAAGGCGTTGACCAGAAGGCCGCGCTTGAGGAAAAGCTCGGCAAGGAGCGTCTCGAGCAGGCCCATGCCTCGCTGGTTGAACTCGGCAAACAGGTCGGCATCCACTACGATTTCGATGCAATCAAGATTGGCCCGAACACGCTCGACGCACATCGCCTGTCGCTCTGGGCCCATGCTGAAGGCCGTGACGTTCAGGAGAGGATCGTCACCGCTTTGTTCAAGGCGAATTTCGAGGAAGGCCGCAATATCGGCGATCACGCCGTGCTGACCGATATCGCCGAAAAGGCGGGCATGGACGCCAAGGTGGTAACACGGCTTCTGGCGTCGGATGCAGACAAGGACACGGTGATTGCCGAAATTGACGCGGCGCAGCAAATGGGTGTTTCCGGCGTACCGTTCTTTATCGTTGACCAGAAATACGCCATCAGCGGTGCACAAACGCCTGATGTATTGATTGCTGCACTGCGGGATATTGCAAAAATCAAGGCGGACGAGCATAAGTCGATGAACTGACGGTCGAACACCGGCAGCTTGCCGTAATCGATAAACTGTTGGTGTTTTCCCGTGTCCGACCAGACCCTGAAAGGCATTCTGCTTGCCTTTGCCGCCTTCGCTGCCTACGCCTGGAGCGACGCGAGCGTTAAACTCATAGAAGGCCAGATTTCGCCGATCGAATCGGCCTTCTTCGGCGCCCTGTTCGGCCTCATCGCCCTGCCATTCATCCGCAAGCGCAATGATCGCTGGGTGGATGTGGTGAAGACGACCAACCGGCCTTTATGGATCATCCGATTTTTTGCCGCCGGTACGGGTGCCGTCGGCAGCGTCACCGCTTTCACCCATCTTTCCATGGCCGAAGCCTTCGCGCTGATCTTCCTTCTTCCTTCTTTCGTCACCATCATGTCGGTGGTGTTTTTGAAGGAACAGGTGGGCATCCGCCGCTGGTCTGCGGTCATCATCGGTTTCCTCGGGGTGCTGGTCATCCTGCGGCCGGGTTTCCGTGAACTCGGCATCGGCCATATCGGCGCCATCATCGGTGGCTTCAGCGGCGCACTCAGCATCGTCATCTTCCGCGCCATGGGCCCATCGGAAAAGAACGTCTCGCTGTATGGGGCCGGCGTACTGGGCTGTCTTACCATTAGCGGCATCGCCATGGTGCCGACCTTCATCATGCCGGGCGGCGAACAATGGTTGCTGCTGGCGGGATACGGCCTGCTCGGCGCGCTTGGCAACGTGCTTGTCATGTATGCTGCCCAATATGCGCCCGCCGCCATGATCGGCCCAACGCAATACAGCCAGATGCTCTGGGCCATCCTGTTCGGTTACCTGATCTTCGGCGACCGCATTGATGGCTGGATGTTGATGGGCATCGCCCTGATCGTCGGCTCCGGCCTGCTGACGCTGATCCGCGAGAAGCAGCGAAAAGTGCCGCTTCCCGCCTCCATCGCCGCGACTGACCAGAATGTGGCCGTCGGGATCACGCCGGAAGACGAGCGCTAAAGTCGAAAATGCATGAGAACCAGCGACGCATGTTTGCGTCGCTGGCATGGCATTCGATCAATCACAAACCCTGACCCGATACATGTCGCCCCAGGCGTTCTGTCGCCAGGCCACGTGGCAGCGAGGATAAACCGGCTGGTAAACAACAGGCGGTCCATAAGCTGGCGCGGCGTAGACGGGTGGACCATAGGCCGGTGCATAATAGGCGGGGCCATAAGCGTAACCGGGATGCCTTGCCCCGGCGATGAGCGCTCCGCCAATGATCGTTCCTGCGATCCCGGCGGCAAGGCCGCGGCCGAAATTATTGCGCGCTTCCGCCTGACTGGTGGTGGCAATTGTGGTGCCCGCAATTGTCAAAGCAACCAGACCAGCGGTGGCAAACCTGTTGATGTTGGTCCACATCGTCCTGCTCCTTCAAGACCCGGCGGCTTTACGATCCGCCGCACCGGGTATGAAGGAAAGATTACGCCCGCGAAGACTACCGATATATGTCCGTCTCGTTACATCGCGGTAATTTTCGCTGAAGGCAGTGAGTGGAGTTTCGAGGGATTGGCTAATGGAAATGAGCCGAAGATGGGTGGTTTACCTCCCTCTGCCCTGCCGGGCATCTCCCCGACGGGTGGGGAGATCGATATGCGGCAAGGTTTTGCCTGTATCAACGTTAGAGAATGAAGTGGTGACATCGCGTCTTGCCGATCTCCCTCCTTGTGGGGGAGATGCCCGGCAGGGCAGAGGGGGTAAGCCACACCCACCGCCCCCCAAGGCTTAAATCTACGACCGAGCCAGCTCCGCCAATTGCGTCATGACCATCGCCGCACCCGCCAGCCGTTTTTCCGGCGTCGGCAGATCGCGGTTCAGGAACAGGCTGTGGTCCGGGCGGATTTTCGCCATCGAGCCCTGCTTGCCGATGTAACCGACAAGCGCTGCCGGATTGGGGAATTCCTTGTTGCGGAACTGCACAACCACGCCTTTCGGCCCGGCATCCACCTTCTCGACATTGGCCGTGCGGCAGAGCGACTTGATGTAGACGATCTTGAGCAGATGCTGCACTTCCTTCGGCAATGGGCCGAAACGGTCGATCATTTCTGCGCCGAAACCGTCGATCTCGCCTATATCCGCAAGCTCGCCGAGACGGCGGTAGAGACCCATGCGCAGATGCAGATCCGGCACGTAGTCTTCCGGGATCATCACCGAGGTGCCGACCGAGATTTGCGGCGACCAGCCGCTGTCGCGCACCTCTTCGTCACCCTTCACTTCGGCCACGGCCTCTTCCAGCATCTGCTGGTAAAGCTCGAAACCGACTTCCTTGATGTGGCCGGACTGTTCTTCGCCAAGCAGATTGCCCGCGCCGCGAATATCGAGATCGTGGCTGGCAAGCTGGAAACCGGCGCCGAGTGTGTCGAGCGATTGCAGCACTTTCAGCCGCCGCTCCGCCATCGTCGTCAACACCTTGTTGACCGGCAGGGTGAACAGCGCGAAGGCGCGGACCTTGGAACGACCGACACGGCCACGCAGCTGGTAAAGCTGGGCGAGACCGAACATGTCGGCACGGTGCACGATCAGCGTATTGGCGGTCGGCACGTCGAGGCCGGATTCGACGATGGTGGTCGAAAGCAGCACATCGTATTTGCCGTCATAGAAGGCGTTCATGATGTCTTCGAGTTCACCCGCCGCCATCTGGCCATGCGCCACCGCCACTTTCAGTTCCGGCACATCCGACTGCAGGAATGCATGGATGTCAGCGAGATCGGCAAGGCGCGGGCAGACATAGAAGCTCTGGCCACCGCGATAATGCTCGCGCATCAGCGTTTCACGGATTACCAGCGGATCGAAGGGCGAAATGAAGGTGCGAACCGCCATGCGGTCCACCGGCGGCGTGGTGATGAGCGACAGCTCGCGCACGCCGGTCATGGCCAGCTGCAAGGTGCGCGGAATGGGCGTCGCCGACAGCGTCAGCACATGCACGTCGCTTTTCAGCTCCTTCAGCCGCTCCTTGTGCTTCACACCGAAATGCTGCTCCTCATCGATGATCAGCAGGCCGAGATTGGCGAAGCTGATGCCCGCACCGAGCAGCGCATGGGTGCCGACGACAATGTCGGTCTTTCCATCAGCCACTTCTTTCTTGGTGAGCGCAAGCTCCTTCGAACCCACAAGGCGCGAGGCCTGCTGCACCCGGATCGGCAGACCGCGAAACCGTTCGGAAAAGGTACGGAAATGCTGTCGCGCCAGAAGCGTGGTCGGCACCACCACCGCCACCTGAACGCCATTCATGGCGGCAAGGAAGGCGGCGCGCAAGGCCACTTCGGTCTTGCCGAAACCGACATCGCCGCAGATCAGGCGATCCATCGGCCGCCCGGCACCGAGATCGTCGCGAACAGCGTCGATGGCGTTCAGCTGGTCCTCGGTCTCGTCATAGGGGAAACGGGCGGCAAACTCGTCGTAAAGCCCGTCCGGTGCGATAAGCGCCGGCGCGTGGCGCACCAGACGCGCGGCTGCAATGCGGATAAGCTCGTCGGCCATATCGAGCAGGCGCTTCTTGAGCTTGGCCTTGCGCATCTGCCATGCGCCGCCACCGAGCTTGTCGAGTGTGGCTTCCGCGGCATCAGAACCATAACGCGAGAGAAGATCGATGTTTTCGACCGGTAAGAACAGCTTGGCGTCGTCGGCATAATGCAGTTCCAGACAGGCGCGCGGCGCGCCCGCTGCCTCGATGGTCTGCAAACCGACGAAGCGACCGATGCCGTGTTCGGCGTGAACCACGAGCGAGCCTTCGTCCAGCCCCGCCACTTCCGCGATGAAATCCGCGCCGCGCTTGCGGCGCTTGGAACGGCGCACCATGCGGTCGCCAAGAATATCCTGCTCGCCGATGATTGCGAGCGTTCCGGTCTCAAACCCGGCTTCGAGGCTCAGCACCGCCGAAGCCGCCTCACCCTTGCCGAGTTTCTCCACCTCTTTCAGCGATGTCACCGGCTTGATCTTTTCAAGCCCGTGTTCGTTCAAGACCTGCAACAGCCGGTCGAGCGAACCTTCCGACCAGCCGGTGATCAAAACCTTCCAGCCCTTGGCCCGGCGCTCGGCAATGTGCTTTACCGCCAGATCGAAAACATTGACCCGCTCTTCGCTGTCGCCTTCCGTCGGTGGACGTGCCCAGCGCGGACCAACATGGGCATCAAGCGTCGCGACCGGGCGACCTTCGCTATCGTGTTCGTTGAAGGGCGTCAGCCGCACCGCATTGACGCTTGCAAGCGCCGCCTCGAAGCTCTTGCCGTCGAGATAGATTTGCCCAGGCGATACCGGCTTGTAAGGCGCGCCCTGCGTCGAGCCCTTGGTCTCGCCGGAAGCCCGCCGCGCGTCGTAATAATCGAGGACCAGCTTGGAGCGTTCCTTCGCCGCCTCCCGCGCCGTATGGTCGGTGACGATACGGAAACCGCTGAGATAATCGAAGGCGGTTTCCAGCTCTTCGTAAAACAGAGGCAGCCAGTGCTCCATGCCGGCATAACGGCGACCTTCGGAGACGGCCTGATAAAGCGCATCGTCGCGCGTCGCCGCACCGAATAGCGACAGGTAATTCTTTCGGAACCGGCCGATCGTATCCGGCGTCAGCGTCACTTCGCTCATCGGATTGAGATCAAGCGAGCGCGCCTGTGCGATGGTGCGCTGGCTGGCCGGATCGAAGGTGCGGATGCTTTCCAGCGTATCGCCGAAGAAATCGAGCCGCACCGGCTCTTCGGTGCCCGGCACGAAGACATCGAGAATGCCGCCGCGCACGGCGAATTCACCCACTTCACGCACCGTCGCCACCCGGTCGAAACCGTTGCGCTCCAGCCGCGCGGCGATGTCCTCCATGCGGATCTGGTTGCCGGGCTTGGCCGAAAAGCCCAGGCTCTCGATAACGTCGCGCGGCGCCATCTTCTGCAGCATGGCGTTGACGGTGACGAGAACGATGGCCGGATGCGGTTTCTTGGCGTGATTGATGAGGCCGGCAAGTGCCGCGAGCCGGCGCGCCGAGGTGTCAGCACTCGGTGACACGCGATCATAAGGCAGACAATCCCAGGCCGGCAGCGTCAACACCGGAATATCCGGCGCGACAAAACCAAGAATCTGTTCGAGATCGGCGACCCGCTGGCCGTCCGACATCACGTAAGCCACCGATGTTCCCGCCCGCGCCATATCGGCGAGCAGCAGGGCTTCCATGCCGGAGGGCACGTTTCCGATGGTCAGCGGCGTATCGGCCGACGCCACCAGCTTTGCATCGAATCCGGCTATCATGTTTCAGGCCTTCAGGGTTTCGGCTGTGACGAGATCGAAATCGGGACGGTAAGAGGCGATCTTCTCGAACAACGGGGTCTGGAATTTTTCCGGCACCGGCAGGGCACCCGTCACCATCTTGACGAGGTCGTTATCCTCTTCCGCCATGATGATTTCCAGCTCGTCGAGCTGATCGTCGGAAAGCCCGGCAATATTGTCTTCCGCAAATTGCCCGAGCACCAGATCCATCTCGCGAATGCCCCGGTGCCAGCAGCGGTAAAGTATCCGCCTGCGCCTCGGATCGAGGTCGGCGCTCGTGCGCACCAGTCCAGTCATCGCATTCACCTTTCGGTTGGCTATTCAACAGGATGTTGATTGCGCCCTCCTATAGAACAGGAGGCGAACGCTTGGAACCGGTTTTTATCGAAATAATGCCACGGCGGCTAAAATCTGCCGGTGATAAACAGCCTTTGTCGGGCGCCACGTCTTGCATAACGCGTCCCCTTCCCCGATTTTGCTGAGCATGCGTCCCGCCATTCTCGATCCGCTATTTGCTTCCGTCTCCACCCTTGCCGGTGTGGGGCCGAAGCTTGCCGACCTTCTGGCCAAACTGCTGAGCCGGGAAAATGCCAACGACACCCGCGTGATCGATCTTCTGTTCCACGCGCCATCAAACGTCATCGACCGGCGCAACCGCCCGGGCATCGCGCTTGCCGCTCCCGGCGCCATTGTCACCATTCAGGGACGTGTCGACCGGCATCAGCCAGCTCCACCAGGCAATCGTTCCGCGCCCTACCGTGTTTTCCTGCATGACGAGACCGGGGAACTGGCGCTCACCTTCTTCCGCGCCAAGGGAGACTGGCTTTCCAAGGCCTTGCCCGTCGATGAAGAGGTTCTCGTCAGCGGCAAGGTGGACTGGTTCAACGGCCGCGCCTCCATGGTGCATCCGGATTTCATGGTGAAACTCTCCGAGGCCGAGAACCTGCCGCTGGTCGAAGCCGTTTATCCGATGACAGCCGGGCTGTCTCCGAAGGTGCTGCGGCGGGCAATTGAAGGCGGACTTTCGAAACTGCCGGTCTTTCCCGAATGGATCGACGAAACGCTGAAGACCCGGCAGGGGTTCGGCGACGTGGCATCGAGCTTCCGTGAGTTGCACGACCCACGCGACAGCGCCGATATAGAGCCACAGGCCCCGGCGCGCCGACGGCTTGCCTATGACGAATTCCTCGCCGGACAATTATCGCTGGCGCTGGTGCGGCAAAGACTGCGCAAGGTCGCGGGCCAGCCGATCCGCGCCAAGGGGGACATTGCTGCAAAAATCCTGTCGCAACTACCCTTCTCCCTGACGCCGAGCCAGAATGCCTCGGTGAAAGATATCCTGACCGATATGGCCAGCGAGGACCGTATGTTGCGGCTGTTGCAGGGCGATGTCGGCGCGGGCAAGACGCTGGTGGCGCTGATGGCTATGGCAACCGCCGTCGAGGCCGGAGGACAGGCGGTGTTGATGGCCCCGACCGAAATTCTTGCCCGGCAGCATTTCGCCACCATCTCCAAACTCGCCGATGCCGCGGGCATCACGGTTGAGGTGCTGACCGGCCGCACCAAGGGCAAGGAGCGTCGCGAGATCGAAGAACGCGTGGCCTCCGGTGAGGCACAGATCGTCATCGGCACCCACGCGCTGTTCCAGGACAGCGTGAGTTACGAGAACCTCGTGCTGGCCGTGGTGGATGAGCAGCACCGTTTCGGCGTACACCAGCGCCTGCGTCTCACCGCCAAGGGCATCACGCCGCATATGCTTGTTATGACCGCCACGCCCATTCCGCGCACGCTGGTGCTGGCCGCCTTCGGCGACATGGATGTATCAAAACTCACCGAAAAACCGGCTGGCCGAAAACCCATCCAGACCGTGACAATCCCCACAGAGCGCATCGGCGACATCGTCGAGCGGCTGCGCGCCGCGCTGAAGGAGGGCAAGAAGGCCTACTGGATCTGCCCGCTGGTGGAGGAGACGGAAGAGTCCGACCTGATGTCGGCGGAAGAACGACATGCGGTTCTCTCGCAGATGCTCGGTGTCAATATCGGTCTCATCCATGGGCGCATGAGCGGCCCGGAGAAGGACGCCGCCATGCTGGCTTTCAAGAACGGCGAAACCCGGCTGCTGGTGGCAACGACAGTGGTGGAAGTGGGTGTCGACGTTCCGGACGCCACGATCATGGTCATCGAACATGCCGAACGTTTCGGCCTGGCCCAGCTTCACCAGCTGCGTGGCCGGGTTGGACGCGGTGACGAGGCCTCCACCTGCATCCTGCTCTACAAGGGGCCGCTCAGCGAAAACGGCCGCGCCCGACTTTCCATCCTGCGCGACAGCGAGGACGGCTTCCTGATTGCGGAAGAGGATTTGAAGCTGCGCGGCGAAGGCGAACTCCTCGGCACCCGCCAGTCCGGCACCCCGGGCTTCCGCATCGCCAGCCTCGAAGCCCATGCCGATCTCCTGGAAATCGCCCGCAAGGACGCCGCCTATGTCATCGAGCGCGACCCCGAACTGACCGGCCCGCGCGGCGAAAGCCTGCGCACCCTGCTCTATCTGCACCGCCGCGACGAAGCTATCCGCTTCCTGCACGCCGGCTGAAAGTGAACCGCCATGAACATGATCGACCCACGCCGCCCACCGCCCGCCTTCAGAAAGGGCTACGCGCTCTGCTCGCCGCAAAACATCCTGCAACCCGACACCTTCGCCAAAAGCCAGAAGAAAGCGATCGGCAAGGCCTTCAAAAAGCCCGGCCGCAAGAAGGCATGGACAGAGGCACTGGAACAGGGCTGGAGCGTGCGGCTGGTCTATATGCGGCTTTTCGTCCCCGTGTTCCATGCGACCACGACGGGAACAGAGGTGGATGATCTCGATGACGAGGATTGATTTGGTCCATTCAATAGACTAATCTAAAGCGAGATTTAACGCTTAAGGATAGCCATGCAGATATCCGTAACTGATGCAAAAGGCCAACTGACAGAATTGGTACGACGCGCCGAGGCCGGGGACGAAATCATTCTCACCCGGCATGGTCATGCAGCAGTGCGGCTGGTTCCAGTGGTTGTTGTGGCGGATAAAAAATCCCGCAGGGCCGTGCTTGATAAAGTGCGCGCGGCCGTCGCGACCAAGAGCGACGATGGCCCGGATGCCGCGCATAGTCAGGATTTCCTTTACGACGAGCACGGCCTTCCAAAATGATGGTCATCGATACATCTGCTCTGCTTGCAATCCTGCTTGATGAACCCACAGCAGATGCATGTGCCATGGCTCTCGATACGGATGAACCATTGCTGATATCCGCCGGTACGCTTGCCGAAGCTGTTATCGTAGCGCAAAGACGTGGCCGCAGCCGGGAACTCGAGATGCTGATCGAAGGGCTGAGCGTCGAAATCAAACCCGTTACTGCTAAATCAATCCGTGGCATTTCGGAAGCCTATCGCGTCTGGGGAAAGGGTATTCACCCCGCCGGGCTGAATTTCGGAGATTGTTTTGCCTATGAGCTGGCAAAAGCTGAAGGCTGCCCTTTGCTTTATGTCGGCAACGACTTTTCGCAAACAGATATCAGCGGCCTCCTGTAACGCTCAAACCGGCGCAATCATTTTCGGCGGCGTGAAATCCGGAGCCACCAGTCCACCTGAAATCAGCAGTTTCGCCGCGTCTTCCGGTGTCATGTCCAGCATCACGATCTTGTCCTTCGGCACGAACAGCAGGAAACCCGCCGTCGGCACCGGAGTCGGTGGCAGGAAGACGGCAACCATCTCCTGGCCCATCTCGTTGAAGCGATGGGCAAGCTCTCCCTTGACCTCCGAGGATACGAATACCATCGCCCAGGTGCCGGGTGACGGAAACTCGATCAGGCCGACCTTCTTGAAAGAGTTCGAATGCTCTTTCAGGACGGATTCGAACAGCTGCTTGATGCTCTTGTAGATCGGCCGCACCAGCGGCATGCGGTTGAGAACGGATTCGCCGACGCCGACGATCCATTTGCCAATGAGGTTGTTGCCGAGAAAGCCGATGAGCGTGATGCCGATGACGGCGATCAGCAGGCCGAAGCCGGGGATCGCCACATCGAAATATTGCTCGGGATCGTAACGGGCGGGAATATATGGCTTAACCCAGCTATCCGCCCATTGCAGGAAGCTCCATACCAGCCACATGGTGATGGTGACGGGCGCTAGGATGAGGACGCCCGTGAGGAAGCTGTTGCGCAGACGGGCTGCGAATGAAATTTTGACTGGAATATCGGTCATTTACCGTTCGGAATTAAGCGTTGTCGCTATCGAAACCCGGATGAAAACCGACAATGCCGGATGGAGTTCCGCCATGCAAGCGAAGAACTGTGAAATATTCGTCAGGAATCCCCTTGCCGCTCAGGCCCTCAACATGGCGAAAACCGAAGCGGCCGTAATAGTCCGGATCGCCAGCGACAACTGCGCCAGAAGCACTCAGACGGTCCAACGCGGCAAGCCCTTCCCGAACCAGCCCTGAGCCAACACCCTGCCTTTGCCGGTCCGGCGCCACCGATAAGGGCGCAAGACAGAACCAGCCGGTCTCGCCGCCCGACAGTGTTACCGGTGAAAAACCGATATGGCCGATGATGCCTTCGCTGTCCTCGGCAACCATAGAAACAGTCAGCGCACCGGCCTTGCGAAGCCGTTCGATGATCACATGTTCTGTCTTGTCGCTGTAGTCGACGTTACGGAAGGCATCTTCCGTAACGCGAGTAATCGCCTCTTCATCACCTTGCCGCTCCGGCCGGATGATCATTCCACCGTCACCGATTTCGCCAGATTGCGTGGCTGGTCCACATCCGTGCCCATGAAGACGGCGGTGTGATAGGCCAGCAGCTGGATCGGCAGCGAGAAGACCATCGGCGCGATCAGCTCGTCGACATTGGGCAACGTGATCGTCGCCATGGTGTCGAGCTTGGACGCAGCGGCGCCCTTCTCGTCGGTGATGAAGATGATGCGGCCGCCGCGCGCGGCCACTTCCTGCATGTTCGAAACGGTCTTTTCAAAGAAGCGGTCATGCGGCGCGATGACGATGACAGGCATGTTCTCGTCGATCAGTGCGATTGGCCCATGCTTCAGCTCGCCGGCTGCATATCCTTCGGCGTGGATATAGGAAATTTCCTTGAGCTTCAGTGCGCCTTCCAGCGCCAGCGGGAAGCTGGTGCCGCGGCCGAGATAAAGTACATCCTTGAAGCGCGACAGATCGCGCGAGAGCGCCTCGATCTGCGGCTGGATGAGGTTCAGCACCTTGCTCATGATGCGCGGCATCTCGATAAGCTGCTGCACCAGCTCCTTTTCCTCGCCCGGCTTAAGCGTACCGCGCGCCTTGCCCGCGGCAACCGCGAGCGAAGCGAGCACGGCAAGCTGGCAGGTGAAGGCCTTGGTGGAGGCCACGCCGATTTCCGGGCCGGCGAGGATCGGAAAGATCGCATCCGATTCGCGCGCCATGGTCGATTCGCGTGTATTGACCACCGCGCCGATCTTCAGTCCCTCTTGCTGGCAGTAACGCAAGGCCGCCAGCGTATCGGCGGTTTCGCCCGATTGCGAAATGAACAGCGCGGCCTGCGTGGGAACGAGCGGGATCTCGCGGTAACGGAATTCCGATGCGACATCGATTTCCACCGGCAGGCGCGCGTAACGTTCGAACCAGTATTTGCCGATCAGGCCGGAAAGATAGGCCGTGCCGCAGGCAGAAATGGCAAGGCCGGAAAGCCTGGCGAAATCGATCGCCTTATCGGCATCCTTCACGGTTTTGGAGGCGAAATCCACATAGTGGCTGAGCGCATGGGAAATGACTTCCGGCTGCTCATAGATTTCCTTTTCCATGAAATGGCGGTGGTTGCCCTTGTCGACCACGAAAGCCGTCGCCTGCGAAATCTGGCGCTCGCGTTTCACCGGCTTGCCGGAGAAATCGATGATTTCCGCACCGTCACGGGTCACGATGGCGCAGTCGCCATCGACCAGATAGGTGATCTCATTGGTGAAAGGCGAAAGCGCGATCGCGTCGGACCCCAGGAACATCTCGCCCCTGCCGTAACCGACGGCAAGCGGCGGGCCGGAGCGCGCCG
The DNA here is from genome assembly GCF_059429395.1 of Agrobacterium sp. K11. Lineage (NCBI taxonomy): Bacteria > Pseudomonadati > Pseudomonadota > Alphaproteobacteria > Hyphomicrobiales > Rhizobiaceae > Agrobacterium > Agrobacterium sp. K11. Next base: position 19,971 of record NZ_JCAHRB010000011.1, on the reverse strand, counting down.
AAAGCAGCGTATTGGGATCGTCCTGAAACATCACCACCAACGCATAGGCACCGGTCACGTGGTTCAGCATCTTCAGCATCGCCTCGCGATGGCCAAGCCCTTCGCGGGTGTATTTTGCCAGAAGCTGCGCCACCACTTCGGTGTCGGTCTGGGTGGTGAAGGTTGCACCCTCGGCGCTCAGTTCCTCGCGCAATTCGGAGAAGTTTTCGATGATGCCGTTATGAACGACGGCAACGCCTTCGACGAAATGCGGGTGGGCGTTGGTTTCGTTCGGCACGCCGTGCGTCGCCCAGCGCGTATGCGCGATGCCGACGACACCTGGCAGCGGCTTTTCAGAGACCAGCTTTTCCAGATTGAACAGCTTGCCTTCTGCCCGGCGACGGTCCATCGCGCCATTGTCGATGGTGGCGACACCCGCCGAATCGTAACCGCGATATTCGAGGCGCTTCAGCGCATCGACAAGCCGTTCAGCAACGGGCTGCGTTCCGACAATTCCGACAATTCCGCACATATATTTCTCCAGACGGCGATCTCTTCACCGAAACTTCCAGAGTATTTCCGCCTTCCCTGAATGCGAAAATACACCACCTTTTTGTTCTGACGCATTTCCGGACGTAAAACCGCTGCGCACCTTTACTGGAAATGCTTTAACCGTTTCTCTGAAATCGGCAATTATCCCGCCGGTCACTTTCAGTATCGCTCGGTAACGTCATCTAAGAGGATTTTTTCTTCGCTTCCTTCAGCGCTTTCGCCCGCTCGCGCAAGGCGACCGCCCTGCCCGGTTTCACCTCCTGGCGCGCGCGCCCGAAAGCCAGCGCATCGGCAGGCACGTCATCGGTAATCACGCTGCCGGAGGCGATATAGGCCCGCTCTCCAATGGAGACGGGAGCAACCAGCGACGAATTCGAGCCGATGAAGCTGTTGGCTCCGATCCGCGTTTCGGACTTGTTGTAACCGTCATAATTGCAGGTGATGGCACCCGCACCGATATTGCTGCCTGCACCCACGAAAGCATCGCCGATATAGGTCAAATGGTTGACCTTTGCGCCCTCGCCGATCTCGGCCTTCTTGACCTCACAGAAATTGCCGACCTTGGCATTGGCATGCAGGTTTGCACCCGGACGCAACCGCGCAAAGGGACCGACAACCGCACCCTGGGCCAGATAGGCCCCTTCCAGATGCGAAAATGCATGAATGATCGCACCCGGCTCGATCGTCACGCCGGGACCGAAAACGACGTTGGGTTCGATCAGGACATCCTGACCGATCTTCGTATCAAAGGAAAGGAATACTGTCTCAGGCGCGATCATCGAAACGCCGTCGACCATCAATTCGTGACGGCGGCGCTCCTGCCAGAGCCTCTCGATGAAGGCGAGTTCGGCGCGGTTGTTGCAGCCGGTCAATTCCTTTTCCGGTGCATCGATGGCGATGGCGCGGCGGCCGAGAGAACGGGCGATCTCGACGATGTCAGTCAGATAATATTCGCCCTTCACATTGCTGTTGCCGATCCGATCCAGCAGATCCAGCGCATTGCGGCCATTGATGGCCATCAATCCGCTGTTGCACCAGGTGACCTTGCGCTCCTCGTCGGTAGCGTCCTTTTCCTCGCGGATCGCGACCAGCTCGCCATTCTCGACCAGAAGCCGCCCGTAACCCGTGGGACGGTCAGTATGGAACCCGATAACGGCGACATCGGCACCGTCGGCAATCGCCTCGCGCGCCCTGTCGAGCGTGGCTGAGGTGATGAGCGGCACATCGCCATAAGCGACGATGACATCGTCAAAACCGCGTTCGATCGCCTCGCGTGCGGCAAGAACCGCATGACCGGTGCCCTTGCGTTCCTTTTGCAGGAAAGCCTCGACCTGCAGGCCCTTGAGACTTGCCGCAGCAGCGACATTGTTGGCATCGCGCCCGACCACCAGCGCCACCGCGCCGACGCCCGCTCCAGCAACAGCCTCCACCACATGCCCGATCATCGGGCGTCCAGCGACCGGATGAAGCACCTTGGACTTCGAAGACTTCATGCGCGTGCTGTCGCCCGCTGCGAGAATAACGGCTAGAGAGCTGCGCTCCATAAGACCTCCAACACCCCGTCACCGGCCACAGGCGGCCCGGACAGGGGCAATGTTTGACTTTACGCCGGCCGGCACTGCGGACGGGCGTATGGGTGATTTCTTTCCGGCACTGCTATAACGGCGCCCCACTTAAGAAACCATGCAAATCTCCACCAAATTTCCACGCCGATTTTCATCAAACGTGATCAGCGGCAGGCTGACATGATCTATGAGCGGGAGTTACGGGCCGTGAATTCGAGTATCTGCTGACGGCCGTTTTCAATCAGCCTTTCCATCTCGCGCCGGGCTGCCCCCTCATCGCGCAGGCGAAACGCTTCAACGAGTCGCAGGTGAGAGGCAGACACGTCGGAAATCTCGTTGGGATCGGCTTCCGGGTTGCTCATCCGGAAAATGCCCGCCAGCGCCGCCTTTATCAGCGAACCGACGGTGCGCATGAACGGGTTCCCGGACATTTCGGTGATGAGGACGTGGAAATTCATATCCGCAAGCGCGCGCTTTTCCTTGGAATAAGCCGTGTTGCCCATCTCGTTGGCGTAAGCGACAAGCCTTGCGATATCGGCGTCTTTTGCCCTGGCGGCAGCAAGACCCGCGCCATAGGGTTCGAACGCCTGGCGGATATCGTAGAGATGCAGCAGGAATTCCTCGCTGACACCAGCCTCGAAGTGCCAGAGCAGCACCTCGCTGTCGAACATGTTCCAGCTTTCGCGCTCCGTCACACGGGTACCGATGCGCGCCTTGGGGGAGATCATTCCCTTGGCGGTGAGCGTCTTCATCGCCTCGCGAAGCACCGTTCGAGAGACTTTCAGCCGCTCCATCAGCTCGGCATCGCCCGGCAGGATGTCACCCGTCTTGAAAACTCCGGACACGATATCGAGACCGAGCTTGTGAACGACCTGAGCATGATTTGTCCGCAACTTTCGAAAACCGATCGCCGCATCGAGCATTCCGCGCTGCAAATTCCATGTCCTTCCGTTCGGTTGAAGATGTAAAAATCGCGCCTGACTTGTGTAATCCAGGAAAGCAGCCCGATTTTCAACGCAGAATACAGTGAAAAACATCAACGCGCGTGAAAAGCAAAGCCAAACTTCGTTCGAACAATAAAACACATCAAAATAACAAAGACCGCGCATGAATTGCATGCGCGGTCCCGTTAGCAGCTAGTACCTGCGTGTCACGTTATTGCGGCAGCTTGTCGTCCACGCCGGCAACGTAGAAGTTGAGGCCGAGCAGAACGCCGTCTTCAGCCTTCTCACCCGCCTTCAGCCATTCCGAACCGTCCTGCTTCTTCACCGGACCGGTAAAGGGGTGCAACTCGCCCGACTTGATCTTGGCTTCGGTTTCCTCAGCCATCTTCTTCACGTCATCAGGCATGTTGGTGTAGGGCGCCATGGTCAGGATGCCGTCCTTCAGGCCGTCCCAGATGGATTCGGACTTCCACGTGCCGTCAAGCAGGGCCTGCGTGCGCTTGATGTAATAAGCGCCCCAGGTATCCTTGATCGCGGTCAGCTGTGTCTCCGGACCGGCCTTGATCATATCGGAAGCCTGACCGAAGGCCTTGATGCCGCGCTCGGCTGCAACCTGCATCGGAGCAGTCGTATCGGTGTGTTGCGTCAGGATATCGACGCCCTGGTCGATAAGCGCCTTGGCGGCATCGGCTTCCTTGCCGGGGTCAAACCAGGTGTTGGCCCAGACGACCTTGACCTTGAACTCAGGATTGACGGACTGCGCGCCAAGAACGAAAGCGTCGATGCCCATCACCACTTCCGGGATCGGGAAGGAAGCGATGTAGCCGGCAACACCCTTCTTCGACATCTTTGCGGCGATCTGGCCCTGAATGTAGCGGCCTTCATAGAAACGCGAATTGTAGGTCGCGACGTTTTCGGCGGTCTTGAAGCCGGTGGCGTGCTCGAACTTCACCTTGGGGAACTTCTGGGCAACCTTAACGGTCGCATCCATGAAGCCGAAGGAAGTGGTGAAGACCAGCTCACAGCCGGAACGTGCCATGCGCTCGATGGCGCGTTCGGCATCCGGGCCTTCCGGAACGCTTTCGAGGAACGGCGTTTCGATCTTGTCGCCGAAATGCTTCTGCAGCTCTTCGCGACCGATTTCATGCGCCTGCGTCCAGCCGCCATCGGTGCGGCTGCCGACATAGATGAAGCAGACCTTCTTTGCGTCGGCGGCCTCAGCCGAAGAAACGACGCCTCCAAGAGCCGCTATGGAAGCAGCAAGTGCGATGACCAGTTTTTTCATTTTTACCCCTGTTTGGTTTGGAGACTGGAAGTTTTTCTCACCGGTCCGGCACGAAGGATTTGCCCAGTGATGCCGGCGTGTTGATCAAGGTCGTGCGGCGATTATGCGAGATGATGACCAGCACGACAATAGTTGCGATATAGGGCAGCGCCGAAAGCAGTTGCGACGGCACGCCAATGCCGAATGCCTGGGCGTGCAACTGCCCGATGGTGACAGCGCCGAACAGATAACCGCCCGCGAGCACACGCCATGGACGCCAGGACGCGAAGACGACGAGCGCCAGTGCGATCCAGCCGCGCCCGGCCGACATGTTTTCCACCCATTGCGGCGTATAGACCAGCGAAAGCTGCGCGCCGGCAAGCCCCGCGCACGCACCGCCGAACATGACAGCCAGATAGCGTGTGCGGATGACGTTGATGCCAAGCGCATGGGCAGAACCGTGATTGTCGCCGATGGCGCGGATCTTGAGACCCGTGCGGCTCTTGAACAGAAACCAGCTTATGCCGGCAACGAGCGCGATGGACATGTAGAAGATCAGGTCTTGCCGGAACAGCAAGGGGCCGATGAAGGGTATCTCCGACAGCACCGGAAAAACGATGGGCTGCAGCTTGACGCCCGGCAGGCCAACGAAGCTTTCGCCCAGCATGCCGGAAACGCCAAGACCGAGAATGGTCAGCGCAAGGCCAGTCGCCACCTGGTTGGTAACGAGCGTCAGCGTCAGGAAACCGAAGAGCAGCGAGAAAACCGCGCCCGACGCGATACCGGCCAGAATGCCGAGATAGGGCGAACCGGTCATATGCGCGGCAGCGAAAGCGCAGACCGCACCCATGATCATCATGCCCTCGACGCCGAGATTGAGGACGCCGGAGCGTTCCGCCACCAGCTCGCCCGAGGCGGCAAGGACGAGCGGTGTGGCGGCAGTGATGACCGTGAGAAGGATGGCCTGAAGCATATCCATCATGCCGCTCCTTGGCTGTTATGCGCCTTGCCGGTGAAGACGATCCTGATGCGGTAAAAGATCAACGTATCGCAGGAGAGTACGAAGAATAGCATCAGCCCCTGAAACACACGCGTCACCTTGTCAGACACACCGATGGAAAGCTGCGCCGCCTCACCACCCAGATAGGTCAGTGCAAGCACCAGCCCGGAGAGGATGATACCGAGCGGATTGAGGCGGCCGAGAAAGGCGACGATGATGGCGGTGAAGCCGTAACCCGGAGAAATGCTGGGTTGAAGATGGCCGATGGAGCCGGAGGCTTCCGAAATGCCCGCAAGCCCGGCAAGCGCGCCGGAAAGCAGCATCGAAAACCAGACCATGCGGCTCGATGAGAAACCGGCAAAACGCCCTGCCCGCGCCGATTGGCCGAGAACCGTGACCTCGAAGCCTTTCAGCATGTAACGCATCATGAACCACAGCGCGATGGCCGCCACGATGGCAAACACGAAACCCCAATGCGCCCGGCCCGATGCCAGCATTTCCGGCAGCACTGCGCTCTCGTTGAAGGGTTTCGTCTGCGGGAAGTTATAGCCGCCCGGATCGCGCCAGATGCCGCGCGTCAGCCAGTCGAGAAAAAGCTGCGCGACATAGACCAGCATCAGGCTGACGAGGATTTCGTTGGTGTTGAACTTCGTCTTCAACAGCGCCGGAATACCGGCATAGAGTGCGCCACCGATGGCGCCCATAACCAGCATCAACGGCAGGATGAGTGGCGAATGCCAATCCGGATAAAGCACCGGCAGGATGGAACCGGTGATCGCGCCGATAGTGAATTGTCCTTCCGCGCCGATGTTCCAGTTGTTGGAGCGATAACAGATAGACAGGCCAACCGCGATCAGGATCAGCGGTGCGGCCTTGATCGCCAGCTCATGCAGCGACCAGACCTCCAGCAGAGGCTCGATGAAAAAGGCGTAAAGCGCATCGAGCGGATTTTTGCCGAGTATGGCGAACATGATGGCGCCGACAAGCAGCGTCAGCACCAGTGCCAGAAGCGGCGAGAGAAGGGTAAATAGCTTCGAGATCCCTGCCCGTTTTTCAAGCTCAATGCGCATGCTGGGCGGCTCCTGACTGTGTGTGGACGCCGCCCATCAGCAGGCCGATCTTTTCAAGCGTCATGTCTTCCACCGGATAGGCCTGCGAAAGCTGCCCATCGGAAATGACCGCGATATTGGTGGCGACCTCGAAGATTTCATCGAGGTCCTGGCTGATGACGATGACGGCAGAGCCGGCTTTGGCGAGATCGACAAGCGCCTGCCGGATACGGCTCGCCGCCCCCGCATCCACACCCCATGTCGGCTGGTTGACAACAAGTACGGCCGGTTGACGATCGAGTTCGCGCCCGACGATGAATTTTTGCAGATTGCCACCCGACAGCGATCCCGCCAGCGGATCTGCCCCGCTTTTGCGCACATCCATGGTTTCCGATATGCGCCGCGCCGCCGCCCTGATAGCTGAACCCCTGACGATGCGCAGAAAACCGCCCGTCAGAAATGCCTTGCGGTCGGAGCGCGCCCGCGCCAGCAGAAGATTGTCGGAAAGGCTCATGCCGGGAACGGCGGCATGGCCGTGGCGCTCCTCGGGTACGAAACCGGCGCCCATCAGCCGCCGGCCATTGATGCCGATGCGGCCGACCGGCTTGCCGCGGAGATGGATCGCATCATTATTATAGACGGGATATTCGCCCGAAAGCGCATCGAACAACTCGCCCTGCCCGTTTCCGGCAACCCCGGCAATCGCCAGCACTTCGCCGGCGCGCACAGTCATGGAAACCGCTTTCAACGCCACGGCAAAGGGCGTGCGTGGCGCAACGGAAAGCCCCATGACTTCGATCTGCGGTTGACCGAGGGCATCGCCCGTCGGTCGCGAAACGCTTGCGACATCGCTGCCTACCATCATGCGCGCCAGAGATGCCGGTGTTTCCTTGCGCGGATCGCAGGCGCCCGTAACCTTGCCATGGCGCAGAACGGTGGCGCGGTCGCAGATACGCTGCACCTCTTCCAGCCGGTGGCTGATATAAAGCACCGAACGGCCTTCGGCCTTCAGCTTCGCCAGCGTCTCGAACAGCTTGTCCGCCTCCTGCGGTGTCAAAACCGAGGTCGGCTCGTCGAGAATGATAAGGCGCGGGTTCTGCAACAGGGCGCGCACGATCTCGATACGCTGGCGCTCGCCAACCGAAAGATCGGCGACATGCGCATTGGGATCGAGAGGCAGGCCATAGGCGCGCGAAAGCTGTTCCGCTTCCTTGGCGATTTCCTTCAATGAAATTTTCGGGTCCAGCGACAGGGCGATGTTTTCAGCAACCGTCAACGCCTCAAACAGGGAGAAATGCTGGAACACCATGCCGATGCCGAGCCTGCGTGCCTCGCTTGGCGAACCTATGGAAACCGGCTGACCCTGCCAGACGATATCACCCTCGCTCGGCGAGAGCACGCCGAACAGCATCTTGACGAGCGTGGACTTGCCCGCGCCGTTTTCACCCAGAAGCGCGTGGATTTCGCCCGGCGCTATATCGAGGTCGATGCCGTTGCATGCGGCGAAATTGCCGAACAGCTTGGTCAGCTTGCGAACGGACAGGAGAGGCACGGCCTCCGGCGCCATAGTTCCAGTCACGAATTCCCTCTCTACACCGGCTACCCATGCTTTCTTCGAAGCATTTCAGCAACCGTGGTCATTGTTCCCAATCAGGCTACAACACGTATGCAATGCTGCGCGATCATGATTTATTGATAACTGTTTTGCTGCTGCGCACAACTGAAAAAGACGTTGCTTAAATGCAATTTGCACAAGCAATAAACGGCTTTACGCTTTTCTTATTTCGCGCCGAGCGCGGGGAAAAACTGCAATATTCCGCCGATGCAATAGAGATAAAGCCCGCTCGCTACAAAGCCGATCACCGCCCAGGTCGGCGTTTCGAAATGCATCAGCAACGCATAACCGCCAAGCGCGCACCAGACGAACACGATTGCCAGATTAAGCGGCCGCAATCGCTTCACGCGCACCGGATGCAGGAAATTGATCGGCAGGAATGTCAGGAACACCGAGATGGTAACGACCGTCATGGCTGTTGTGGCGCTGGCATCCATGACGAACAGCGTGAACACCACCATGTTCCACACCACCGGAAAGCCGGAGAAAAAATATTCGTCCGTCTTCATGCCCATGTCGGCGTAATAGATGGCGCTCGACACCACGATCATGCCAGCCGCCACGAAGGACAGCGGCTCGCCGATCATGCCGCTCTGGTAAAGCGCAAAGGCGGGCAAGAGCACATAGGTGACATAGTCGATGATATTGTCGAGCGTATCGCCCGACCAGTTGGGCAGAACTTCCTTCACCCGAACCTTGCGGGCGATCGGCCCGTCAATGCCATCCACCAGCAGCGCAAGCCCCAGCCACCAGAACATGTCGACAAAGCGGTGTTCGGAAGCGGCGACGACGCCAAGAAAAGCCAGAAACGACCCGGATGCCGTCAAAATATGAACGGAAAAGGCGCGGATTTCCGCGTAGGGAACACGCTTGTAGTTGAAAATTTTCATGGTCAGCGTCTGCGCCCCGCTTTTCATCCGCCCTGTTCATTCCGGTATGCGGCCATTCACCACGCTTTGCAACCGGCTGATCTGGCTTATCCTAGGACTAATATAGCGGTACAACCAACGAATGTTTACGCCGGGATGTTCCGGGGTCAAAGTGGATTTACCCGCGCAAAGCCTTTATGATGCCTTGGAAATAACAACGGATCAGGACCATGAGACACTTCGATATCGCCATCACTGGTGCGGGACTTGCGGGCCAGATTGCGGCCATAGCGCTTGCGCGGGCGGGCCGCCACGTGGCGCTTGTTGCGCCCCCCAACGAAAAGAAGGATCGGCGCACGACCGCGCTGATGGACCAGTCGATCCGCTTCATGGACCGCCTTGGCCTCTGGTCGCGCATAGCCCCTGCCGCAGCCCGTCTTTCCACCATGCAGATCATTGACGGCACCGACCGCCTGCTGCGCGCGCCCACCGTGCAGTTCCGCTCCTCTGAAATCGGGCTGGATGCATTCGGCTGGAATATTCCCAATGAGGCGCTGCTTGGCGTGCTTAGCGAAGCGGTCGAACAGGAACACAATATTACCCGCTTCGAAACCACCGCCGAGACGATTGATATCGGCAACGACCGTGTATCGGTAACACTTGGCGATGGTGAAGCGCTCTCCGCAGATTTTCTGATCGGCGCGGATGGCAGGAAGTCGATGGTGCGGGATGCAGCCGCAATTGGCGTCAAATCCTGGTCCTATCCGCAGACGGCCATCGTTTTGAACTTCAGCCATAGCCGGCCGCACGGCAATGTCTCGACAGAATTCCATACGCCCACGGGACCTTTCACGCAGGTTCCCCTGCCCGGCGACCGCTCCAGCCTCGTCTGGGTTGTCACTCCAGCGCAAGCGGAAGAGCTGACGACACTGCCGCTTGAAGCGCTCAGCCTCAGGGTGGAGGAGCGCATGCAATCCATGCTCGGCGCCGTTACGGTGGAAGACAGCGTGCAGGCATGGCCACTGTCTTCCATGACCGCGCATCGCTTCGGCAAGGGCCGCGTCGCCCTGATCGGCGAGGCTGCACATGGTTTCCCGCCCATCGGCGCACAGGGTCTGAACCTCAGCCTGCGCGACATCATCGCCCTTACCGACCTGCTCGGCGCCGTCTCCGACCGCCCGATTGCGGCGGATGCCGGCAGTAGCTTCGACCGCAAGCGGCGGGCGGATGTCTACACCCGCACCCTCAGCGTCGATCTCCTCAACCGGTCGCTGCTTTCCGATCTACTGCCGGTGCAGATGGCGCGTGCGGCTGGTCTGCATGTGCTATCCGGCATCGGCACGCTCAGAAGCATGGTCATGCGCGAAGGCATCGAGCCGGGGCGCGGGCTGAAGGCCCTGCCCTCGCTGCTGTTCGGCAGCTTCAAAAAGGCTGGATGAAATAAACCACGCCCGTCAGCGTGAAGACCGAAAGCACCGTCGAGATCAGGATCGTCGCCGACGCCCTCTCCTGCCAGACGTGATATTGCTGGCCGATGACGAAGACATTCGTCGCGGTCGGCAAGCCCGCAAGCAGCACGGCGGAATAGATCCATACCGGTTCGAACCGCCCGAGCGACGAGAGCACAAGATAAGCGGCAAGCGGATGCAGGATAAGCTTTGCCGGGACGATATAGCTGATTTCGACCGGCACCCGCTTCATTGGCCGCAGCGCCAGCGTGACACCCATGGCGAACAGAGCGCATGGTGCTGCCGATTGCGCCAGATAGTCCACCAGCCGCTGCACCGCCTCCGGCGGCTGCCATGACAGCGAAGCGGCCAGAAAACCGGCGATTACCGACACGATGAACGGGTGAGTAATGACCTTGCGCGCCACATCCAGCGCAAGCCTTGCTGCAGAGCGCTTGTCACCGCCCGCAACCGCCATCATCGCCGGTGCGACGATGAAATGGGCGGCGTTTTCGAGACAGACGATCAGCGCGACGGGCACTGCCGCTTTTTCACCGAGCGCCAGAAGCGCGAGCCCCGGACCCATATAGCCAATATTGCCGTAGCTTGCCGCGAAACTCTGGATCGTCGTTTCGGCGAGATTGTTCTTTCTCACGAACCGGCCGATCAGGAACACAGCCAAGAAAATGCCGTAGGTGCAGGCAAGACTGGCGGCAACGAAATCCATGCGCGTCAGTTCTTCCACCGGCGTTTTCGACACCAGCTTGAAAAACAGCGCCGGAAGCGCCGCATAGATGATGAAGGTGTTCAGCCAGCCCATCGCCTCGACCGGCTGTTTCGTTATGCGCGCCGTGCCGTAGCCGATGAAGATCAGGCCGAAAAACGGCAAAAGCAATCCGACGATATCGGCCACAGTCTTTCCCCCGCGTATGAAATACGCGGGGAGGCTTAGCCGATTTTCATCAGGATCGGAAAGGTCTCCTGGAACCAGATCGCCACATTGGTGATGAAACCGGTCATGAAAGCGAGGCCGGTGAGCACCAGCAACACACCCATCAGCTTTTCCACAAGACCGAGATGGCGGCGGAAACGGACGAGGAAACGCATGAAGGAACCGGAAAAGGCTGCAGCAATCCAGAATGGCACCGCAAGGCCAAGCGAATAGACCGCAAGCAGCATCGCGCCATCTCCAACCGTGTCACGCGAGGCGGCAACGCCGAGGATCGCGCCGAGGACAGGACCGATGCAGGGCGTCCAGCCGAAGGCAAAGGCGAGGCCCATGACATAGGCGCCGGAAAGCGTGGCCGGTTTGCCCGCCCCCTGAAACCGCGCCTCACGCGAAAACAGGCCAATGCGGAAAACACCGAGAAAGTTAAGGCCCATCAGGATGATGATGAAACCGCCAATCTTGGCGAGAATATCGAGGTTCTGGCGCAACAGCGTGCCGATCGTCGAAGCACCGGCACCCAGCGCCACGAAGACCGTGGCAAAACCGAGCGTGAAGAAGAAAGCCGAAAACAGCACGGCCCTGCGGATTTCAGGCCGCGGCGCGGTATTCTCCGTCCTGAACTGCTCCACCGAAACACCGGCCATATAGCAGAGGTAAGGCGGCACCAACGGCAGGACGCAGGGCGACAGAAATGAAAGGGCACCGGCCAGAAGCGCGCTGAACAGGGAAATATCGGCAATCGACAAGAAAGAACTCCGCATTGACGCATGTCTCCCAAAAGCGGGAATCGGTTTTGGGATAACGTCACGCGCAAAAAGATCAGCAAGGCACGTCGCGATTCCCGAGATTCGCCGCGTTTCACGCTCTCATTTTGGCGCATGCCATTGTCGCAAAACGATTTCACCGGTTTGCCAGACATGTCTGAAGCCGCTTTTATCCCCAGCCGCCCCCTCTCTCCAATCACCTTTTCGGGGGTGCGACAAAAAAAACCGGATTGATTGTAGAAAGCGCTTTTTTTGGGTTGACCGAACGGATCGCTCTACCTATGTTCCGCGCACTTCCGAAGGGCATCCCAGCCCCGACACGGGAGAGCGTAGCTCAGCCGGTAGAGCAACTGACTTTTAATCAGTAGGTCCAGGGTTCGAATCCCTGCGCTCTCACCATCTAACCACCTGAAATCATTGTCAAAACCGGCACATTAGCGAGCGCTTGCGTACATCGCAGTTTGCGTAGTTTGCTGCCAGTTTGCAAAAGTCGTTCTGCGGACGTTCTCGTGGTGCAACTTTTTGTTGATTTACCTCTTGCGCGAAGCGATGCCGACAACCATCTGTGTCGCAAAGAGAGATCAGTCGCGTGCTTGAGGGAGCCCCCTAGACTGAAAAGCAGGTCCTGTAACAAGGGATCTGTGAATAAACGGGAAAACCCTAGCATTGGTCAAAGTGCGTCAGGCGACTCTTTAAGGCCAGGCACACAACGATATGGAGGGGCGCTATGAACGCAGTCCTACTTATCGAGGCCAACCAGTCGGAGAAGACTTTTCGATTGGCTGTAGCTGTGAAAATCAGCTGGCCTTCGTTTATGAATTTCTTCGGTTGGTAAGCAAAGAAACCCTTGTATGGCGAAAACCATACAAGGGTTTTCTTTTTATGCCGCTACCTTTAAGCGCTCAACAGCCTGACTCGCCGAAGCACACTTAGGCCGGTCATCGATCATAGTTCCCGCCGCTTTTGCGTCCAGCAGGATGCCCATGCAGGCCCTCACATGCGCCAAGTGAGAGGCGCCACTCTCTGGATCGACATCTTCCCCTGAGAACCATTGCAGCAAATGGCGAATCGCCGCGCTGTAATACGTGGTGGCGTCGATCGGATCATCCTGCCAATTGAATGCTCCGTATTTCGCAGCGCCGAAAGCCATCACGACGCTTTCCTCGATGATTGCCACCGGTGGCACGAATTGCGCCGACGGCTTCTTCACTCCGAAGGCGCGCTTCGGATTTGATGATGGCAGCTTGCCGATAGCTTCGGCCAGTGGCGCGAGCTCTGCGAGTACTTCGGCATTATCATTCGCCGGCGCGGCTGTGAGGCAGCCGCTGTCTTTGGATGTGATTGTCATGGCTTCTGCTCCAAGTACGCAGATGACAAAACCTGCTGAAGGAAAACGTTGATAGACATGGACATGTCTATCTCTTTATCGTCGAGAAGTGATGCAGCCGAGAGGCCAGCAATCCTTTCATACGGCGCTTTCATCTTGTCGTTTATTTTCGCCCAATCATGTCCGTCTGATCTCGCGATAGCAGCCGCAAACTTCTCATGCATTCCTTTGCTCATACCGTCTCCTCAATATTTTTCTTGTTCTCCACCGAACGCTTCACAACCGGCCTGAACCGCCGCGCCGCAAAGGGTGGATCCTCTTCGCCGAATTGCGGGCAGATGCCGCGGTTCACTCCTGCCAGCCTGATGCCCGCATAGTCGCCACCGAGGTATGTGCGGCACATGCCTACCCACGTTGCGCGGTAAACCTCCCCGGCACGAATGCCGAGGTATTGCTCTGGAAGGGTGGTGTCGTCGATGCAGACGACTTCGTCGCTGGGTTTAATCTTATTCAAGAGACGGCCTCCTCGCGCGTCATCTCACCAAGGTAGCTCACTGCGATTGGGCAAGCGTCGGCGCCTCCCACCGCAGCTTTCCGCGCTTCTCGAATCCGACCCTCGTTCACGTATTTTTCGGGCCACCCAATAGTGACGCGCGCAAACGTTCCATTCGCTGCCGCGTAGCTGAACATGAAATAATGGAGCTTCATCGCGCCCTCCCCGCCATCAACGCGTCAAACGTTTCCAGGAACTCGACCTCAGCCTCCTCCGGCGACCAGTACCGCAGCTTCACGCCAAGCGGCTTATCGTGGCGGGCGTGCCAAGGCATCTGGCGCAGATTGACTAGCTCGTCGGCGATGATGCGGTTGTCGGCGTCATGCACCTCGCGTGGCAACTCTTTCGACAGGCCGAACCGAGCCGCGATCGCCAGCCAATTGTCCTGCTCGATCGCCCTGTAGTTCGTCAGGTAAGGCTTAAGCGGGCGCGGAATATCCACACAGTAAGCCTCTGGCGCATCGTGCAAAAGGCCAGCCAAAGCGACCTCTGGCGCGTGTGTCGCCGCGAGGTGACGCGCAATCAGGACGGAATGCTCTGCCACGCTATAAAACTTGATGCAGTGCCCTGCGTAGCGGCATTGCAGGCCGAGCGAATGCGCAATGTCCTCGATGTACACTTCGTGCGGTCTCGGAGACATCGGCCAATATTTGCGGCCGGTGAAAGTCTGCATGAAATCGCCGGCGCGGGGTGGCACGTTGTCATTAGCAGGCACGTACTTGTCGAGAGGGCCGAAGGTGGTGGTGGCGAGTTCGGAGTTATACTGTTTCTGCGCAAACGGTATAACTAGCTCTGCCGGCACGGCTTGTTCTCTTCGCATGAACATCAAAACGCCTTTCCACCAGTCTTAAGCCGGTTTTCAATCTTGTGGTCAGGACGGTTGGCATTGAATGCCATCTTCTCAACGATCGCGCCGCCAAGGTCATAGCCAAGGAATGCAGCCAGATCCCCGATCCGGATTATTGCGTCGGCAAGCTCCACTTCAGCCATGGGCCGGTGCGGCAGCTTGTCATCCATCAGCACCTTGCCAGGCTTCGACTTGCGATAGCCTTCCATCGCTTCGCTGATCTCGCTGTGGATCAGGCAGAGCATTTCAGGCACGTTGCGGTCCAGCGCCTTGCCGGTGATGAGGTCGGTGTACCAGCCTGCTCTACGGCTTGCTGCGTGGCAGTCGGCGGCTAATAGGTTGATGGCTGCGGCGTGGTGGAATTCCACCTCCGCAGCAAGTTTCAACGTCACGACGTTGTTGGCCATTCTAGTCTCCTCAGTGGTGTGGTGGTTGACCGCCAGTTGGTGGCTGGCGGATCGGCTGGGGATTGCTGGGGAAGGCGCTGTATAAATGCTCTAGAAACCCCAATTTCCCGGTTGTTTCGGTGGTTATTCCCCGTTTGCAATTGACGCGCCGCCCGTAGGGTGTGCTTATTGCCATTGTGGTGCCAGCGAATCTTTCACTGGAGCACCACATGAAAAACTTCTTGAAAATCAAACACGGTCAGACCGAAGGCGAGGCCGGCGGAACTCTAGCCGTTGTTCTCCTAGCCGTGATGTTCTTGGCGGCTATATTCACACCGATCATCGCGTGGGCGGTTAGGTGAGTTCGACTGTCTTGCCGCTACAGCTTGAACTAGTGAAAATGCCATCGTTTCTCCTTAGTGGGGTGGTGGTATCTAGGATCAGAATTGGTTCAGTTTTCGTCAGAACGTCGGGGATAGCGCGATGAAGATCACACAATCAAAGTTCAACGGTTCGCTCGCCGAGATCGTCGTGGAAGCTGAACCTGGCCGCTCAGGCCTCATCGTTCAGTTCGAAGCATCCGGTCCTTTACAAAACGACGCACAAACCGACCCCGTTGTCCTTGCAACTGACCTATCCATCGAGGAAATTAGCAAACAGTGCAAAATCTCCGACGCAGAAGCTCGAGCGATGGTAGTCACATATTTGCTCAAGGACGGCTTGGTGGCCTAAGCCGCCGCCCTCACCGGCTCATTGTCATTTGCAGCATCCATCATCGCCACGCGAACGCGCGAAACCTCTCCGTATTCATTGTGGTAGCTGATCGACTGCATCGACCGGCCAGAAAGGAAACCCGAGCCAAAGTGCCATGCATCCTGCGGCGTCGGTGTTTGGTGCGATTCGGAAATGACCCCGCCACCCTCAGAAGCGAACTTGCTAGAGTGGTGGATATGGAAGCCATGAACGAATCTGTGGCGAGTTGCACCCCAGTCCTCGGCGCGACGGTGCGCCATGATACTCGCCATGTCCTTGAGCTTGACCGTGTGGCCATGCGTGGCGCCAATCATCACCTTGCCGAAACGGAACCAGAAGAACAGCGACGGATCGACGTCGACGGTTACGCGCGGCTCGTTGCGATACCAGGCGAGCAAGAAGTAGGCGACCGCAACAGAAGCGTGCTCATCGTGATTGCCGGGAAGAATGCGCACAGTCACGTGCCCATGTTGGCGAAGGTTAGCATCGATCGCACGCACAACTAGACGGCACGCCGTCATCAACACCTTCTGGTAACGCCCGTCGACCTGAAGAACGTTGCCAGACCGCGCCGTCTTGTTCTCGTTATTATCCGAGTGGAGCAGGTCTCCGCCGCCCAAAACAATGGCATTGGCAGAAGGTGGTGTGCGCGCAATGAGGTCTTCGATCGCCGAGCCAATAACGCTCTCCGCAATCTTCAGATCCCAGTTGGTATCGGTCTCGCGATGCCATGAGAATAGTCCAATATGCCAGTCTGCAAGCGGTGTCAGCGTCAGCAGATCATCGTAGACCTGCGCGGGCGCAGCGATCGGCTCGGCAGGGGCAACGTCATTGAATGCTTCTTTCAGGATAGCAGCGATATCAACCGGGGAATGCTCCACCGCCGTCTTCTGCCACTGCTGAATAACGCGACCCTCAGCATCGACGAGGGCCGACACGCCTTTGACCACATGGCCATTGGGAACGGCAAATTTTTCACCGCGCTCCGGAGCCTGCTGGATGAAAGTGCCGCTCGGCGTGTTGCTGATGCGGCTGATGCGGAATCCCGGTAACACCGGTTCTGTGCCAAGCAGGCCAGCCTCGGCGGCACGCTTGACGCTTTCAGCAAGAGCAGATTTTCCGATACCAAGGGCAGCAGCGGCTTTGATAAGCGTGCCGTACTCTCGGTAGGCGTCGGCTCTTCGGCGTAGTTCTTCGGTGGGTAGTGGCATGTAGTCCCCTCGATGTGGTGTTGCTTTTGGTGAAAGCAGGCTGGTGAGGCCGATATTCACGCTATACCCTTTTTACAAATTTGTCAAGATTTACGGAACGTACTTGACTCCTCTCTAAAATGAGAACATTTGTAGAACAAACGAGGAGTACGCGAGATGGCCGATGAAGAAAAAATCATTGTAGTGCAGTTTAAAAAAGGCCGCGCAGGCATTGTGCCTGGCGAAATGCGACCCGCCTCAAACGCGGCATCCGCGGAAAAAATGGCCGGCGCAATGGCATCGCGCCACATCGGCGTGGCGGCGTACGCTGTCACCGTAGATGATGAAAGTGGCGCTATGGCAAACCCGCGTCTGCTGGTTTCACATGGGCAGATTTCGGACTTGATGCCAGACTGATTTACCGGCGCGGGGGCGCGCGCCTTTTTCATGACAAGGGAAGTTTTTGCGGCTCTGAAAAAGGAGAATGAGGACGTGCGCGCAGAATTACAAAGGCCGAAAGCAGACCCAATTGACCACATCATCGCATGGCACGATGGCGACAGCCGCGCAGCTATTGAGACGCTTATGGAGGACATTCTGCATCTGAGGATGCAGTTGGCTTTGGCGACGGCTGCGATGGGCCGTGGCTTCACTAGGGGATGGATGCCGGAAGCAGATCGAGATGCCAATTGAGGGAGCTTATGTGCTGTCCGAATACGGCGGCGAGCCGGTGGGCGTGTTGTGCGAGGATTGCGAGCTTCTGAAGTTCATCTGCTCGGGAGAGCTTATGATCGAATATGGCGACCACTCAATGCCATCCCTGCTCAACAAGATAGCGAAAGACATAATCAAATGTCCCCGTCCCTTCGAAGGATTTTCAGATCGATGCAGACTTAGATACCACGCCCGCGCACGCAGCCTCATCGAAACATTGAAACAAGCGCCGCCGACGGCCGTTAAGGTCAAGGAAATACGGAACTGGGAGATTGTCGTTGCCAAGTGCAACTACTGCGGTCACGTTTCGAATATCCAGCATTGGCAACTGAACCGCGTGGCTAAAACCGATACCACCGTCGACGATATTGCCAAGCGGCTAAAGTGCAAAAGGTGCAACACCAAGGGTGACGTCAAAATCACCATAGCCAAGATGCCGAGGTGAGCATGTGTAATCTATACCGTGTGAAGACCAATCAGGAATCTATCCGCGACATCGTGGGCACCATGCAGGAGCGGCTTAATCTGGAGCCAGACGTTGAGGTCTATCCAGATCGGCCGGCGCCAGTGGTGCGCAACGGTGAAACCGGCCGGGAGTTGGTCGGCCTGACGTGGGGCATGCCCTCGCCGCAGTTCGTCACGCAAGGCAAGCCTGACACCGGCGTGACCAACATCCGCAACGTCACTTCACCGCACTGGCGGCGCTGGCTTCGACCAGAGAACCGCTGCGTGGTTCCGTGGACGACCTTTTGCGAATGGGAAGATACCAAACCCCGGAAGACAAAGCGCTGGTTTGCGATCAACGAGGAAACACCCCTCGCCTTCTTCGCCGGCATCTGGACGGACTGGCATGGCGTTCGGGGATCGATGAAGAACCCGCGCGGTGGAGAACACCAGCTTTTTGCGTTCCTGACGACCGACCCGAACAGCGTCGTCAAGCCCATCCACCCGAAGGCCATGCCGGTAATTCTGACAAACAAAGATGAAATTGAGACATGGCTGACAGCGCCATGGGAAGAAGCGAAAGCGCTTCAGCGACCATTGCCTGACGACGGCCTCGTGCTGCTGCCAGTTGAGGAAGAAAGGCCGCAACAGGATCTATTTGGATAGGAGGCAAACATGCGCATTCGTCCATACCTGCTTGAAAAACATGGCGTATACGCAAAATTCCCGATGAATGAAGGCGACTTCGTGGGCGCAACGAAAGCCAGCCACGACGCCCTTGATCCGCGCATCCTCGATGAAGTCGACCGTGATTCTGATCTCACAGCCTTCACCGGTTACGTTGCCACAGAACTACTCGCTGACGATGACGACATACCGACCGGCGCAAAGACGGAGATCTTGTTCAGCCAGCGCAAGGGGATCGCTGCCATCCTATACGACCACCCTGACATTTCAGACGCATTCATCGAATGGGTCTTTTGTTCCTCCGCTGAGGATGCGTTGGACAAATGGAAAAAGAAAGTTCGCTGGCCGTTGATTGAAACGTCTAACGGGCCCATAGACATCACTGGAAACACCATCATATGAGCGACCAATCCAAAAACAGCGACGGCATTCACGAGAATCACTATTGCGAGCATCCTGGCTGCAAGAAATGGGGCGGCTTCGGATATTCTCGATCGAAGGCCGAGAAATCCACCTGGCATTGCTGGGCGCATTATCCGCATAAGGAGCCACTACAATGATAACCCGCATTTCCCGCCAGAAGAACGCGGAACAACGGTTGGCAATGGCCCTTCGCCAGTTAAACGATGCCATCAAAGAAGTTCACAAGACCGGCCTCGACGTCGATATCAGCACCCTGACGATGCATACATCTCGTGGCCCAATGACGCAGGTAAATCTAAAGACGTTCAGAGCTGAAGGTGCGCCGCCGGTGCTGCGTGTGGTGGAATAACTAATTTTTTCGGAACCGATTTTCTCGTCGCGAGTTTTTAAGGCCGGACGGAACCTTTCCCCATCCGCCCATTGCTCCTAGTGCCCTTTAGTTGGCACGATTAGAACCCTCCCCGCCGGAGGGTTTCTTTTTAGGTGCGCTCGAATATCGCCCATCGTTCTGACGGGCATGAAGCTGCGGAACAATATCAAGTGACTGATCGTTGATATCGACATTCTCTGAACGCATGCCGGGAATTTCGCTATTGAACTGCCCCCCATTTCGACCGGACAGTCGGCATAAGCAGAAAGGCTCAAGCAC
>NZ_JCAHRB010000010.1:0-332861 GCF_059429395.1 Agrobacterium sp. K11 | reverse complement strand
GCAGGGGTCCCTTTTGGGAGCCGATAAGGGGTCCCGTTACGACGCCGATTGACACTTTACAGATAGCACGGCTTTGGTGGCGACCAGCGGTACACCCTCTAGGTCAAGTGTCACTGTTACGGCAATTTGTTCGATTTTCACGCCACGTTCATGGGCGACATAGCGTAGGTCATTACAGTAGCAGCCTCCTATTGCTAGAGCGAGCATTTGGCCGCCATTGAAACCGAGACCCAATCCCCCGGCCTTGCCTTCCGGCCGATCGATGACCACCGTATGGCCGCCAGCCCAACCCATCGCTGCCTCAGTGCCGGCGACGTTCCGCAACTCGATGACCGACCGCACCATCACATAACTCCGTCCATGTCTGAGCTTTGCAAGTTCGTGGCAAACGTTGGCGTGGTCAACTGTGTTTTCGGACCTGTTCTTTAAACGATGAGGTTTGAGGCCGCTCGGGGCGGCGGCCAATTTGGCGAGAGTGCACCAGAAGCGGCCGTTCCGGCAACGGAGAGTCCAACTTGTGGCTGGGTGCCGTTGGAGTTAAGGAATGCCCGCAATTTCGGGAAATGCTACACTTCTGATGTCCACCATGTCGAAGCTAATGAAAGGTTGGCTTGGCTCAATAACGCAGTTTTGGCGGCATCCCGTTGAGCGCCAACTACCACAAATTGTGCGAACCCCCGCCGATTTAGCTCCGATTTTGCGCGCTGTAACAATGCTGCACCCGCATCGTGCCAACGATCTTTAGCAGCAACGCAGAAGTCATCGATCAAAGCGGTCGCCCCACCCGGATCGTATACTTGCGGAGTTGGAAACTCTCGCGCGATAAGAAAACCGACGATCAGTGTGTTCTCAACGGCGACAAGAGACACGTTGTGCTCATCAGAGAACAGTTTTTCAAACCATGAAAGAGTCGAAGCAGCTGAGTTAGCGGCTTTCTTCCAAAAGCGCGGCTCGTAGTTCTCGTATTCTTTGCGTCTTGCTTCGACAAGCTCCACGCACCGGAGCGCATCCTCTTTCGAGGCATTCCTAATTTGCATCTGGCTAACCTTGTGGCTGCATTCATCTGCGATGGCAGCCAGTACAGTGTGGCGAAACACCTCTGTCAACATCTGCTATGGGCCAACGGCCGACTTGGCGCGGAAGCGCCAAAAGCGGTCATCGCATAAATTCAAGGAATGCCTGTTCTAAGGTATATGGCTTACGTCCTCCGAGCAGAAATGCTTAATTCCAGGAATGACAGAACCTACGCCCGAACAAATCGAAAAACTCGCTACCGCCTTTGAGCGCTTTACCCGTCGTTTCAAGGTCGCGGAGGCAGCGGCAGTCATGCAAAACTCGCTCAACCCCCTCGACATTCAGGCGCTTCTTTTCATTGATGAGCATCCCGAGTGTAATCTGGGGGATGTAGCCCGGCATCTTCAGGTCGCGCTGACGACAATGTCGTCTTCGGCCGACCGGCTGGTCCGTCGGGAGATGATTGAACGGCAGCGGCCAGAGGCAAACCGCAGGTCGGTGGCTCTGACAATCACGGACAAGGGGCAGCAAGTGGTCGCAGGCTATATCGATGGATATCGAGCCTCCTGCAAAGCGATGCTGCGGGCGCTTGATACCGTTGACCAAACCGAATTTCTGAGGATTACCCAACAGATCACAAAATACGAAGGTTGAATATTACGAATATCGTAGTATGTCTCTGACATCGAAATGATCAGGGACGTCATCATGACCCACACACCGCCCACTGCACTCGTCACAGGAGCAAACAAGGGTATTGGCCTCGCCATCGCACGGCAGCTTGGCGCAGCCGGACACACGGTCTGGCTGGGGTGCCGAGATATGTCACGGGGTGAGATGGCAGCTTTCGAACTGAGAGAAAACGGGGTTGACGCCCGTGCAGTGCAACTCGATGTTACGGACGATGCGAGCGCGTCCAGTGCCGCCAAAACTATCGAGAGTGAAGTCGGGCATCTCGACGTTTTGGTCAACAACGCCGGGCTCATGTTTGGTTCGCCTCCCTCTCTTGCCGAGGAGTCAATTGACGAGATTCAGCAAATGTTCAACACCAACGTTTTCGGGGTGATGCGCGTCACTCAAGCCTTTTTGCCGTTGTTGCGCAAATCGAAGGCGGCCCGGATCGTAATGATGAGCAGCGGCCTCAGTTCGTTGACGGATGCCTTGGACATGCGGAGCGAAACATGGACGGTCGGTTTTGGCGGATACTGCGCCTCAAAGACTGCACTGAACATGTTGACCGTCAAGCTTGCGAAGGAGCTTGATCGGGAAGGGATCAAAGTGAATGCGGTAGACCCCGGCCTGACATCGACTGATATGACAGGCAACGGACCGGGGCACTCACCTGAAGATGGCGCACGCCCCGCATTCGCTCTAGCAACGACGCACGCATATGGACCGACAGCAGGGTTCTACGCTTGCGCTCCATCAGGCGAACTTGTGCAAAAGAGTTGGTGAGACGCATTCAGCGATTATGGGATGCGGG
The DNA here is from genome assembly GCF_059429395.1 of Agrobacterium sp. K11. Classification (NCBI taxonomy): domain Bacteria; kingdom Pseudomonadati; phylum Pseudomonadota; class Alphaproteobacteria; order Hyphomicrobiales; family Rhizobiaceae; genus Agrobacterium; species Agrobacterium sp. K11. The sequence continues at coordinate 330,364 of NZ_JCAHRB010000010.1, read as the reverse complement.
CCGACCGGTTCCGCATCTCAATGTCTCCTTCGGGCCGACAGGAGACGCTCTGCCGCAAGAAGAATTGCCGTCGGCTTTTCCGTCATCCCCGTTGCTCGGTTTCTTGCTATTTTTCGCTGAGTGTGTGTTGAACCTTACATCCTGCGCTCGGTACTCTTAAGTGAGCTGGAGAGCCCGGAAACGCGACTGGCCTCACGCTGCTGCAAGACGTGCCGGGATTCGGCCAGTATCTCGCGATACCTTTGGATCTTGGTTGCTTTCATCCTGAATAAGTCGTCGACTGATACCGTTGCCTGCTGCACCGGAAAAGCCACTTCGTTTTCCAGAAGGTCGAGCAAAAGGTTTCGCATCACTGCGTTTTCTTCTCGAAGTTTCGCGAGCTCAATAGCCTTCCCACTCGACTCAAATTTCCGTGCGATAGCTTTGTCAATATCGTGTTCGACAAGCAGAATCTTGGCGGCATAATACCGGCAAGCAAAGAATGCTGTGACGAGCGCGCATAACGCGATGACAATGTAGATCATTTCGACCTCCAGGTTATCCTGAAAGTCGATATTCGGAAGCCGGATTTCAATACGCGAGTCACTCAGAAAACCAAAATGGCTCCTCTTTGATGAGGAACCGGGGCCGTAAACGTATCAAGTTAATCGTAATTGAAACGGTGGCTGTCAGACGCTTCGATCTTACATATTTTGGCGTCTTATTACCTTAACAGGGAGGTCGCCTTCCTCACGGGGTATGCGAGAGGCTCACCATTTTCCAAGATGAAACCCATACGGTACATGCATCTGCGCATTTCGGGAGAGCCATACGCACCTGCATAAATACCGACGGGGTGGTATGATGGGTAAGATTCAAAACTGCATCTGTCGAATGCTGACCGATAGGCGATCTCACGTACGTAGTCACCCGTCACCGGAACCGTACCGTAAAGATGCCATTGAGTCCGCGCTTCCGCGACTGCTGCCGTGAAGGTAACGCCCAGGATCACGCTCAGAGCCAGCTTGAGTTTCATGACACGCCTCCAAATAAACAATTATGACGAGCAACGGAGATTTCGTCCGGTTTGTTCCCTCGCTCAGACGCAGCTGGGCAATTGTGGTCTCGTCGCCCTCACGGTCGGAGTGCATGCCACTTTCTTTTCCCCTTTGGGCCAATTCGGGAGTGACGTCAGCTTTGCGCCTCCGTACCGGCTATTCAGATCAGTCCCGCCATCTCCTAAAATAAGACGTAAGCAAAAAGTCGCGGCGTCGTTCCTGTCAGGAACAAACTAGCGAAATTTGGAAACACTACATTGTTGCCGATTCGCTACATTCCCAACGACCGCTAAGCAAAAACCCCGCCGGGGATGGCGGGGCCGATCACGCCGTTTATGCAGGATTTAAGCGATAGTGAGTGCTTTCTCGATATCCTGCACAGAATGGCCAGTCAGATCTTTATCCAGTTCTCCAATAAGAACGTCCGACAACGACTTATGGTAGCCCTTGCGCATCTCGCCCAGTGTGCGCGGTGCCGCGATAATCACCAGACTTTTGATCTTGCCCTCAAGCACCTGCTTGTTCAGCATATCCGTAACACCCGCACCAAACCCGTCTTCGTCTTGCTGACTATCGTCAGGATTAGCCGAGCTACTGGAATGTCGGGCGCCGGAAGAGATCTTCGAGCTGTCGATCGCCGGATCTGGCAACGCAGTCAGATTGACAGTCGCCGCATCTCCGTCGTTCCGAAAAAGGCTAAGCTTTTCGCCATCGGCAACGGCAACGACCGTGTTCTGCGGAAGGTTCATGTTGATCTCCTTGGTGAGCAGCTCGAGCCCAGATGACCGACCCTGCTTGTTTCTGTCAGAAAATAACCCCGCTACAGACTATCCGTTCCGCAGTCGGCCCGACAAAACTACAGGATTGGCGTATCGCCGTGATCAGTCACCCCAGCAAATGCTTGATGCCGGCCTCGCGCCATCGCTGTGGCAGAGGGTCAGTCGAGGCTGCTGTACGAAACGCAGACCCCTGGAACGAACTTGGCAGTATGCATCTGCAGCGAAAATCTTCGCGATAATGCTGGTGAGCGGTACGGCATGGACATGCCGACCCTTTAATCTAAAGCGGCGTCCACATTAATACCGTATAAAACATACTTGGTAAAATCAGGCATTTCCGGCCGCCGCGGCACCACCAAGCGCGGCAAAAACCTGCGGGGAAAACTCAAACTGTCGAGCCGTTCCTCGTCCCATTGAGTTTCTTCCCAGCGTTTCCGTAAGGATGCCCCGTCGGACCAAGAGTTCAATGGTTTCGATCACCCCACCACGCGTCATACCGGTAATATCAATTATATTTGAGAGTGTTAACTTCTGATGCGCCTGGTGCATCAGATAGAGAATATTCATCATGCCGATCTGTTTGATGCGCGACTGCGCCGATTCACCATCGATCGGCTTCTCTAGGATTTCACGCACCGCAAATACGGACAAGGCCTGACTCTGCCATCTTTCACTTAAATTGCTTGCCATCGTTTTAACTATCTATTATCTGCATAGTCAAATAGTTGAGACGAGTCGCCGTTCAGTTGAGGCGGACATTTAGGAAGACGGAGGGTAGAGGGCATGAACGGCCTTTTCTTTCGAATGATCATAGCAGCGTCAGGGTTCGTTTCACTCTATACCATTTCGGAGCGAAGCGCTCGTGCCGACGAATGGGGGTGCCAGGTTATCCTGTGCTTATCCAATCCCGGCGGTCCGACCCAGTATGGGGAATGCAGGCCGCCCGTCGAGAAGCTTTGGAGGTGGTTGGCAAAAGGGCGTTCGTTTCCAACTTGCGCGGGCGTGGGTTTTCAGACCTCTCGCCCTTTTTACGAACCATATTACTGCAACGCCGGCTACCGCTTATCTGCTGGCTACGGTCCCAGGGGACGTGACGCGACGTGCATTTCCACGTCACTGCAAGCCGTGAGCGACAGCTTTTGCCGGCGAGATCGAGACGGTGGCGATCCGAACAAAGGCTCTGTCACGTCACCGAGGTGGCAAAGGGTAGACGGGCGATACCAATGCCTGGCCAATACCGTGGCGCGACCCCTGGTCCGCGAGAAACCTCGATACGTCGATGTGACGATTGAGGGCGTCGGCACGCAGAGGGTGTGGTTCTGACATGCCCGTTGTCTTCTCAGATCTTGCGCAGACCTGCGCACCCTTCGTTGCATCGGAGGCACTTGCGGGTGTGGTCAGCCCCGAAAGCCGGTTCGCTCCGTTCACCATCAGGATCAACAGTCGTGCACCGCTCGGGCGGCAACCTGCGACCAAGGCCGATGTAATCGAAGTCGCCGCATCCTCGGAGGCAACATGCCATGACATACACATTGGTCCCGACGGGGTCGGGCCGGAAGAACTGCGCAGATTGAACCTCTCGATACCAGCCGCTTTCGCTCGTTGCCTTAACCTGAAAGCTCCAGCGACGCCATCCGACGGCTATTGCTGCCTCTCGGTGAAGGTGGGTGCTGACAGTCCCAGGGCCGAGCAGGTGCTGCAATCCTGCTATGGACGTGACGATCCGTCGGTCGGGGGCGTGGTCAACTATGGCGATCAGGTTCGCCGCGAAATCGAACGGCTCGGACCGACAGTGGCTCGATTTACAATGGGCGACACGGGAAAAGGGTTGCAGACAAACGTGTCGGCGAATTCTTCCCAAGCAGACGTCGTTGCCGAAGTGGTGGCGGAAAACACTCCGGGGGAAGCACACGCGATCTCGGCGGCGTCCGCGTGGGACGTCTTCAAGACCCGAAGCCGTTCATCCGTCCTGGTGTTTCAAGACAATCAATTGGAATTGGAGCAGAGTGAATGATAATTAGTTCCCGGATCAGACCCGTCGTCGCTTCGTCCCTCATGGCTGCCGCCATTGTAGTGACGATGGTTGAGCCCGCCTTCGCGCAAGCCGCCGGCATCGAAACCGTCCTGCAGAACATCGTCGACATGTTGACGGGAAACATTGCCAAGCTTCTCGCTGTGATTGCCGTCATCGTCATCTGCATCGCCTGGATGTTTGGTTATATGGACCTGAGGCGAGCGGGCTTCTGGATCATCGGAATTGGCGGCATCTTTGGCGCCACCGAACTCGTCAACACCATCGTCGGAGCCTGAAGATGGTGGGCGGACAAACGGTTCTCGAAGAAGACACACTCTTCATCGCGTGTACGCGTCCCGCGATGATTGCCGGTGTCACGATGGAGGCGATGGGCTTCAACATCATGGTCACGACGATCCTCTACATCGTCGCCGGATCTATCGCCTACGCGTTCGTCGGCATCGTTTTCCATCTCATCTTCAAAGCGCTCGTCAAGCACGATCACAACATGTTCCGCATCCTGCTCGCCTGGGTCGAGACACGCGGCCGTTCACGCAACGGTGCCTATTGGGGCGGGGCAACACTTTCCCCTCTGAGACTGACACGCCGCTTCGACGAAAGGGATATTGGAATTGCCTGACATCGCCACCCTTAGATCACGCGAACTCACGCCAGAGGCTTTTATCCCCTACGTGCGGCACATCGACGAGACGACAATCGCGCTCGAGTCCCGGACACTCATGGTCATGGTCGCGCTCGCAGGCGTATCGTTCGAAACTGCTGATCTGCTCGACATCAACGCGCTCCATCGCGACCTCAACACGCTCTATCGAAATATTGCCGATGAGCGGCTCGCGATCTGGACCCATCTCATTCGGCGCAGGGACAACGACTATCCGGGCGGAACGTTCGCAACGCCATTCTCCGCCTCGCTCAACGAGAAATACCGGGAACGCATGGCGCGCGAGCACCTTTTCCGCAACGATCTCTATCTGACCGTCCTTTGGTCGCCAGCGCGTGGCCCTGCAGACAAGGCGGGGAAGCTGCTGTCGTACCTTCGACGGTCAAAACGACTCGATATGGAGCTGGATGAAGAGGCTCTGAAACAGCTTAAGGACAAAGTCGTCAACGTAGTGGCGGGCTTGAGGCGCTTTGAGCCACGGGTCCTTTCTCTTTACGAACAGGAAGGCATGCTCTTCTCTGAACCGAGCGAGGTGCTGCACCAGCTCGTCGGCGGGAGGCGTGAGCGTGTGCCGCTTACCGAAGGTCGCGTCGCCTCGGCAATTTACTCTGATCGCGTAATCATAGGTCGGGAAACGATCGAGATCCGGCATGAGGCAGAAAGCCGCTTTGCCGGCATGCTGAGCTTCAAGGAATATCCAGCCCGCACCAGGACAGGCATGCTGGACGGGGTTCTAAACAGTCCGTTTGAGCTCATTCTCTCACAGTCGTTCTGCTTTGTGTCGAAAGCGGACGCTCGCGTCATCATGGGGCGTAAGCAAAACCAGTTGGTGAGCAGCGGCGACAAGGCGGCTTCGCAAATCGATGAACTTGACGATGCGATGGACGACCTGGAGTCCAACCGCTTCGTGATCGGCGAGCATCACCTGACACTCTCCGTCTTTGCGACCACGTTAAAGGAATTAACCGACAATCTGGCAAAGGTTCGCGCCAGCCTGACCAATGGCGGGGCTGTCGTTGCGCGCGAGGATCTTGGTCTCGAAGCGGCATGGTGGGCGCAACTTCCGGGCAATTTTCGTTACCGCGCGCGCTCAGGCGCGATCAGCTCGAAGAATTTCGCAGCATTGTCACCGTTCCATTCCTATCCGATCGGACAGAAGGACGGCAATGAGTGGGGACCCGCCGTCGCCCTGCTCAAGACCGCTTCAGGCTCGCCCTACTACTTCAATCTCCATTATGGCGATCTGGGCAACACCTTCATGTGCGGTCCGTCGGGAGCGGGCAAAACCGTGATTGTCAATTTCATGCTGTCACAGCTCGAGAAACACGACCCGCACGTGGTGTTCTTCGACAAGGATCGCGGCGCGGACCTTTATGTTCGCGCCGCCGGAGGCACCTACCTGCCGCTGAAGAACGGGGTCCCCACCGGCTGCGCTCCCTTAAAGGCCCTCAACCTGACGCCGGAGAACAAGGTGTTCCTGGCGCGCTGGATCGGCAAGCTTGTGGGTTCAGGGGCGCGGGAACTGACTGTCAGAGAACTTCGCGACATCTCCGGCGCGATCGACGGCCTTGCCGACCTGCCCGCTGAGCGACGGACAATAGGGGCGCTGCGGGCTTTCCTCAACAATACGGATCCAGAAGGTATCGCGGCGAGGCTCCGCCGGTGGGAGGAGGGAGGGCCGCTCGGCTGGGTCTTCGACAATGTCATCGAAGATATCGGATTTGGGGATTTCGGCGGATCAGGGAAGTTCATCGGCTACGACATGACCGACTTCCTCGACAACGAGGAAATTCGCACACCGCTGATGGCCTATCTCTTCCATCGCGTCGAGCAGATGATCGATGGCCGCCGGATCATCATCGTCATCGACGAATTCTGGAAGGCGCTACAGGACGAGGGGTTCCGCGATCTTGCGCAAAACAAGCTGAAGACCATCCGCAAACAAAATGGGTTGATGCTGTTTGCCACGCAAAGCCCACGCGACGCGCTGAACTCGCCAATCGCGCACACGATCATCGAGCAATGCCCGACACAGATCTTCCTGCCCAACTCGCGCGGCAGCCATGCCGACTATGTCGATGGATTCAAGCTCACCGAGCGCGAATACGAATTGATAGCGCGCGAGCTTTCCGTTGAAAGCCGGAGGTTCGTGTTGAAGCAAGGACACAACAGCGTCGTTGCCGAGCTCGATCTCAACGGCTTCGATGACGAGCTCGCCATCCTCTCCGGCCGGACCGCCAATGTCGAACTTCTCGACGCGATCCGCGCGGAGGTTGGAGACGACGTCGAGAACTGGCTTCCCATTTTCCAACAGCGAAGGAGTGCTAGCTGATGACTTCCTATCGACTTCATGGCGTACTGCTCAGCGCGGTGCTCATGCTTGCTGCTGAAGGCGCGTCAGGGCAGGGGATTCCTGTCAACGATCAGGCTGCGATTGCCAAGCAGATCGAGAGCATCGCGCAGCTCAAGTCGCAACTCGACGCGCTCAATGAGCAGATCGGCCAGGCTCGGCAGCTTTATGGCTCGCTCAACAAGCTGACCGATATGGCGGATGTCGCCGAGGTTCTCAACGATCCGGCGATCCGCAAGGCGCTTCCCTCCGACTTCGCTGCCATCGAGGGATTGCTCAAAGGCAACGGCACCGGCGTGTTCGGTGATTCCGCCTCAAGGTTTCTGGAAGGTAACTCGACCTACCGCACTGACGCCGATGATTTCTACGCTCAGGAATTGTCCCGGCTTCAGAACAAGAATGCCGGGCAAATGAGCCTTGGTGAGCAAATCTACGATGCCGCGACCAAGCGCATCGACGGGATTGATCAGCTGCGGGGAAAGATTTCCACAGCTGGCGACGCCAAAGAGATTGCCGACCTGCAGGCTCGGCTGCAGGCCGAACAGGCATTTCTTCAGACCGACGTCCTGCGGATGGAGGGGCTGAGGATGGTGCAGCAGGCGCAGAACCAGGTCGACGAACAGCGCAAGGCGGAGGACTGGCGCCAACGGATGGACAATATGAAGGCGGCGCTGCAGTGAAGTGCACCCTCATCGTCCTTTCCCTGGTGCTCTTGTCGGCTTGTTCGCAAGAGGCGGAGCGAACTCATACGGTGGACGAGTTCGTCGCCGACACCGAATTGCTGTCCCGTACGATTACCGAGTGCCGCAACAACCCGGGTGCATTGCGCCAGACGCCCAATTGCCAGAACGCGGAAGCGGCCGAGGTTAAGCTCCGGCTCCAGAACATGCGCAAGGCATTGGGAGGCTGACCAAATGTACCAGGTGTTTGAGTTTATCGACGGTCAGTTCAAGCGGCCGTTGGAGACTTTCGTCTCGGATGGGACGTCGAACATAGCAGAATGGGTCGCTGGTCCGTTGACGGTGGCAGTGACCCTTTACGTCGTCCTCTACGGCTATCTCATCCTTCGGGGCTCGGTCCAGGAACCTATCCTTGACTTCGCCTTCCGCGTGATGAAGCTCGCGATCATAGTGATGCTGGTGAAGAACGCGGGCGAATACCAGACCTATGTCACAAACATCTTTTTCGATGTTTTGCCGCGCGAGATCGCTCAGGCGCTGAATGCAGGTACGGCGCCGAGTGCCAGCACCTTTGACAGTCTGCTCGACAAGGGCCAGGCCTCTGCGACCGATATCTGGACCAGGGCTTCCTGGCCGATTGACATCGTCACAGGTGTGGGCGGCATCATGGTGATCGGCGTCAGCTTTCTGGTGGCGGGGATCGGTTATGTTGTTTCCCTTTATGCACGGTTGGCGCTGGCGATCGTCCTGGCGATCGGGCCGATTTTCATTGCGCTTGCCATGTTTCAATCGACGCGCCGTTTTACCGAGTCCTGGATCGGGCAGCTCGCAAACTTCGTGATCCTTCAGGTCCTTGTCGTTGCCGTCGGTTCGCTTTTGATCTCCTGCCTCGACTCGACCTTCACCGCAATCGACAGCTACAGCGACGTCCTTATGCGCCCTATTGCTTTTTGTGCCATCGGGATAGCTGCCCTGTACATATTCTACCAGCTACCTGGCATTGCATCGGCGCTGGCGTCTGGCGGCGCCTCGCTGGTCTATGGTTACACGACCGCACGCGATGCGCATGAAGGCATGCTGGCCAGAGCAGCCTCCCACACCGGCCGGATGATCGGTCGCGGTGCTCGGTTTGCCCGCCGCGCCTTCGGATCAAGAAATGCCGGCGTATGACACCCATTCCAGAACATTAGATAAAGGCCTGCTGAATGATTAAGCCTGCCCTGTTTCTCGCCTTCTCAGCCACGCTTGTCGGCTGCGCTTCGATGACCTACCCATTGCCGAACTGCGACGGCTATTCGCGCCGCCCATTGAACCGCTCGATGTGGGACTGGGAGGGCGGCAGCAAGCTGAAACAGCAGCAATCCAACACGAGTTCGTCCACGTCCCTCACACCTTTCGTAGAAGAGGCCAGCGAGACTTCCGCTTTTGCGCATCTGGACATCGACGGTTCCTATCGCCGCTGTGAGGGATGAAACATGGTGACGACAGATAATCTCAAGAGCTACTTCGACAAAGCACGTCGTTTCGACCAGGACCGGATGATCCAGGTCGAGCGATCGAACAGGATTGCCTGGTCGATCGCCATAGTTTCAGGCATTGTCGCCGCTGTAGCCGTCTTCGCGGTCGCGTGTCTCACACCCCTCAAGACGGTTGAACCCTTTGTGGTGCGCGTCGACAATTCGACCGGCATTGTCGACGTCGTGTCAGCGCTGACATCGACGGCTGGCACCTACGATGAGGCGGTGACGAAATATTTCGCTGCAAAATATGTCCGGGCCCGCGAGGGTTACGTCTGGAGTGAAGCACAGGAAAATTTCCGCACCATCGCCCTCTTGTCGACGCAAGCGGAGCAAACGCGTTTCGCGGCCCTCTACCGTGGCAGCAACCCGCAATCGCCCCAGAATACTTATGGTCGCGGGGCTACAGCAAGGATCGATATCGCTTCAATCTCCCTCATCAATCAGAATGTCGTTTCCGTACGCTACATGCGAACCATCACGCGTGGCGAGGAAGTACGAACGACCCATTGGGTTGCGTCGATCACCTATTCCTACGCGAACGCTCCGATGTCCTCGACGGACCGGCTCGTAAACCCGCTCGGTTTCGTCGTCAGCGAGTATCGCGCTGATCCGGAGGAGGTGAGATGATGCGCATCCCTCGAATTCCTGCACTCATCGTGACCCTTTCGATGTCGCCGGCGTTTGCGCTTGAAATACCCCGAGGTGCCCCGCAAGACAGTCGTATCCGGTTCGTGAACTACCAACCCTACAACATCACGCGGGTGGTCGGCACTCTGCGGTCATCCGTACAGGTCGAGTTCGCGGCGGACGAGGAAATCGCCCATGTCGCGCTCGGCAATAGCGTCGCCTGGGAAGTTGCGCCGGCCGGCAACATCCTGTTCCTGAAGCCACGCGAGAGCCAGCCGGTGACGAATATTTCCGTGGTTACGACGCGCAGGGATGGCTCGACCCGCAGCTACCAGATGGAACTGACGGCGCGCGATGGCTCCGTGGAGGCTGGTCAAAACACCTACTTCTACGTGAAGTACAGGTATCCAGGCGATGACGCCGAGCTTCGCCGCCAGCAGGCAGCGTCGAGGGCTCTCGCGGCCCAGGCGAAGGACGCCGACAATGTGCTGGCGCTTCACGAAGCCTATGGCCCTCGAAACTGGCGCTATTCTTCTCAGGGATCGCAGGCACTGGAGCCGCAAAGCGTCTACGACAACGGCAAGATTACAACGTTCGCCTTTGTGGGTAACCAGGAAATGCCCGCGATCTATATGGAGAACTCCGATGGCTCCGAAAGCCTTGTTCCGAAGTCGGTCGATGGAGATCTGGTGATGGTGCACGCGATCAGCCGCAAGTTCATCCTGCGTCGGGGCAAGGATGTGCTCTGCGTCTTCAACGAAGCCTACGACCGCGTCGGTATCAATCCTGACACCAACACAACGTCTCCTTCGGTGGAGCGCGTCGTGAAGCGCGACGTTACCGGGCAATAGGGAAGGGAACAGTCATGGCTCAGGAAGACGAGGATCGCATCCCCGGAGAGCGTGCCGAAACCGTCACCAGTCGTCAGATCGACAACAGCCCTCTCTTGAAACGCGGCGCTGTTGCCATTGCGATCATCGCGTTTGTCAGCTTCGCGCTTTGGTCGACGACGGGAAAGAAGGGAAGGGATGAAAATCTTCAGCCCGAACGGATCATTATTCGCCAGACGACCCCCTTCGAGGCCGCAAAAGAGAAAGTTGAACCGGACCAGGCGCTCCCTGAAGTAAAATTGCCAACGCCTGTCGTCGAACCGGTCATTGAAGAGCAGGATAAGCTGCTCGATTCCGCCCGCCGCGCGCCCGTGATGGCCTTCAGTGGAGGGCAGAGGAATCGGAAAGAGTTGAGGGAAAGCGACAGCTCTTATCCTTCCGACAACAGCAATTTCGTGCCGCTCGACAACAATATGTCTGTTCAGAACCAGCAAAACAATGAGCAGCATCGTTTCGGTGGCCTGCTGCGGCCAACGCGGCTTGAAGGCTCAAGGGCCGGTACACTCGGAAACCGCAATTTCATCGTCGCGATGGGAACGACCATTCCCTGCGTTCTTGAAACCGCGTTAGCATCCGACCAGCCGGGATTTACCACTTGTGTGATCAACCGCGATGTTCTCTCTGACAATGGCAGGGTGGTCTTGATGGAAAAGGGCACGCAGGTTGTCGGCGAATATCGTGGAGGGCTTCAACGCGGGCAAAAGCGCCTGTTCATTCTCTGGAATCGCGCGAAAACGCCGAAGGGCGTTATCGTCACTCTCGCATCACCAGCAACCGACGCACTTGGTCGTGCCGGTGTCGACGGGCATGTCGACACCCATTGGTGGGAGCGGTTCGGCAGCGCTCTTCTGCTTTCCATTGTCGGGGACGCGACGAACTATGCAAGCAGTCGGCTGCAGGACAGCGATGTCGACGCGCAAAAAACAATGAGTGCCAGTCAACAGGCGGCCGCCATCGCGGTCGAGCAGTCCATCAATATCCCGCCGACACTCAATAAGCACCAAGGTGAACCGGTTTCGATCTTTGTCGCTCGCGATCTCGACTTTTCCGGCATCTACGGTCTTAGGGTGACCGAACCCAGAAACCGCGTTTTCGATCGTGCAGTCCTGGGGGATTTCGCGCCACGATCGACGCTCCTAACGAAATAGGGCGCGAAATGTCAGAGAGGCAGGAATCGGCTGTCGTCAGCGAGCTGTTGAAGCCGTTTTCGACATTCCTTCAGGACAAGTCTCTCCTAGAGGTGATTGTCAATCGGCCCGGGCAGGTGTTGACGGAAGGTTCCGGTGGGTGGCGGACCTATGAAATGCCGGAACTGACCTTCGAAAAGCTCATGCGTCTTGCCCGGGCAGTCGCAAGTTTTTCCCACCAGTCGATTGATGAGACGCGTCCAATATTGTCGGCGACGCTACCCGGGAACGAACGAATTCAGATCGTCATCCCCCCGGCGACCATCAATGACACTGTCAGCATGACAATCCGCAAGCCTTCCTCGGTCGACTTCAGTCTTGATGATCTGGAGGAAAAGGGATTTTTCCAGACAGCGTGCGCAGCGACCATTACCTCCTCCTCCGCGCAGGATGAGGAACTGTGCGAAACATATCGTGCCGGCCGTTTTAAGGATTTCCTTCGGCAGGCCGTCATCGCTCGAAAAAACATCATCATTTCTGGCGCCACAGGTTCGGCGAAAACGACACTTTCCAAAGCATTGATCAAGCATATTCCCGAAAACGAGAGGGTCATTTCAATAGAGGACACTCCCGAGCTCGTCATCTCACAACCGAACCACGTGCGCTTGTTCTACTCGAAAGGAGGGCAGGGGCTTTCGCGTGCCGGACCGAAAGAGCTTCTCGAATCCTGTCTTCGTATGCGGCCAGATAGGATTCTGCTTCAGGAGCTTCGCGATGGGACGGCCTTTTATTACCTCCGGAACGTGAATTCGGGCCATCCTGGCTCGATAACCACGGTCCATGCAAACTCGGCCGAATTGGCTTTTGAGCAGATGGTCTTGCTCGGAGTCGGAGGGCGGCGCAGGCCTGGACCGGGCCGACATCGTGGCTTTTTTGAAGGCGAGTATCGATATCGTTGCTCAGTGCAGGCGACACAAAGGAAACTTTCGACTGTCTGAGGTGTATTTCAGGAGTGAGTGTAGAGCCACGGAATAGCAAACTGAGCGACTCACGGAGTTCCGAGGTGCGGATTGTGGTCCTGATGTTTCTTGTTGGGTGTGTCTCCGTAAAGAGCGCCGAAAGCAGCACGGTAACCGTGTAAGTCGATAAGCGTAGTACACCTTAAGACAACTCTGACGTATGCCTGCAAGATCCTCGTTGTCACTCATCCATGGAGTGTCGATCACAGATCAGGCGACAGCGGACAATATGCGGTCGGACAACCGCTTACAATACATCAAGAAAACAGTCTAAAGCGGCGAGGAATCTTGACTGGCCAGCCAGTCCAATCCAGTGAAGCCATCCATAACGTTACCAGCTTCATGCGCCGGGGCGAATTTATCGCCCGCTTGGCGCAGCAGCCGGAGACACAGGCGGCTGCTCGCGGAAAATCGCTTCCAAAGTAGCTAAAATACGCCGCACGGCATCGGAATGGCTGAAATAGTAGATCACCTGCGCTTCACGGCGGGTTTGTACGACGTTTGCATTGCGCAGCTTGGCGAGGTGTTGCGACAAGGCTGATTGGCTGAGGCCAACCCGGTATGCCAGCTCGCCAACCGGCATTTCGGCGTCAACGAGAATCCGCAGTATTGCGAGCCTTTTCGGGTTTTCCATCGCCGCCAAAAGCTTGGAGGCCGAAATAATTGATTGCTCATCCAGACATCTCTGTATCAAATCCGTATCCAAACCACTTTATGTCGCGGACGTTTAGGCCATAATCCTTGGCTAAGCCATTCGACGTGAACCTTTTTAGAGGTTTAGAGCCGCGACCGGTAAGGCGCCAATGTTTATAATTAAGAATAGTCGAAAACTCTCACTCTCAAAAGGCGCGTGAAGCCGATGAGCCACCTGTAAAGTGCAGGTGTGTTTCTGAGGTGCAATTTTTTTGCGACTATTGCCAGCGTGCCGGACAAATGTCCTCTGAACCGTTCACTAGACATTGAGAACGTCTTCGGCAACGCAGAGGCTGATTGCAAGCATGACTGATTACGACCGAAATGGAGCAATACCCTCGGTTGATTCCCAGATCTAAATGATGCCGCACCGTTGGTTATTATAGGGACATATGATGCCATTTCAGGTGATTTGAGTTGGTACCTAATGCGCTTTTTATCACGTCAACCTGTGTTGGGATGTGCGGGAAATGTCGGACGGGCTGTACAAAAAGCTCAAGATCTCGTCGAGAGATATTGGGGAAGTCGAAGAGTATCTGAGTGAGGCGTATGCTCCCGTCGCTGTCATGCCACTGGGCTCACACGACAACTACGGGGTCACCGGTCAACTGGCCGTAATCGATGAAGTATTCTTCGAATGGTCGGCGACCATAGGCTCGTATCGCGTTACTCCCATTGCGATGTTCGACGCTGTTCTGTTTAATTTCGCGAGCAAGGGAGCGACCGAATATGACTTCCGGGGTGAAAGGCTATCGATTGCGGCTAATCAGGTCATTGGCTACCGGCACGCCGATAGCGTGGATGTCCTTGATGGTAGCGAACATTCAACAGTCGTTATCTCAGACGCTCTATTATCAAGACGCATGTCGATATTGCTCGATCGGCCTGTGGTTCAGCCGATCGAATTTAGCAAACGCGCTCTGGATCATGGCAAACTCGAAGGGCTTCCGGCTCTTGTTCAAATGCTGAACGGTTCACCGTTACAAGGAATTGCCAGGTCATTGAATAAGCAGTCTCCGAGTATGGGTAATCTGATCGTTGACAGTTTTCTTCTAAACTATCCGAACAACTACACGCAAAAACTTGAGGCGCCTGTGCCCGTCATTGCTCCACGACAAGTCCGTCGAGCGATTGATTATATCCATGCGCACCCAGCGGCTAGAAGCTCTCCTGAACTCTTGGCGGGCCTGAGCGGGGTCAGTGTTCGTTCTTTGCAATATTCCTTTTTGAACTGCGTGGGACAAACAATAAGTGAGTATCAGCTTGCTCTGCGCCTTCAAAAAGCTCGCGACGAGATCGATCGGAATAAGGATCGGTCCGTAAAGGAGATTTCTCAGGCGTGGGGATTTGCAACCCAAAGTGCCTTCACCCAGAGCTTCAAAAAAGCATTTGGGGTCAGCCCATCTCAACACCGGAAGGGCGAACTTTAGGCGCTGGATCGTCCATGGCATTTATCCGCCTCGTTTTTCGGCGTGGCAATGGCGTTGCAGGATGTGTGACATCAGTCAAGCATAACCATCTGAGCCGCCACCTGCTCCTCGAACAACTTCGAGAAAGAGGTGATGGGTGCCGAAACGATTGCGCTTCTAGTAGCTCATTCAGATATTCAGGTGATGTTCATTCACGTTGAAACGCAAGGCGGTATGCATGGATCGAAGCTTGCCGGGTCATCCAGGGACAGATGGCCAACCAAGGGAGTGGAAGATGAAGCTCTCTGGCATCGATTGGGATCGCAATAGTCGCGATTACTCGCGACGTTTGAATTGTGACCTCGTCAATCGGTGGATGCGGACGGTCGCCGTCAATTTGTAAACGGGTTCTCGTATCATCCGGAATGAGGGTCTTAAGAGGCGTTGACCGTTAAGTCGGCCATCACCTCAAGGACGGTCAACTTGTGTGAATGCCCGTCACGGCCCTTCCACTCGATCTGCTGTCCGGGAGAAAGACCAAGAAGAGCAGCTCCAATCGGGGTCAGCACGCTGACCATTGAGCGTTCGATGTCGGCGAGGCCGGGGTAACAAAGAGTTACCGTCCTTCTGGCTCCGCCTTCCGTCAGGTAGGATACCGTCGATCCGACCGCCACTGCGTCTGCGGGGAACTGGTCATCCTCTACGACATCAGCACGCTCAAGTTCGATAAGCAACTTCTCGGCATCGTCGAGGTCGCGCCCCGGTGCCGCCAGTGCAAGAGCGGTCAGACGAGCGTGGTCAGTCTGCCGGACGATGATGGACGGCTTTGTGTAATCAGTGGTGTTCATTTCATATGCCTCGTACCGCGGCCGAATAGCTGCGTTTTAAAAAGACTGCTTGTGGAGGGTGAGGTCGCGCAATCCCGCAGGATCAAAGCCCGGGTTCAGACGCGCGACAGCAGTCTACGTCCCGGGCTAGTATCCTTCGACGGGATACTCTCGGCAGAGGCGAAATTTATGTGAATTGCCAATTTTCAACATGGTGCCCTAGTCATGGCATGCCTGAGGGGGAAGTCAAGAAGCGCTCCGTGAGACGCTGCCCGGCGCTTTTGATCTCGGCAAGTGCCCTTGACTTCATGGCACCTTCCATAAATGCTAGGTTGATGTTGAACGAGAGCAAAAGACGCGCAGTGAGCGCTTTCAGGGTCTGCCCCATCGCAGGATCGTAACCGGGTCCGGCCACTGTCGCCTGCCGGATCCAGAGTGGCTACGTCAACACGTTCGCCTTACCATCTGCGGCAAGTCTCTCTTCAAACAAGTCAACGCCCTTCCTCTAGCGATGGGGTTGTTGCGCAGGTCACAATAAACATGTCTTCACTCAGCCAAACCATGCCCATAATCGGGGCAACAGACTTTCACACACTTAGCCGCCTGACGCTCGTGGCCCTGACCAATGATTTCGACGTCGGCCCCGACTTGAGTGAGAAGCTGGAAAACTCCTGGGTCTTGGCAGACGAACAGGTCTCGCTCGACACGGTCTGCCTAGGATCAACTGTCTCGTATGATGTAGAGGGGCAGCAACGCCAGGTTACCCTTGTTCTCCCGAATGAAGTGCTGGCAGACGCGGGCCGCTTGTCTGTATTGACGCCTGTTGGCGTGGCGCTCTTGGGCCTTAAGCCCGGGCAGCGCGGGGAGTGGAATTCTCGCGATGGACACAGAAATCAATTGACTGTCGTCCGGGTCGGCCGTGCCGGTTTACGACGAGCAGCCGCGGAAGCCTTCAGCCACCTCTGAACGCGATGATATCGACGCAAGAAAGGTCTGCAGGACCGGATGTCTGCGCTTGCTTGCGCACGTTCCTCCGCCCTTTGAACGCACCAACAACATCTGTTTCGTATGGTGCTTCAGATGTTTGGCCAACAAAAGTGGACCAAGGCTTCCCTTATCGCGGCAGCACAAGCTGTCCGGAGCAATCATGGAAAAAGACACACATTTTACTGGAATGCGGGGGCGGGCAGGTTTTGCGCAGGGACTTGGCTGGATGGCGCTGAGCATGGCGTCCTTCATAAGCATGGCTGTCGGGTCTCGCGAGCTCGCATCGACCTTGTCGATCAGACAGGTGCTGTTTTTCCGGGCTCTCGTCGGTCTCGGCGTAATTTTGCTGGTGGGACGGTCACTCCTGCCGCAGATCCTTCAGAAGAAACTGTTTCCAAGGCATCTCGCCCGAAACGTCGTTCACTTCACCGCCCAGTATTTCTGGACCATTGGCGTGGTCTCTCTCCCACTGGCCTCGGTCTTTGCACTCGAATTTACGATGCCGATCTGGGTCGCATTTTTCGCCTGGCTTTTTCTCAAGGAGCAGCTAACCGGGCCTCGGCTTCTCGCAACCCTTGGCGGTTTCATCGGTGTTCTGGTGATAGTGCGTCCAGGATTCGGCGTCATTGATCCGGCTGCTGGTTTAGTGCTGCTGGCGGCCGCCGGCTATGGGCTTTCCTTAATTCTCGTCAAGCAGCTCACGAAAGAATGCTCACCAGCAATCATCGTGGTCTGGATGATCCTCATTCAACTGCCGCTGGGACTGCTGGCCGCGTTGACGGACTGGAGGGACGTTAGCCTGTCCGATATTCCGTGGATGATGGTTGCCGGCGTTGGTGCCTTGAGTGCGCATTACTGCCAGGCACAGGCGCTTAAGCGCCTCGATGCATCTGTCATCATGCCTATCGACTTTTTGCGTGTACCCATGGCTGCGGTCGTCGGGTTCTACGCTTACGGAGAAGGCGTAGACGCCTGGGTCGTCATCGGCGGATGCATAATCCTGCTGTCGAACTTCCAGGCGATGATGTCCGAGCGAGTGAGGTCAAAGAACCCCGATGTCTGACGAGCCAAGGCAGTCACCCTCGCCGGCAGTGATCAGGCTGCCTTGCCCATGCCGATCTTCCTTAAGCTATTAAAAAAACGGAGTATTTGATGGTTCACGTCGACGAAAAACTCGAACCCATTCTCAACGAAGTCTTGCGCCGAAACGCAGGAGAGTTCGAGTTCCACCAGGCCGTGCGCGAAGTCCTGGAGAGCCTTGGAAGAGTCATTGCTAAACATCCGCGTTATGCGGAAAACGCCCTTATCGAGCGGATTTGTGAACCGGAGAGGCAGATCATCTTTCGTGTGCCTTGGGTGGATGACAACGGTCAGGTCCAAATCAATCGCGGATTCCGCGTGCAGTTCAACTCTGCTTTGGGTCCCTATAAGGGCGGCATTCGGTTTCATCCCTCGGTCAACGTCGGTATCATCAAGTTCCTCGGATTCGAACAGACGTTCAAGAACGCCTTGACCGGTATGCCCATCGGTGGAGGGAAGGGCGGATCCGACTTCAATCCGCGCGGACGATCTGATGGCGAAATTATGCGCTTTTGTCAGTCGTTCATGACTGAGCTTCATAGACATATTGGCGAATATACCGATGTTCCCGCTGGCGACATCGGTGTCGGCGGTCGTGAGATTGGCTATATGTTTGGCCAGTACAAGAGGCTCACCAATCGATTTGAGGCGGGTGTCCTGACCGGGAAAGCCCTGTTCTATGGCGGTTCGCGCGCTCGCAAAGAAGCGACAGGTTATGGGGCGAGCTACTTTGTGCGCAGGATGCTGGCCTCCAAAGGAATGGACTTTTCAGAAAAGCGTGTATCGGTTTCTGGTTCGGGCAACGTTGCAATCTATACAATGGAAAAAGTAAGCGAGTTCGGCGGGAAGATTGTCGCTTGCTCCGATTCAAACGGTTATGTCGTTGATGAAAGCGGGATTGATTTCGCCCTGGTCAAGGAGATCAAGGAGGTCCGCCGAGGACGCATTTCGGAATACGTGAAGCTCAAGGGGTCGGATGCTTGCTTTGTCGAGGGAGGATCAATCTGGGATGTCCCCTGTGACGTGGCTATGCCCTGTGCAACGCAGAACGAACTGACTGGTAAAGACGCAAAGACGCTCGTCAGAAACAACGTCATCGCGGTGGGAGAAGGTGCAAATATGCCGTCGACTCCCGAGGCTGTAAGGTTGTTTCAGGCGGCAGGCGTCATGTTCGCGCCTGGCAAGGCCGCTAATGCAGGAGGGGTCGCCACGTCTGCTTTGGAAATGCAACAGAACGCTTCCCGTGACAGCTGGACGTTTGAGCAAACGGAGGCGCGCCTCGCAGACATCATGAGTGCGATCCATGATGTCTGCGCGGAAACAGCCGAGGAATATGGCGCGCCGGGCGATTACGTCCTTGGTGCAAACATCGCCGGATTTGTTCGGGTCGCGGAAGCTATGGACGCGTTAGGGGTCATCTAGGCGATCACGAGCGGCGGCCCAGCTCGACTCATGCTGTCCGGGAGAAACGCATCGGTGATGATTATTGGACTTCAAGCCAGACCGGAGCCGCTGCGCCTCAAAGCAGGAGCGTCACCCGATCGCACGCGTGCGATCGGGTCGTTCGCCAATTCAGTCGCTCCACTGGTCTTTGTTCTCTTTGTTGAGAACAAGGCGTTTTTCAGAGGTTACCACCTTGGTTCCTGCCCTGCTTGCCAAGCCCAATTTTGGACTTGATCGTGCTACTCTGGCTGACGTAGCCGCTATCCTATGTGAGGACGAGGCCTGCCTTGCACCGATTGCTAACGCGGCTAACGAGACGACAGGCGAGCCACGGTGGATTGCTCTGGCTTTAATACATGCACTCTGGCGGAAGGCTGGAGTCGCCCCTCAGGTGATGTCCTCCGTCCTTAAAGCCTGGCCGGAGATAGTGGCATCGCTCGAAGCGGTTATGTGTTTCCGGGCGAATGCGGCCGCCGAAGAGAGCGATCCATTCATGTTCTATCAACCTGTCGCCGTCCACTCGATCCCCGTTGCTGGTCTCGATGAGTACATTGATCTGGTTGAGAACCGCTTCATTATTTGGAGGCGTCCCAGCATCGATCGGAAATCTCTGGGAAAAGCATTGATCGCTGGACGCAGGTCGGACAATGATGCCGCTTATCTTGCCGCCTTAAGATCGCTACAAGCTCGACCGACATACCAGAGCACCGGGCTTGGCTTTACCGATGGAAGCACGTTCTTCCACAACGAGTGGGGGCGCAACCTAGCTGAGCAGGCGCTCGAATCGTCAGTGCGGTGCAACGACCGGTCAGGTCTGTTGTTCGAGAACAGCTACGTCTGCAAAACCTCCATCAATGTCTCGATCGTCGTCCGCGCGTTCAAGCGAAAAGCTCTGGGTCTGACAGTAAGGCCATAAAGTGACGCAGAGCTTGTTGCCGCTGAGTGGTTGTCACGAGGTTCGTTCACGTACGATTTGGCGCGAATGGTCCGACATCATTCCTATCGTGCGGCAAAAGGTCACCTTGCAGTCAACGCGATCCTTGCCCAGATAAGCATCATGAAAACGACCATGAAATCCCTATTTTTCAGGCTTATTGATCAGGCACGTTCCCTAACCCGGAGCTGGCAGCACTGAACCTTTAACGCCGCCATAGACCCAGCCGCTCCGGGAACCACGCAATTGAAAGTGCGGTTCGTAATGCGTCGCTCGCGCGACGTAGCCATGGAGCGTTTTAATGTCCCACCCTCGCCCCCTTCCAGTCTGCCCTGCCTGCAACCGTCAACTGCCGGGTGCCGCGGCCCGGTGCCCTTGGTGTGAAACCTCTGTTCCACTGAGAGCCGCATGCAAGCCTCATAGTTGCAAGCGCAACGAGTTCCGGCTGCCCTTTCGCTGGCTTGCGGAGACCGCAGGACAATGACACGCGCTACGACAGCAAGCCGGATCGTCTCGTCACCTGATGACAGAGGTCAGTTGCAGCAGGTCGGAGTACTTCCCTGGCGGATCGGGCGCGACGGCGAGCGCAAGGTGCTGCTTGTCACGGACCGTGAGCGCGAGCGCTGGATCGTGCCCAGTGGCCCGCTCGTGAAAGCATGTCCGCCCCTCGTCATGGCCTCGCAACATGCGTTCAAGGTGGCAGGAATTATTGGCGACATGTCCCCGGCTCCGGTATTGACATACAGATATATCAAGACCCTCAACGATGGGCCTCAGCTTGTCTGCTGTGTCACGATATTCGGTATGAACGTGCGTGGCACTTTGACCCACTGGCGCGAAAAAGCGCACCGAAAAAGACGATGGTTTTCTCCACAAGCGGCGGCGGACGGGCTGGGTGATATCGCGCTTGCCGATTTTGTACGGAAGCTCGATGCCGAGCCGGGGTGTTTGCATGCCCGCCGTCACTCTGGCCGCCTGATCCTGGGGTTCAGCGAGCGGCAAAGTTCTGGTGTCTGAGATGCCGACGATGGACCTTACCGGTTTCGCGCTCACGATGCGTTACGTCTTTCCTATCCGAAGGGTTAGTGCCGGACGCTGATTGCCTGGCGCCAATAGTTGCGACCGCGACATTGGCGTCAGGTTTCTCGCAACCCGACACGAAAACTGCGGAGCAAATCTGGCCACCTGTGCCATGGCATTGCCCGCATTCGGAAAGAAGCAGTCATGACTTTCAGATATATCCACACCCTTCCTATCAGCGGCCCCAACAAGTTGCCTCGTTTCAGGCGGTGGGCTGCCGAAAATATTCCCGGCATTGCCGTCTCTCTGCCGCCCCAGGTGCCGGTTAAGAGCGAAGCTCTAACGGTGCGATTGAAATCGGTTGAGGATCGCAACACGCTGATCGCGAAACTGGAGGGCGTCAGCCTCTAGCGATCTCGTGCCCCGCGGCGTACGGCTGATCCGGATCGAGCTGGTGGTGTTCTATGCCGCGCGGTTCTTGTCGGTCGAGCTATGCCTTACGCCGCGGGGGCGTCGACTTTGGATAGAAACCGAGCGGCGCATTAACCGGCGAAGAGTGCCGTGGCCTCGCTCGCCCAGGGGCATCAAGGTATCTCCACAGATCCAGTCCCACAATCGTGATGACCCGGCGATCAACAGCGCAGGTGGGACTGGATACTCAAACTTGCGCAAGTGGCAGGCTGCCATCGCCAAACAGCGCGATGGCAAACGTCGTTATAACCATCCGCGAGCCATGCCAGCCAGATTGCGGTCACAAGGTCCGATCGGCCTTACCCAACACCTGTCGCAGCCCATCGATACTGAAAGGCTTGGATAATTGCTGCGCATCGGAAATACCCGAGGCTGCCTTGGCGTTGTCGTCACCGCTTGCGAAAACGATCCGCACGTTTGGCCAGCGTTCCCTTACATGTCTTGCAAGTTCGATCCCGGACATGCCGGGCAGCCCGACATCTGTCAGCAACATGTCGATCCTGTTGGTTTCAAGGACGCTGAGGGCATCTTCCGCTGAGTTAGCCTCATGCACCGTGTGACCAAGCTCCTCTACCATGTCGACCGTCGACATCAGGATAAGCGGCTCATCCTCAACGATAAGGACATGCGGTTTTGCAGACACCGTTGGGCGGCTATCAAGCGGCTCCTGCTCGGGTGCAGGCGCGGGCTCCTGGCGCTCCATCCGTTGCAAGGCAATCCTGTGTTGCTGCGCGTTGTTCAGGACGTGGCGGACTTTGCGGGCCAGTGCCTCGCGCGTGTAGGGTTTGGATAGCAAATCGACACCAGCGTCCAACCGGCCGCCGTGGACGATCGAATTTTCGGTGTAGCCTGAGGTAAATAACACGGCCATGCCAGGGAACTGAGCCTTGGCCTTCCTCGCAAGATCTGTGCTGCGCATCGGGCCCGGCATCACGACGTCCGTGAACAGCAGGTCGATCTGAACGCCACTGCTGACGACCGCGAATGCGGACTGTGCGTCTCTTGCTTGGAGGACGCGGTAACCAAGGTCCGTCAGCAGCGCCACCGATGTTTCCCTAACGCCGTCATCGTCTTCCACCACGAGAACAGTTTCCGTGCCACCCGTCACCGCAATGGTCTCTGTATCACTCAGGCTGTCTTCGACCTGCACCGTGCGCGGCATATAGAGTTTCATGGTCGTCCCATGCCCGACCTCGCTGTAGATTTTGAGGTGGCCTCCGGACTGCTTAAGAAAGCCGTAAACCATCGACAAACCGAGGCCGCTTCCCTTCCCGTCCGTTTTCGTGCTGAAGAACGGTTCCAGGACATGTTCGATGATATCCGGCGATATTCCTGACCCCGTATCGGTCACTGCAACGAGTACATATTGCCCGGGACGGACATCGTCGTGCGAACGGGCGTAATTGTCGTCGAGAACCGCATTTCCGGTCTCGATTGTCAATCGTCCGCGGCCTTCCATCGCGTCCCTCGAATTGATTGCCAGGTTAAGGATGGCGTTCTCCAGCTGACTCGGATCGATCAGCGTATTCCATAACCCGCCGGAGACAACGGTTTCGAGTTCTATCTCTTCGCCCAGTGCCCGGCGCAGCATATCGTCCATATTCTGGATGAGTTTTCGAACATTGACGACTTTGGGCTCGAGCGGCTGACGGCGACCGAAGGCCAAAAGCTGCGATGCAAGCTTTGCGCCGCGGGCAACGCCGGCCAGGGCATTATTCAGGCGTTGTTCTGCCCGCCTGTTGCCGTCGATATCGTTGGAGAGAAGCTGCAGGTTGCCGCTCACGACCTGGAGAAGATTGTTGAAGTCATGCGCCACGCCGCCTGTGAGGTTACCCAGCGCTTCCATCTTTTGCGCCTGCCTCAACGCGATCTGTGCGGTTTCGCGCTCGACAGTTTCTTTCTCAAGCTTCAGAAGCGCAGTTCTCAGTTCAAGAGTGCGCTGCTCGACTTTTTCCTCAAGGGTGTGGTTAAGGCTCTGAAGCTGATCCTCAGCACGCTTTTGGTCCGTAACATCGAAGCCGTCAACGAAGATCCCCGTCACTGATCCGTTAAGATCAAAAATTGGCTGGTAGATCAGATGTGCGAAGCGCTGATCCGGCTGCTCCTTGCCATCCCGTTCAAGGAAAACAGGCACATAACGACCTATATACGGCGTGCCCGATCGAAAAACACCGTCGAGCAATTCGAAGAAACCTTGCCCGGCAATCTCAGGCAGCGCCTCTCTGACACTGAGGCCAAGGAGCTCGCGATGCCCGACAAGTTGATTATAGGCATCGTTGACCAGCTCGAACGTGTGTTCAGGCCCGCTGAGGATGCACATGAAACTTGGGGCTTGCTGGAACAGGGCGCGCATCCGATCCCGCTCCGCGGTCCGAAGTTCCACTTCTGAGGAGAGTTGACGATTGAGCTGCTCGAGTGCCAACGCTGCTTTTTCCCGGATCTCAGCAGCCTCTGCAAGCGCCGCTGCCCGTCGACGTTCTGTTTCGAACGCTTCGGCGCTCGCCAAGCGCGAGGTGATCTGGCCGGCAATCAATTTAAGGAAATCCAGGTAATCGTCGCTGACCGCCCGATGCGGATTGAGCCCGGTGATCATTACCCCCTTGGGTTGGTCGCTGGCTTGTCCGACCAAAGGAATGACCGCAGCCTGAGATGGCGCTCTTTGCCAGGGCCCCGACGGGATGACGTCTGTGGCCGACAACTTTATCAGATCCATGGCCTGTTCTTGCCAGGCGCGTTCAAGGTTCCAGATACCCACACCACGGTTTATTGTTACCGGCAATAAAGTGTCGTCTTCAGCTGTGCCGCAAACCCACCGGCGCATCGCATTGCCGTTCTCGTCAAAAACGTAAAGTGCGCAGAAGGGAAGATCCTGAGGGTTGTCGTTAAGCGCTTTGCGTGAAGCGTTGAAGACTTCGACCTCGGTGTCGGCCACGGCAAGGCCAGACGCCAGGGTGCGCATGGTTGCCAGGCGGCGTTCACTGATGACCCGCTCGGTTTCTTCCGTGACCGCGCAGAAGACGCCTTCGACCTTGCCACTGTCTCCGATCAGCGGACTGTAAGAGAAGGTATGATACGTTTCTTCCGGATACCCGTCGCGTTCGAGAAGCAAGAGCAGCGCGCGGTCCCAGGTTGCCTCTCCGCTTGAATAAACGGTTTCCAAGCGCCCTTTGATATCATTCCAGATTTCAGACCATAAAATCTTTGTCGGCACAGCAAGCGCGTTGGGGTGCTTATTTCCCAAGGTCGGCCTATAGGCGTCGTTATAGAAAAAGGCGATGTCTGGACCCCAGCCGAGCCACATTTCAAATTTTGAGGTGAGCAACAGCCGAATTGCGACCTTCAGCGCTTCGGGCCACTCGTCCGGACAACCAAGTGTACTATCCCCCCAATCATGGCGCCGCATCATCTGCGCCATCTCTCCATCGCCAACAAATATGTCCCGATACCGGTCCGAAATTAATGCCATTCCACTTCCATCCCAATAAAGCACATCCTACGTAGAACATTAATAACGCTTCGCTGGCCAGCTAGTTCTAGATCGACGCCAGCTTTTGTATGGGGTGGGAGACATTTGAAATTGATCAACGGCACATCACAACCTGAATGGAGTACAGCGGAGCTCAGGCGTGCTATCCAGTCGGCCGGGGTCGCGCTCTGGGCCTGGATCGTCGATGACGACACGTTTGTGATGGATGCCAAGGCTTACGAACTCTGGGACATTTGCGGCGAGGTAGACCTCACTTTCGAGCATCTTTCCGCCAAGGTGCATCCCGCTGACCGAGACCGCGTCAGGGCGGCGTTCGTCGCAGCCCGCGCCATCGACGGCCCGTTTGAAATTGATTTCCGCATTCTCACGAACGCCTCCGACGTTCGTTGGATTTCCGCTCGAGGCCAGGGCAACGAGGGAGACGCTGCAACCGAAAAAATGACAGGCATCTTTCTTGACGTCACGGGCCGCAAGCAGGCGGAGGAAGGGCATGAACTCCTTGCCGGCGAGATGAGCCATCGCGTCAAGAATATTCTGGCTCTGGCTTCTGGATTAACAAATATCACCTCGCGGACGACCGAGACAAAAGAGGAAATGGCAAAGCAGTTGACCGAGCGACTGACGGCCCTTGGCAGGGCCCACGAACTGGTGCGCCCGCTCCCCGATGGCCAGGGGAGATCTGCATTGCTCGGTGACCTCTTTGCTGTGCTGCTTGCCCCTTACGACGACGTCGGAGCTTTTGCAGGTCGCATCCGCGTTGCTGTGCCGCGCATGGGATTAGGAGAAAAGGCCGCAACCAGCCTGGCACTCGTGATACACGAGTTGGCAACGAATTCGCTCAAATATGGTGCCTTGTCGAATAAGGCGGGATTGCTCGACATATCCGGTTCTATAATCGAAGACGAGGTCGAGATCGTCTGGAGCGAACACGGAGGCGACCCTGCCCAGTCGCCCAGATCGTCAGACGGTTACGGCAGTAAGATGTTGCACAGGACAGTCTCTGGACAACTCGGTGGATCAATCGACTATAACTGGGTAGAGGGCGGCGTCGTTGTAACGCTAAGGATGAAAGAAAGCCATCTTTCTGGATAAATGATCAGCGACCTTGCTCGCTGCCGCCACCAGCCCGCGCGCTGCAGCCTAGGTGCGCGCGCCAGCGGATGAGGTCGAGCAGCAGTTAGAGCTAAGGTGTTGAGGATCTGAGTCTCCTAAGGAGCTATAATAGACTTAGCTGATACCGTGACGTGATGGTTTGGTTTAATGCTCGTGATCGGGAACCGAGAGTTGGCCCTCAAGCACCCGGCGTGCCGAGACAAAAGCCGAAGTCCCAACCACCGACAGGCTGGGCGCCCTTGCGGGGAAGCATCAACGCGCGCTCCACCAAAACTAATGGAGCCTACCCGTCCTGAGGGACAGAATAGGGGTAACCGCTCGCCGATCAGCCAGGGCATGGTGCCTGGAACGTGGCCAGTTTCGATATTGGCGCCAGTATCCATGCCCTCAGGAAAACGCAAATCTCGTAATTGCAAGACAGGAACTCATCCCTGCTCTCACCAATGCGGAGGCAAGCTGTCCTGTCCGTCCCATGACATAATGAGATGCAGTATCGATCGTTGTTCTGCGGTCAGAACTGCGTCTTGTCCACATTCTCGCAAAGGGTAATGCCGTCAAGGACGCCGTCACAGGGTGCGGCCCCTGCAGCGGATCCCATCAGTCTATGACTCCGACACCATCCGGGCGAGACGACCGCCGAGCGCCGAATCCGGATTGCCGAGGTCAAGTACGACGCTCATATGGTTGCGATCTGGAACATTCAGTATGCCCGCGGCCTGTCCCATTCTCTCCAGCATCGCCTGCATGTCCGTGGCCTGAGCGTGGAAAGGCGCCGTTTCATCAGATCCGACCGCAATGATCCGCATGGGACAATCGAGCTGGGTCGCTCCGAGCGGCGACCAGGCCTCGGCCTCTCCCTCAGTCATCTCGGCCTCATCTCGAAGGAAGCTGTCGGGTATCCCTGAGAGGTCGTAAATGCCGCTGAGAAGCAGAAGTCCCTTCAACTCGGGCAATAATGGAACATTTGTTTCCGCCGGGCCGATGGAGGCCAGGAAGGAGGCAAGATGAGCGCCAGCCGAATGGCCGCTTACGGTCATTCGATCGGGCTTCGCACCGAAGTCCAAGGCATGCTCCTGGAGCCAGAGCACGGACCTTCGCACCTGGCCAACCAGCACATCAAGCCGCTCGCCGGGCATGAGGTCGTATTCAACGAGTGCCGCGACGCCGCCAGCGGCCAGAACTGGAGCAGCGACGAAGCGGTAGTTCTCCTTCTCGCCGGAGCGCCAGTATCCGCCATGGACAAAGACATGTAGCGGCGCACCGGTCTTCGGGCGTTTCGGCAGGATGACGTCCAAAACCTCCCGCGGCCGCGCGCCGTAGCGCAGATCGGCCAACACATTCGCGCGCGCCGAAACTGCACGGCTACGAGTGGCGAATTCGGCGGCGATCGCGTCGAAATCCTGCACGAAATCCCGAATCCTGTATAGGTCCTGTGACGTCATCCTGTTCCCCCGTCAGTACTCAACAGCGTAATATTTCGCCTCCATGAATTCCAGGATACCGGTGACGCCGCCTTCGCGGCCGAGGCCGCTCTGCTTGACGCCACCGAAGGGTGCTGCCGGGTCCGACATCAGACCCCTGTTGATACCGAGCATGCCGGTTTCGAGGCGCTTGCCGACCTTGAGCGCACGCTTCAGGTCGCCGGAATAGATATAGGCAGCCAGACCGTACTCCGTGTCGTTGGCAAGGTGAACCGCCTCGTCGTCGGTTTCGAACCTGTAGACGGGCGCGACCGGGCCGAAGATCTCTTCGCGGGCGATGGACGCATCCACCGGCACGTTTTCGAGCACCGTTGGCGGATAGAAATAGCCGTTTTCCATAAGCGGCTTACCACCCGTTGTCAGGCGAGCGCCCGCAGCCACCGCTTCGGAGACGAGGCGATCAATCTTGCGAACGGCATTCGTCGTGATCATCGGACCGCATTGCGTTTCTGGATCGTAGCCGGGGCCGATCCTGAGCGCAGCCATGCGGGCCGTCAACCCGGCGACGAAAGCGTCGTGAATGCCGGACTGGACATAGAAACGGTTGGCGGCGGTGCAGGCTTCCCCGGCATTGCGCATCTTGGCTATCATCGCGCCATCGAGTGCAGCCTCCAGATCAGCGTCATCGAAGACGATGAAGGGCGCGTTTCCACCGAGTTCCATCGAGCAGCTGACGACCGAATTTGCGGCCTGTGCAAGAAGTATTCGGCCGACACCGGTAGAGCCCGTGAAGGATAGTTTGCGAACGCGCGGATCGGCGAGCATGGCATTCGTCACCCCGCTTGGATTGCTCGTAGTCAGTACGTTGACGACGCCCGCCGGCACGCCTGCCTCCTCGCCAAGCCGCGCCATGGCATAGGCCGTCAGCGGTGTTTCGGAGGCGGGCTTCAGGATCACCGTGCAGCCGGCGGCAAGGGCCGGACCGATCTTGCGGGCCGCCATCGCCGCCGGGAAATTCCACGGCGTGATCAGCACCGCGATGCCAATCGGCTCGTGGTCGACGAGGATGCGATGCGAACCGGAAGGGGTGTGGCGGAATTCGCCGGGGATGCGCGTTGCCTCTTCCGCATACCAGCGGAAAAATTCGGCGGCATAGGCCACTTCGCCGCGTGCATCGGGCAGCGCCTTGCCATTTTCCAGCGCGATAAGCGTGGCGAGCTCTTCCTCGTGCTGGGTCATCAATTGGAACCAGCGACGCAGGATTTCGGCGCGTTGCCGGGCAGAGGTGGCACGCCATCCGGCGGAGGCTGCCTGCGCGGCATCGACGGCGCGCATCGCGTCTTCGACAGAGGCGTCAGCAACCTCTGCAAGCTTGCTCCCCGTCGAGGGATCCATCACGGCAATGCCGTCGCCCTTGTGCCATTTGCCACCGATATAAAGGCCCTCGGCGTGGAGGGCAGGATCGGCATAACCGGTGATTTTGTTGTGGAACGTCATGGCGGGAAATCCTTTTCAACTCAGTTCAGGCGTGACCGGTCACCATGATAGGCGGCGGCAACGAGGGTGCGCATTTCTTGCGGGTTCAAAGGGCGGGGATTGTTTTGAATGAGGCGCGTTATGCCGCAACTTTGCTCGGCTACCCAGTCGATCCTGTCTTCAGCAAGGCCGAGATCGCGCAAAGTCGCGGGAATGCCGATCCGCTCGAAAAGCGTAACGACGGCGGGAATAACGTCCTCGGGGCAGGCCAGCCCGGCCGCGTCGGCAATCTGCGCGAGTTCGCGCCCGATGACCGGCTCGTTCCAGGTCATCACATAGGGCATAAGGCAGGCAACGCCGAGACCATGGGCTGTGTGGGTGAGGGCGCCGACCGGATACTGGATGGCATGGGCGGCGGCGGTTCCCGCTACCCCGAAGGCAAGCCCCGCAAGCGTTGCGCCCAGCATCACCTTTTCACGCGCGACGCGGTCCGCGCCGTTTTTGCAGGCCGCTTCCAGCCCCTGCCACAGCAGGGTGATGGCGCTGAGTGCGAAATGATCGGATATCTCATTCTTGCCGACGAAGACGCGCTGCTGGGCAATACCCGGAACGGGGTCGCGCCGGATCGCTGTGAAGGCCTCGATCGCATGGGTCAGCGCATCGGCCCCGGCAATTGCCGTCAGGCCGGGCGGGCAGGAGAGGGTGAGTTCCGGATCGCAGATCGAGACAGTCGGGATCAGATAGGGGCTGGAGATGCCGACCTTCAGGCTGCGCTCGACATCGGAAAGCACGGCGACGGGCGTTACCTCCGATCCGGTACCGGCGGTGGTTGGAATGGTGATCAACGGCATTACGGCCCCCGGCACTCTATGCTCGCCGTAATAGTCCTGCGGCCTGCCACCGTGGCTGAGAAGCAGAGCCAGGCATTTGGCCATGTCCAGACACGAACCGCCGCCTATACCTATGACCAGGTCCGGCGAAAAAATGCGAGCGCGCTCGGCGCTGTTTGCAGCGGAATCGACGGGAACGTCGGGAAGGGTGGAGCTATCGACCATGACGGCGAGGCCGACGTCGTCAAGTTGACGGACGAGTGTGAGAAAGTCGGCATCTTCCGCAAGTCGTATATCCGTGACGATCAGCGCGCGCTTGCCGAACCTGGCGGCGATGCTGCCGAGTGCATGTCGCTGCCCGGCGCCGAAAAGCAGTTCGCGCGGCGCTCTCAATGTGCCGAAAAGGTTCATTCCGTGTCTCCTCCGATAATTCAGGCGGCCTTAAGCGCCATAAGCTGATCTAAAAGCGGCTGCGGCAGCTCTATTCCCGTGTTTTCAGTCTCGGCGCGGCGCTGACGCGCGCCATCACCCGGAATTGCGACCGGGTTTGCAGGGTTGGTCGGGCGGGACAGGCGCAGACGATCCAAATAGGTCGCAAGCGACTGGACACTGCCATTTCCCGCTGCCGCGTCGATGAGAATGAGAAGGTCGCCCTTGGTGGCCAGATGGGTATCGTCGAGCGTGCCATGTACATCGGGCGCGAGATCCGAACCGGCAAGCGCTGCGACGAGAAGTTCAATAGCAAGACCCAGCCCGTATCCTTTCGCGCCGCCGAAGGGCGCAATCGCCCCGGCCTTTGCCGCCTGTGGGTCGGTCGTTGGGCGGCCTTCCGCATCCACGGCCCAGCCAGACGGGATAGGCATTCCGCGCATTGTGTGATTGTGGATCTTGCCCATGGAAACGACGCTGGTTGCAAGATCGAGCACGAAAGGTCGCTCACCGCAGGGAATGCCGATGGCGATGGGGTTGGTGCCGAGCATCGCTTGTGTTCCGCCGAACGGATGCACGAGCGCCTCGCTGGTCGACATGACGATGCCGATCAGGCCTTCCCTTGCGACGGCCTCCGCATAATAGGCGAGCATGCCGATATGGTTGGCGTTATGGATCGCAGCGACAGCGATCCCTGTCTTGCTCAGTACACTTCGCATGGTCTGCATCGCATGCATGACCACCACAGGTCCGAGACCACATTCGCCGTCGACGCTGAGAAATGATCTCCGGCTCCATGTTCCGGTTCCGCATGCTCTGGCGTCGGAAATTCCCTTGTCCAGCCGGGAAAGGATGAGCGGCAGCCGCTGCAGGCCATGCGAAGGTAGCCCGCGCAGTTCGGCCTCCAGAAGCACGTCGGCCTGGAGGCGGGCATTGTCGGACGGGACGCCCCGACCTTCGAGCAGGGCCGTCGCCAGATGCCGGAGTCGTTCCGGTTGCTGCTTCATTTCGAAATCCTATATCAGATCATATACGATATTGTATTTGACATACGATATCTTATTTGTAACAAATGCCGACGTGTCAAGAAGCAATTGGAGAGTGAAAGTGGCTTTTACGGCGGAACGGGAAGCGAGAGCGAGCATTCGCCCGAGCAGCGTGGTCGATGGCGTTTACGACAATATCTACCATCGGCTGATGTCCCTTGAGATAGCGCCCGGCGCGCGTATTCCGATTGATGTCCTGGCACGCGAAATCGGCGTCTCCCAAACACCGATCCGCGAGGCCCTGAGCCGTCTCGAGCGCGAGGGGCTTGTGCGTAAGGAGCATCTGGTCGGCTACAGCGCAGCTCCGCAATGGACGAAAAAGCAGTTCGTAGATCTCTATGCCTTCCGTCTGCTGGTCGAGCCGGAAGCCGCAAGGCTCGCAACGCTCAACATGACCCCCGAGGCACTGCGTCAGCTTGAAAACTCGGCTGCGGATATGGGTAATGGCGAGACGCCCGTCGATCGCAACACGCGATACTCGCGGTTTGCCCGCGCGGATGCACATTTCCACGACGCGATTCTCAAGATTGCCGGAAATGACGTTATCCGCAGCACGCTGTCGAACCAGCATGTCCATCTGCATATTTTCCGGCTGATGTTTCACACACGGGTGACGCAGGAGGCACTCGAGGAGCACGAGAATTTGCTTGCGGCCTTTCGGTCGGGTGATCCGCAGGCGGCGGTCGACGCCATGCGCATCCATATCGAACGTTCACGCGACCGGTTGCTTTCGGCTTTCGAATGAACGCGGTCCTGTCACCCCAACCCTTGGCATCGCCGGAAAGTTCGGCGGTCGCAACCCTTCGGGCCGATGGGCTTTGTAAAGCTTATGGTCCAATCACCGTCCTGTCGGACCTGACGCTCGATGTCCGCGCTGGAGAGGTTCACGCCATCATCGGTGAAAACGGCGCCGGCAAGTCGACGCTGATGAAGCTTCTGTCTGGTCATGTCGCGCCGACGCAAGGTCGGCTGTTCATGGACGGCCAACCGGTCGAATTTCGAAACGCGGTGGAGGCGGAAAATGCCGGTATCGTGCTGGTGCATCAGGAAATTCTGCTCGCCGCGGACCTTACGGTTGCAGAAAACCTGTTTCTGGGGCGTGAAGTCGGCCGTGGCCCGATGGTTGACGACCAGGCGATGAACCGCCGCACCGCCCAGTTGCTGGAAAGGGTCGGTTCGACGGCGCGCCCGCGTGACCGTGTCAGTGAATTGCCGCTTGCCCAGCGCCAGCTTGTGCAGATTGCACGCGCGCTTCTTGACGACCGCAAGGTCGTCATTCTGGACGAGCCGACAGCGGTTCTGGCCAATGACGAGGTGGCGGCCCTGCTCGACATCGTCAGGCGGCTGCGTGATCACGGTGTGGCGGTTCTCTATATATCCCATCGCCTCGACGAGGTGCAGGCGCTTGCCGACCGCATCACCGTGCTGCGTGATGGCTGCATGATAGGCACCTGGCCGGCCGCCGGTCTCAGCCAGCGTGAAATGGCCGAACTTATGGTCGGGCGGGAACTGGAGATGCTTTATCCCCACAAACGCCCGCCTGCCGAAGGCGCGCCCATTCTCTCGGTCACCGATCTGACGGTCGACCATCGCGCAGAAAATGCGAGCTTCAGCGTCCGGCCGGGGGAGGTGCTCGGCATCGGCGGCATGATCGGTGCTGGACGCACCGAACTGATCGAGGGGCTGATGGGTCTTCGCCCGTCACGGACGGGCAGCGTCACTCTCAACGGCCAGGAGATCAAACACCGGTCGGTCCGCACGATGATGGAGGCCGGCCTTGTCTATCTGACCGAGGATCGAAAGGGAAAGGGCCTGCTTCTGGAGGAGAAGCTTGGTCCCAACCTGACGCTTCAGGCGCTGGACACGGTCAATCCGCGCGCGGTTCTCGACAGACGGGGCGAGCGCTCACGGCTTGAGGAGGCCGTGACGGATTACGATATCCGCGTCCGTTCGCTACGGCTGGAGGCGGGAAAACTTTCAGGAGGCAACCAGCAGAAGCTGCTGCTTGCCAAGGTCATGCTCACCGATCCTTCGGTGGTGATCATCGATGAACCGACGCGTGGCATCGACATTGGCAACAAGAGCCAGATCTACGAATTCATCGACGCCATGGTGCGGGCGGGCAAGGCCTGCATCGTCATCTCGTCGGAAATGTCGGAGCTGGTGGGGCTTGCCGACCGTGTTCTCGTGATGCGGGCAGGGAGGATCGTCGCCGAACTTTTCGGCGATGAAATCAATGAGGAAAATGTCGTCTACGCCGCAACTGTCGGTGGACGCGACGTCGTCGGGGAGGACGAACATGACCGCAGCGACAGCAACAACAACAATCATACCCGTTGACGAGGGTAGCCGCATCCGCTGGGCGGATCTCGCACCCTTCATTGCACTTGCCGTCATCGTCCTCATCGGCGCCCTGGTCAATTCCAATTTCGTGGCGTCGGCCAACCTGATCAACGTGGTCACACGCAGCGCCTTCGTCGCCATCATTGCCGTGGGAGCGACCTTCGTGATCTCGTCGGGTGGGCTCGACCTGTCGGTCGGCTCGATGATGGCGTTCGTTACCGGCATCATGATCATGGTGATGAACCATCTTGCCCCATCTTTCGGCGGCTGGGCCATCCCGATGGGAGCTGGCGTGGCGCTGGTGGTCGGCGCTTTCTGCGGGCTGTTTAACGGCCTGATCGTGACGGTGGGGCGCATCGAGCCCTTCATCGTGACGCTTGGCACGATGGGGATTTTCCGGGCGTTCATCACCTTCATGACGAATGGCGGTTCGCTGCCCATCGACCGAAGCCTGCGCGATGCCTACCGACCTGTCTATTTCGGCAGCATTTTCGGCATTCCCTATCCGGTGCTCATTACCTTCGTCGTCGTGATGATCGGCGCGTTCCTGCTTTATAAAACCAAGTATGGCCGCCGCCTGACATCGGCCGGGTCCAATGTCGAAGTCGCCCGCTTTTCCGGGGTCAATGTCGCGGCCGTTCGCACCGGCGCCTATGTCATTCAAGGCATCTGCGTGGCCATTGCGGCCATCTGTTACGTGCCGCGTCTCGGCGCGGCAACGCCGACGACCGGACAGCTGTGGGAACTGCAGGTCATCACCGCTGTCGTGATCGGTGGCACCCTTCTTCGCGGCGGACGCGGGCGCATCGGCGGTACGGTGGCCGGCGCACTCATTCTTGAGGTCATCGCCAACGTCATGGTCCTCTCGGACATGGTCTCGGAATACCTCGTCGCCGCCGTACAGGGTGCGATCATCATCATCGCCATGCTGGCGCACCGCTTTACTGCCAACCGCTGAAAACAGCACTGACTTCAAAAGGAGGAGAAAATGAAGTCTATTATCCAGAAAGCCGGACTGTTGTTATCGACAGCCGCATTGGCCCTTGTCCTGCCGCTCGGCAGCGTTCAGGCCGAAGACAAGAAGGTGACGATCGCCGTGTCGATCCCTGCCGCGACGCATGGGTGGACGGGGGGAGTCGTCTACCATGCAGAGCAGGCCGAAAAGGAAATCGAAGCCGCGTTCCCAAATATCGACGTGGTGCTGTCGACGGCGGCCTCGGCAACCGCCCAAGTCTCGGCGCTTGAGGATCTCTCGGCCAGCCGCAAGCTCGATGCGCTCGTAATCCTGCCCTTCACCTCTGAGGAGCTGACCGGCCCGGTCGAGCAGATCAAACAGAAAGGCACCTTCATTTCCGTGGTTGACCGTGGCCTTACCGATCCAAGCGTGCAGGATCTCTATGTCGCGGGCGACAATGTCGCCGTTGGCGCCAACACCGCGCACTGGCTCGTCGACAAGCTGGGCGGCGAAGGACAGATCGTTGTGCTGCGGGGCATCCCGACGGTTATCGACGACGAGCGAATTAAAGGCTTCTCGGATGTCATCGCCAAGTCAAACATCAAGATACTCGACATCCAGTACGCCAACTGGAACCAGGATGAAGCCTTCAAGCTGATGCAGGATTATTTGGCAAAACATCCAAAGATTGATGCGGTCTGGGCTAATGACGACGACATGCTTCTCGGCGTGCTTGAGGCTGTCGACAATGCCGGCCGCAAGGACATCAAGTATGCGCTGGGCGGCAACGGAATGAAACAGGTTATCGAGATGGTGAAGGAGAAAAACGCGCGCACGCCGATCTCCACACCCTATCCGCCGTCGATGATCAAGTCGGCCATCTACATGACGGCTGCCCAGTTCGCGGGGCAGGCGCCGGTACGCGGCTCCTTCCTGCTCGGCGCGCCGCTCATCACGCCGGAGAATGCGGACCAGTTCTATTTCCCCGCATCGCCATTCTGATCGCACACCGGGCCCGGCTCCAGCCGGGCACACCACAACACCCATGATAAAAGGAGACACGACATGAGCGGCAAGAAAATCCTCATGCTGACCGGTGAATTCACCGAGGAATATGAAATCTACGTCTACCAGCAGGGGATGGAGGCTGTCGGCCATACGGTGCACGTCGTGTGCCCGGACAAGAAGGCCGGCGATCGTATCAAGACCTCGCTGCACGATTTCGAAGGCGACCAGACCTATACCGAAAAGCTCGGCCACTATGCCGATATCAACAAGACCTTCTCAGAGGTGCAGGTAGAGGAATATGACGCCGTGTACGCTGCGGGCGGCCGTGGCCCGGAATACATCCGCACCGACAAGCGCGTGCAGGACATGGTGCGCCATTTCCACGAAACCGGAAAGCCGATCTTCACGATCTGCCACGGCGTACAGATACTGATGGCCGTGCCCGGCGTGCTGAAGGGCAGGAAGGTCGCCGGGCTGGGCGCCTGCGAGCCCGAAGTTACCGCTGTCGGCGGCATCTATATCGACGTGAAGCCCACGGAGGCCTATGTCGACGGCAATATGGTTTCTGCGAAAGGCTGGACGGGATTGGCCGCTTTCATGCGCGAGTGCCTGAAAGTACTCGGTACCAAAATTACGCACACCTGACAGACTGATGAACCCGACGGCATGCCCCTGCAATCCAAGGGCGGGGGCATGTCCGACATGTCGAGCAACAGTGTTGCGGATAACATAGATGGGCTAATCGGCTACGTGCCCCATCCAATCCGCCCGGAAGAAGGAGCCGCACCGCACTGCCGATGATACAAGTGGCCTGTCGGAAACCAGGCACAACCATCATGCAGAGGAGCGCAGCCATGAAACACTATGCCGGCCTCGATGTCTCGATCAAAGAGACGAGCGTCTGTATCGTCGATGAAAACGGAAAGCTATGCCGGGAACGCAAGGTGGTCTCCCACCCTGATGACCTCGTTGCCATCTTGACCGATCCTGCACTCAGCTTGGAGAGGGTGGGCGTTGAGGCAGGACCGTTATCGCAGTGGCTGTTTGAAGGGCTGGCAAAAGCCGGCCTCCCGGTGCTCTGCATTGAGACGCGGCACACCAAAGCTTTCCTTGACGCCCTTCAGCAGAACAAAAGCGACAGGAACGACGCGCGCGGTATTGCCCAGATGATGCGGGTCGGCCTGTTCAAGGATGTGCATGTGAAGACGCTCACCAGCCAGAAGCGCCGCGCCTTGCTAACCGCCCGATCGTTGCTGCAGGAAAAGGCGATCGATTTGGAAAACGAGATGCGCGGGCTCTTGCGCAACTTCGGACTGAAGGTCGGTCAAGCCTCGGGCGGCACGTTTGAGAGAAGGATACTTGAACTCGTCGAACACGACGCTGACCTAGCGGAAATCATGGAGCCACTGCTAGCCGGACGACGCAAGTTGCGAGAAGGGCTTGCCAAGCTAGAGAAGCGGGTTCTGGCCGAAGCGAGGCAGGATGAGGTTTGCAGACGATTGATGACGGTGCCTGGCGTTGGACCGATTGTCTCGCTCGCCTATGTCTCGACGATCGATATTCCCAGCAGGTTTCGTCATTCCCGATCAGTCGGAGCGATATTGGGTCTTACGCCCGTGCTGAAACAGTCCGGCGAAATGAGCAGGGTCGGCCACGTCTCTCTACGCGGGGACGCCATGATGCGGCGACTGCTGTATGAGGCCGCCCAGTCGATGATGACGCGAGTGGTAAAATGGTGCTGGCTGAAGGCATGGGCCATGAACATTGCCAAGCGGCATGGCAGCAAGAAGGCCAAAGTGGCACTGGCCCGCCGTCTCGCTGTCGTCATGCATCGCATGTGGGTGGATGGCACAGAGTTTCGCTGGACGAGGGAGGACACTGTTTCAACCGTAGCGGCATGACAGTCAGCCACAGAGGCAATCGAAAGGTTCGAATTCAAGGTTCCGCATAGCAGCGGAAGACGTCCTTCGCGGACGATGGTGATGTGAGTTCGCGGCGTCGCTTATACCGATGATCCGTCATCAGGATGCAGCATAGATTGGGCCACATCATCTACTGGACCCCATCATGGGAGGGCCGAGTGCCGATCCCGGAGAGAAGCGCGGGCCGCGAATAGACGATGACGCTAGACAAGCAGGGCTCAGAACTGCGTCTTTGCGACGGACAGCTTTCGGCTGACAAGCGCTAAAACGAATGTAGGCCGTGCTTTGATGCAAGACGTGTTTCGACCCCCATTCCCGCCATTCGCTCAGTTGATTTTAACTCCCGAAACCGGCCATAGGCAGTGGGTCAGGCTGAATCATCTGAGCGAAAGCTCATCAGCTTTGGGTGAGATTTTGCTATCGCAACCACCGACACAACGCAAAGCAGTCCACCAAGCGCAAGAGATAGGCCCGGCGGCATGATCGCGGCCATAGAACCCGATCGGAAGTTTCCGACCTGCGGCGCGGCGGTGCCAGCGATCTGCTCTGCTGCCAATACCCGCCCTCGAACATCTGGCGAACATGAAAGCTGAACGATCGCCGCCCGTGCCACAACTGCGACCGTATCGGCGGCCCCGGCAACGGTAAGGCAAGCAAGGGTCACCCAACCCGAGCTAGCGAGGCCAGCCACGATTAGTGCCATCCCCCACAGGGCAATGGCATAGAGCTGAACCGTGCCTTGCCGGTCATAGCGTGTAATACCACCAGAGAAAGCTGTGGCCACTATGCCGCCTACCGCAATGGCGGACAGAAACAGGCCAAGCGTTTCAGGCGTGCCACCAAAGCGATCCTGGTTCAGAGCCGGAAAGAGAGCGATCGGCATTGCCAGCGCGGTCGCCGCCAAATCGGCTAACAACGTGCCCCGCAGCGCCGAGTTCTCGCTGATAGCGAGGAAACCCGCCGCAAGGCGCTTTCCCATACCTTCCTTAGTTTGCAGCGGCGGTATCGCGGGCAGCCTCCAAAGACCAAGAAATGCAAGTCCGAATGCGATGGCTTGTGCGGCGTAGCACCCGGCTATTCCCAAAGTACCGGCAATCAGGCCGGCAAGGGCCGGGCCGCCGAGCATCGCAAATTGGAAACTGCCCTGGGAAACAGCGATACCAGCCGCAACCTTTTCCGCTGGCAGAATAAAGGGGATCAACGCCTTCCGAGCAGGCTGCCCAATGGCGGTACACGCCGCTTGGCCTGCAGCAAGGGCAAGAAGGAGTTGAGGGGAGGCCCAGTTGGCAGCGGCCTGGCCCAGCAGTGCCAACGCGAAGATGACCGAACCAAAGTTCGACAGCAGGATCAGTGCGCGTCGTTCCCGAGTGTCGGCCAGCACACCGCCCCAAAGCCCGAAGATGACCATAGGAACGGCAAGCGTCAGCCCTACGGCTCCGGTCATCAACGGCGATCGAGTCAGCTCCCACATCTGATAAAGGACGGCGAAGGCGGTGAATTGATTGCCAAACGTTTGGAATGATGTGCCCATCCATAGGTGGCGAAAGGCCCGGTTCCCGGTCAACGGACTAAGATCGATGACGCGTATCATTTGCCCTGTAGCTCCACCATGTGGCCAGCGAGCCGCTCTTGCAGAGACCTGGTTGCGAGCTTGACGCGGATGTCTTCGATGACCTTGGTCAAGGGATAAGGTAGCTCGGCCTCCAGTTCCGCGATCATGGCCTCCGTTGCGTTCCATTCCGCTATTAGGAACGGAATCACCGAGTGCCCCTTTTTGGTCAGCCCAACGAGGACGCTACGGGCATCCTGACCGGGATTAGTCTCAACGAGAGCCGCCTCGTTCATCGCTTTTACCGATTGGCTCATGGCTGCATGAGTGACCCTACAAGCCTGCGCGAGGACCTTGATTGTCATTGGCCCATGGTCGGCCAGGGCAATCAAGGCCATGCTAAAGCGCGGTCGAACACCGGCGACATCGTGGGACCGATATAGGTCGGCGATGGTATCGTCTATCTCCCTCAAAAGAGCAGAGACTGGGGAGAAGATGCTACGGGGAAGAACAGGTTCTTGCTTCATAATAGCGCTTATATAAAAGCCCTATTACATTCCGATGACGATGAATAGTTGGCTGCTCGATCATCTGCAGCAGCCATAAGCTGCCCGTCCACTACCCCCATCAATGGCAGGTCCGGGCAGACTGCGGACGATGATCATGCATCATCCCGTCCAGGAAAAAACACGAAAGACGCTTGACCTCACCCCGCCGATTAGAGAAGCGCCGCACGGTTGAATGGTGGCAAGATATAGATTGCTAACCCAGTGCCTTTCGGCCGTTTAAGTGGCGATGACGGCCATTCTCCTCACGGCAAAGTTTGTCCAACAGGCCATCTCGGTGTCTTCGCTTTTGCGGTCGAACAGCAAAAAATACAAACCGTGCCGAAGCCCATTGCCAAGCGCGATGTCGCGCAACGACGCACGTGGCTTCTCATAGCTGCTGGGCAAATGAAGGAGATGCTCCTTGAATGCATTTGAGAAATGGTGGCTTGGATTGAGGCCCGAGGGATCATCTCATCTATGCGTTGGAGCGGGTCAGCGGCTCGGGTCCCTTGAAGGCAGGGATCTTAAGCCCCTTTCAAACAGGCTTTAGCAAAAACCGTTCAATTTAAGGATTCGATACGCTTCGATCGATGTTCGAAGTGCATCCTCAGAATTGCGGTCTCCGTCATTGGCGTCGGGATGGTGCATTTTGAGCCTCTCCTTATAGCGGCTCTTGATTTCTTGGGATGTCGACTGGGACGAAAGGCCGAGTGTTTCGAAAGCTTTGGCTTCCAGTACCTTGAGCTTTCTCTGTTGGGCGCCGATCCGCGATTGCCCCTGCCGATCGGCTTTGCGAGCGTTTAGCGTTTTTGCCGAGCCTGAACGAACTGAAGACGGCAGCGGAGTTTCAGTTGCCGTGCTCACCCTCGTTCCCCAGGTCGGGCGCGCACCCGTCGTCGCTTCCTTCTGGTAACGGGCGACGTCGGCATTGGAGGGTGGCGTCGTAAAACTATAACCCTTGTTGTAGTCAGTCACATGCTCAAGGCAGAATAAGAGGTAAAGACCTTCTGCACCCGATCCCACCGGCGCGCGGTGAGTACCGCTCTTTTCACACCCGTCCCATTGGCATTTTGGGCCTGTGGCTTGGCTGGCCGATGGCGAGCGTTTGCGAGCGGATCGAAGACCTACGAATATTTTCGAATCATGCGTCATTGGAACTATATGGACGCGGAGGACCCCTAGGGCAACATCAGACATCTCCAATCTCGATCAATATATACAGGGCGCGACAGCCAACCTCACTGGGGGAAGCGCTGTTTTCTTGGCAAATTGGTCGTTTGGAAATGGCCAACATGGGCAATTTCTAGTCATGCTCATGTCTCGCTGAAAACCTTGCCCGCTCGACAATCATTCTCGCAGTGTGTGCAAAGATATTCGCGAGATCGTGGTCGCGGTACCGTCGAGGGATTGCCGGCCGCCCTGCATGGGAATTGCCAAGTCGAGGGTTCGATGCCTTTCAAGAGCTGGAACTGCAGTACAGAAGGGCTGGCTCTGATGTCATGGTCAGTGGAAAATAACCGCTCATGGATCAACACAGGTATGAGATAGTGATCTCTCCGCGTCAGCAATATCAAAGCGGTAGACTACTATCAGCTGCCGCTTCAAATATGACTCTGGTCTTTAAGGTGTTTATGCGGTTGTCAGTTCCTGAAGTGCAAGATTGATCCAGTAGGACATACCGTAACCCAGGGTCTCATCGTTGAAGTCGAATCGATCGGTATGGACATCATGGATTTTACCGTCTGGTCCGGCACCTGCACCCAGCCAGCAATAAGCTCCGGGTCGGTCGGTGCTGAAGAAGGCGAAGTCCTAGCCTCCCGTAGACTGTGCTCTTTGGTCAGATATCTTCCCATCACCCAGCGTTGTCCTGGCAGCGCTCAGCGCGGCATCGACGGCAGACGGTTCGTTGACGAGGGGGGGGCGTATTGCGGCTGATGTTTATATCGACGGTGCAACGTGCAGTCTGCGCTGCGGCTATAGCGTGTTCTCGTATCCGCTCGCTGATGATATCGGCAACCTCGGTCTCGAAATAGCGCGCGGTGCCGGAGACGGTCATATGAGTCGGCATGACGTTGGGGGATCTGCTCGAACCACCGGCGATATGGATATCGGAAGGCACCGCCAACCAGTTCGCAATGGAGAAGGCCATCGCCTCCGGCAATGGGCGCCTCATGCGCGAGGCCAAGCTGGCGGCCAATACTGCCCGGCTCAAACGGCTCCGAGCCGCCTACGAGGACGACCAATATACGGTTCCGTCGCCAGATGCACGATGCCGAAGCCGCGGGCAATCAAAGCTCGACTGGTGGCAGATCTGGACGACGAGACCCTCGCGGCGGCTGCATAGCTGCGTTGCACAATAAATGTTTTCCCGATGGTCAAAAATCAGGCATAACGCCTTCAGCTGATGCAGATGACGGTCACCTCCCAGTTCCGTCGCAGCAGCTGTTCCCCTCTGGAGGTTTTAGATCTCCACACTTCATGGGCCGCGGTTTCCGCAGGCCCATTTTTTTATTCTTCGTCCGACGATTCTAAGTGATTTATACCGAGGCGGCTTTAGCGCAGGTCCCGCCGCTCAGCAGCGTGAAGAGCGATCATATCAAGGTACCTTTCTGTTCATGACAAAAAGGTGTGTTTCTTAGCTAGAGTAGGACAATGCGTCTGAAGCACAGATTATTTTCGCGTATTAGGCAGCGTAAGGCCGATATCCGCAAGCCGGAAAGGAGCAGTTCCTGCCTGCAGCAAGATAAAAGCGTCGACCCGGCCGATCGCAGGCCGAGAACCTAGGAATTCGTCAATTTCGGCGACCAGCGACAGGATTTCGGGCGTGATGCGGACGGTCGCCGTTTTTAGAAATTCTGTTTCCTCATCTATTCCTATCCAATTTTGTTGTCAGAGCTTTTCAGATCTGACTGTTGTTCAGATAAGGCTGAATATTCCCCAGCACCCGCTTGGGGGCAATCGGCGCGATACGCAGTTCGCAGAATTCGGTGATCTTTCATTGAAAATGACGTGATGAAAGTTCGTGTTTGGTCATGCTCATTCCGTTTCTGTCGAAACCAAGGCCGAGGGCGAGCGGAAATAAGGTGTTGGCGTTCACGAAATATTTTTAGGGCAAGTGGTTGCCTGTCGATCGCTGCCTGTTGAATGGAGCGCTGCCGATTGTGGTGCTGCGTGATAAACAGGCTTGCAATAACTCAGTTATGGCAACAATCATGAGCTATATAGAAGGTGGCTATAACTCATGAAAAGCAAATTGTTAGCGTTCGTGTTAGTCTGATCCATTTTCCCGTTTCGCCGTGATCCACTTACGCCGGATAAAATTGTTCTAAAAACAATTCACTATCCCGAATGTGGCTGGGCTAATGCGGAATGGAAATACGGGTTAAATCTGGGTGAAACCCGGCAGCGAAGGCTCAGATTTTTGTTCAGAAAAATCCCGGGCAATTAATCGATCGTAAGCCCCCCGTGGGTTCCATCGATTGTGCCGGAGAGAGCAATATCCGAGACGTTCTGACCTTGGTCAGAACATGTTTTTCCGTTGAAGATATGCGGTCGGTCGACCAGGATCCGAGATTTGACGCTTCGGTCCTTGCTGAAATCGCGTTCTGTGCCCTGTCCCCTGCGACCAATGATCCCGATACTGCGGTCGATGTCATTGGCCGTACGCTCCGCGTACTGGCAGTCTGGGACGAACCCGTCGAGACCTCGCACCAAGATGCCGTCCCATGTGCAAATGTCTGTCTCCCGGCCATACGACTCAATGATATTTTTACACCGATGGCTCGCTATGGCGCAGCCATTGTCGAAGTCGGTCTTCGTCTCCAGAAAGTTTTCGGCATATTGGCGCAGTTCAACGCGCCCCGCTTTCGAGACAACGCTATCCGACGTTCGACAGAGGCACTATCCCGGGCTGAGCTCGCCTTGAGCCTCGAAAGTGACAAACACCGCGTGAGCGTTGCCGCACAGGCTGTTTCTGGCGCAGCAATCTGACCTTCCTGGCCGGAATCGCGGAGGACGATCAGCTTTTTTGGGATGTCATGGTAGCGCGCGACCGACCAGCCACGGACAACAAGACGGCGCCCAGCACCCTGAGACCACTGAGCCCGCGAGAACGCCTATTTGGTTTTTTCCAGCGCGGTCATGGCCTGATCTAGCCCGCGCCAGGAGAGCGGAATTGCTACGGTTTGTCTGCCGCCATCGACGAAGCGCAACTGGCCTTCGGTGCCCGCGCGGAATAAGGCGAGCACCGCTGCATCAGGCTT
Source organism: Agrobacterium sp. K11 (assembly GCF_059429395.1). Lineage (NCBI taxonomy): Bacteria > Pseudomonadati > Pseudomonadota > Alphaproteobacteria > Hyphomicrobiales > Rhizobiaceae > Agrobacterium > Agrobacterium sp. K11. The sequence continues at coordinate 286,386 of NZ_JCAHRB010000010.1, read as the reverse complement.
TCCATGCGCAGCGCAACTACCCGCCAGGCAGCGGGTCCACGAAAGTTCCAGTCGTCCTTTTTCCTCTACGCCGATCTTTCCGTTGCCAGAAACATGCACGTTTCCGGGCAGGGAAACGTTGACGGGCAGAAGCGCTGTTAGGATCAAGTCTTCCTGATCCGGCAATCTTCCGATGGCTATTTGCGCGATGGGTTGCTGTTGGCCCTGAATCTGCACTGTCTGTACAACTTCGCAGCTCCGCGCGCCTGATCTTCCAGCTTTGGCGATATCGGAAGCCGCGCCATCCTGAGACTGCGATTGAACGCAACGCAGCACCCAGCTTCCATAGCTTGCGGTCGTGCTGGCAGGTTCGGCTGTCATTGGCCCTCCACCGAGAGCTGTATTCGTCTGAGAGAAAGCGGGCAGGGTAGAGAGGATGGAGATAAGAAGGATAAAAATGGAACGGGATATGGAATGCATGATCGTCATGAATAAAGAGCCTGTGGAGCAGTTATCAGAAGCGCGCGATGAATCTCAGATTGAAGCGATTGTCATCGTCAATATCTGAAGCTTCACCATGAGCGTATTCAAGAGAAAGAGTGCCGGAATGCGGCGTCGCCTTTTCGGACAGACCGAAGCGGACACCCGCGCCGAAAGAGCTTGCGCGTATTACGTCCGCTTCTAGCGCAGTGGGCACTTCAAGCCGCACTAAGCCAGCAGCGGCGAAAACGTAGGGAGCAGCCGCGCTGCCCCAACTATTGGACAGGTTGAAGGTGAGCGGGAAAGCCAGTTCCCCGCGCAGCGCCCCTCCAGCGTCCCCCTGTATTTTGCCGCTATCAAAGCCGGACAGCCAGTCAAAGCCGCCGAGGCCGAATTGTTCAGATGAAGCAAGCGCATCGCCAAAGGATGTTTGCGCTTTGCCCGCTAGCGACATTCTCAACCGGTCATTGATCATGGACTTGCTATAGCCAAAGGATACCTCCAGTTTGCGAAAGTCTGGATCAGCGCCATCACGAGACAGTGGTAGGTCATTGGTTGCGCTACGTGCACCCAGCGTATCGAGACCAAAGGAAGCCGTTACGCTGGCGTTTAGCTGACCGCCCCACGGCAAAAAAGCGTCGCCCGTTTGCGTAAAGCGGAGAACACGCAGTCTGTCCTCGGTAAAGGCAGTGCGAGAGCCGCCAAGATCGAGGTCCTGCTTTTCCTCCATCACGTCTAATGCGACCACTGAACTGGTATTGAAATCACGGGACCGCACCCAGTTATAGCCAAGCTTCGTGGAGAAGCGCTGGTAGTGATCGACCATCGTGAAAGAAAGGTCAGAGGTCGGGTGCGTATGGCTGTCGACCCCTTCCAGGTTGAGCCAAGCGCCGTCCGTACCCAGCGGCACCGTCACACCGGCGACGATCTGGCGATTACGCGGGTCGCTGTCGAAGATCGAGTCGTTGAAGCCGGGATAGCCGGAGAGACGCAGATACCCGACCTCGCCAAAACCCAGAACGCTGTTGAAGTCTGCGCCAAGGCCAAGCATATAGGTGCCGAGATTTGCATCTAGGCCATTGTCGAGCGTCACGGTCGTGGTCACCGCGTCGTATTTTCCGTCCACCACCACAATGGTCGCGCCGGGTTTCGTGCCAGCTTTGAGAGTGGATCTCACGACCACGCCCGGTGTGTCACCCGCCAGAAGCATACGTCGCTCCAGGTCGGCCTTGGTGGGGTTGGGCTGCCCGACCAGCGGCGCTAGAACGCTGTCAATGCGCGCTCTGAGTGCGGGCGGTAGCGCGGAAGTATCCACTGCTTCCACCGTGCCTTGGGTAACGACCAGACGCAAAGGCTTACCATTCTTGATCGTCTGCGCCGGGAGTAAGACGCGCACGAGAATGTAACCAGCACGAGCGTAGGCCTCCTCAAGCGCGCGAGCGGCGGCGAAAAGATCGGCACCGGTAACGCGTTTGTTTTTCAAGGTTGCCTCTATGGAGGAAGTTTCCCTGGAGAGTGCGGGCAAGCCGCCTTCCACGAGGAGACCCGAGGGTGTTACGCTCAGTTTCTCAGCCCCTTGCGGGGCATCGACGCCGGTCGATGCAGGCAGAGAAAGGCCTCGCTCCGCTGCGCGAACGACGGGCGGAGCATAGCTTTCCTGCGTCAACTGCCCGGCAGTCTGCGCAAGCACTGATATAGGCGTTGCAAGAGCGAGACCGAACGTTGGAACTGCGCCTGCCAAGAAAAATCGTTTCTTCAAAATATTCATGATCTTACTCAAATATCAATTGCTGGAGCAGGAAGTGGCGAAGTTCGGGGCGAGGAAGCAGACCGCATTTGAGAATTGCAGGTTTTCGGTGGTCATGGCTCTATCATCGCCTGCTGCGGAATTGGCGGAGTACTGCACCAGCTGGGCGAACGACACCGGTACGAGTGTCTGCTGCGTGATTGCCTGGAAGGTCGTGGCTGGCCGAGGCACGTATGTTGCAACAGGCGTGTAACCGACAGTTAATGTTCCCGCACGGTAGTTGATGAGGTAGTTCTCGGCGCCATACCCGTCGACGGTGATCGTGTACAGACCGGCCTCCACGGCACTCTGTGCAGTACCGCCGTAATGAAGGGCGCCAGAAAGCACCAATACGTCGTCACCATTGACGAAGCCGCTATAAGTAACGCCGTTGCCGCCACTATACGCCTTGCCGTCATAGGTTTTGCGGGCGTCATTCGCAGTGATCGTCAGGATGGCGGGAGTGACGGTCAGTTCGGCGCTTTTATAGCTTATGTCGTAATTGCTGTTGGCAAGTGTAGCCTGTCTGATGGCGTAGTTGCCGACATTCGCCGAGGCAACGCTACCATCGCTGGCAAGCGAGCCGGAAAGTACGTCGCGATCAATGAGACCGTCGACAGTGTAAGTCAAATCGGCAACGGCGCCATAGTTCTTGGATATGGAGTCAGCCGTCACCGTTATGGCCTTTTTATTCACCGCAAGCGTGCCACCCAAGTATTCGATCGCGTAGTTGCCGGATGTAAGACCTCTGGCAAGAATGACATAGGTTCCGGCATCGACCACATCTTGCGAGGTGCCGAGATAGGAGAGCGTTCCACCCAGCCTATCCTCATCTTCGTCGTTGACGAAGCCCGCATAGGTGACGCCATTGCCGCCCACATAGCTATTGCCGTCATAGGTTTTACTGTCATCGTTGGCCGTGACTGTCAGGACCTTCTTTCCAACCGTCAAAGTGCCGTCGGTGAAGGAAATGTCGTAATTGCTGTTAGCAAGCGTTCCCTGGGTGATGGTGTAGGAGCCAGCACCGGCACTTTTGCCTTCGCCACCGCTGGCAAGCGAACCGGAAAGCGCGTCATCGCCAATCAGGCCATCCGCTGTGTAGCTTAGTAAAACGCTGTCTCCGTAAGTCTTGCTCGTGCTGTTCGCGGTGACCGTGATTGCCTTGGGATTGATCGTGAGCGTGCCGTCGATATACGTGATTTCGTAATTCTTTGACGTCAGCCCGGAAGCGCTTAGCGCATAGGTGCCCGCATCAGTGGCACCTTGAGAGGTTCCAGAATAGGACAGCGTTCCGTCGAGGACAACCTTGCCTTCACCTTCGACGAACCCGCCATAAATTACGTCATTGCCGCCCGAATAAGAAGCGCCGTCATATGTCTTGGTGTCGCTATTGGCCGTGACCGTGAGAGCTTTCTTATTAACAGTCAGTTCACCATCGACGTAGGTGATGTCGTAATTGTTGGCAGTGAGGCCTGACACGGCAATAGAATATGTTCCCGATTTGACGGCACCCTGAGCGGTTCCATCATAAGAAACCACACCGCCGAGAACCGTGGCATTCTCATCGTTGACGAAGCCGTTATATGTAACGCCATTGTTGCCGGAATACGCCAGCCCGTCATAGGTTTTCGTATCATTCCCCGCTGTAGCGATAAGCTTCGCTTTATTAACAGTAGTCGTATCGGAGCCGTAATAGAATATGCGGTAGACAGTTCCATCGGCGCTGACCTTGGTAGTTGTCTCTGTAGTGAGCTTTTTTGTTGAACTTCCGGCGGCGGCCATCGGATCGACATTAATCGTTACACTCGAAAACCCGAGGCTATCTCCGGCGGAGGCGAAAACATTGGCGGATGGGCCTCCCCTTGCGGAGGTTGTCACCGTGGCGGTGCTGTCGCCGTAGGTGGAGGAGGTTGTGGTGCCATTAATCCAAACCACTGCGGAAAGTGCGTACAGTTCAGGATTATAGCCTATTGAGGATGGTGCCCATGTGTTCTCAAAATCCCAGGAGGACGCCAGTTGCATAAAATACTCAGTGTTTTGCAATTCTGCCGTCGTTAGTCCCGTGGCACCCGTTAATGTTGTATCATTGCCGACGCCGTTGGTTCTCCCGCTGGTATCAGTGTTGAAATAGGATGCTTCAATTGTTGTTGACATACCCACACCGATTAAGCCGCCATTTATGACGGTGTAGTTGGAAGTGTATGTCCCAGCGCCTGTCGCGTATGTATTGGTAATAGTTGAATCGTAAGACTGTCCTACCAGACCACCCATGATGGACATGCTTCCATTATAGCCCGCACTCGTGGTCAGGTTTCCGGTTGCGAACGCATTGCTTATCGTCGAAGAATTTGCATAGCCGATCAAGCCGCCCGCATAGCTATAGCTGTAAATCGAGGACGACGAAGCACGCGCGCTGCCAGTCGCATAGACATTGCTCACCATGGTGTTGGAAATATTGCCGGCAAGTCCGCCCGCATAGCCGTAACCGTTGGCATCTCCTGACGAGACTTTCACCGCACCAGTTGCATATGCGTTGCTAACAGTGGCGTACGACACATCGCCTACCAATCCGCCGGCGAAACCTTTACTGTCGCGCCTCGTGGAGATTGTCGTAATATTGCCAGTGGCATATGCATTGCTGATAGTCACCGAACCAGACGCCCCACCAGCCAGACCGCCCGCATAGCTATAGGCGTTCGTGACGCCCGAACTGATCGTGACATCACCTGTGGCGTATGCATTGGTAATGAGGGTCGAAGATGTAGCGTACCCGACAAGGCCACCAGCATAGGCTGTAGACGTACCTGAAATTTCGAGGCTGTTATTCACGAGGCCTAAATCACGGATCTTGGCTCCAGACACATAGCCGAACATACCGTAGTAACTTCCACTCGCGGCATTGTTGCTGATTGTCAGATTTGAGACGGTATTACCAAGGCCGGCAAAGGTTCCCTTGAACGCCAGGTCGGAACTTCCTCTCCCCACCAGCGCTGAATTATAAGTTGTGCCTGAGGCATCAATGCTGCCACCCAAGGCATAATTTTTGTTCAAACCAGTGGAATTGATAGCGACAAGTTCGCTCATCGAATGAATAAGGGTGTAGGCATCGCCATTAACTGCAAAGCTGGCCCCAACCCCAGAAAGGGTCACCGAAGCGCCGTGGCCGAAAGAGTAATTTGTCCCTGAAACTACTGAACTCTCGGTTGCGTAGCCGCCATAGTTCAGAAAAAGACCCGCTGTCGCTCCCGTGGCTTTAACTTCGGCATTTATGTAGATGTTGTTGTAAGCGGACAGGGTCAATACCGTATCTGCTGACCAGGCGATATTGGAAGCAAGAGTGATGTTCCCCGTCTGACCGCCGGAAGATCCGGAGCCGCCGGTGCTGATCTCGACATTCGCATTGGTTAGCGCGGCTTCCAGCGTCGAAATGCTGATCACACTTTTCTCGCCAGTGGCCGTAGTGCCGGAAGAATTTGAAGCTTCTCCGTCCGAGATCGTAATATCGTGGGGATCGAGCAGCAATGTGCCGAAGGCGCCGGGGCCTTTCAGATCGGTAAAGCCCGTATATGCAAGCACAGCCTTACCCGATACTTCCACATCTCCGCCGATGCCCGAAGGACCTGCACCGCGCGCGGTGATCCTGCCCGCAAATGTGGTCAATTCATCCGACCAGACGATGACAGTGCCGCCATTGCCTGCATTGGTCGCATCCGCACTAATGGAACTGGCGGCGTCGATGCTGACGGTTTCGGCGCGCTGCGTATCGCCCTTGCCCTGATAGTCCCCGCCAATCTTCACGGTGCCGCCGCCCCTCTTGCCGGAGGCATCCACTGTTGCGCCCTTCATCGAGACGGATTTGCCGGTGACCGTGACCTTGCCACCCTTGCCGGTTGGCGATGTGGCCTTGACCTTGCCGGAGAGGGAGATACCTCCACCTTCTCCGCCGCCTATGACGATTTCGCCATCGCGGCCAGAGATACTGTTTGCTTCAACAACGCCCGTGAGATTGACGGCGTGGCGCGCTGCATTGCGGACAGTTGCGGCTGTCATCACGATGGTGCCGCCATCTGCTTTTATCGTGCCGTTGTTTTCGATCAGCGCACCTGAACCTTCCGCGCCTTCCTTGGTCGGAATGGCGACCTGCAGGAAGCCGTCGCCGGAAAGATCGAGCGTCGCCTGTTCGCCGGAGCCGAGGCCCACCTTGCCGACAGGAACCGCAATCAAACCGTCATTCCTGACTGTGCCGCCGATCAAGGCGGCATAGCCGCCGCGGCCGATGGTGATGATGCCTTCGTTCCTGACCTGGCCAGATGCGCCGTTGCCGGTGAAGTTGTAGTTGCCGTTCAGAAAGTCGTCATTGGAAATATCGAGAGTGGATGCAACGAAGCCGCCTCCCACATCGATTGTCCCCGTCGATGTTATGGCGATGCCGTTAGGATTGATCAGATAAACCTGACCGTTCGCTGTGATCGAGCCTGCAATTGTGGATGAGGTGCTGCCTGTGACGCGATTGAGAATCGCAGAGGAGGTGTCCGGCTGCAAGAAGTTGACCGTGTTACCAGCGCCCACTGAGAAACTGTTCCAATTGACAATGGCCTTGTCGGACCCCTGCGTAATCGTCACGCCAGTGCCCGACGTTCCAATCGAAACGGAACCTGATGCGACCTGCGCGCCAGTCGGCAGATTTTCCGCCGCCATCAGCGGCGACACCATCAAAGCCGTAGATGTCAGTAGTGCTATGGCAAGACGACCGCACCGCGTGGATCTACGCCTGTTGGAGACCGGCAACGGAAGTTGATTGGAGACAGCCGATGGCATGAAGATTCCTTGTTAAAAATTCAGGCGCTCACTCTTCCTCAGAACTTGGAAGGAGGTCTTGGCCGCAGACAATTAGGGGAGGCATTCACTGACTTGTTTCAGGTCTTCATGCTCTTAAAAAAGGGAGGAGAACGGGACAATCGTGGAGCCCATAGATGTGGATTGCACAGGCATCCTGTAATGGCGGGTATTGCGCATCGCATGTATCCAGCGCCCACCGTCCAGATTTGCTGCAAAGTCTCAAACATTGCCGTCCCTGTTTAGCAAGCTGATGAACCGCCATCCGCCAGGGCGCTGGATCTGTGCGCCAACAACGACAATAAAGTCGACGTTACGGGAGGCGGTAGCTTTGAAATGTAACGAATGTTTCACTTGTAACGAGTGTTGCGAAAAAGCGTGACATTCGCGCAACGTCCCTTTGAAAACACAGCTCGCCTGCTGTTCTGAATGTGTGAACGAGGGGCAAATTCGCTACTTGTAGCAGTCGAATGGACATGCGGTCCTGGGAGGCTTTCAGGTCCTCGAAAGTACGAATCAATTTTGCGATTGATGACTTATGGTGAAAGTAAAACCATTCAAATGATGAGTTTTCGTCCGGATAAGATCGGTGTTCTTATTGTAGAGGATGACCGGCTTCTAAGGCAGAGCGTTGCAGACTACTTGCGTCAGCGCGGCATCTATGTGTCGGAAGCAGAGTCCGGTGCATCGTTTCGATCGTTGTTCAACCATCGATTTCATGACGTTCTGGTCGTCGATGTGAATTTACCCGATATATCGGGTTTCGATTTGGCCGCGCGCGCGCGACAAGAAAGTGACGCTGGTATCATAATTCTCTCCGCCCGAAGTGGAAGAGACGATAGGGTGTCCGGTTATGGGAACGGTGCGGATATTTATCTTACCAAGCCGGTGGACTGTGAAGAGTTGACGTTGGCCATTGCAAACCTAGCCAAAAGGCGTCGTGTCTCAACCCTTTCAAGTACGCCGAGTATGGGGCAGAAGGGATCTTCGACCTTAACACTTGAGAGGCAGCGCCAAACTCTGAGAACACCGGATGGTGTACGTCTGAAGCTCTCAGCCAGAGAAACGGCTTTTCTCGAGTATGTTGCCGCCCGACCGAATACGGTTGTTTCCCGAGCTGAAATTGCTGAGATTTTTGGAGAAGACAAATCATCTCCTACAAGCCGCCTGGCGGACGTGGCGCTCGCGCGCCTGCGCGGACGCTTGCGTAAAGCTGGCATGGAGCTTCCACTGCAAGCTGTTCGCAATGCAGGCTACCGACTGCTTAGTCCACTTGATGTCGTCTGTTGATTTGCAGAGTGACGAGACGCCCCTCATTATGTTCCAGTTTCCATTTGAACTTTGGCCATTGAGGAGCCCCCCGTGCCTCTCAATTCCAAAAAAAGGACGGGCCGAAGGTTCCATTGTGATCAAGGGCTCCCATTCATATAAAGTTCAAGACCTTCGTCATCAGGAGATGACCGTACCAAGCTGCGCCGGGCACCCAGCAGGACAAGGTCCCGCTGATAAAAAGCATCGATGTTGAATTTCAATACTGCAGAACTGAATTTGGAGCTCCGGAACGTGGGCTGGACGAGCAAGGCTCAAGAGCGCGACTTTCCCACGCATTGTGATGTTCAGGCTACAGTTTCTGTAGCAAAGCGTTACATTCCGTAGCGTTTGCTTCGGATTAAAAATTATCGTTTTTCAACGAGTTGAGTAAAAATTATCCCATCGCGTGAAGGGGTTCACGCATGGCGACACGATGCTGTCGCGAGCTTTTACCAGGGGATATTTTATGCTTCAAAGCCCGATGATTCCGACCAGAATGTCACGGCCCGCAATACATGCAGCCGTATTAACCAGAAACGCTGTTCTCGCCTCAACTATGCTTTTGACAGTGCCTGGATTCGGGTGGGCGGAGCCCATAGCTTCCGTCTATGATGGTGCGAACAATCAGGTCACGACCGACACCAATGCGGTGGGCAACGGCACCGTTTATGTTGGCTACGAGGAAAACGGCTGGCTAACGATTTCGAACGGTGCCGTGCTGAGTGGCGTCGCTGGATATGTTGGTCAATCGAGCGGCGTCACTGGGGAAGTGACGGTAACAGGCTCCCAAACCACCTGGGAAACCAGTGGAGGACTTTACGTCGGCAATCTTGGCGAAGGTACGCTGACCGTCGAAAGCGGTGCAATATTGAAAAGCCGGTCTGGCGAGCTTGGCTCTGCCGACGGCAGCACTGGCACAGTAACCGTGTCAGGTCAGGGCTCGATATTGGAAATCACCGAAGGCCTGCAAGTGGGCTACCGCGGAGCTGGTCAACTTATTATCGAAGATGGTGGCACGGTCATTGGACAGAACGCCTATGTAGGCAGCGGCTATGCCGGTTCAGGCACCGCGCTCGTAACTGGTGCTGGATCAACCTGGACCAACAGCAACGTTCTGAACATCGGTGGTGTTACCGGGGATGCCGCACTTGTCATTGCGGATGGGGGCGTTGCAAAGAGTAAGTGGGGCTATATCGGAATGAATTCCGATCAGAGGGGGACTACGACGGTCACCGGTGACGGCTCTGAATGGCGCAGCAGCGAGGGCCTCTACGTAGGTTTCGAAGGTCAAGGTAGCCTGAATATTGAAAATTCTGGCTTCGTGGAGAGTAATGAGGTCACCCTTGGACTCTTTGCGGGGAGCAACGGCTCCGCGACAGTGACCGGCGCTGGCTCTGAATTGAATAGCAACAACCTCTATGTCGGGAATTGGGGCAACGGAACGCTCACCGTTGAAGATGGTGGTCTTGTTAAAAGCACTTACGGCCATGTCGGGGCGGTTTCAGGCAGCAATGGTTTCGTCACTGTTAGCGGCGTGGGCTCAACGTGGCAAAACGTCAGTAACATCTTTGTCGGTGAACAGGGTAGCGGCACACTTGATATCAAGAATGGCGGCCTTGTGGAGAGCAACACCACCATCATAGGGAAGGAGAACGCTGCCACAGGAAAAGTGACTGTGGCTGACAACGGCTCAAAGTGGAGTGATGGCGGCAATATTTTTGTCGGTTATGCAGGAAACGGCACGTTGGATGTTATCGGTGGAGGTGTGGTCGAGGACAAGAAGGGCTTCATCGGCTATTACGAAGGTAGCACGGGCGTGGCGACTGTCTCCGGCTCGGAATCTGTGTGGAAGAACTCGAGCAGCCTTTCGGTGGGCGACAGCGGAACTGGCACGCTGATTATCGCCAATGACGGTGTCGTATCCGTTGGCACGCAGCAGCAGGATGGCACCTTTGATGGCACAACGTATATTGCCAAGGAGGACGGCTCGAAGGGAACGCTGGTCATTGGAGCGGCCGAAGGCAGCGATGCCACAGGGGCTGGCACCCTGAAAACGGATACAATCAAGTTCAACCAAAGCGCCGGTCTTAGCAATGGAACGATTGTATTCAATCACACCGAGAGCGACTATTTGTTCTCTGCCAATATGAAGGGATATGGAGAAATTCGTCATCTTTCCGGGGTTACGACGCTATCGGGTGACAGCGCCGACTTTTCCGGCCTGACGAATGTAGATGGTGGCAATTTGTACGTCTCCGGCGCTCTGGGTGGCACCATTAACGTCTCCAGCGGCGGCACCATTGGTGGTGTTGGAACGATTGGGACCTCGACCATTGAAGATGGCGGTATATTGTCGCCAGGAGGATTGCAGAGGATCATCTACAGTAGATCCGTCTCTCCCACTTCTGGTGTAATTGGCACGCTGACCATTGATGGTGACCTCGTCTTGAAGGAAGGATCCACCTACGCGGTTGATTTTAATGGCACGGATGCCGACCTGACGCAGGTTTTGGGAAAGGCTTTTATCGAAGACGGCGCAGGCGTTAACGTAACGGTGCTAGACAGCGAAACGAGCTACCAGAAGACCCAGACTTATAAAATCATCTCCACCGGAACTGGCTTGACGGGCAAGTTCAGCGGTCTGGTCAATACAGCCTCCGCGTTCCTCGACATCACAAACTCCTACGATGCCAATAATGCCTATTTGAATGTTTCTCTAAAATCCTCGGGCAACGGCAACTCTGGTGTATTTGTACCGGTAGCGAACTCGAGCAATCAACGCTCTGTTGCATCTGCACTCGACACTCTCGATCAGACATCGGGCAGTGTGTCGCTCGGACTCTACAACAGCCTGTTGATGCTTGATGCCGAACAGGCGAGAAAAACCTTCCAGCAGCTTTCAGGAGATATTTACGCGACGGCGCGGGGTACCTTCGTGCAGACGAATAGGGCCGTCAGCACGGCGCTTAACAGCCGTGTCCGTGCTGTCACTGACGGTGTCGCCGCACCATCCTCCATGGCACTTGGCTATTCCGACGAAAAAGAAGGCGCACCCAAGGACGACCGGTTTGCCGCCTACGAGACCAGGAAGCCGTTCGATTCCGATCGCTTCGCTACCTGGATCAATGGCTTCGGGTCATGGGGTAAGGTGAGCGGCGTCAACGGCGAATCCGATACCGATATATCGAATGGCGGCGCTCTAGTCGGTGGCGATGTTGTGATCAGCAATGACTGGCGCGTGGGCGTCCTGGGTGGCTACAGCCGGACGTTTTTTGACACTGACAGCAGCAAAGGAGACAGCACAAACTACCATTTGGGCGCCTATTCAGGCACGAAATGGGGCCCAGTCGCATTTCGCTCCGGCGTGAACTACACTTGGCACAATATCGACACTAGGCGTAACGTCAGTGCTCTTGGCCAGACGCTCTATGGCAACTACGACGCATCCAGCTTCAATGTCTATGGTGAACTTGCCTATCGTCTCGATGTCGGCACATCTGCACTTGAGCCGTTCGCTGCTCTTGCTCATTCTCGCACCAAGACGGATGGGTTTAGCGAAACGGGTGGCAGTGCTGCGCTAACAGTTGACTCCTCATCAATGAACACCACTTTTTCCACGCTCGGATTGCGAACGTCGACGGATTTCGATCTTGCCGGCGTTGCCTCTGTGGCCCGTGGCACGATTGGATGGCTGCATGCCTTCGGCGATGTCGATCCCGTTTCATCAGCGCGTTTCCTGACCGGCGATAGTTTTGCAGTATCGAGTACGCCTGTCGACCGTAATGCGGTCCTGCTGGAAGCCGGCGTCGACTTCACTATCACGCCTGCATCGACACTGAGCTTTACTTATAACGGCCAGATCGGCTCGAACGCTTACGATCACGGTGCGAATGCCAAACTTCGCGTGAAGTTCTGACAGCCGTAGATGCAGGAGCGGAAGTCACCGCCGCTCCTGCATGTCATTCAAGACCTGTATTTGCATCAAAGCGCATCCTGCGCTCGACAGATGAATGTGGTTCGAAAAAATGGACGTCCTTGTTTTTAATCCAGTTTTCTTTCTTTTTAGAAAGAAGGAAGTTCTATATTTGCGATACTCGATATTTTGGCAATCAGTTCGACTTTTGGTGTCCTCGGTCTAGCGAGACTGTCGTGCGTAAACAGCGGCGGCGTTGGTGACGATTATTTCACCAGCATGTCGTTTTGGTTCGGTCCGACTGGCCGGGCTTCTTTTATTTTCGCGATCTCTGAATTTCGCCAGGGTTATCCGCAAAGCGCGCCGCCGATGCTCGTGCAGGCTGATTTTTACTGAGGAACGGTGAGGATGGCTGCGTAGAGGCAACGATTATTTTGCCTGTTTTAGTCACACACACACAGGCATCGACCAGTCTCCTCTTCTCCGGTCGTATCAGTTGCGCCTTTTTGTTTCCACCATTAATAGTCACCTATGCCCAGATCACTTTCCACCAAACACCCTGCCGCGCGACCATATGACAAAGACCCCATCCGCGTGATTCTTGTGGAAGACGATATTGATCTGAGGGTGGGATTGACTGACTTCTTACGTCTCAATTCTTTTGCGGTGACGGCGGTTGGAACCGGCAAGGAGTTCGATCTGGCGTTTGGGACCGAGGCGTTCGATGTTGCGATAATCGATGTTAACCTTCCGGATACTAGCGGGTTTGACATCGCAAGACGTACAAAAACGTCCAGCAATGTCGGGATTGTGATGCTGACAGCCCGTACACCGCGCGACGACAAACTTCGTGGTTATGCCGAAGGTGCAAACCTGTATCTGACTAAGCCCGTCGATGGCGATGAAATGGTTTTTGCGATAAAAAATCTTGCTGGCAGCCTGAGATCAATTGCGAGTGCTCCGCTGAAGGTTGCCCGATCTTTTCCAAACTGGTCAATTGACCGCATCGGCAAAAGGTTGATCTCTCCGCAAGGAACCGCAATCAGATTATCGACACGCGAAGCGGCGCTGATATTGAAGCTGACGGAACAAAGGGGACTTATCGTCCCACGTGCTCATCTTGCCGTCGCGATGGGGTATGCTACTATTTCCAACACGCGAAGCATCGATGCGGTTTTACAAAGATTACGTGTGAAGGCACGGGATGCAGGTACGGAGCTACCAATACAGGTCATCCACGGTTCTGGCTTTCAACTTTCGGTAAACATAATAGCGCTTTAACTATGAGCGGTAATCCAAATATACGCCACTGCGAGTGACAGAAGTCGATTAAAACGGACATATGTCCCGACGCGGCGAGCGCCATTTACGCGGGCACCAATGCGAAGCGGCCTCGTCATTCGCAGGCGCAGCTCCATACAGAGTTCCTTGCGAACAAGGGGGCTTCAGCTGCGACGGTGGTTCGGATTCAAAGAACTGCTGTAGCAGTCGCGCGAAAGCGGGCTGTCATGATGCATACCATGCTGAAACCGGCGAGTTGGCCCATCTGACTGCGAGCATGGCGGCATAGTATCTTATAGCGCTCAACAGCTGAGCGCTTGAAGCGTCCCTGCCGGAAGGTAGCCGCGCCATTCCGTTGATGGCGTCGCATCGCTGTCTCAGTTGAATGCGTCGTCCACATTAAGGGCTCATGCTGCGTATCTCCTTGATGACTACCTGGTGTCGACGGCCTTATTGTTCAATCCTTCCGTAGCTCCAGTCTATGCCATATCGACGATATCGGCATCGACCTTTCGCTGGTCAACGACGTTGCGGAGGCTCATTCCGGCGAATTTGGCTCGTTGGCCCGGATTTCTGGCCGTGCCGACGCGTTTTGACGTTTTGCCTGCGCCATGTCGATTGCTTCGATCAATAACTGCGGCTTCGTCATCAATAAGTATGCGGTGCAGGCGATTCGCCAAGCCCGTGCCTCGCAGCACGGCTCTGAGGGCTACGCAAGCGGCATATCTCCTCTGTCGCAGAAGCGCGATATGCCGCCTGGTACGAAAAATCGGCCTATTTGTGTCACTGTTGCGATAGCGCAACGCCCCCCTCAAGCGTTTTTATTCCCGGCCAGATCCAATAGTTGCCCAAAGATATGTATCGCGGCCCGAACAAAACAAGGTGGCTGGTCGATATACCTCTTTTACACGCACAAATTTTTTTCTACCGACTTCGTGATGAATAGGGAGATTGATCTGGTCGTAAAACGATCAAGTTATAGTAGATATCGCCGTATAGTCTGATTTATTAGGTATTTTATTGATGTAAATGCGGAGTTTGACGGTTCTTTCCAAGGGATATATTCGATTTTCACTCGAGAATGTATCAAACTGGAAGAGTTGTCTGCTGATGAATGCCTCTGTTTCGAAGAATAAGTCCTCGTCCTCCGATACTGCACGCAAAGTCCCAGTTGTACGGCGCGACAGTCGTGAGCAGTTCGCAGCGCATCGGATGCATCATGCAGAATCGGCTGGTAGTGCGGTGTCGCGCATTTTGAAGAGTATCTCATCAGCAGCAAAGCTTGGCGTATCAGCTCTAGCCTTAGCGGCTGTCAGCCCTCCGCAGGCATCTTGGGCGATCGAATGGAGCAGCAATCGCACTGTGACCTCCGATGTTGATTATCCAGGCGACGGACTGATCATCAATAACGGCGCCACCATCAATATTACCAACAACGCGGTAGTCCGAGCCTACGACCTTTCGATACAAGGCGGTTCGAGGGTCAATATCAACTCCGGCAGTTTCATGACGAACTACAACAGTTGGTCGCTGATCCGGAACAATGCGGTTGTTACAGTTGCAGATGGTGCGTCGTTCAGATCAAGGGAGTACGTCAAAGTCACCGGTGACAGCTACGCTTTGGGCGGAACGCTGATCGTCAATGGTGGAGGCGCCATTCGCCGTAATGATGGCAGTTCACGTCATGTCGTGGAACTCGGCAACGGCGGCACGCTGGTACTGGGGAACGGGACAAGTACTGCGCCTATGCTGCAGTATTCCGATGGAAATACATTTTACTCTGCAGGTGGATGGATCGTCTCCGACGGTTGGAATTCCAACATTGTCGTGAACATGAGTGGTAGTTATTCTATCCCGAACATACGTCCATACGGCGATGCTGGTGGTCATATGGACGTTGTTGCGCTTACCGTGCAAGCAGGCGATGTCATTCTTGACCAGCCAGATGATTGGGCGGGTACGCTGCGTAGCGTCACCGTCTTGGGCGGCTCTCTGGAATTGGTAGATCCCGTCACGATCGTAGCGACGGGTAGCATTACGCTGTCCGCAGGGACCCGGCTGATCGGCAGCGGTAGCGGCAACAGCCTCTATCTGGATGGAGTGACCGGCGCGGGTGGCGTGGACCTACGGGGAAGCAGAGCAGGCTATGCAAATAACCCGGCTAATGACAGTAGCCTGCGAGCAGCAACCTACACGGGCGACACTAGGCTCTTCGATACAGCACGTTTATACCTGCGTCCGCAGAGCAGCTTATCATCGACAGTAACGCAAAGCAGTTCTGGTAGCGCGATCCAAATGAGTACGGGCTCCAGCCTTAAGGGCGTGTACGGTCAAGCCCAGCTCTCCTTTCTGAATGGTGGAACTCTAACCACGCAGAGCAACCATAGTGGTACATTATACATTAGCGGTTCGGCGACGTTCTCCACAGGAACGCATCGATTTTCCGGAACGCTTGCTGCCGCCGCAACGTCGGATGTGAGTGTTACCAATGGCGGTACGCTTGCCGCAGCTGGAAATATCGATCTCAGTTCCCTGTCGTCGGTTACGCTTGTCGGTGCAAGCGCACTCGACGTGAGCGAACTCACTGGCACCGTCTCGCTGAAGCGCCTGATCGGCAGTTCGGCCACCGGAGCCGTCAGGCTCGGTGCCGGCGGACTGGTCGTCAATAATGCTCAGTCGGGCGATCGGTTCTCCGGCGTCATTTCCGGCGCCGCCGGGCTGACGGTGAATGGCGGTTCGGACAAAGCCCTGGAGCTCGGCGGCGTCAACACCTACTCCGGCGGCACGACGGTTCACAACGGCGCGACACTCAAGCTGGTCACCTCCGGCTCGATCGCTGCCAGCAGCCAGGTCTATATTTACAGCAGCGGCACTCTGGATATCTCCGGCGTCTCGGCTGCAACGTCGTCGATCCGCGATCTGCGTGGCACCGTAAACGGTAATATAATTCTTGGCTCCAAGACGCTTCGTATTACCAATGCAACCGATACCGACTATTATAACGGCACGCTCAGCGGTACGGGAGGTCTGCGGATCTCGGGCGGCACCCAGAAGTTCGGCGCTGATCTCGCCTATACCGGCGCAACAACCGTCGATGCCGGCGCTGTGCTCTGGCTCGGCAATGGTGGAACGACCGGCAGCATCGTCAATGGTGCAACTGTCAACGGCGAGCTCGTCATCGATCGCGGAAATTCCTACGACCTTACTGCTGCGCGCACCATTTCGGGAACCGGCATATTGTCGAAGCTTGGCACCGGCGAATTGCTTGTCCGAGCCGCCCAAGGCTACACGGGTGCGACCAATATCCGCAATGGCAGTATCGTCATTCTCGACGACGGGTCGCTTGCCCAGTCTAGTACGATCAATATCGAGGCGAGCGGCACCTTTGATCTTTCCAGATCGAGCAATGGTGCGACAATCCAGGCTCTGAGCGGCGCCGGTACCGTGATATTCGGCTCGCAAAACGGTCAGCGAGGCATGACGATCACTGCCGGTGGTGTTTTCGGCGGATCCATCATTGGCTATGGTGACCTGCGCATTACCGGAGGCAATCAGACGCTGACCGGCGACAACACCTTTGTCGGGACGGTCTATCTCGGAGGTGCCGGCAACGGTAACCTGACCATCGGGTCGGCAAGCGTCGCAAACCAGGGTTCGCTGGCGAACGCCAACGTCGAAACGGGCACCAGCGGGCGCCTCATCTTCATGCGGCCCGATGCCAACGGCATTTTTGGTGGCCGCGTGCAGGGCAGCGGTGGCATTACGCAGGCCGGAACTGGCACCACGACGCTTACCGGCGACGCAAACACCTACACCGGCGACACCGTGATTTCGGCCGGCACACTTCGCCTATCCGGTGCAAGCAGTCTTGACCGTTCGAGCGGCGTGTCAATCGCCGCGGCCGGAACGTTCGACATTTCGGCCATCAATGGCGCAACTACGGTCAAAAAAGTGTCCGGTAGTGGTGTCGTCAATCTTGCCGGCAAGACGCTGACGCTCTCCGAACAGAATGGTGCCTTCGGCGGAAGGTTTACCGGCGTTGGCGGTAATCTGGTGCTGGCCGGTCCGCAGTTGGCGATTTCGCAGAACAGCGATTTCACCGGCAGCCTGACGATCAATAGCGGCAGCAGCCTGGTGGCCACGGGTGCGGCAAGCCTGAGCGGTGCCAGCAATCTCGTGATCAGCGGTACGCTCGACGTGAGCGGCCTCAACGCTGCAACTCCGACCTTCGTCGCAACCTCCGTCTCCGGCAGCGGTGGCAGAATCATTCTTGGCACGAAGGGGTTAAACATCACCGCGGGCCGCCCGGTGGACGATTTTGGCGGCGTGATCCAGGGCTCCGGAGCCGTCAATATTCTGGGCGGAACGCAAATACTGAGCGGCAGCAACACCTATAGTGGAGCAACCTCGATCGGTAACGGCGCAGTCCTGAGCATCGCCGGCGGCGGCTCCATCGGAAACTCGAGCGGCGTGACAATTGGCCAGACCGGCACTTTCGACATTTCCGGCACCGCGGGCGGGGCCTTGCCGGGCACGGCTGTGCAGGCCATTGCCGGCTCCGGCACTGTCCAGCTAGGTCTGACGGCCGGGACGGCCCGGACCTTGTCGATCACGTCCTCGGGAACCTACGGCGGCGTCATCGCCGGTTATGGCGATCTGCGGGTGTCTGGCTCCGGCGTACAGACGCTGACCGGCGACAGCACATTCATCGGCACTGTTCGTGTTGCGTCAGGCTCGATCCGTATCGGAGATGGCGGCACGACAGGCGCCTTGCTCAACGCCAACGTCGAGGTGCAGAGCGGCCAGCAGGTCATTTTCCAGCGCTCGGACGCCCTTGGCACGTTCGGCGGTCAGGTGACCGGTGCAGGCGAATTGGTTCAGCTCGGAACCGGCACAACGACACTCGGCAATGCAAGCACCTATACGGGGGCGACGCGCGTGCAGGCCGGGCGCCTGGCGCTGGGTACGACCGGTGACATCTCCGGGTCGAGCAACGTCATTATAACCGGTGGCGCGACCTTCGACATCTCCGCCACCTCCGCTGGCAGCGCTATCAAGCAGATTACCAGCACCGGCGCCGGAACGGCATCGATCCTCCTTGGCAGCAAGACACTTTCGCTGACCCAGCAGAACGCCACCTTTGGCGGCACCATCAGCGGCTCTGGCGGACTGACGCTCGGCAGCTTCAGCCAGCTGCTGGCGCTGACGGGCGCCAACACCTACACCGGCGCCACGACGGTTTCGTCCGGCACCCTTTCTTTGACCGGCGCAGGCAGCATCGCCGCCTCCAGCGGCGTAACGGTGGACGCGACACTCGACATCTCCGGTCATACAGGCAATGCGGTCATCGCAAGCCTTGCGGGGAGCAACACAGCGGGCCGGGTTATCCTTGGCAGCAATACCCTTGAAGTTGCTAATTCGGCCGGCACCTTCTCCGGTGTCATCTCCGGCAGCGGCGGCTTGTTGCTGCGTGGCGGCAATCTCACCCTTACCAATGCCAACACCTATACCGGCCTCACGACGATCGCATCCGGCGGCTATCTGGTGCTTGGAAATGGCGGCATCAGCGGCGAGGTGCAGGGCAATATCGCTTTCTCGGGCGCGGGAGAACTTCGCATCAACCGCAGCAACGCGGTTACATTTACCAATGCGATTTCCGGTGCGGGATCGGTCGTCCAGCAGGGTGCCGGCAGCACCACCTTCACGACCGCACAAGGCTATACGGGCACAACACGCATTTCTTCCGGCAGTCTGCGTCTCGAAGGCGGTGGCAGCATCGCTAGTTCCAGCGACGTGGTGGCCGATGCGAACTTCAACGTGTCACAAGTGACGAGCCCGACCGTCTCGATCCGCAGCCTCAGCGGCGGCGCATCCGGTACGGTAACGCTTGGAGACCGCAACCTTGTCCTGTCCAGCAGCAGCGGCGTGTTTGCTGGTGTCATCGGCGGCGCTGGCGGGCAGCTCACGATCGCATCCGGCACCCTTACGCTTTCGGGCGCCAATACCTACAGCGGGCAAACCGCCGTTCAGTCTGGCGCCAGCCTTCAGATCGGCGCCGGCGGCACGACCGGTGCCATCGCCAGCACGTCTGTCTTGAATGACGGTACGCTGATATTTGCACGCAGCAACACACTGTCCTACACTGGCTCCATCTCTGGCACCGGCGTATTGCGCCAGACTGGTGCGGGCACGACGGTCCTGACCGGCGCGGTCGCGGCCGGCGGCGGCATACAGGTCAATGCCGGTACGCTGAGCATCGAGGGAGGTAACGCGTTCAGCGGCAACGTGAGCGTTGCAGCTGGCGCAACGATGCAATTCGCCAAATCCCAGGAATTCGTATACGGCGGTCAGATCAGCGGCAGCGGCCAACTAAGCCAAGTCGGCTCCGGCGCGAGCGGCAAGCTGATCCTCACCGGCGCGAACGCATTTACCGGCGGCACGACGATCGGCAACGGCGCGATTCTTCAGATAGGCTCCAATGTGGCTGGCGGCGGAACAACGGGATCGCTGACCGGCAATATAGCCAATGCCGGGACGCTGATTGTCAACCGCTCCAATTCGGTGGCGCTGGCAGGCTCGATTTCGGGCGCCGGTGGTTTTGTGCAGAACGGCAGCGGCAAGACGACGCTGTCGGGGGCGAGCACCTACACCGGAGCGACCCAGGTCAATGCCGGCGAACTGGCGGTGAATGGCAGCCTCGGGGCGACGAACGTTGTCGTTGCCAATGGCGCGATCCTGTCGGGCACCGGCACGATCGGCGGCAATGTCGACGTCTCTGGCGCCCTCAACCCGGGCCAGAGCCCGGGAACGATGACGGTGCAGGGCAACCTGACGCTCCAGGCTTCTTCCGTTTCCAATTTCGAGCTCGGTGAAGCCGGCGTCGTGGGCGGTGCCAACAACGACCTGGTGATCGTCAACGGCGCGCTTGCGCTTAACGGTACGCTGAACGTCACCGCCAGCAATGCCGGCTACTACCGGCTTTTCAACGCGGGTAACGGCATTACCGGTTCGTTTGAGACCGTCAACCTACTGGGTGGCGTCGCCGGTGCGTCGGCAACCGTCTACACCGACACACCCGGAAGCAATGGGCTTGCCACGCAAGTCAACATCCGGTTGCTCGATGCCAACCAGCGCGTCCAGGATTGGGACGGAAACCGCTACACCGGCGGCGCGCAGGCACAGGGCGGTAGCGGCATCTGGAACGCAACAAACACCAATTGGCTGGCGCCCGGTTCAGCAATCTCCGGCGCCTGGGGTGGATCGATCGGTCATTTCGGCGGAAGCGCCGGAACGGTTACCATCAGCGGCACAATCGGCTTCTCCGAGCTCAGCTTCGATGTCGGCGGCTACGTGCTCCAGGCCAGTGCCGGAAGTGCGCTGCAGCTGTCGAGCAGTGGTTCGACGCAGACTTCATCCATCGTTAACGTGGTTGGCGGAGCGAGCGTCACGATCGCTGCCGAGATGGTCAACGGCGACCTCACAAGCCTCACCAAGGTTGGCTCCGGACGTATGATCCTCACGGCCGACAACAGCTTTACCGGTGATACCTATGTCACCGGTGGCAGCCTGCAGCTTGGCGACAATGGAGCGGCCAACACCGGTTCGGTGGCCGGCAATATCGCCAACAGCGGCGAGGTGATTTTCTATCGTAGCGGGCCGATGAGCTATGGCGGCGTGATCTCAGGCGGGATCGAGCCGGATGAAGGCGGTATCGTCACGCTTGCCGGCACCAGCGACGTTACTCTGACAGGCGTCAACACCTATACGGGTGTCACGAACATCAATGCCGGCAGTCTGCACCTGGCCGGCCTTGGTTCGATCTCTGGCTCTTCAAAGGTCGATGTCGGTACGGGCACCTTCGATATCTCTCAGCGAGATGACTGGGGAACAAGCATTCGCTCACTGGCCGGCGCGGGCACAGTGCTTCTCGGCGACAAGACACTTGCGGTTACTTCGGCAGCAGACACCTATGGTGGTGTTCTCTCGGGAACCGGCGGTCTGACGTTGCAGGCAGGCACGCTCGTCCTCAATAATGCCAATACCTTTACCGGCGACACCCTGCTGACCGGGGGCGTCTTGCGACTGACCGACTTTACGCCGGCGGGAGACCCCACGCGAGTGGGAACGTTGGCAGGGCGTATAATCACCGGCGTCGGTGTCGATGCCGGACGTCTGGTGCTCGACTACAGCAGCGCGGTTGAGCCAGTGCTTGGCAATGCGATTGCCGGAACCGGCACTCTTGAAAAGCAGGGTGCGGGTATCGTCTCGCTCACAGGTGATGCCACCCACACCGGAGGCACACTGATACGCGGCGGTGCGCTAAGAATCGGCGCCTCCGGAACGAGCGGCTCGCTGGCAGGCAATGTCGATACAGGCGACGGGTCAGGCGCCGGTCGTCTGGAGTTCTGGCGTTCCAACGACTACGTCTTCAGCGGCGATGTCTCGGGAACCGGCATTCTCAGCCAAAACGGTGGCGGCCGCACGGTACTGACGGGCAATGCGGTCCATTCCGGCGGTACCCAGATCCTCAACGGCACTCTGGCGGTCGGAAATGGCGGTGCGACCGGTAGCCTCGCCGGAAACGTATCGACGAGCAACAGCACCACACTGGTCTTCAATCGCGATAATACGGCCACACTCGCATTTGCGGGCGTGGTGAGCGGTGCAGGCAACCTCCGCCAGGAGGGCAGCGGTCGGACACTTCTCGGTGCCTCCAGTACCTATACCGGAACGACCGAAGTTGCGGCCGGCACTCTGGCCCTGTCCGGTAGCGGATCGATTGCGCAGTCGTCGATATTGACGGTCGGTGACGCAGCCACCTTCGACATCTCGTCGGCAGACAACGGCGCGTCGGTTCGACGGTTGAGCGGCGCTGGCAGCGTCGTTCTGGGCGACCGGAACCTCACCATTGCCCAGGCTGCCGCAGACATCTTCAGCGGTGTGATCAGCGGCAGCGGCGCGGTGTCGCTGACCGGAGGCATCCAGAGCCTGACGGGTGCCAACACCTATACGGGTCTTACATCCATCGCCTCGGGTGCCATGCTTGCCATCGGCGGCGCAGAGGGTGCGGTCGCCGGCGACATAGCGAATAACGGGAACCTCACCTTCGACCACGAGGGCGGCATCCATAACTATACCGGCTCCGTTTCAGGTGCCGGCAATCTATGGAAGCTTAACGACGGCACACTCGTGCTGTCGGGCAACAGCAACTATTCGGGACAAACGAACGTCCTCGGCGGGACACTACAAGTCACCGGCTCCCTGTCGGGAACGACGGTTGCGGTCGGCGCAGGCGCGACCCTGGCCGGTGGCGCTCAATATGACGGCGACGGTCTTGCCATTAGCGGGACGGGCATCATCGACGGCCCCGTGACCATTCAGAATGGCGGTGTACTCAACGCAGGCTCGGATCTGCGCATGTCATCCCTGACATTACAGGCCGGCTCGACCACCAACTTCGCCGTCGCAACACCTGATGTGGCATCAAGCGCTTTGAACAGCCGCGTCATCGTTGCCAACGACCTGCTCCTCGGCGGCACGTTGAACGTATCCGTCGCAAGGTCCGGATATTACCGGCTGTTCTCGGCCGGAAGCATCCTGGGCGATTTTGCCGAAATCAATGTCGGCTCTTCCTCGCCCGATCAGATCATCCGCGACTACAATGTCTACAAGGAAGGCGACAACCCGGTCACCGAACTTAACATTATCGTGCTTGGCGATGATGAGGTACGGCAATACTGGAATGGACCGCGCATGACGGCCGGTGCGCTGGTGGGTGGCACCGGGACCTGGAACAGCGAGAACACGAACTGGTTGAGCCCCGATTTCGCCTCGGTCGCACCCTGGGTCGGATCCTTCGCCATCTTCGATGGTACAGCAGGCACCGTAACCGTCGAAGGTACCCAGCAATTTGACCGCATGCAGTTCAAGACAGATGGCTACGCGCTGGTTGCCGGCCCGGACGCACAGTTGCAACTGAACAATCTCGGCATGATCATTGTCGATGGACAGAGGACGGCTACGGTCGCAGTTTCACTGGTCGATGGCACGAGTGAAGGTCTGACAAAGACCGGAAGCGGCATCCTCAACCTGTCTGCCAACAATTCTTACACCGGCACCACGGTTGTCGAGGCCGGCTCGCTGTCGCTGACTGGGGCAGGCTCTATTGCAACCTCCAGTGAGGTTCAGGTCGGCGTCGATGGTACGTTCAACATCGGCGGTATTGACCAGGCTACGGCTGCGATCAAGGGCCTCAGCGGCGCCGGTACGGTTACACTTGGGACGAGAACGCTGCAACTGACGGAGGGTACGCATGTCTTCGGCGGCACCATCTCCGGCGGTGGCGGTATCGATGTCCTCGGGGGCAGCCATACCCTGACCGGCGACAACACGTTTAACGGAATCGCTCGCGTCACCCACGGCACTCTGGCGGTAACCAACATCAACTCCCTGTCGCGCGCCAGTTATGTCGCGCTCGATAACGCGGATTCGGTGCTCGACATTTCCGGTGCCGCAAACGGCGTTGCTATCAACTCACTTGCCGGCAGCGGGCAGGTCCGGCTCGGCGCGGGTAACCTGACGGTGGTGAACGGATCTTGGGCAGGAATGTCCTCCGGCATATTCGGCGGTTCCATTTCCGGCAGCGGAAGTGTGAATCTGCTCGGCGGAACCCTGGTTTTGTCTGGCAACAATACCTATACCGGCACGACCACCGTGACGGCGAACGGGACGCTCGACATCGGCGGCGGAACGACACAGGGAAGCCTTGCGGGCAACATCGTCAATGACGGAACCCTCGACTTTAATTACGCAAGCGGCGAGCATGCGTTCGCAGGGGTGATTTCCGGCAACGGCACTGTGAATATCCGTGGCGCCGCTGCGGCCACTGTGAACCTGGCAGGCGCCAATAGTTTCAGCGGAGAGACGATCGTCCACAATGGCACCCTGCGGCTGGTCGGCGACGGTTCGGTCTCGTCGTCAAGCCTGGTCAGGATCGGCAGTACCGCGGGCTTTGACATTTCCGGCATCGGTTCCGACTCGACGACAATCAAGGGTCTTGCAGGGGCCGGCACGGTTACACTCGGATCCCGCTCGCTTGGACTGGTCGGCGGCGATTCGACCTATTACGGCTCGATCAACGGCACGAACCAGAGCGTTCTCGCCCTCGTCGACAGCAAATTGCAGGCCTTGGGTTCGATCAATGATACCTTGGTTCTGATCGAAAATGGCGCCAGCCTGCAGGTCGGCAACGGGCAGAATTTCGGATCGCTCAACAGCAATGTCGTCAACCAGGGCGAATTGCTCTTCGATCGGTCTGACGCGGTCAGTTTTGATCATGCGATTTCCGGTTCGGGCTCGCTGGTGAAACGCGGCGCGGGAGTGTTGTCCCTCAATGTCCAGAACGATTTTTCCGGGACGACAACAGTCGTGGGAGGAACGCTACGGCTTGCATCGCAGGGAACCCTCGATGGCGACATCATCAACAATGCTGCGGTTCAGTTCGCCCGTGCAGATGCATGGACTTACGGCGGCGATATGTCTGGCTTCGGCATCCTGACGATCAGCAGTGCTCCGACGAGTGTCACGGGCAATCTTGCTCATACCGGCGGCACGATGATCGAGAGCGGCGCTTTGCAGATAGGCACTGGTGGATCGAACGGTTCGATTTCAGGGCCCATCGTCAACAATGCCGAGCTGCTCTTCAACCGCGGCGACACCCTTGTGTATAACGGTTCGATTTCCGGCGTGGGATCCGTGACCCAGCTTGGCACGGGCACAACGATCCTGACCGGGACCCAGACCTACAGCGGCGGCACCACCATTGTCGCCGGTAGCCTGCAACTTGGCGATGGAACGCTAAGCGCGGCGATCCAGGGCGACGTGTTAAACGATGGCACGCTGGTCTTCAAACAAGGCGCGGCGAGCGTATTCTCTGGCCTGATCTCCGGGTCCGGCAACCTTGTCCAGCAAGGGCCTGGAAGTGTCACTCTGACGGCAGACAACACGTATACAGGAGCGACCGTCATCGCCGAAGGCAGCGCTCTTCAAGTCGGCAACGGCGGCTCAACCGGACGTATTAGCAACACTGTTTTAAACAATGGCGCGCTTTCCTTCGCTTACGGAAGCGACGTCACCTATGACGGCGTCATTGCCGGATCCGGAAGTCTGCGCCAGGCAGGCACCGCAACGCTGAACCTGACAGCCGCGCAAGAGTATACGGGTACTACCGATGTCGACGCCGGTGCAACGCTTAAGCTCACAGGCGACGGCTCAATTGCCGGCACCTCCAAACTTGCTTTGCGCGGTTCGTTCGATATCGGCGGTATCTCCGCCGACGTCTCACGTATCGGCGACCTCTCGGGAACCGGCTCTGTCAGGCTCGGCACTAAGACGCTCGTCCTGTCGGATGCTGGAAGCGTGTTTGAAGGCGTCATCGAAGGAAGCGGGGGCATCGAGATCGCCGCTGGCGCGATGAATCTGCTTGCCTCTCAGACCTTCACAGGTCAGACGACGATCGCCTCAGGCGCTGGGCTAGCACTTGGTGGGGATGGCTCGCTTTCCGAATCATCGCGGATTGTCGTTGATGGCGGATTGTCCATCGCCGGCACATCGGCCGGGGCTGTCGTCAAGAGTATTTCTGGCGGTCAGTCGGGCCTCATCACGCTTGGTGATCGGACGCTGACCATTAATGCCGCGGCCGACACCTATGCCGGTATGATCTCGGGTGATGGCGGCCTGACCGTCTCCGGTGGGACACTGGTGCTGACAGGAGCGAACCGCTACCGCGGCACAACGACGATCGCCTCGGGTGCAACCCTTGATCTGCGCGCTAATCCCGCTTCGGGTCAGGCAGGCGATTTCAGGGTCGATGGAGACCTGAAGCTTGGTATCGGCTCTGGCCTGGTCTTTGCATATGACAGCACGCTGTCCGGGACGGGAGCCATCACCAAAACTGGTGCCGGACAGCTGATCATCAGCCAAGCCAGTGATTCCATCGACTTCACGGGCGACGCCCTGGTCAGCGAGGGCACGTTCACCGTCAACGGTCGCATTGGTGGAAACGTCACGGCCGTGACGGCCGGCACTCTGTCGGGAAGCGGCTTCATCGCTGGCGATGTGATCATCGGCTCAGGCGGCACGCTCTCAGCTGGAAACAGCCCGGGGACCTTGACGATCAATGGTAATCTCTCTCTGGCAAGCGGTTCCACATCTGCCTTCGAACTGGGGCAGGCAAGTATCGTGGGTGGGCCAGCGAATGATCATGTCATCGTCAATGGTGCGCTTTCCGTCAATGGAACGCTCAATGCAGCAGTGAGATCAATTGGCTATTACAGGCTCTTCGACGCCGCTTCGATCAACGGGACTTTCAACACCGTCAATGTCAGTGGCCTGTCCGGAGCGATCGACACTGCCGTATACGTCAACAATCCGGGTCCGGCGACGGTCATGAACCTGTCCGTCCTTGGACAGGGCGACCATCTCCAGTTCTGGGATGGTGCAGACACGGTCGGCGACAATCAGGTTGTCGGTGGTAACGGCATCTGGAGCACGGGCGGCACCAACTGGACTGATGCCTTTGGCAACATCCAGGGCAGTTGGTTGTCCTCGCTTGCCGTCTTCGGCGGCAATGCCGGCCGGGTTGAGATTGATGGCGACCAGAGCGTCAGCGCCCTCCAATTCGACGTCGATGGCTATACGCTGGATGAAGCGTCATCCGGCGGCCGCCTTCTGCTCGCCGCAAGTTCGGCGAGTGCGCAGGCCCACATAAACGTAGCGGCCGGAAGCAGTGCCACTATTGCCGCAACACTAGCCGACGGCACCACGGGTTCGCTTGTAAAGGGTTTTGGCGGAACGCTGGTTCTCTCGGCCGTCAACACCTACAGCGGCAACACCACCATCGCCGGCGGCACGCTCGCGCTGGCGGGAATAGGGTCGATCTCCAGCTCAAATGGCGTCATTGTTGGCGAAAATAGCGTGTTCGACATCAGCGCTACCCAAGCGCCAGCCGTTCAGATCAAACGGCTCGGCGGTCAGGGCTCTGTCGTGCTCGGCAATCATACGCTCGTGATCGCCGGCCAGGATACTAACGCCGAAGGTTTCGACGGCGTGTTCGGTGGTGTCATGTCCGGCACTGGTGGTCTCGTGCTCTCGTCAGGAAATCTGACTTTAACCGGCGTGAATTCTTTCACAGGCACGACAGCAGTCGCCTCAGGCGCCAGCCTGCAGATCGGTAGCGGCAACCTTGCCGGTATGATCTCCGGCGATCTTGTCACGGATGGAACGACCACCTTCAACACGGTTTCGGGTCTTCAGTCCTTTGCTGGCGCCATCTCGGGCAGCGGCGTCTTGGTCAAGGCAGGCGAGGGGATTCTCAACTTGACCGGCAACAGTGCTGCGTTCTCCGGTAGCGTCGATGTCGCAGGCGGCAAACTGGCGGTCAACGGCACACTGGGCGGGACCGTTGCTGTACAAAATTCCGGCATACTGGGCGGAAGCGGGACAATCAATGGTGCTACAACCGTGCTCTCAGGCGGAACCCTGTCGGCGGGCAACAGCCCCGGAACACTGACGATTAACGGCGGCCTGACACTTGCAGCCGGGTCGACCTCACAATTCGAGCTTGGCCAACGGGGTATTGTCGGCGGTCAGTCGAACGATCTTGTGATCGTCAACGGTGCCCTGATCTACGGCGGCACCCTCGATATCACTGCTGCTTCCGCCGGGTTCTATCGGTTGTTCGAAGCCCAGAGCGTTAGCGGCGGTTTCGATGCGGTCAACGTCACGATTGGCGGCACGACCGCCAGCGGACAGGTGTACGTCAATGCGCCGGGTGCTGCCGCCACAGTCAATCTCGCCGTCCTCAAGGCGGGCCAGAACATGCTGTTCTGGGACGGTTCTGATACGTTGGGCGACGGTTCGGTAGACGGCGGCGCGGGAACTTGGTCGGCGGAGCACACCAACTGGACCTCAGGGCCTGGAGAGGCTGAGGTGAATGGTCCGTGGGGAAGTTCTGTCGGGGTCTTCTCCGGCACCGGAGGCACCATCACTGTGGTGGGTCAGCAGACCTTCGACACGCTGCAGTTTACGGCTGATGGTTACAATCTGCAGCCGGGCACGGATGGCTCGTTGACCTTCAATGACGCCACCGGTGGTACGATCAATGTCGCCTCCGGGATCACGACTTCGATCGCCACGCCGATTACCGGTAGTTCCTCGCACGGTTTCGTGAAGACCGGGGCGGGAGCCCTGATCCTGACGGGCGACAGCACCTATGCGGGGGGGACAACGATCGATGCCGGGACGCTGCAGGTAGGAGCCGGCGGAACAACGGGCTCGATAATAGGCAATATTGTCAACAACGCGTCGTTGGTCGCCGATCGAAGCGACATGTTGAGGCTGGATGGCAGCATTACCGGCAACGGTAGTTTCACCAACAATGGTGGCGGCACGACTTTGCTGACAGCCGACAACACATATACAGGCGGCACCACCATCAACAACGGTGCCGTACAACTGGGTGCAGGCGGGACCAGCGGCTCGCTCACCGGGGCTGTTGCTATCGGTAACGCGGGGTCGCTCGTAATCGACCGGTCGAACGACTTCACTCTGGTCGCCGATCTCAGCGGCAACGGCAACCTGCGGCAGATTGGTCCGAACGTCACTACGCTTCAGGGAAACAGCTGTGCCTTTACCGGTACGACGACAGTCACCAACGGCAAGCTTCTGGTCAACGGCTGCTTGGGCGGGACGGTTATCGTTGAGAATGGCGGAAGCTTCGGAGGCGACGGCACTGTTGGTGGCGGCAGTGGTGGTTCCGGGACGGACAACCCGGGCTCGGGCGGGACGGTTACGATCGGCAATGGCGGTACGTTCTCGCCAGGTGGCGACGACACTGTCGGCAATACCACCGTGGCATCGAATTTGACGATCAAGTCCGGCTCGATCTACGTGGTGAACGTCAATGCGGCCGGCCAAAGCGACCACACACATGTCAAAGGCGTCGCGACGATCACGGGCGGCTCGGTTCAGGTGCGTGCTGCCAATGGCGACTACCAGCCCATCACCCGCTATACGATCATCACTGCCGATGGAGGTGTCGAGCGTGGTGGCCCCAATCTTGGCTTCGATACGGTGACGAGCAACCTGGCGTTTCTCACCCCGGCGCTCGACTACGATCCAAACCACGTCTACCTGACGATGACGCGTAACAATGTCAGCTTCGATACGGTTTCGCAGACGCCAAACCAGAGTGAAGTTGGTCGGGCGGTGGAATACCTCCAGCCAGGCAACCCGGTTTACGATGCAGTCGTGGGTCTGGATGAGGACAGTGCCCGCAAGGCTTTCAACGATCTTTCCGGTGAAATCCATCCGACCCTCCTTGGACGTGGCGTTGAGGTCAGTCTTGTTCTTCAGGATGCGGTGTCAAACCGTCTTCGAGCTGCGGCCGGACGGGCGGGCGCGCAAGCAACCCCGACGCTTGCCGCCGGGTTTGTGCCGGCTACCGATCCGAAAGATCAGGGCGCTGTCATATGGGGCAGCATCCATGGGACTTTCGACTCTACCCGTTCGGACGGCAACGCCGGCGGTGCAGACTGGAAGAGCGGGGGTATCATCAACGGCTTCGATACGCAGATCGACGGCGGCATGTTTGATGGATGGCGCTTCGGTGGTGTGGCGCGTTATGAAATGGGGAGCCTGAGTGTGCCCGACCGCTCATCCTCGGCCGAAGCCGATATCTACTCGCTCGGCGTCTACGGTGGTGGGAACGCTGGTGCGGTCGATATCAATCTGGGTGCCCTCTATACTCTGATGGATGTCGATACGACGCGTGACGTCAACATTGGCGCTCTGTCCAACAGGCTGGAGAGCGATTACACGCTCGGCGTCGCGCACATCTTCGGCGAAGTCGCCTATCAGATGATGCTCGATGACGTGGCGATCGAACCGTTCGCGGGCCTGGCCTACGTCCATGCGCAGAACCGGTCGTTCAGCGAGAACGGAGGCGCTGCGGCCTTGACGTCGACGGGTGACGGCTTCTCGGTGCCTTTTGCCACGCTCGGTATCCGGACACAGAAGACTTTCGCGATCGACGGTGGGATCGACATCACCGCCAAAGGGACCGTCGGGTGGCGCCACGCGTTCAACGACGTGCCGAAAGGCGCTCTTTCGTTCGCCGGTCAGTCTGCGTTCGACGTACAGGGGCTGCCGATTGGCAGTGACGAGCTGCTCGTTGAAATCGGCGTCGAAACCAGGCTCAGCGAGAACATCAATCTTGGCGTCAACTATTCGGGACAGTTCTCATCCGGTTCGTCGCAAAACACCGGAAAGCTTACGCTGGATTGGAAGTTCTGACGATCGGATCGATGGCTGCAGCCGTCTGGCAAGGCTTGGCTCTTCGGGAGGCTTTTCCCGAAGAGCGGACCGCCCGGCATCGCCGGGCGCATGACGGGGGCGGAGATGAGCCGTCCCCACGGTAAAACCAAACACGCAAGAAAAAGGATGATCCATGTCCGACACAACCCAAACACCCGAGTCCCCCGTCGAACAGCCGGGTTTGCCACTGTTCTATAAGAAGCCCACGCTGCTGCGCTTCGAAGAGCATAAGGATCTTGCCCTGAAGCGAAGCGACAACCTCCGTTTTGCGGCGAAATCGAACGCTATTCCAATCGTTACAGGTGAATTCGTCGCCGCGCTGCGCTCGTTCCCGATCGTCTTTACCGGAGACGAGGTCCCCGTTCCAGTCGTCGTTCTTGGTCTTGAGAACGAGAAGAACCTCTTTATCGACGGCTTTGGTTCATGGCGGAAGGGGGCCTACGTGCCCGCCTATGTGCGTCGTTATCCGTTCATTTCGCTCAAGATCGAAGAGGGGCAACAGCTTCTCTGTGCCGACCTTTCCAGCGACCGAATCGTGAAGGCCGGGCGGCACGGCGCCGAGCCTCTTTTCAACGACAATGGCGGTGCGACCCCTTCGACCGAGTCCATCATGGCGCTTTGCCAGGCTATGAACGACGATTACGTCCAGACGCTGGAATTCGCGCGCACAATCAAGGAAGCAGGGCTGCTTGTTCAGAAACATGCGGATGTGACACTCAACGACAAGCGCCGTTTCACTCTCGATGGCTTCTACGTCGTCGATCCGGACGCTTTTCGCGCGCTTCCGGCCGAAACTCTTCACGCATTGAACCGCAATGGCTGGCTCGAACTGCTTGTGCTGCACATCGCATCGCAGAACAACTGGCAAGAACTGATGGAACTCCAGGTGTCGAGCACTGCGAAAGCCACAGGCTAAGCGCAGTTGCAGCCAAGCCGCCCGATTCTTCGGGCAGCTTGGCTGGTCGAAGCAAATTCCCGTTTGTTCCGGCCGGTCGACTGTTAATTGAGGTTTCCTGCAAGCTTGCGGTGAAATCCGTTGTCCGCCGCCCGGGAAGTCCATATCAAGCTTACGGCCGCTGAAGGTTTTGCTGCTATCTCCAACGAGATGAGCCTGAGCCCGGACAACTACAAACGCCAATTTTTTGCCGTCTGGTCACCCAGGCAGTCTCGCTGTAGTTCCTATTTACCCGCGTTGTTGACCAGCACCGGAGAAATTTTGCGCGCCATGTAGCGAAGCATAGCCATGATTACGGATCCCATTGCCGAAAAGTTAAACCGCATTCGAAGGACGGCTTCAACGGGCGCCATTTCGAAGCCCGGCCGACACGACGGTTTCAGTGAATCTGGTGGCACAGTGTCACTGTCGCTTCATCAACAATGAATACGACATTCACCATCGTTGGCCTGTGAACTTCCTCTGAGTTCGACAGAAGGTATTGCCTTCATGGCGCGTGGGACAGTGGGGCGGCTCCACTTATTCGGTGATGCAAATCCTCTTCAAATGGCGCACTTCAAGGCAGCTCTGCGCTTTCCAGCAGACCTATTCATTGAAACGCGGACCTTTTGGAGGCAGCGCCAGACTTCTGGGTCTCGCCACATCGGGACTTAACCCACAGTGGCCAAATCGGCTCGAATTCCTATGAAGATGGAGCGAGTGCAAAGCTTTGCGTAACTTTCAAGATTGCAGACAGTGTCAGGTCTTCAGGCTACCGTTTCAATGCCCAAAGCCCAGCACCGGCATCGTAACCCTGTTGACAAGTTATTCCACCACACCCAGACAACGCTTTGAGAAGACAGAAATTCATATGACGGTGAAAAGGCACTCTCACTCATGTCAGTAATGAGGCTCTTGGGGGCATTGTGGATACTAATGATCTTCAGTGTCATGTCACTTCATGCCAGTGAGGAGCACCTCGATCCGCTTGTATTGCAGATTCCCGAAGGCAGATATGATGTGGCCTCGCTGGACGGCTTCATCGAGCTGGCGCTGGTAAACGATGAGGCAATCACGCTTGACGACATGCTGAAAAACCAGCAGCTGTTTGCACCACTTCCTGGACATAACATCAACAGGGGCTTCGTTCGAACTGCCGCGTGGATGAGGTTTGCCATAGGCCTTTCTCCGCGTGAAACACAACCGCAACGGCTGCTCTTGTCGATTATGCCGAACTTCACGGACGAACTTGAGGTGTTCGTTAGTGCTGAAGGGGACGCTTTGAGCGCGGCCGCCTTCAATCGCTTTGAGATGGGCGATCATTCACCCAGATCAAGTGTAAATCTGAGCACGTCTGCAAATATCCTCCCGCTACACCTTCTCCCGGGGAAAACCACAACCGTCTACATCCGCGCCCGCAATGCTGATGCCAGCCTCAACGTATCCGCGGAACTTCTGTCACCGGAGTATTACGAATACAGATCAATTATCCTGAACATCCTTCGAGGCATGTGGTTTGGTGGAATGGCCATACTGGCCATCATCCAGTTACTCTTTCTTTATTTTGACCGTAAACGCTTTTACGCTTATCTGATTTTCGACATACTAGCTGTCAGTTCAACCTACTTTGGCAGTCTGGGATTGGCGAGGCTTCTCTTTTTCAATGAAGGTGGGCTCGGCAACGATTATCTCACAAGCATGTCGTCCTGGTTCGGCTTGACCGCAGGGGCAATGTCGATCGCCGCGATCCTTGAGCTTCGTCATCGCTACCCACTAATAAACGTGTTTTTCCACGTTGCCGCTATCATTGGGTTCATGGGCGTCATCTGCGTATTTATCGGAATTAACCGCTATTTCGTGTTGCTGGCCGGACCAGTCATATTGCTGCTAACAACATTTGCCGTGATAATTGCGTTTACGGATTTCAAACGAACGCCGGATGCTCAATATGGGCTGACTTTTGCAGCGTTTGCTTTGCTCTGGGCTGGTTTGATCGCAACGAACCTGCAGCGTTATGGGATCTTGCCGCTTCCATCCTGGGTCGCGGGGTCTTACGCCTCAACCAGCATCGCGCATTTCACGCTCCTTACCGGATCCCTCGCAGTAAGGTTGCGGAATGCGGAAACGACAGCAAGAAATGCCCACCATCTAGCGCTCATGGCAGCACATGCCGCGGAGCAGCATGCAAATGAACTCGTGATAGAGAAAACGCACGAACTGCGACATGCAAAAACCGTTGCAGAAAATGCTCTGCGCGCGGAGTTGCAGGCTCAGCAGCAGCAGGTCCGGTTCATGGAGGTGATCTCACATCAGTACAGGACACCTCTTGGAGTGATAAGAACAAATCTGGAGAGCGTCAGGCTCACTTTGCCGTCCGCCGACGAACCAAATCGGCTGAGATTGAGCCGAGCGCGTGCCGGTATTGCACGTCTGGTCGAGGTGCTGGAGGTAAACCTGACACGGAGCAGGCTTCAAGGCCCTTCGTATCGCCCGAAATTCGAAAATGTCCCGGTGCCGGATATACTTGACAGCGCGGTTTCGAGCGCCGGTGATCTTTTGCATGGAATAACGTTACATGTTACGCTTTCCGCCGGCTTAGACCAGGTAACCATTCAAGCTGACCGCGAAATGCTGCAACTTGCAATCATCAATCTCCTGGAGAACGCGTTCAAGTTTTCTGGCCCCCTTGGATCAACGAATGTCTGGCTTGATGTCTTTTTAGACACGGACGATGTACATATACGTGTCAGGGATCAAGGTATCGGGATAGAGGGAGAAGCGGCAGAAGATCTCATTTCGAACAAAAGAAGAGGGATGAACGTCGCACACATAGAAGGTACGGGAGTTGGATTGTCGCTGGTTAAACGCACGACCGATGTACATGGCGGACGTTTCCTGCTCAAGGGATGGGAGAAGGGCGGTGCAGAAGCTCTCATCATTCTACCAGTGTGCTTGTAACTCGATAAACGCCTATGCAACACATGTCGTTGGCTCCGCAGAGTCGTGCAGATAGTCTTCCCGGTCATTTGAGGTGTGATCAGCAAATATTCGGAATTAGGTAGCAACTGCCACCAGCGGAACTACATACCTGTGCGCTGCCTTTTTCGGATGGGCCCAGGTCGACTACGCCGCGACATTCTTCTTGGGGCGACCGCCCTTTGAGCCATTGGGTCTAGATAACGCAGCTTTCGCGCTGGATTTTACTTTTCCACCAGTGGCTCCCAACTGCGCTGCATCCACTTTTTGGACCTTAAAATTCCGTCCATCAGAGTTGGAACATAGAGATCGGCATCGATATCCGGCCAGTGACGGCCAAGACCCTTGGCCTCGACAACAACGTTGTTCAATTGCGAAGCGGTAGCACCTTGAAGTCCTTGCAGGTTCTCGACGGGATAGCCCACGAACGAGCCAGTGTTAAGGACCGCAACGATGGCGTCGTACTCATTGTCGTAGCGAGCCGAGGTGGCGTATGGCCCCAACTGCGACTTCATCCCGCTCATGTTGGCCATGTCTAAGTCAAGATCAGAAATCTCCGTGGATGCGGCTCCACGCTTCGCAAATGCCTTTTCGCGCATCGTTGAAACTCATTGCGATCCCACCGAGGTCGGGCTTTCCTAGCCCTCTGTTCTCTCTCAGTTCTGGCGGCCCATCAGGGCAGTTCATAGTGAAAACCGCAGAGTTGCCGTTGCCAATGACGTGTACATTAGTAGGCCGATGATCGTTGGGATAAATGACCGCTCGAAGACCTGCGAAATTTAATACCGTTGGCAGCCGGAGAACCGCAAGGAAGATCGTGTTGATCGACGGCGACCCAAGACCAGAACTTCAAACGCCTGACGATCCTGACGCTCAGGGAATAGAATCCGTTCGTCCGACGGCGCGAGCAGACGCTGACGCGCGTCATCCGAAGCGAGGGTTCCAACGAAGGCTGGGAGATGGTCAAGAAGCACGTGCGCACGGGATCGCGCCTGCACGCAGACGAACACTTCAGCTACGACGACCTCGAGGGCATTCAGGAGCTGCACCGGGTCAGCCAACATGTCGATACAGACATGGGAGCGCCGTTCATTTAGTGAGCCAGGGCTGGGATACGCCCTGGCACTACGTTCGTTGGGTTATTAAAGTAGTGAATTGCACTTCACTCTTCATTAAACCTCATCACGTCAGAGTACACTCACTGTATAGCGGGGATGTCAGTTTCCTGTTTTTCTCATTTCAGAAGGAAAATATCGTTGCGGCACATCTCTGGCTTGGCGTCAGCTCATTCCATTGACGTGATTTTCCTGGAAGATGATACGCTTTTTCGCGAAAGCCTTGTCGAATTCCTGTCTCTGCACCTTTTGAATGTAACATGCGTTCCATCAGTCTTCGAATTCAAACGGGCTTTCCAGAGCAAGCCTTTTCAAGTCGCTTTGTTGGATGCTAATTTGACGGATGGGAGTGGTTTGGACGTAGCAGAGAGTTTGCGCAAAACAAGCAATATCGGAATCATCATTCTGACTGCCCTTTCCCAACGTGCCGATCGACTGCATGGTTATGAAAAGGGAGCTGATCTCTTTTTTACCAAACCCGTTGACGAAGCCGAGCTCGTGCTCGCGATCTTCAATCTTGCAGAAAGAACGAGGATGATGGCACCAGCTTTGGCGCCTGCGATAGCCAGATCACCGGTTTGCGGGCCCTGGCAACTGCACGTTCCAAGCCAAAGGCTGGCTTCCCCCGAAGGTGAGGCAATAAGATTGTCCGGCAGGGAAATGAATTTAGTAGTGTCTTTAGCCAATGCGAACGGTCAGGTTGTATCTCGGCGCGAGTTATCTGAGGCTGTAGGTTACAAAGATGGGGAGGAAGACACGCGCGCGCTTGACGCAGTTTTACGAAGGATGCGGAAAAAGGCTCGGGAGGTCAATATCGATCTTCCAATACATGTGGTTCACGCAGTCGGCTTCCGATTTTCCTCCCAAGTCGAGATCGATCACGGACTACTACCGCCATAACCTGTCTGTCCAAACTTCTACCGGCTTGAATTTCTATCTTTACGCATATGCCCAAACCGCATATCGCGCGCCAGCTCCGACCTTTTCCTAGAATAATTGGGTGCAACCATGGGGTAGTCCTCCGGGAGACCCCATTTGTCTCGATACTGCTCAGGCGTCATTCCATATTTCGACCCAATGTGACGCTTCAATGACTGGAAAGGTTTCCCATCTTCCAGGCAATAGATGTAGTCCGGAGTGACAGAATCCTCCACTGCAACTGCGGGAACGAGACGAGATTCGTCACCAACGACAGCCGCGCCCGAAAGTGTCGTGAGCTCGACAAAAATACGATTGCACAAGACGACAAGCTCCTGTGACTGCACTTTGTTATTGCTCGCATATGCACTGACAAGATTGGTAGTAAGCTCCAATATCTTGCTGATTTCAGGGTCAACACTGGTCTTCATAAAATTTCACTCTCGAAATGAAAAACGGTTGCGTAAAATCTCGTAACGAAACCTGGGATCGCAATGAAAGCACACCTTGGATAACGCCTGCGATCGTTGGACGGAGCTTTAGCCAGGGCAAAGCAGAATTCAGACCAGCGTTGATCTCGACAGGCTTGCCAGTATGGAACGACGCTGTTTTCGAGCGCCGTTCCCATCCCTCCCTATATTCACGAGGCCTTATCAAGAGCATTCAGGGCCTGATTGATACCGTTCCAAGATATTGGCAATTCGACACTTTGACCGCCGGCGTCCACGAACCGGATTTTACCCTCTGGTACACCACGGATCGTTGCCAAAAACTCTGCCGACGGCTCAGTGGATGCGAGGCAAGCGCTCTGAATGCAGCGGACCCACGGAAGGTCGACGGCGGCCTTTTCGTCTGCGCCTGTTTTGCCATTTCCAGACATATGTACGCTCTTTGACGGCGAAATATTGACTGGAAGAACAACTGTCATCTGCATTTTGGTTTCCTTCGGCAAGCGGCCGAGCGCGATCTGCGCGATCGGTTGTGCTTGACCTTGTACCTGGATGGATTGCACGACCTCGCAGCTTTTTCCCTCTGCCGTGTCGTTTGTCCCTGCTGGATTGGTGAGACGGACACATTGGAGGACCCAGTTGCCATAAGTCGCCGTTGTTGCCCCCGGCTCGTTGCTGACAGGAACGCGTTCCTCTTTTTTAACCTGTGCGACCGATGGTGTCGTTGCTGCACCTGCTGAAACAACGAAACAAGCGGAAAAAGCAGCGATAGTTGATATCTTCAATTTCGACAAATACATGGTTTCTCCTTTTATAACCGTTTTTTAACGAAGCTGATATGAGTTAAAGGCAAGGGGTTTTAGATATCCGCAGCTTGCCGCGATTTTGTACTGATTATAGTTCGCACTAACTCGCCGTGATGCCGACCAAGCTCAAAGAACATTTGGTGTTCCTTATCAACGAACCGCTCTGTTGGCTCCATTTGCCGATAAGCGAAAAGGCCGCCAATGACACCTTGATTATAGTAGCGACGTATCTGTACGGCTCTTGGATGGCAGAAACTGTATTGAGCATGTACAATCGCCGTAACTTCTCGCCGTGAGTGGGTGAGCAGAGAGGCGGCATCTTCTCCTGCACCCTCTCCATTCTGTTTATAGAGGCGGGCCACAGCCGATGCGAAATCAGGAACAGGCTGGAGTGGGTTGGATTCCCGAACTTCAATGCCAGGAGCTCTAAACATGCTCCACCAGTCAGAAAAGCGACGTGCGATCGTCATGTCTTAAACCAGACGCCGGCGGTTACGCCTGCTATGCCAGCAAGAGCAGTAAAAATCGCCGCGAGATTTTGGGAGGAAGCCAGCAGGCCCAGGACACTGCCCAACACAAGTGCAAGGCAAATTATTCCGCCCGCCCAGTATCCCGTGACATCGGTCTCCTGAGTGCAATCTTCATTGACTTCAGCGCGAGGTTGCTCGAAATCGGGCCTGCCTAACGGCTCGCCACGCGCCGGAGAGATGCTGGAATGAGAGGACGGGTCTTGCTCCTGCTTCTCCCGGAAAGACACAAGACAAAACTCGCTATTGCGCAAAAGGACTATCACAGCCAGTAGAACGAGCGTGCTACCGCCCATCGTGAACAGGTCATTTGCGAGTTCGGTATTGCCCTGCGCCAGGTGCGTGATCGTAGACAAAAACCAGGCGCTTGCTGCGAGGAGGAGCAAAATGGCGGGGCATTTCATGTCGAGGCTCCAATCCTCAACCCGCCGGCATTGCCCTGCTGTGCCGCAGGCGGCGTGTATAAAGGGCGCTTGAAGAGATACCCTTGGCACCAGTTGGCTCCCGACTGAGCAACAAGTCGCAGATCGTCATATGTTTCAACGCCTTCAACCACGACGTGGGGTGCGAGATTCCCAGCGAGAGCAACGAGGTTGCGCAGAAGGTCCGGTTCGCGAGGCGTTCTTTTGCGCACTCTGAGAAACGAGCTATCCACTTTAACGATATCGGGAGATGCCGCCCGGGCGAAAGCGATTGAACTGTAACCAGCGCCAAAATCATCGAGAGCAATTTTGCAGCCGGTGCGTCTCAGCGCGGCAATCAATTCCAGTGCGCCTCTTGAACTTGGTGGCGCAGCGGTTTCAGTAATCTCTATGACAAGTCGCCGCGCAACGTCCGGTTCGCGCCTCAGCTCGTTTATTATCGAGTTCCACCAGACATCATTGCACGCCGACAAGCCCGAGATGTTACAACCCAGACTGATGAAGGAGCGCTTGCGTAATTCAGCAATCACGCTCCGCACAACTTTGCGATCAACGGGACGGGTCAACCCCAGTCGCTCGATCAAAGGCAAGAATGATCCGGGAAAGACAGGCCTGCCGTTTGCATCTTCCAGCCGCAGCAAACACTCATAGTATAGACTTTGCCCGGCTCCGCTGGAGTTCGCGACAACTTCCGCAGCAAATCGCATGCGCCCATTCATCAGTAACGAAAAAATGGCGACGATTTCAGCCATATCTTTTTTGTATTGATCAGCATTTACCGCGGCACTGACGACGATATCGTGGGAATGGGAGGAAGATTGAACCGAAAGCGCAACCACAACCGCCTCGCAGCCGGCAAAAATCGGCGTGGCAGAAATCTCGTTCAGTAAATCTTCAATTTCGAGCTGAATTCCGTGTCCGGATTTCCGAGCGGAGTGCAACGATACGCCCCACGCTTCAATTGAGCATGCGATGCCTTTTGGGGTCAAAGCAAAACTGAGGCGCTTCCACACCTCGAATAGGACATGACTGACAACTGCACCTGAGTAGGCAACGGCAATACTTGGCAGATTATCTATAAAAATGGAGACCGCGGCATCTTGCTTCATAGCAAAGCCTCCCGCGCAAGATATCCACAGCCAAGCCCGGCAATTACACCAAAGAACAGCGCACCTGCCGTCGCGAAATGGCCCGCGGCTAGAAAACCAACAAGAGCGCCAGACACGCCAACAAGCACGAAACCCAACAGTGGGGCAGGGGCGGGTTCAGACGAAAGGTCTTCTATGATGAAGGGATGATCAGGACCCAGCCCCATATCTTCCGCGTGAAAAAAGGGGTCCCTTAGGTAAACAGGTGGTTAAGGGCGGTTGCCAAGCTTTCATACATTGGATTTGTTCATGTTTTCAAAACCAAATTTCGAGAATCCGGCGCGGGACGAAAGGGACCCTTTATTGTCAACGTCGGACTTGAATGCTGGAAGAATAAAAATGTTTGTAGGATATGCGCGCGTCTCGACCTGTGATCAAAAACTTGATCTCCAACTAAAAGCGCTGAAGAAGGCTGGTTGTGCGAAAGTATTTTCTGATCATGGAGTCTCCGGCCGGACAGCCGAACGCCCCGGTTTAGATCTCGCACTGGCGGAGCTGAAGAAAGGCGATACCTTGATAGTGTGGCGCCTAGACCGCTTGGGGCGCTCGCTGATCCATCTTGTTCAGCTGGTGGATGAGTTGGGAAAAAAGGGAATTGATTTCCAATCATTATCCGAAAATATCGATTCCGGTTCTCCAGCAGGCCGGTTACTTTTTCATATGATGGCTGCGCTCGCGGAATTTGAGCGAGGTCTTATCAGCGAACGAACGAGAGCAGGTATGCAGGCCGCGAAAGAGGGAGGGCAAAGGATTGGCAGGCGTCCGAAATTGTCGACCGATGAGCTGAAAGCGGCGAATGAAGCGATTCTTTCGGGGTCGGCATTGCCGTTAGATGTGGCATCTAGCTATGGTTTGAAGCCACGCGCATTGAAACGAATGATCCAGAACCGTGTTAAGTCGGAATAATAAGCTTGCTAAGGTTCGCGATCAAGCATCCGCTGTAATAGGTGAAGCCCACAGACTCGGCGCTCCCTCGTCTATACGGGGATCTGCAAATGTCACTCGGGAGTTCGATTTTTAACGGAACTCCGCCTGCCATCGCGGGCGTCGGCGTTTATCGCGACAATTATCTCCGAATGCTATGTTCTACGCGGCTATTGTGCTTTCGGCCTAGTAACGAATTGAATGGAATGGAATAGAAAATTGAGAACGTCTAACGGCCATTTTCTGGCAGCTTTGTGGACACCGGAACTGGCTGTACACTCGGAAAGTACCGGACATTTCGATGGGGCAGAGGCCGCCGTAGTGGCCCCTCCTTGACCATTGCTTATGAGGGATACGGCTCATGTCGTTCTGTCCAAATGACGAATAACAAAAGCGGTCGCCTGAATTCTGGTCTGAAATCCGGTTACGGCAGAGATATAGGTCGTCAATCGGCCGTCTTTGGTTTCTATGCTTTCGATAACCGGATCGATCACTGGCTTGTAGCATTTCAATTGATCAAGAAATTCGAGTGGCGAAATAAACACAACCGACCGGGTCAAATCTCTATGGGAAATGAGTAGCTTCCCTACTAGGGGGTCAGGGTGACCTTGGAGCATCGTATAATGGTTTATACCACTCCTTAGACCTTCATCGTCGAAATAGATGAGATGATCGTTGTCAAAACCAATTACATCAACGCTATCGCTACCGATTAGGTTCTTTATTTCTGCAGCCGTAATCAGGTCTTCGACGTCTAGTACGAACAAGCACTCCAGATACGGATCGAGCAAATAAACTTCCCGGTGTTTTCCCATTGCATATCCTCTTTGTGGGAAGCATCCTTGAAATATACAATCGAGTCCGCTTGCACAATCTTACTTTTCGCAACTCCATTATTTAGAAACAGCTTTTAGGTGACGTTTAAGCGTTCGTGATGTTACACGATAGCGTCGGGCTACTTCGGCAGCGTCTTCACCGCGTTCGATTGCGATCTGAGCTTCTACCACCGTGTCCGGATCCAACGAAGACCGGCGTCCGACATGAATTCCCCGAAGACGAGCTGCATCCATACCAGCACGGGTTCTTTCACTTATAAGAGTTCGTTCGAACTCAGCGAGCGCACCCATTATGTGAAAAATAAGTCGGCCGCCCGATGAAGAAGTATCTATGTTTTCATTCAGGGACTGAAATTGTGCACCACGTAGGCCAACATCTTCGACAAACTGGATCAACTTCGGCAATGACCTGCCAAGTCTGTCCAAGCGCCATACAATGAGCACGTCTCCCGAGTTTAGTGCATCGATTGCATTCTGCAATCCAGGCCTG
This sequence comes from Agrobacterium sp. K11, assembly GCF_059429395.1. Classification (NCBI taxonomy): domain Bacteria; kingdom Pseudomonadati; phylum Pseudomonadota; class Alphaproteobacteria; order Hyphomicrobiales; family Rhizobiaceae; genus Agrobacterium; species Agrobacterium sp. K11. The sequence goes on along the minus strand of NZ_JCAHRB010000010.1, from coordinate 243,882 downwards.
TCAAAACCTTTTCCAGACACTCCATAGTCAGCAAACACATGATCGCAGCCTGCTGACTTCAGTGCTATTAGTTGAAGATCGAGGTTCTGGTCCTCCGTGGAAACTCGTGCGTAACCTATTTTCATTTCAACCCTACTGATACAATACTTGCCAACCTGAAAACTTGAGTAAAAACTCAGTTAATTAGATAGTATTATTGCTTCGCCATCTTTAATAGTAGCATCAACCAATATCGAGGGTGACTGGCTTGCAACAAACGAAATATAACTGCCGCTCATGTTCGGGAGAAGGGCGGATATGCTACGATTACGAACGGTTTGGAACGGAATGCGTGATCATTCGGCAACATCGATGAAATTGTATAGTGAAGACGATTGTTAGGACCCTAATGACCTCCCAATAGGTATCTAGACACGGTCTCCCACTCAATAAGTGTTTGAGGAGATGTGCACATTATGACTAGTCACAATCCAAAGATGGAAGTTCTGGCCGGGGGGGTGCGGATAAAAACCTGGACTGTTTTAAATGCTCAGGCCGAGGCTCATATGATATTCGGCCGGGCTGAGTGATCCCAGTGATATTTTAGTGCGCTTTTCATTGTACCATCGGATGTAGGCGTCCACCTCTGCCACGAACTGCTCTATCGTGATGACCTCCCAGTCTCGTGGATAGAAAGGCTCGGTCTTGAACCGACCAAAGAACAACTCGCACGCGGCGTTGTCTTGCGAGCAACCCTTTCGGGACATCGAGCGAACCAGTCTTGCTTCGCTGATACGGGTTTACCAGCCCGGCCATCGGTAATGCGCTCCCCGATCAGAATGAATGATTGGCTGCTCCTCGCCGTCGGTCACGGCCCCAATGGCTGCATCCAGCATGGTGTTGACGAGGCCCGTATCTGGTTAGGTTCCGATGGACCAACTAATGACCATGCCGTCAACGCAGTCGATGATGGGCGAAAGGTACACCTTGCCCGCAGGTGTCTGGAACTCGGTGATGTTTGTCAGCCATCTCACGTTCGGCGCGTCTGCGTGGAAGTCGCGATTGAACAGGTTCTCCGGCGCTGGACTGATCTCTCCCAGATAGGATCCAAACCGCCGACGACGCGGCCTGGCAACGACCAACTCCTCCTGCTTCATTAATCGCTGGACGACCTTTTCCGAGATTATCACGCTTTGTCTGACCAGCGACGCCTGCAGCCGTCGATAACCGTAGCAACGACGGTTCGCTTCAAAGTTTTCCGCCAAGCTGAGGTGGACAGCGGTATACTTGTCTACCGGATATATGCGGGCGCGATGGTAGAAGTAGGAGCTTCGGGCAATTCGAAGCTGGGAGAGCAATTCTGGCAAGCGATAAACTTCCTTAAGGGCATCAACCAGCTGTGTTCTCCCGATTACTCAGGATCTGCAGATCGACGCCCAGGTCTTTTTTAGGAGTTCGTTGGCCTTCTTCAGAAGGTCGTGCACGAGTTGTAACCGGCGGACATCACGCTGGAGGGCTTCGAGCCTTCGCTCGAGTTCTTCACGTTCAGGCACTTTGGAGTTGGCTTTGCGGCGTTTCATCAATGATGGGGCCTCATGACAGAGAAGCTGATCCTTCCAGCTTTATAATGTCGGCCTTGAGACGCCCAACCGGTCAGCGACCTGTTGAGCGCTTTCATCTCCACTGCATAGTCCGATGACCCCCGCTTGCCGCACCTTCTCGGAATATCCAAGATGCCACGATCGCCCGACCATTGATGCTCGCGTATCCGGAAAGGCTTCACGGACCCATGCGGTGAGACTTCATCGACCAGGGTAGTCGAGTGCCCTCATCGTCACAGAGATGCAACGATCATGGGTGATGTAATGCTCAAGTGCCGCCTGCTTCTGACTCTCGGAATACTTCGGCGCTCGAGCTACCGGCTGAATACGCCGGTGGCGATGCTGCAAGTACTCGCGGTACCAGCCCCTGAGCGCATTCTTTGTGGGATACCCAACTTGCGAATGGTCTCGAAAGCCTGATGTAAAGCTCAACGGCTCGAAGTCTGTCTGCGTAGGAATACATGAACTACCTCCTTGGTGGTCCAAGTTTTCGTCCGCACCCCCAACGGGTCAAATCCTGCTGAAACTCAGTACTCTTGAATTTTAGCATCATTCTTGGTACTTTGATATCAAAGAGATCATTTTTCCAAGGATGATATCAATGCCGGCAGTCACCATTCGTAATCTTTCTGAAGAAACACATCGCGCTCTGAGGGTGCGAGCGGCCCATCATGGCCGGAGCACGGAGGCCGAGATTCGTGACATTATTGAAGCGGCTGTTCGTCCTCCGGAACGTATTCAGCTAGGGTCCTTGCTAGCGGCCATTGGTCGCGACGCAGAGCTTTCCAACAGCGACGTTGAAGCTCTTCAGAAAAGTCGCGACAAGACACATGCTAAGCCTATGACCTTCGAATGATCTTGCTTGACACCAACGTCATATCCGAACCTTGGAAACCGGTTCCGGACGAGGCGGTGATTGCCTGGTTGGACGCCCAAGCTGTCGAAACGCTGTTCATCTCCGCAATAACGATTGCGCAACTTCGCTTCGGAATTGCTGCTATGGCTTCAGGTAGACGGCAAACAATCCTCCGCGACCGTCTCGAGGGCGAGGTGCTGCCACACTTTTCCGGTCGCATCCTGTCCTTCGATCTGACTACTTCTCAGTTCTACTCTGAACTGGTGGCACGCGCTCGAGCGTCTGGGAAAGCGATCGGCACGGCCGATGGCTACATTGCAGCCACAGCGGCAGCAAATGGCCTCACGATCTCAACTCGCGATACAAGCCCTTTCGAGGCTGCCGGGGTGAAAGTGATCAACCCCTGGTCCAGATAACCACAATGGTCGTCTGGGCGTGACGCAAGGCATTGTTTGTTCAACGCAACCGAGCCGGTTAGGCGCATAATTCCGCAGATGGGTTGGGTGCCATCATCGGCATCGTAGTGTGTCTCCACAGTTGGGAATGAGGCTTCTGTCATTGCCAGCTGGCAAGCAGGACTTCAAGTGTTGCACGATCCTCGTCGTCCAGACGGGCGAGTCCTGGTGCTCGAACTGGGCCAACCGCAAGCCCCTGTATCTGCATCGCTTCCTTCACCACAGTCACATTGGCGCCGTTCCGGTATCGTGTCCGCAGCCGTTCGAACAACTCGATCTTTTCAACGATCTTACGTGCGGCCGAGAAATTGCCGGCCGTCAGTGCATCATGAACTTGTAGGGAAAATTGCGGTGCGACATTGACGAGACCGGATGTGAAACCGCGGGCTCCGACGGCGCAGAAGGCGGGAGCCCAGCTTTCTGCCAGTCCACACACGTAAAGTGAGCCGTCAGGATCGGAAGCGGCGATCGCGCGCGACAGAAGCATAATATCGGTCGTCGCGAACTTTATGCCTGCGACATTCGGATGGCTCGATAGTCTGACCATGTCGTTGACCGAGAACCCGTCGGCGCGGACATAGGCTACGAGAGGCAATTCGCTACCTTCAGCCAGACCGATAAAATAGTCGATCTGTGATTGCGGCGCTGCGAACGGGTCAACCGGCTGGTGGGACATGACCGCAGACGCGCCCATCTCCCTGGCCCGACGCGCCATGGACAGGGCCTCCCGCTGCGAGCGTCCAATCGCTGCAGTAACGGGGGCTTGCCCGTTCACCCCTTCAATCGCGGCTTCGTAGACCTTGAAAATTTCAGCGGGCGTCAACGCGTAAAACTCGCCGGTATTGCCCGCAGCAACGATATTGTGGATGCCCGCCTTTGCTACACGGGCATAGGCTTCGATGGTGACAGCTATATCGACTTCCCCGTCTGTCTCGTAAGCCGTTACGGGGACGCCGGAAATACCGTGCAGAGCCTGGCGGAAATCGAATGTCGTCATCAACTGGTTTCCTTAAAAATCGAAGGGCATCTTCAGATAGAAAATTTGTGAACGGCTACGCCCGCGACAGGCACATCAAACGCAACCAGCGTGCCTGGGGTGGTTGTTCCGTTCGTTTCGGTCAGAAGACTCGTGAGATAGATCGTTTTGAGGTCCGGGCCGCCGAAACATGGCATGGTCGGCCCTTTGAACGGCAACCTGTATATCTCAAACAGTTCGCCCTCCGGCGAAAAGCGGTTGAGACGCCCGGACTGAACGCCGGCGCTCCAGTAACAGCCTTCGCAATCGGTCGCCGCGCCATCAGGCCTGCCTTCGTCGGGTGCGAAATCGTGCAGGCGTTCGGCTGGACCGAGCCTGCCCGTCGCGACATCGAAATCGAACGCCTGATACATCAGACCGCTGCTATCGGAATGATACATGCGCGTTCCGTCCAGACTCCAGGCAAGCCCGTTCGATGTGAACATATCGCCATTGATGACAAGCTCTACGCCGCCATCCGGCGCGATACGATAGAGGCGGGCATTTCCTGTCTGCACGGCAGCCTCGTCGCGGGTTCCCACCCAGAAATGGCCATCGGGGCCAACCTTGCCGTCGTTGAGACGGCTGTCTGCTCGTCCTTCGTCCGGATCGCACAGCAGTTCGAGCGCGCCGTTTGCGGGGTCTAGAAGGTGCACGCCCGTCTTGAGGCCCGCCACAACAAGGCCATTGTCGCAAAGACCGAGGCATCCCACCTGGGCGGGCATTTCGTATCTGTCGAGTTTGCCGCCCGGATGCAGGCAGAAAATGGCGGGGGCGAGAATGTCGACGAACCACAGCTTCCCGGTACGCTCATCCCATGCCGGTGATTCGCCGACCTTCAACGGCGTGTCGATGAGAGAGCGGAGTTTCGGCTCTATGATGCGTGGCTGGATCACTGATTATTTTCCCTTGCCCTGTATGGCTCGCCTTTTGAAATGTGGAAAAACGGTTCTAGCTGCCGACGCCCTGAAACATGCGGGCACGGGCCTTTAGAATGTGATCTTTCATTGCGTCATGCGCGGCCTGTTCCTGGCGGGCAAAAATCGCTTCCACGATTGCCGTATGTTCGTTCTGTACCTCGCGCACATGTTGCGGCGTACGCTTCAGGCTGAGGCTGCGTGTCACCGACTGGCCGATCGCGAAATGCGGCTTGAACCATATCCGCACGGTGATGTGGAACTGGTTATGGCTCGCTTTCGCAATGGCTTCGTGCAGGGCAAAGTCCTCCTCCGCACCAAGATCGTTGCGCGCAAGACACTGTTCCAGCGCGGTAATGGCTTGTTCGATGCGGGCTTTGTCGGCAGCCTGCCAACTGCGTGCTGCAAGTTCGGCGGCTGCAGACTCAAGGCCGGACCGGAACTCGAAGAAACGCTGCACATCGGCAAGCGAGCCGACAGGAACCTGCTGCAACACAGATGAATCCGGCTGCTGGCGCACATAGGAGCCGGAACCTTTCTGCGAAACGATAAGCCCGTCGTTGCGCAGCCGCTCCAGCGCTTCGCGCACCACAGGCCGGGAAGCCCCGAACAGGGAAGCCAGATTTTGCTCCGACGGCAACCGCTCGTTCACGGGAAACCGACCATCAGAAATCATTCCGATGATCTTTTCGTAGATGATGTCGCTCAAGCGAGTCTCGCCTCGAGCGGCGGCGGATGCGGTTTGATTGTCCATCAGCAGCCCTTCCGTTGCAAATCGCTGAAGTTAATGGGTTTCCTGCATTTCAATCGCAACAGAAATACCGGGGTTTTCATGAACGTGGTTACTGTCGTGCCGGTTCTTTCCTCAAACCTGATCGTGAAGACAGGTCTACGAATAAAAAATATGTAAAAATCTGTCAATACTTGTAATCATCTGAAAACGCCCATATGGTCTGCCCTGCCGGTGGAGGATCGGTGTGCTGGCTGGCCGGGAGGCTGTTGCGGTTCGGTGAAAGCTGTCTCGCTGCCGGTAATTTTTTGGGAGGATAGTCGATGCGCGATGGCGATAAATTTTCACTGGGCGTGACGCGCCGAACCTTTATGGCTGGGCTTGGCGGCGTCGCCGCCGTGTCCGTCATCGGGAGGTCGGCCCTGGCTGCTGCCGGCAAGGAAGCGCCGGAACTGGCAGCCCTGGTAAAAGACGGCAAACTGCCGCCGTTGGCGGAACGTCTGCCAAAAAATCCGATGGTAGTGACGCCGCATGAAAAGATCGGCACCTATGGCGGCACATTGCGCCGCGGCCTGCGCGGTTCGTCGGACCATAACGGCATCCTGCGCATGGTCGGCAACCAGGGGCTGGTGCGCTGGAACATGGATTTCACCGAAGTTCTGCCCAACCTTGCCGAGAAATGGGAGGTCAATGACGACGCCTCGCAGTTCACCTTCCATCTGTTGCAGGGCGCGAAATGGTCTGATGGACATCCCTTTACCGCAGATGACGTGGTGTTCGCCATCGAGGACTGCATCAAGAACAAGGAGCTTTACAGCGCTACCCCGGCGCAGCTCTCCGTCGCCGGTAAGGCGGTCGATGTCGAGAAAGTCGATGATTTCACGGTCAGGTTCAAATTCGCAGCGCCAAACGCGCTTTATCTGGAAAACCTCGCCACGCCGCTCGGCCAGCATCCGACGCTGTTTGCCAAGCATTATTGCAGCAAGTTCCTGCCGAAATACAACACGGCGCTCGATGCCGACGTCAAGGCGGCTGGCGTGTCCAGCTGGACGGAACTGTTCCGCGCCAAGTGCGGCGACATCGAAATTCCGTCGCGCTGGTCGAATGTCGACAAGCCGACGCTCGACCCGTGGGTGGTCAAGGAACCCTATTCCGGCGGCGCGACCCGTGTGGTCATGACACGCAATCCTTACTTCTGGCAGGTCGATACGGAAGGCAACCAGCTTCCCTATATCAACGAAGTCAATTTCGGCATTTCGCAGGATGTCGAATCGCTGATGCTGAACGTCATCTCCGGCAAGATCGACATTCAGGAACGCCATATCAGCGTTCTCGCCAACAAGCCGACGTTGTCGCAGAACATGAAAAAGGGCGATTATCGTCTGTTGACGCTGGTCCCATCGGCTGCGCAGCAGTGCCAGATCTACCTCAACATCACCCACAAAGACCCTGAGATGCGCAAGATGTTCGGCGACAAGTCGTTCCGTCAGGCGCTGTCCATCGCGCTCAACCGTCAGGAAATCATCGACATCGTCTATTTCGGCCAGAGCGAGGGCTATCAGGCCGGGCCGCGCCCGACGCATCCCTGGTATCACGAAAAGCTGGCGCGTCAGAACACCGAATACGATGTCGCCAAGGCGAACGATCTTCTCGACAAGGCGGGTTACGACAAGAAGAACGGCAACGGCATGCGGCTCCGGCCTGACGGCCAGCCGATTTTCTTCTCGATCGATGTGATCCCGACACTCTATCCCGATCTGGTCGATGCGCTGGAACTGGTAAAGGCGCAGTGGGCGCAAATCGGCGTCGATATCAAGGTCAACACCATCGAACGCGCGCTGTACTACACACGCGGCGATGATAACGCCCATGATGCGGCGGTCTGGCCGGGTCCGGGCGGTCTCGATCCGATGCTCGACCCGCGTGACTTCTTCGCGTTCCACCCGCAGGGGTCGCGCTACGCCATTCCGTGGGCGCTTTGGTACACATCCAACGGGCAGAAGGGGGAAGAGCCGCCGGAAAGCCAGAAGAAGCGCTTCAAACTGTTCGATGAAGCGCGTTCGACGGCCGACCTTGTCAAGCGCGGCGAGAAGATGAAGGAAATCTTCGATATTGCGGCGGACGAGTTCGAGACGATCGGTCTTTGCCTTGCCGTTGGTGGTTTCGGTATCATCCGCAACAACCTTCGCAACGTGCCGGAGAAAGAACCCGACAGCTGGTCATGGCCCAACCCCGGCCCGGCGTTGCCGCAACAGTTCACCTTCACAAGCTGACACCGCCACATGGGCGTCGCTTCATCAATGCGGCGGCGCCTCTCAGGTTGCTTCGACCACCCGCAAGCCGTCTCGTAGTGGAAGGCGGCGCGTGTGGTAAAACGTGATTGCGAGAACGTCATGCTGCTATTTATCGTAAAACGCCTGCTGTGGATGATACCATCCCTGTTCGCCGTCAGTTTTCTTGCCTTTGTACTGATCCAGCTGCCACCCGGTGACTACGTGACGACTTACATCGCCACGCTTGCTGCGTCCAACGAAGTCATAGACCACAATACGGCGGCGCAACTGCGAGAGCGCTTCGGTCTCGATGACCCGATGATCGTGCAATATCTCAAATGGATATGGGGCATCATCAGTCGCGGCGATTTTGGCATCTCGTTCGAATGGCAGCAGCCCGTTTCCGGCCTCATCTGGGAGCGCATGGCGCTGACGCTGGTTCTGGCCATAGCAAGCCTTCTCGCAACCTGGGCCATAGCACTTCCGATCGGCGTCTTCTCCGCCGTGCGCAAATACTCGATCGGCGATTATCTTTTTACCGCCTTCTCCTTTTTCGGCCTGTCCATACCGTCATTCCTCCTGGCGCTGGTGCTGATGTATGTCGCGGCGGTGGAATTTGGGGCCGATGTCGGAGGGCTGTTTTCGGCGGAGTACGAGACTGCCTCGTGGAGCATCGCCAAGATGATGGATCTGATGGCCCACATCTGGCTACCAGTTGCGATCCTCGCGGTGTCCTCCACGGCAAGCCTCATCCGCGTCATGCGCGCAAACATGCTGGACGAATTACCCAAACCCTACGTGACCACCGCGCGCGCAAAGGGATTGTCCGAGTTCCGGCTGCTGACGAAATATCCTTTGAGAATTGCGCTCAACCCATTCATTTCCACGATTGCATGGCTGTTGCCCAATCTCATTTCAGGCTCGGTTGTGGTTGCTATCGTGCTCAATCTGCCGACGGCCGCGCCGCTGCTTTTGCAGTCGCTGATGGCGCAGGACATGTATCTAGCCGGCGCCTTTGTGCTTTTGATCTGCGGATTGACGTTGATCGGATCACTCATCAGCGACATCCTTCTTGCGCTGGTCGATCCGCGCATCCGTCTCGAATAGGAGGGCGCCATGAGCGATATCGCCATCACCACCAATACCCGGCCGGACCGCGCTGCCGTCGCCTCGCAATGGCAACTGATCTGGTGGGCGTTCAAGCGCCACAGGCTGGCCATGGCCGCCCTGTTCGTCACCATCGCAATGTATATCGTCGCGCTTTTGCCAGGTTTCTTCGCCATCAACGATCCGGTTCTGCAGAATGCGCGCGCCACCTTCCATCCGCCGCAACGTGTGCATTTCATCGATACGACGGACGGCCTCTCGCTTGGTCTGCACTATTATCCGCTGAAGCTGACGCGTGATCCTGAAACGCTGGCGGCGGTGTTCGTCGAAGATACGGCCAAGAAAATCCCGATCCAGCTATTCGGTCGCGGCTACGAATATTCGGTGCTCGGCCTGTTCACCACGGATATCCATCTGCTGGCCTCGACCGACAAGACCCGACCGCTCTTCCTTTTCGGCGCGGATCGCCTTGGCCGTGATGTTTTCAGCCGGGTAATACAGGGCTCGCAAATTTCGCTGTCCATCGGTCTCGTCGGCGTGTTTTTCTCGCTGCTTCTCGGTGTCGTTCTGGGCGGTATCTCCGGTTATTACGGCGGCCGCATCGATTTTGTCATGCAGCGCGTCATCGACTTCGTTTTGTCGCTGCCGACCATTCCCATCTGGCTGGCGCTTGCCGCTGCCCTGCCGCAGGGTTGGCCGGCAACGCTGCAATATATGATGATCACCATCATCCTGTCCTTGACCGGCTGGGCGCAGCTTGCCCGCGTCGTGCGCGGCAGGTTCCTGTCATTGAGGACGGAAGAGTTCGTGGCGGCGGCCCGGCTGGATGGCGTGCCGGAAGGGCGCATCATTTTCCGCCATATGCTGCCGAGTTTTTCGAGCCACATCATCGCCTCGGTCACGCTTGCCGTTCCGGCCATGATCCTTGCGGAAACCTCGCTGTCCTTCCTCGGTCTTGGCCTCCAGCCGCCGACCATTTCCTGGGGTGTGCTGCTTCGCGAGGCGCAGAATATACGCTCGATCGCAACCGCGCCGTGGCTGTTCCTGCCCGGCGTGGCTGTCGTCGTTGCCGTCATGGCGCTCAATCTGCTCGGTGACGGTCTGCGTGACGCAGCCGACCCCTATAACAAGTGAGACCCCGGATGAGCGATATTCTCTCCATGAAGCCAGACCGACCGCTGCTTGACGTCCGGAATCTGGTCACCGAATTTCCGGTGCGAAACGGCATTTTCCGCGCGGTAAACGATCTGTCTTTTTCCATCGATCCCGGCAAGACGCTCTGCGTTGTGGGCGAAAGCGGTTCCGGCAAATCCGTCACCGCCCGCTCGATCCTGCAGATCATCGACAGCCCCGGTTACATCGCTTCCGGGTCGATCATCCTCAACCGTGCCGACGGCACGTCGCTGGATCTCGCAAAGCTCGATCCGCGCAGCCGGGCCATCCGCTCGGTGCGCGGCGCAGATATCGCGATGATTTTTCAAGAGCCGATGTCGTCGCTGTCGCCGGTGCATACCGTCGGTGATCAGATCACCGAAGTTCTGCGGCTGCACTTGAAGATGAGCAAGGCGCAGGCACGGGCGGAAGCCATCGAGCTGCTGCGCCAGGTGGAAATTCCCAACCCCGAAAAGGCGCTGGATCGTTACGCCTTCCAATATTCCGGCGGCATGCGCCAGCGCGCCATGATCGCCATGGCGCTGGCCTGCAAACCGCAACTGTTGATCGCCGACGAACCGACAACCGCGCTGGACGTCACGACGCAGGCCGAAATCCTCGACCTGATATCGCGGCTGCAAAAGGCGCATGGCATGGCGGTGCTGTTCATCACCCACGACATGGGCGTGGTGGCGCAGATTGCCGATGACGTGCTGGTCATGCATCACGGCGTCGCCAAGGAATATGGCACTGTTGATGAGATATTCCACAATCCACAAGACCCCTATACGCGCATGCTGATCGGCTCGGTTCTGAAGCTGGAGCAGAAGGCGGAAATCCGGCTGGCCCGCCCGCCGCTCGATCTTGCCGCGGCGCCTATCCTAGAAGTGAACGACCTCTCGATGCACTTCGGTGAGATGAAGGCGCTGGATGGCGTGTCGATCAAGCTGCTTCCGGGCGAAACGCTCGGCATCGTCGGCGAAAGCGGCTCCGGCAAGACCACCATGGGCCGCTCGATCATGCGCCTCTACGATCCGACCGGGGGCGAGATGCGCTATCGCCGGGCAGATGGCACGGTGGTCGATCTTGCCAAAATCGAAGGTGCGGAGCTGAAAGCGGCGCGGCGTGAGTTGCGCATGGTTTTTCAGGATCCGTTCGGTTCGCTCAATCCGCGCATGACGGTGGCACAGGTCATCGGCGAGCCGCTGCTGGTCAACGGCATTGCGAAAGGCAAGGAACTGGATGAGCGCGTCTGCGCCCTGATGGAGCAGGTGGGTCTGGACCCGGCCGGACGTGAGCGTTACCCACACGCCTTTTCCGGCGGCCAGCGCCAACGCATCGGTATCGCCCGCGCCATCACGCTCCGGCCGCGCATCATCGTTGCGGATGAGGCGACATCGGCGCTCGATGTTTCGGTGCGTTTCCAGGTGCTGGACCTGCTCATGCGGCTGCAGGACGAACTTGGCCTGGCTTACATCTTCATCAGCCATGACATCGGCGTCATCAGATACATGTGCGACCGCGTCGGAGTGATGTATCGCGGCAAGCTTGTTGAGGTGGGAGACGCCGAAAAAGTCTGCAACGCGCCGGATCACCCTTATACGCAGGCACTTCTGTCGGCCATTCCGCGCCCGGATCCGCGCGACCGCGACCGCACGAGAAGGTTCCGCTACGTCGAGCCGCCCGAGATCAAGAACGGAGCTGCTGCCAGATAACAGCGCGGCTGTTGCTTCTCGCAATTCAAGAGGAAGACCAAAGCATGAAAATCGATCGCATGCGGGTATTCGTTACCCGCGACAAGGACCGCCCCCGCGTTATCGTCGCTCTCGATACCGATGACGGTTTGACCGGCTGGGGCGAATGCTACAATCACGGCCCCGATCTCGCATTGCCCCCGGTTCTGGATTACCTCTACGGCTTCCTTGCCGGGCAGGATCCGACTCGGGTCGAGTATCTCTACAATCTCCTCCTCCAACAAAACCGCTTTCCGCCCGGAGCACTTGGTCTTTCGGCAATCTCAGCGCTTGACCATTGCCTCTGGGACCTTGCCGCCAAGGCGGCAGGCGTGCCTGTGTACAAGCTTCTGGGCGGCGAAGTGCGTGACCGTATCAAGGTTTACGCCGGCGTCTACACGGCACCGGATGCACCGGCGGCAAGGGAGGAATTCGATCGTCTCAACGAAGACTGGGGGTTCACAGCCTTCAAGCTAAGCCCATGGCGCGTCGATATTCACGCCCATCGCTGGGGTGAGGTGGTGCGCAGTTCGGCCGAATATTTCCGCTCGCTTCGCGAAACGGTGCGGCCCGACTACGATATTGCCTTCGACGCGCATGCCAAGATTTTCGAGCCTGCCGCCGCTCGTCAACTGGGCAATGCGCTTGCCCCTTATGATCCGCTATTTTTCGAAGAGCCGTTGCGTCCGGAAAATATCGAGATGTGGGGAGACCTGAAGCAGGGGCTGAACTGCACGCTGGCAACGGGTGAAAGTCTTTACAATCGCAATGACTTCCTGCGTCTTCTGCAAGTCCGGGGCGCCGATATCATTCAACCCGACATCTGCGTTGTCGGTGGTATTTCCGAAATGCGCCGCATCGCCACGCTGGCAGAGGCGCATTTCGTCAGCATCGCGCCGCACAACCCGATGGGGCCGCTCGCCACCGCCGTCAACGTGCATTTCTCCGCCGCCCAGCAGAATTTCCGTATTCTTGAATACAGGCTGCCGAAGGGGCAGTGCTATGTTTATGGTGGCACTGACCTCGAAAAACGCGAGGATGAAACGCGCTATGTTGTCGACCCTTATCTGCCAAAGGATGGATACCTGGAACTGAGGCCGGACCGACCGGGTTGGGGAGTCGAGATGGATGAAAAGGCCATGCAGGAAGATGGCTATGTTCACTGGCAGCGACGCGTGCCGAAACGGCCTGATGGCTCATATGCTTTTGCCTGAAACGGTTACGATTGCCTTCAGGCAGCTTTCGGCCCGCCTCCGCCCTTCCTGGGGTGGAAGGATGACGCATCTGCACCACGAGGATCACGGCGATATTCTGGTGCCGACAGCGGAGGAGTCTTTTGACCCGTTCAACTGGCCGAGGGCAGGTGCCTATCCGCTCATTCCTTACCACAACAGGTTATATGGCAGCTCATTCGTTCACGCGGATATCCGCCACGACCTTCTTCCACATCCCGCCCTTTCGCCTGATGCCATGCACGGACCTGCTCACCGACGATCGTGGGATATTTCCAGCCTGGCGGCCGATCAGTGCACGCTGGTGCTTGACTATAAGGCGGATGCTGAGTGGCCATTCTCCTTCCGCGCTGAACAATCTTTTTTGCTTGAAAGCAACCGTTTGACGGTGGAATTGTCGATAACCAATCTGGAAAACCGGCCTGTGCCGGTTTCGCTTGGCTGGCATCCCTATTTTGCGGCAGAATTGGCCTCCGACGCCAGCACCGATGCCAAACTGCAATATCCCCTCGATGTGCAGAACGTGCCAACCGGCCAGCAAGCGGTGCCCCGCTCGAAACCTCCCATTCCTGCTACGACGGGATACACCTTGCACTTCATCGACTGGTCATATGCGCGCATCGGTTTTGACAGTTTTTCACTGTTGCTCGAGGCGGATCCCGTTTTTAGCAATCTCGCTGCCCACCGTATGGACCGCTATCTTTGTCTTGAGCCCGTTTCCATGGTCGCCGGAGCGCTTGGCTTACCGGAACCAGAGCGAAATGGCCGCGGCGTCGAAACGATCTCGCCCGGTCAACGACTGTCTGGGTGTATCAGGCTTTCTATTGAAAGTTGACAGGGGCGTAGGTGCCTCACTCCCATGATGCTGATGGTCGGATTGCATGACCTCAACAATGCGCTGAACACCTAAACGAAATTCATCAATAATTTTCGTTTGAGTCCATTCCACTGTGTTTCTAAGCCAATGGAACTGCTCGAAAAAGTCTGACAACAAATGACGTGCTGTGGGGTCGTACCCCTTCAGGGCGAAAAGACACTTTGTCCCAAAACGGAGTGGACTTTAAAGTCCAGCTCGCCATGAAAATCATTTCTGGAAAAGTTTTGGTTATCCTCGATCTTCGACAAAAGAAAACAAAAGGCGCTACAGCTTGAAGAGCGACGTTAGAAATCGCGACGCGCTTTAAGTATTTTATTCAATCAGCCGCTTCGCCATCACGATCGATGGTGTCCGGTCAATTTCCACAAAGCCGAATTTGGCGTAAAATGCTACGACCTTTTCGTTATACTGATTAACGCCTAGATGGACGCCTCTTACGTCAGACCTCGTTAAAGAATCCAGTTGATGTCGCAGTAGCGACGACCCATGGCCGCCATTTTGGATCTCAGGCAGAAGATTGATATGCAGATGGGCGGGGTAGGGCCGCGTGACCTCAGCCGGGGTCTTTCTTGCGCTTCGAATATAGGAAAGAACGTTGTCATCCTCTACTGTCCGTGTTTCGAAATCGCGGAGCTCTTCCAGCAAGGACGGCCACCATGCGGCCTCGAGCCAATTTTCATAGGCAATCGTATCGGGTGCGGCGACACAGTAGCCCATGACGACGTCATCCTTCGTCAGCACGAATGCAGTTTCTGTGCAGAAGCGGACATAGGGCAGCGCCCATAAAAGTCCGGGAAGTCTCGGGTCAGAGTAGTATTGTGATCCGTCTTTGCCTCGATCCGAAGTGCGCACACATATGTCGAGGATCGCCGTCTCATCGGACGGTCGGGCGTTGCGGATGGTAACGGATGATAAAGACGCTGGCATGGTCATAATCGCGGCCTCAGGCAGCCACATGAGGGGTGCGAAGCGCGTCATCGAAGCGCTGCCAGGTTTCAGCAAGCTCGATGGTGCGCCGGACACGGCGTGCCTCATCGATCTTGATCGCGACGAGCCCCGCTTCCAAGGCTGAGACGATATTGACGGGCAGCGGAGAGGCCTCGGTCAGATGCCTGTAGATATCCGAGGCCATCTGATCATCTGCGCCATAGTGATCGCTTTCGTGCCCCTCGTAACGCCGCTCGACTAGCTTTTCGCCTGTTATTGCAGAGTGCACCTCGAAGCGATTGCGGATGAAATCGCCTTCGGCCATTCCCTTGCTACCGATCACGCAGAAGCGGCGAAACTGATCTGGAACGTTGAGATTGGTATGAAACGTCATCGTCGCCCCGCCATTATATTCGATAATCGCGGTCTGATAGTCGATAATATCGCCGTCACTCTCAAACACTGCGCCACCCTCTAGCCAGCCGCTCGGCTTTTTATAGAATTCCCGCTGTTGAAACGCGGAGAACTGATCCGGCTTGTTTTCCGCGATAAACGACTTTCGGCCGCCGAAGCTGGCAACGGCCATCGCCCGCTGCCCAACAACGCTGCCATAGAGGTCGAGATCGTGGCAGCATTTCTCCAAGATAAACGGCCCGGCATAGCGCGTATGCCGTCGCCAGTCCCGCATGAAGAATGCTCCGTGGTAGGGTGCGATATGCTCGGATGCCTCAATCGACGTGATGGCGCCGATTTGACCTTGCGTCTGCGCTGCGCGCAGATCCCGATAAAGGTCAGAGTACCGCAGAACGAGCCCCACGATAACGCTTTCATCGCCATATTCGGCAAGCAAACGCGCCATCGTCATCGTCTGGTTTTCGTCGATCACCACCGGCTTCTCCGTGAAAACCCGCACGCCTGCGCGCAATCCCGCGGTGATATGTTCCAGATGGAAAAGATTGGGCGAGCCGACCATAAGAAGATCCGGCTTCGTCTGCGTCAGCATAGCCTCGATGGTATCGAAACGTCGCGGCGCCGCCATGCCTGCGGACTGAATGGCTGGCAGCCCAGCAGGCTGCGGGTCCATCAAGCCGACAATTTCCAGTTCAGGGCAGGCCTTGCGGAAGGAGGCAATGACATTGGCAAGCCGAAAGCCGAGCCCGGCAATTGCGATTTTCATGTTTTAGTCCTGTCGGCAAGAGTCATGTAAATCAGGATGACGTGTCGTCATCCGTTGGCGCGCCTGCGACCCGATCGAAGCGTCTTTCGAAATCGATCGTCTGGCTGCGTCCGCGCATGGATGAGAGGCGCCTGAAGTCTGGGCTGCCATGGGCAATCACAGGTAGCATGGCAGCGCCGATCGCGGCGGCCTCCGGCCCTAGAGCGCCAGCACACAGCCGGGGAATTTCGCGGTGGCTTCGGGCGCTGACTGACGGCAAAAGGGGATAGGCCCGGTCGATCAGGGAATTGATGAGCGCTGGTGGAAAGTGCCCTCCAACCACGATGGTCTGCGGGTCCATGATGTTTTCAAGCAGCGACACCAGCAACCGCAGGCGCTTTGAATTGAGGTCGAGCCATCGCATCAGAACACTGTCGCGTTGAGCGTAAAGTTTCTCCAATGCCCCAGGCCGCGCAATCTCCTTGCTTTCGCACGACAGCATCGCTGCAAGTTCGTCGATCGAAAACGGTGTCTGTTTTCCCGCATCTGGATTGGCAAGTTCCGCCGGCCATGTCAGGAGACCGATTTCTCCGGCATTGTTCCAAAATCCCTGAAGCGGCATGCTGTCATTGATAATGCCTGCCCCAAGTCCGTGCCCGACGAAAATATGGACGTAGTGGCTCAGTCCTCCCGCACTTCCCACCCTCAGTTCGGCAACTGCTGCGGCTGTGGCGTCATTCTCGATGATGGTGGGGAGGCCACATGCATCTTCGATGGCTTCCGCCACCGGCATACGGCTCCACGCATCCCAACCCGGCGGGCCGACGGGATGTTCGAATTCCGCCTCCTGCAATGTGGGCATCGCGATGCCGATGCCCCAGGCGGGACGATCCACGGTAACCGACCGCAGACGCTGTGTCATATCGGCGATGGCACGGATGGTGTCGGATGGATCTTCGAGCGATGCGGATGCGGTTTCGCGACCCAACTCCCGCCCCGCCAGATCGCAGACGATGCCCAGAAGCCCGTCGCGATCCACGTGAATACCCAGGCAGCAACCGGCCTCGGCCCTGACCCACATCTTCTTTTGCGGCGCACCGCGCGCGCCCTCTTGTTGGATGGTTTCCACAACCACTGAACGGTCTATCAGGTCCTTGCAGATATTGGACATGGTCTGCGGCTTCAAACCTGTCACATCAACAAGGTCACGCCGGCTTATGCCATTGCCGGATCGGATCAGATCGAAAACGAGGCGACGGTTGTAGCGGCCGGAATATGTGTGATTGCTGCCCATCAAGCTCATCGGGGCCAATTCCTATTTAATAAATTAAATGGAATTTATCAGCCCAACCTATGGGCGTCAAGCAGTTCGCAATGCAGACGATCTTAGCCTTCAGTCATAATACTGTAACGCAAGGACCGTAATTCCGAAGAAAAGGCGGCTTGATTTTTAATCTGGTAAATGGATTAATAGGGTCGCCTTCTTCTCAGTGACTTTAAAAAGGGAACATAGTCATGCTGAAATGGACCTTGCGGCGTATCATAGCGGGCGCGTTGGCGTCGGCGTCGATCATCAGTGTTGCGAATGCCGGAGAACTGGTGGTCTACACCGCTCATGGGGAGGCGACATCTGCTCCCATCCTCGACGCTTTTGCCAAGGAAAATCCGGATGTGAAGGTGACCGTCGTGCGCGGCGGTACTGGCGAGCTGATCGAGCGTCTGCGTGCAGAAGGTGGCAATTCCTCGGCAGACGTCATGTGGGGCGGACCGACGCAGACCTTCGAAGAAAATGCAGCGCTCTTCCAATCGTTCGAAAGCAAGTCCGACGCCGACATGGTGACTAACGATCCCAATCACATCTGGCATCCGTTCACGGTGCTGCTGCAGCCGCTGGTCGTCAGCACCAAACGCGTCGAGGCCGGCTCCATACCAAGGACGCAGAAAGATCTCGTCTCACAGGACTTCGCAAAGAACGGTGGCCTGATTATTCCAGACCCTGCAAAATCCGGCACCGGATATGTCATTCTTTCCGCTCTTGCTGGCAATTTCGGTTGGGATTTCGTCGGTCAAATGGCCAAGGGTGCGCGCATTGCTCCCGGTTCCGATGACGCCTTCAACGCCGTACGCGACGGTGAAGCAGCAGTTGGCTGGATTAACGAGGATCTGGGTGCCAAGTGGAAGGCTCAAGGTCTGCCGATCGAAATCGTCTATCCGACCGATGCGGTTACCGGCCAGATCGATGCGCAAGCCATCGTCAAGGGCGCACAGCACATCGAAGACGCCAAGAGCTTCATCGATTTCCTCGGCAGCAAGACGGCGCATGAAATCGTTCGCGACGCCACCGTTCGACGCTCGGCACGCAAGGATGTAACGCCTCCCGCCGCTCTGCCTGACATGGCTACGCTCACGATCGTATCCGCTGTCGATCCGCGCCCTGTGGTCGTGGCTCGCTTTCAGGAGCTTCGCGGAAAATGAAGGTACTGCGCGACAATTGGCTGATATTTTCAATCGTCGCGCTCGTGCTCTGCGGCCTGACGATTGTTGTCCCGCAGGTTCGCCTCATGGCCGCCTCCCTCCTGGAGGAGGGCGGCCGTTTTACTCTTCTGCATAATAAAGACGGCTTGCAATTCGTCCCGGAAATGACCGCCCGATACAGCGTTGCTAAACTTTCTGACGGCGTTGCGATAACGCTGAGTTCGACTGACAGTCTGACTGTAGACGTCCAGGATGACCGAACGCTGCGCCTCTCTTCGCAAGAGCCGATTTCGGTTGGTAAGGACGAGGCAGGTTTACTTGAACTCGATCTGGGCTCGGCTCGGTTCACGCTTTCGCAGCAGGCGCCCCGGGGGCTATTCGCGACAACTGCACCAGCGCCTCTAGATATCAACGCGCAGTCGCTCAACGCCGTCCTGCTCTCACATGCCGCGAACGCCTACATCACCTTCGAAAACAAATCGCTGTCGCTCTCTACTGTCCACTATACCGACTTCTTTACACGCTCGGAAACCCTTTCCGCCACGGTAAACAGCCTGCTGATCGCGTTGACGTCCACCGGACTTGCCGCTTTGATCGGCGTATCGCTGGCTTATCTTATCGCACGTTACCGGGTCGCGGGCAGCACTGCTATCGTCTTTCTTGTCACTATGGCGTCCGTATCTCCACCATTTCTGGGGGCATACGCCTGGCGCTTGCTTCTGGGACGAAACGGCGTTCTGACCAACTATCTCGGCCTCGATGTCTCGATTGTCGGCTTGCATGGCGTCATTTGGGTCATCACCTGGCTGGTCTTTCCAATCATCTTTTTGCTCAGTCACAGCTCGTTTCAGAGTTTGGACGCTGGCCATATCGAGGCAGCGGAAAGCCTTGGTGCCAAGCCGCCTCGTGTGCGCATGACGGTCGAAATTCCGCTGGCACTTCCCGGCATCATCACCGGTCTCTATCTGGCAACGATGGCAGCCCTGTCTGACTTCGGAACGCCGCGCATCATTGGCCTCGATGTCAACGCACTGCCGGTTCTGATCTATACGTCCTTCCTGAGTGAGGCAGGACGCAATCCGGCGCTTGCGGCCACAGGATCGATTGTGCTCATCACCATCTCGAGCCTCTTCCTCATGGCGCAGCAAATCTATTTGGCGCGACGCGGTTTTGCCGTGGTGTCGTCGCGGGCGCTGGAACGCAAGCCGCTATCGCCTCTTGCTCATGTCACAGTGCTTGGCGCGGTCATCATTGCCCTTCTCATGGCATTCACGCCCCACCTGACGGTGCTGGTTTCCAGCTTCATGGAATGGCGGGTCGGTCTACCCAGGGCGAACTTTACGCTGGAAAACTACGCCACTATGTGGCGCACCGGCATGGGGCCGGCTTGGGTGACCTTGTCGCTTGGTATTGCCGGAACGCTGGCGGCAACAGCGATCGGGTTGGGGATTGCATATGTTATTATACGCAAGCGCTACCGGATCATCGCCCCCGTTCTCAGCCTCACCGTCATGATGCCCTACGTCATTCCCGGCACGGTGCTTGGTATCGGTCTCATCATGATGTTCAACAAGGCGCCGCTGCAACTGACCGGCACCTGGTTCATCCTTCTCCTTGCCTATCTCATTCGTAACCTGCCTTTTACGGTGAAGGCGTCAGAGGCGGCCCTGAGGCGCGTTCACCCGGCTCTCGAAGAGGCCGCAATCAGTCTTGGAGCGCGCCCATTCAGGGTCTTCTTCACCATAACGGCACCTCTGGTCCTGGCGGGTGCGGTAACCGGTGCAACGCTCACCTTCCTTCACATCGTCACGGAGCTGTCGTCTACCATCGTTCTCTATCGTCCGCCGTGGAAGCCGATGACAGCCGTGATCTTCGAAAACACGCTGGTCGATGCCGATTTCGGTGTCTCTGCAGCACAGACCATCCTGCTGATGCTGATCATTTACATCCCTCTCTATTTCATTGTCCGCTACGGCCAAATTCGAGGAAATTCCGGTGGTTGAAACCTCATCTTCCAAAACTCCAACCCAAGGCTGCGAGGTCGTCATCGACGCCGTCTCCAAGACCTTTGGCAATCATGCAGTTCTGAAAGACATCAGCCTCACGATCAGGCCCGGCGAATTCTTCACGCTACTAGGGCAGTCCGGTTGCGGCAAGACGACACTTTTGCGCGCCATTGCAGGATTCCACCCAATCGATGGCGGAAAAATCCTGTTCAACGGGCAGAACGTGACCTCGCTCGCCGCCTGGGACAGAAATATCGGCTTCGTCTTCCAGAACTATGCGCTGTGGCCAAACCAGACCGTGTTCGACAATGTCGCTTACGGGCTCAAACTGCGTAAGGTTCCGAAGAGCGAAGTTGCTGAAAGGGTTCGGGCCGCACTGGCCCAGGTCGAGCTTCACGGCGTCGAGAAGCGTTATCCCGCAGAAATGAGTGGGGGTATGCAGCAGCGCATCGCGCTGGCGCGTGCACTCGTCATCAACCCGCCGCTGCTTCTCATGGACGAGCCCATGTCCAACCTTGATGCGCGTCTTCGCGTGGCTCTTCGCCATGAACTGCGCAGTCTGCAGAAGAGACTCGGTCTGACAGCAATCTATGTGACGCATGATCAGGAAGAAGCCCTCGAAATGTCGGACCGGATCGCCGTGATGCAGAATGGAATCGTGCAGCAGCTTGCAGATCCCGAAACAATTTATTCGCGACCGGCGAACCGCTTCGTTGCCGAGTTCGTCGGCAGCGCAAACTTTCTGGAGGGCGAATTTGATGAGGCCGGCTTCCAGATGGCTGACGGATCGAGACTTCCTATCACAGGAAGCGGCCACCGCGGTAAGGGCACACTTGTCGTGCGTCCCGAACAGGTAATGACCCGCGAAAAAGGCAGCGCTCTCGTCAATGCAACGGTGAAAGATCGCCGCTTCATGGGCAAGGCCTGGACGCAGAGCCTTCGACTTGAGAACGGTGCGACCATCTCGGTGGAAACACGACACGCACTCGATCTCGACTCGCGCGTCGGTGTGGATTTCGAGACGATAACTTTTCTACCATCGGGAGTATGAGATGGCGGACCTGTCGCTTGACGAACTGATGCAGCTTGCATTGTCCGCCGCACTTGCCGGAGGCGCTGAACTGAGGACGCATTTCGGCGCCATGTCCCGCGATAGTGTTCAACGAAAAGCTTTGGGTGATTATGCGTCCAAGGCCGATCTTGCTGCCGAGGAGGCTATTGCCGCAGTTCTGGCAAGGGCAGGCGATCGCTACGGTTTCGTGGGTGAAGAAACCGGTACGCGCAAGCCAGACGCACGCCGCCGCTGGGTGGTAGACCCGCTCGACGGAACCAGCAACTTCATCTGGGGCATTCCCTATTTTGCTGTCAGCATCGCTCTTTGCGACGACGATGGCGAAATACTGGGCGTCGTCCTTGACCCATTGCGGGACGAGATGTTCACGGCAGTTCGAGGACAGGGTGCCCGGATGAACGGTAAGGAACTGACACGGTTGGAAGAGAAAAAGCCGGAAGAATCCATCATATCTCTATCTATGCCGATCCACGGACAGTTGAAGTCGATGGACCGCAGTACTTTCTTCCGGGCCCTGGATACCATCACCAACGAGACAGCAGGCATCCGCAGACTCGGCTCGGCCGCACTTGATCTGGCATATGTTGGCGCGGGCAGGCTAAATGGCTATTTCGAAGACGGCCTCAGCCATTACGACTACGCGGCTGGAAAGATCATTGCCCAGGAAGCCGGAGCGCTTGTTACCTCGCTTAGCGGCGGTGTTGTAAAGGACGGCGGTTCACTGTTGGCGGGAACGTCACCGATACATCAGTGGCTCAAATCCAAGTTTCAGCAAGGGGACACTCCAAGCTGAAAGGTCTCACAACCGCAGGCCGCTTTTGATGTCGCAACTGTCAAGTTTCAGACGCGACTGCTCTTAGTTCGCGGTAGATACCTAGAGACGCGTCCAGAACCTTTTCAATCTTTGTATCGATGCATCGTGCTTTTTCCAGAATGCAGGTTTGTGCGGTGATGAGCGTGCGCAAGTCTAGGGGCTGAAGCTTTCGGGTGGTCCTATGCGTTATCAGACGAGATGCGTGCACCTTGGTAACATCGACAGACTTCTCGTGGCTGCGTTCAGGCAGCCACCGGCGGCACCCGGCGCTGTCGCGCCACTTTTCTCACGGGGCTTTTCAAGGCCACAGGGCCTGTGTCTCTCAGGGCCGACACGACTGCCTGCGTCAGCGAAGCGGCAACGAAGTCGGCGCTTATGTCTTCTGGGTCGATTGGCGCTTCGCGCCCGCTTTCTCCCATCGGCAACAATATGCCGACACGAAGAGAAGGTCTTACACGCTTCAAACGACGCACGATCTGTCGTGCGTGCGATTTCGAGTTCTCATTGAGAAACGTAACGACAACGGTGTCGATATCGTCAGCCACCAGAGCCTTTAGATCTCGTCCTTCAATCACCGTATAGTCTGCTTGTCTGATCTGCGCACCCTGAACCAAGAGAACTTGCGATAACATCGCAGACGCTGCATCGTCCATGGCCCCTCTGCCTCCCAGGGATAGAATGGATCTGCCGTTACCGTCCGGTAGCGCGATTGTCTCTTTGGTCTCTGGCGCTGAAGTCAGTTCGTCTTCCGACAGTCCCTCGTTTTCCTCTTCGCTCGCAATCTCTGCAAGATTTTCAATGAGGGCATGGGCGCTGGAGGCAAGAAGCGCGATCTGAGCCTCTGTCATCACGCCGCGCTGGCGGTCCGCTTCGCCCAGAATCAAGGCAGGAAGACCAACTTTTTCGTAGTAGTCGATGAGATATTCCTCTTCGAGAAACTCTTCGGCGTTGTCAGTGGCTTCGTTGGGGTCGCCGGAGAGCAGCCGCTGGTAAAGCTTTTCCTGCGGTTGGAGGACTGGTTCATTTCCGAGCAGAACGTCCAGAAAACTGAACTCGGGGACATATCTGCCAAGAACGACCAGACACACCGTGAGAGGTGTCGACAGCATTAATCCCAGCGGTCCCCAAAGCCAGGACCAGAAGATTGCTGAGATGATGATCGCCATTGGAGACAAGCCGGTGTGGCTACCATAAAGCCAAGGTTCAACGACGTTATTGCTGATCAGTTCGGTGATGATGAAAAGTGCCGCGACCCACGCGACCAACGACCAGCTGGGAGAGATTGCAAGGGCGAGGAACAGCGGCAACACCATTCCGATAACGGGACCAATATAGGGCACGAAACGCAGAACCAGCGTCAGCAGACCCCATAGAATCGCGTTCGGAATGCCAAGCACCCAAAGCCCAATGGTGATGGGAAAGGCGTAAAGGGCATTTACCACCAATTGCATCAGAAGGTATTTCCCAACCCGTTTTCCAGCGTCCTGCAGCGCTGCCGTCGTGCGATGCAGGTCACCAAGTCCAACCAGCCTGATAAACCTGTCGCGAAGGTCCTCGCGCTCGATCAACATGAAAATCACAAGAACGATGACCAAACCTGCCGTTGCAAACGGGCTGATAAGCGGAAGAATGAAATTGCCAAGTGTCTCGACCGGATGGGATCGCGTGACGATTTCAACGGGCATCGGCTCTCGCATGGTTGGTGCGGTCGCCTGCTCGTCCTGACTTTCGACGGCGCGTGTCTGCAACTCGGCGCCGACACGCTCGACAACCTTGCTCAGATGTTCGAGCACACCATTGCCTGATCCGGCTTGGCTGAGCGCCTGAACCTTGGTGACGATATTGCGCTGATATGTCGGGATGTTTTCGGCAAGATTTGTCACCTGCGTGGCGACGACGAAACTGAACAGCGCAATTGCCATGAAGGCTGAGGCGACCGCCAAAATAACGGCGGCAATCTTGGGCACAGAGTGTTTTCGGAGAAAAGAGACAATAGGTGCCAGAGTGAATGTCAGGAGGAGAGCCAAGGCTAATGGCACGAAGATTTCCTGACCCACGTGCAGGATGACCGCGACGCCAATCAGAATGAGAATCGTTCGTCCAGAAAGCCTGGTGTTAGCCAGCGGACCTTGATGAGAAACGGCCATAAGTTTTCCGATGTCGTTTGTTGTTAAAGCGCCAGTGTCCATCAGCAGTCCGCCTTTAGATGCACCGATGTACTCAAAAAAAATGTGCCATGTCCGCATCTGCTTTATGAAGATCATCTTTAACTCGCGAAAGACGTTAAAGATGCAAGGGCGTGCCTCACATCTCTCTCTCGACCTAGCAGTCCTGTAGTAGCGCCAATGTAAGGGAGAATATTGCTTAAAAATTACTGTGGCCTATCGGAATCGAAAAAGGGGTGTAGGGCCTGAGCGATGAAGGGCGATTGGTGCTGTCACATAGGCAGGATCGAGGCGATTGAGCGTAACTGGTTCGGTTTCAATGGATGCAGATAGCTTGCGCAACGCTCTTGAACGCAACTCTCCACATCCCCATTCATATTAGGCTGAGGCATATCTCTTTTATGGAGCACGATTGTATGACAGCGAGAACGTGGAACGCCCACGGCACATCGGACGACTTCGTGGATGGTGCTGAGCGGCTCCGCCGTCTGCGGCGGCTGTCGGGCATCGCTCGTATGATGGACACTGCGATCCGCATTCCTGGCACGGGAATCCGTTTTGGTGCAGATTCCATCATGGGTTTGCTGCCACTGATTGGTGATGGTGCGGGCGCTATTGTCGGCCTCTATATCGTCAATGAAGCGCGCCGCCTTGGTGTGCCGCAGGAAAAGCTTGCGCGAATGGTTGGCAACATCGCCATGGATGCTCTTGTGGGCAGTGTTCCTGTCTTCGGTGATCTGTTCGATATTTATTTCAAATCGCACCGCCGTAATGTCGATATGATCATCCAGCACTTTGGCATCCATGGCGACGAGTTGCGGCGGAAGCGCAAATAAGCCTCGACGATGGCCCGAAAAATCCTGGCGGCGGTTCTGGAATCGCAGTCGAGGTGTACCGTTTCCTCATCGGTGGTCGAGACTGCGTCCTTCAGCCTGTTCACATTGTTGGCTGTCGCCTTAGGGCGGGTAGGCTCAAC
Organism: Agrobacterium sp. K11; assembly: GCF_059429395.1. NCBI lineage: Bacteria > Pseudomonadati > Pseudomonadota > Alphaproteobacteria > Hyphomicrobiales > Rhizobiaceae > Agrobacterium > Agrobacterium sp. K11. The sequence continues at coordinate 218,364 of NZ_JCAHRB010000010.1, read as the reverse complement.
TAAGATCCTTCAGCGCCGGATAGAGGCCGCCCTGGCGGACGGAGTCGTCCCTGTTTCGCCGGGGTCAGCCGGCTTTCCTGCGCGCTCGCAATCCACGCGATGGCCGTCAAAACACCAATCCCAAATCTGGACGCTGCTGAGCGCGTCGATATGCCATCCCGTGACGCAGCTAGAACGCGGCTACGCAGACCGTCGTTGAAATCTCGGGCCATGTTGCCCGCGACCAAATCACCAGTCGGAGCGATGGAATAAGAATTCCGCCAGTAAGGGGGGCCTAAACGCGATTCCGCGTTCAACGGAAGTGATCTATAAATCCAATGGAAATCAGCCTGTGAACACTGCTGGGGACAGTTCGGCTCCTTTCAAGAGCTAACGATAAAGATACCTCTTGTCTCAGTTCAACAGACCCAACTTTTTTCTAAGCGCTTCCGACCAAACCGCGTAGCCTGCTGCATTCAGGTGAACCAGATCGGGTAAATAATAACGGAACATCGGCAGGCCATTTTCGCCAATGAGGCCGGCGTTCGGATCAAGCCACGTCGTGTGTTCGCGGCCGTTGCACCAGTCGCGCGCCGTCTGGTTGAAGAGATCGAATTCATGGCGGTATATCCAGCGCGCCGGACTGGGCTTGATCGCCAGAACAAACACGTGCGCCTGCGGTAGCGCTCGAGAGATGCGATCGCGCAAATCCTGCAGGTGTGCAAGCGTCGTCTGCGCCTTGAGGCCGTCGCTGGCAATATCGTTTTCGCCGAAATAAAGCGCCACTCTACCTGGCTTCAAGGGAACCAGGAGCCGGTCGAGGTAGTGGCTGGCAGAGAGGTAAGTGCCACCGCCAAATCCCAGATTGACGATATCCAGCGAGCCGAGATCCTCGGTGACGGAGCTCCAGATTCGAAACGAGGATGAGCCATACAAGGCGATCGGATTGTCTGGAAGGCCGATGCGCTGAATGCGGGCCAGAACGGCAATGATATCATTTTCGTGGCGGCTGGTGCCGATATTGGCTGGGAAGTCGTACATGATTGGCCCTAAAGATTGTCTTGAAAGCCGGATGCCGCCATTTCGGCAACCGGCGATCGGCAAGGGTTATAAAAGCGCTTGCCGCAGGACAGTCAGAGCGCCTTTTGTGAGGGCGTCATCCGCACCCATGGATGTCTTGAGCCCGAACACATCGGCGGCAACCAGATAGAGATCGTTCAGCCCGTCATTGCCGACGATAGCTGCCTCGTCTCCTTCCGCATACCATCCGGCCTCGCGGGCTTGCCGAAACTCCTGCCCGATGACCAGTCCTCGCACATAGGATCGCAACTGATCCGGCGAAAGCCGGCCCGCAAGCCCGCCGGTTCGCGCCGAAAACAGCAGCGACAGCATGGCGGCGGATCGTTTTGCCTCTGTCAGACCCCAGCGATAGGCCTCCTGATCATCGACCGGCGGCTGCGTGGAACCGCGCGCGATGAAGGAGTGATTGATAAGCAGGTTGAAGATTTCACCGGTGACGAATGTCTGGAAGCCATCGATCCTTCCCGCCGTCACCCGCGCCCATTTGCTGTGTGTTCCAGGGATGATGAGGGTGGCGTCTTCGCCTAGGCCGTGGCCGACGATCTGGGTTTCTTCACCACGCATCACGTCCGGGAAGGGCTGGCGGGCGGGATCGGTCAGACCGGGCAGGAACACGAGATCGGACCCGTTCGGCAGCGACCTGCGCACCGTGCCGGCGGTAAGTTCCGCCGGGCCGGCCGGGCACGGCACATAAGCGACCTCGACCCAGCCGTTGCGGCTGGTGATCATTCCGAGTGCGGCGACGGGCAAGGCCCCATGGCTTGAGAACCAGGGTGCGAGTGCATCCATCAGCGCCGCCTCGTGCTCACTCTTGCCAAGGCTCGAAATACCGTCGGCGGTTTCAAGATGATCGAGTTCTTCGCCGCCTTCATCAACGAGCGCCGCCCTCAATGATGTCGTTCCCCAATCGACGATGATCGATGTCGCCGGTGCTGCCATGTCTTGAACCTCCTCGTTCATTTCATCTTGGGGCTTGTCATAGGTCGAAAGTCTATATAGTGTCAATTAGTGAATTCAAGGTATCAAAATATGATACTTAATCGGGAGGAGAAAGATGGTGGCTGGCCTTAAGGGGATTTTGCCTGTTCTGCCTACGCCGTTTCTGGCTGATGGCGGCATTGACGAAGCGGGTATGAAGCGACTGGTGGTCTTTGCGCTCGACAAGGGCGTCGATGGTGTCGTGTTTCCCGGTTTCGCCAGCGAGGTGGAGACTTTGAGCGCCGCCGAGCGTGCGGCGTTGCTGAAAATTGTCGTCGATGTGGTAGCCGGGCGGATGCCGGTCGTGGCCGGGGCAAGTGCGGCCGACTGGCGTGATGTGGTTGAGCACGGGCGGGCGGCATCGGCGCTTGGCATCCGCCACCTGATGGTGCAGGTGCCCAAGTCGGTCGGCACGGATGCGCCGGCGCTGATCGAATTCCTCGGCAGGATCGTCGAGGCGCTGCCCGAAGTTGAAATCATCCTGCAGAACGCGCCCGCGCCGCGCGGCTCCGACCTTTCGCCGCAGGCGATCGTGGAGATCGTGCGGGCGTTGCCGCAGGTGACCTATGTCAAGGAAGAGACGCTTCCTGCCGGCCCAGCCATCAGCCACATCGTCGCACATGCGCCTTCGACACTGAAGGGCGTCATCGGCGGGGGCGGCGCGCGTTACATTCTCGACGAATATGCCCGAGGTGCTACGGCGGCAATGCCGGCGCTGGAGATCGCCGAGGAACATGTTGCCATCGATCGGGCGCTTGTTGCCGGGCGGCAGGATGAGGCTCGTCGGATTTATGTCCGCACCCTGCCTCTTTTGGTGCTGCAGGCGGTCTATCGCATGCGGCTGACCAAATATGTGCTGGCCCGCCGCGGCGTGATCGAAGGCGTCGGTGTGCGTGCGCCGACACCCGAGCTTGATGCGGCGGCCATTGCCGATATCGACGCCAATCTGGTCGAACTAGGCCTCGTTGCCGTGGAGGCCGCATGAACAGCCCCGTCGCAAGCGTCGAAGTCTTCACCCTGACCCAGCCGCGCAAAGTGCCCTATCTCGGCGCCTTGCGTGAAGGTGAGGTGGTCAATCCCAACGGCTATATCGTGCGCAAGGGAAATCGCACGGTCTACCCGACCTTCGACCGCAGCGTGCTGGTGCGCATGACGACCGAGGCTGGCGTCGTGGGCTGGGGTGAGACCTACGGTATCGTCGCCCCCGGCGCTGTCGCCGCTCTCATCAACGATCTTCTCGCCGGTTTCGTGATCGGCCGCGATGCTTCGAACCCTTCGGCGATCTATGACGACCTTTACGACATGATGCGGGTGCGCGGTTACACCGGCGGCTTCTACGTGGATGCGCTCGCCGCGCTCGATATTGCGCTATGGGATATTGCCGGACAGGAAGCCGGCAAGTCCGTTCGCGACCTGCTCGGCGGCGGCGTGGATACGTTTCCGGCCTATGTTTCAGGCCTGCCTGAAAAGACGCTCAAGGCCCGCGGGGAATTGGCGAAATACTGGCAGGACCGCGGTTTCAACGCCTTCAAGTTCGCAACGCCGGTGGCAGACGATGGCCCGGCGGCCGAAATGGCGAATCTCCGGAAGGTGCTTGGACCCGATGCAAAGATCGCCGCCGACATGCACTGGAACCAGACGCCGGAGCGGGCGCTGGAACTGATTGCCGAAATGCAGCCCTTCGACCCGTGGTTCGCAGAGGCTCCGGTCTGGACGGAGGACATTGCCGGTCTGGAGAAGGTTTCGAAGAATACCGAAGTGCCGATTGCAGTTGGTGAGGAATGGCGCACCCATTGGGATATGCGCGCCCGCGTCGAGCGCTGCCGCATTGCGATCGTCCAGCCGGAAATGGGCCATAAGGGTATCACCAATTTCATCCGTATCGGTGCTCTTGCTTCCGAGCATGGCATCGATGTCATCCCACACGCCACCGTTGGCGCCGGCATATTTCTTGCCGCCAGCCTGCAGGCGTCGTCGACATTGCCAACGCTCAAAGGTCACGAATTCCAGCATTCGATCTTCGAGCCGAACCGTCACCTGCTGGAAGGCGACATGGATTGCCGGGAGGGCAGGTATCACCTGCCGTCCGGACCCGGACTTGGGGTAAGGCCGTCGGAGGCGGCACTCGGTCTGATTGAACGTATCTGAACTGGTTTTTTGGAGGAGGAAGCCATGAACAAGACAATAAGCCGATTGGCGCTCGGCACCGCGACCGCCGTTTTGATGACAATGGGCAGCCTTGCCCCGGCCAAGGCCGATACCGTTCTGAAATTCATTTCCTGGCAGACGGACGATGCCGGCACAGGCGAATGGTGGCATTCGGCCATTGCCGCCTTCGAAAAACAGCATCCGGGCGTGAAAATCGAATTCACCAAGGCCGAGCGCAGCTCGTATGCCGACACGATGACGACGCTTTTTGCGGCCAACCAGCCGCCGCAGATCGTGCATCTGGCGTCCTTCGAATTTCAAATGTTTGCCGATAGCGGCTGGCTCGAGCCGCTCGACCCGTGGCTGAAGAAGGACGGCATCGACATGACCGGCTGGGCCGGCCAGCAGAAATGCGAATGGAATGGCGAAACCGTCTGCATCATGACCAACTATTTCGGTTTCGTGATGGCCTACAACAAGAAGCTTCTCGAAGAAGCGGGCGTCGCGGTTCCGAAGACCTATGACGAGTTTCTGGCCGCTGCGAAGGCGACGACCAAGGATTTGAACGGCGACGGCATTATCGACCAGTTCGGCACAGGCCATGAAACGAAAGGCGGTCCGGGTCAATATCTGACGGAGATGCTGAACTACATCCTCGACGCTGGCGCCTACTGGACCGACAAGGACGGCAATATCACCATCGATACGCCGCAGATGGTGGAGGGTCTTTCACGCTGGAAAACCGTGATGAAGAGCGGGATCAGCCCGGTCGACATGAGCGCCAGCGACGTGCGCAAGCTGTTTGCCGATGGCAAGATGGCGATGCGGCTGGACGGCCCCTGGCTTTACGGCACCACCGAAAAAGGTTCGGCCAAGACTGACATCATTTACGCCGCACCGCCGCTTCATCCGCCGCTTGGCGGTTCGTCCAATGTACTCGCCATGCCGGCCGATATTCCCGACGACCAGAAGGCATTGGTCTGGGATTTCATCAAGCTGACGATGTCACCGGAATTCCAGCGCAGCTATGCCACCCTTGGCGGCAACACCCCGCCAAGCCCGACCGCCGACGTCTCGGGTGTCGAAAAGACCATCCCGCATTTTCCGGTGCTGATCGAGACGATGAAGGCCGCGTCCGAGGCGGGGATCGACCGCATTCCGACCGGACTTGAGCTCTTCTACAACGAGTTCAGCAAGATGGTGATGGAAGAAAGCCAGCGGATGATCATTCAGGATCTCGATCCGGCGGCGGTGGCGAAAACCATGCAGGCAAAGGCCGAAGCCATCAAGGGTTGATCCCGTTGTCTTGCCATGGCCCGGAAAGGGCCATGGCCATCATCCGCATCCGGCAGGAGGACCATCCATGACCGAACCCGTTCGGGCTGGGCGTCGCAAGTTCTTCGATCTTGCGCGCCCCAGCCGGCAACATCTCCTCGGCTATATTCTGATCGCGCCCGCAGTCCTGATGGTTGCCGCCATCATCGTCTGGCCGCTCGTTTTGGCCATCGACCTGTCGTTCCAGCAGGTCAAAATACCTCGGCTTGGCGGTGCCAGCCGGCCGTTTTCGCTAAGCAATTACACATGGTTGTTCTCCTCGCCAGAATTCTGGCTGGCCTGCTGGGTGACGCTAAAGCTGGTTATCGTCGTAACCGCCGGCAGCGTCGCCGTCGGCCTCAGCACGGCGCTTCTGGCCAATAATCGCTTCAAGGGCCGCACCGTCGCGCGGCTGGGAATGGCGCTGCCCTGGGCGGTGCCGGAAATCATCGCGGTCGTCATCTTTGCGTGGATGTTCGACACCTCCTTCGGCCTGTTCGGTTGGCTGGCGATAAAGCTTGGTTTCACCGACCAGATGATCCCCTGGGTCAGCAGTTCCACGGCCGCCTTCTGGGCCGTTGCCATCACCATGGTGTGGAAGGGCTTTCCTTTCGTGTCGATCATGTGTCTGGCGGGTCTGCAGTCCATTCCCACCGATTATTACGCCGCTGCCAAGGTGGATGGCGCCAGTGTCTGGCAGCGTTTCCGCTGGATAACCATGCCGTTGCTGATGCCGGTTCTCGGGGTCACGCTGGTGCTGACCCTGCTTTGGGTGTTCCGCGACTTTTCCATCATCAAGGTTCTGACCGGCGGCGGCCCGCTGCGTTCAACCCAGACGCTGTCGATCATGACCTACGACCAGGCCTTCCAGTATCACAACTTCGGTCGCGCCGCCGCCGTCGGCGTGCTGACGCTGGTGATCTGCATCATTGCCAGCCTGCTGATGCTCGGCCGGCGCTCGAAATCAATCTACTGAGGAGGCTTTGATGAAACGTAGCTTTGCACAGAGCCTTGCCCTCTACGCGACGGTGATCTTTACGCTGGTGATGATCCTGTTCCCGGTCTACTGGCTGCTGGTTACCGCCCTTTCCACCACCGACGAACTCTACCGCCTGCCACCGACTTTCTGGCCGGACGATCCGCAATGGGACATTTTTGCCCGTGTCTGGGCGGCAAAGCCGATCCTTCTGTGGCTGTGGAATTCGATGCTTGCCGCTGTCGGCTCGGTTGCGCTGTCGATGCTGGTTTCGGTCAGCGCCGGTTATGCCCTGTCCCGCTATTCGATGCGGGGCGGCGCTACCATGGGAATGTTCGTTCTCACAGCCAAGATGTTGCCCGCCACGCTACTCGTTATCCCGCTGTTTTCGATCTTTTCGAGCTTCGGTCTGATCGGCAGCCTATGGACGCTTGTGCTTGCACATTCGACCATGATCATTCCCTTCGCAACCTGGATGCTGAAGGGTTATTTCGACACGATCCCGAAGGAACTGGAACAGGCTGCCATGGTCGACGGCTGCTCGCCGATCGGCGCCATGGTGCGTGTCGTGCTTCCCATCGCCACACCGGGGCTTGCCGCCACCGCGCTTTACGCCTTTGTGCTCAGCTGGGCCGATTACGCCTATGCGCGTACCTTTCTGGTCAACTCGCCGGACAACTGGACCGCCAATCTCGGCATCACCACGATGCAGGGCGAATATGTCACCTATTGGAACGACATCTCCGCCGCATCGGTGTTCATCGCGCTGCCGATCATCGCAATCTATCTGTTCCTTGAACGTTATTTGGTCGGCGGTTTGACCGCTGGCGCGGAGAAATAAGCATGGCCAATATTTCCATTCGCAACGTCAGCAAGTCCTATGGCGCGCTCAACGTGCTCAGGCCCTTTTCGCTTGAGATCGAGAACGGCGAGTTCGTGGTGCTGGTTGGACCTTCCGGTTGCGGCAAGTCGACGATGTTGAAAATCCTTGCGGGTCTCGAACCGGCAAGCGAAGGGCAGATCTTCATCGGCGACAATGAAGTCACGGATCTGGCGCCCGGGGACCGCGATATAGCCATGGTGTTTCAGAATTATGCGCTCTATCCGCATCTGACGGTTCGCCAGAACATCGGCTTCGGGCTGAAGATGCGCGGCACGGACAGGCATGAGATTGACCGCCGGGTCGACGATGCGGCGCGCATTCTGGAAGTGACGCCCTATCTGGATCGTAAGCCCAAGGATCTGTCAGGCGGTCAGCGGCAGCGCGTCGCGCTTGGTCGCGCCATCGTGCGCCAGCCGCAAGCCTTCCTCATGGACGAGCCGCTGTCCAACCTCGATGCCAAGCTGCGTGTCCATATGCGTGCCGAAATCGGCGCTTTGCACAAACGCATCGGGGTCACTACCGTTTACGTGACGCATGACCAGGTGGAAGCCATGACCATGGCGGACCGGGTCGTGATCATGCAGGGCGGCATCATCCAGCAGATTGCCGCACCAGACGAACTGTTCAACAACCCGGCCAATCTTTTCGTTGCCGGTTTCATCGGCTCGCCGGGCATGAACTTCCTCAATGCGCAACTGCGTGACGGCACTGTTACCCTGTTTGGGCAACATGTTTCCGTGCCGGGCGCGGCTGATCGCCAAGGCAGCGTGATCGTCGGTCTGCGGCCGGAACATCTCGTTCTCGGCGATGCGCCGGTCACCTTCGATGTTCACCCGACGCTGGTGGAAAGCCTCGGATCCGAAAAATACGTCTATTTCGACGCGGAAGGCGCAAGGGTGGCCGATGGCGAGGAGGGCAAGTCCAAGGGTCTGATCGCGCGCGTCTCGCATACCGGCAATCTTCCTGGCAACGAGGCACTCCGGCTCGGTTTCGATCCGGCCAAGCTTTATCTCTTCGATGCAAAGACCGGAGAACGGCTATGATCCTCGTCACCGGATCGGCGGGCCGTGTCGGTCGTGCCGCTGTCGCCGCCTTGCGCGCACAGGGCCGCAGCGTTCGCGGTTTTGATCTCAGGCCATCAGGAACCGGCGGCGAGGAAGTCGTCGGGTCGCTGGAGGATGCGCAGGCACTGTCCGAAGCTATGAAGGGCGTGAGCGCCGTCCTGCATCTGGGAGCCTTCATGTCCTGGGCTCCGGCGGATCGTGATCGTATGTTCGCTGTCAATGTCGAGGGTACGCGCCGGCTTCTGGATGCCGCTTCATCATCTGGCCTGCGGCGTTTCGTGTTCGCTTCCTCAGGCGAGGTCTATCCGGAAAACCGACCGGAATTCCTGCCGGCCACCGAGGATCATCCGCTTTGCCCCAATTCGCCCTATGGCCTGACCAAGCTTTTGGGCGAAGAGCTGGTGCGCTTTCACCAGCGAAGCGGCACCATGGAAACGGTGATCCTGCGGTTTTCTCATACGCAGGATGCGGCGGAACTGCTGGACGAAGAGAGTTTCTTTTCCGGTCCCCGGTTTTTCCTGCGGCCGCGCATCCGCCAGCAGCAGAATTTCGGAAACACCGTCATCGCCGAATTGCTCCAGTCCCGCGATATCGGTGAGCCGTCGCACATTCTGGCGCGCAACGAAAACGGCCGGCCGTTCCGCATGCATATAACCGATACGCGAGACATGGTGGCAGGAATTCTGCTCGCTCTCGATCACCCTGAGGCGGCGGGTGGCACCTTCAATCTCGGTTCCGATGAACCGGCCGATTTCGCCGAGCTTCTGCCGAAGATTGCGGCGCTGACCGGCCTTCCCATCGTGACAGTCGATTTTCCCGGCGACGGCGTTTATTACCATACGTCCAACGAGCGGATCAGAAACACTTTGGGGTTTGAAGCAGAATGGACGATGGACCGGATGCTGGACGAAGCGGCGGCCGCAAGGCTGGAGCGACTCGCGAAGGAGCAGAGGCGATGAAGCCCGATACCCCGGGCGGCACGGCGGCGCTGGCCAAAGGGCTGACCCTGCTCGATATGGTTGCCGACGCGCCGGAACCGCTACGTTTTGCCGAGTTGTTGCGCGCCTCCGGCCTGCCGAAGCCGACCTTTGCACGCATCCTGCGCACCCTTATCGCCTATGGTCTCGTCCGTCAGGATGCGGCCCGTGGCACTTATGTTTTGGGCCAGCGTTTTCTGGAAATGTCCCATAGGGTCTGGGAGAGTTTCGATCTCGTCTCGGCGGCAACCCCGGAACTCGAGCGGCTGGCGGCCGAACTGGGGGAAACGGTTGCGCTGTGCCGGCTTGACGGCACGATGACGCAATATCTGGCCGAACGTTCGCCGAATGGACTTTCTGTGCGCGTCGAGGTGGGGCGCCGCGTCCCCCTGCATTGCACGGCACCCGGCAAGGCACTGCTCGCCTTTCAGGACCCCGCCGTCGGCCGTGCCCTCTTGGACCGTCTGACGCTGGATGTGCAGACCCCGAAAACCATCACCACGCTCGATGCGCTCCAGGCCGACCTGACGTTGACCCGGGCACGTGGTTATTCGATTTCTTATGAGGAGCACTTGCCAGGTGTAAATTCGGCAGCCGCCCCTGTCATGGGTCGCGACAATACGCCGATCGGCGTGCTTGTTGCGCTTGGCCCATCATCGCGACTCAGTTCCTCCAATATCCATCCAGCCGGGCGCGAATTGATTGCTGCCGCGCGCCGTATCACGGGTGCGGCTGGGGCTGTCGCCATTAGTTCCAGGCCCAGGCCCCGGTCTGTCACCGGCCGTCCGAGTGCCGAGCTGAGTTGCGTCTTGCCGTGGGGCGCACAGCTTGGCGAGAGTCCAGTGTGGCACGATGGCGAAAATACGCTCTACTGGGTCGATATTCTGCATCCCGCTGTCCACCGGTTTGATCCAGCGAGTGGCCGGAACGAAACCTGCGAGACCGGGAAGTTGGTCAGCGCGGTCATTCCGGTTCGCGGTGAGCGTCTGCTGGTGGCGTCTCAGGATGGGATCGAATGGCTGGATTTTGCATCAGGTCGCCTCACACCCTTCGTCAGCCCGGAGGCAGGCATCGTCGACAACCGCTTGAATGATGCCAAATGCGGGCCTGACGGTGCGATATGGGTGGGATCGATGAGGATTGACGCCTCCAAGCCCACGGGTGCGCTTTATCGTATCAGCACCGATGGCGCATTCGAACGCAAGGAAGGCGGCATCATTGTCTCCAACGGCCTCGGCTGGAGCGCGGATGGGAAAACCTTCTACTTTGTTGACACGGTACCTGGCCTCATCCACGCCTATGATTGCGATCCCGCGACCGGAACGCTGTCGGGATGCCGCGAATTCGCACGCATTCCCGTCGCCGACGGCCGGCCGGACGGTCTTGCGGTGGACGCGGAAGGAGGGGTCTGGTGTGCGATCTGGGATGGCTGGTCCGTGCGCCGTTATCTTCCAAACGGGAAGCTCGACCAGGTAATTGAGATGCCGGTGCCCCGTCCCACCAGCATCGCCTTTGGTGGCCCGGATTTGTCGACGCTGTTCATCACCAGCGCCCGCACCCGCCTGCCGGCCTCGACACTCGCCGACGCGCCTCTGTCAGGTGGACTGTTTTCCTGCCGCCCGGGAGTTTCCGGTGCGCACGTCTCATTGTTCGAAGGATAAAGGATGAACCTTGAAAACATCTTTGGCCTGAAGGGCCGCGTGGCGCTCGTTACCGGTTCAAGCCGTGGGATAGGAGCGGCGATTGCCGAAGGGCTGGCTGGGGCAGGTGCCCATGTCATCCTGCATGGCGTCAAGCCGGGCGCCACAGCGGCTGTACATGAGCGGATTGTTACGCACGGGGGAGCGGCGGATTATCTGGCAGGCGATCTCTCCGAAGTCGGGGCTGGTCGGGATCTTATCGAGCGAGCAGAAGCGATCGCACCACTCGATATCCTTGTTATCAACGCCAGTGCCCAGATCAATGCCCCTCTATCGGCGCTGACGCCAGGTGATCTGGCGTTTCAACTTGCGGTCAATCTGGGCTCGACGGTCGACATGCTGCAGACGGCACTGCCGCGAATGTCGGCTCGGAAATGGGGCAGGATCGTCTCCATAGGATCAGTCAATCAGCTAAGGCCCAAAAGCGTCGTTACCGCCTATGCGGCGACGAAGGCCGCACAGCACAATTTAATTCAAAGTCAGGCTAGAGATTATGCCCGCGACAACGTGTTGCTCAATACTCTCGCTCCTGGCCTCATCGATACGGACCGCAACGCTCATCGCCGCGTCGAGGACCCGGAGGGCTGGAATGAATATGTAAGCGCATTGAACTGGATGGGGCGGGCCGGGCGACCGGAAGAGATGGTGGGGGCAGCTGTCTTTCTGGCGTCGGAGGCATGTAGTTTCATGACGGGCGAAACGATTTTTCTCACCGGAGGTTATTGAGCGGGTGGATATTGAAAAAATGCAAAATGTCCCGAACGCAGGTGTTGGCCCAGCAACTTTTGCGGTGATCGTCTGGAGAGGTCGTCATTCGAAAAACCAGCGCCGATAATGTGGCGATTGTGCGGGCCTGGCTTCGACGTTGTCATCACCGAACTGCCGCATACTATCATCCACTCATGCGTCTGCTTGATTTGCCGAACTTCATCCTCACGCCGCATGTGGCGTGGGTAAGAAGCGCAGCGGTCCAGTCGCTGGTCTATCAGCTGATCGACAATGTCGAGGCGTTCTAGCGCGCCCTTCGTTTGACCGTTATAGCTTCTCATGTAATCGAGAAATGCGCGCATGGCGGCACGTGGGAGGCGGGTCGTAAAAACCATTGCGGTAGGAGAGTGTCCATTGGGAGGAAGCTCCGCCAGCCGGCCGATTTCCTTTCAAGTGTCGCTGTACCTTCTAACGTTCAGCGGTCGAAGTTTCCCAGATATCGGGCAGGCGATGTGCCAAGCGCTTTCTTGAACATGGTTATGAATGCAGAGACGGATTGATATCCAAGATCCCCCGAAACCTGCTGCACCGTTGCCCCCGCTGCAAGGCTTCGGATTGCGACAATCACCTGCAATTGTTGTCGCCAGCGGCCGAAGGTAAGGCCCGTTTCGCTTTGAACGAGACGGGCGAGCGAATTCTCACTCATCGCCACTCGTTTTGCCCATTGCGCCATCGTACTGCGATTGGATGGATCGTCTGCCAGCTCGGATGCAATGCGTGCAAGCCGGGGCTCGTCCGTCAGCGGGAGGTGAAGATGCTCGACCGGCATCCGCGACAATGCCGACAGAAGCAGCGTTTCCATGAGCTCTAAGTCAGCAGTCGCGGCAGCCGATTGGTCGGCCATCTCGATGATCAGTTCCCTGACGAGCGGAGACAGGGAAAGCGTGCAGCACCGGTTCGGCAGATCGGCAGCCCCCGGCTCGATGAACAGGAAGAACAAACGTGCGTTGGCGGTGGCCACATTGCTGTGACGCATGCCCCCTGGAACCCAGACGCCACAATGAGGCGGAACCATCCACATGCCGCTTGGGACGCGACAAGTCACGCCTCCCAGCAGCGGCATGACAAGCTGGCCCTTACGGTGCTGGTGTTCGGGAGCCTCGCGTTCATTTTGAGACACGTCGATCCTTACAGCGCGAACGCGCGATGAAGAGCTTTCGACATCATGGTCGGCGAGGGCACCGGACAGGGATAGTGGTGGCTGGAGGTATTTAGTGATCATTAGAGGGAATATCTAAATTCGTCCGATCGGTTTGTCGATAGGGTCATCTCGCAAGAAGCTGGAGGGTGATCATGACACTTCAAAAACACAACGACCGCTGGTGGTCGGATATCGTCCGGACCGAAATTCGTCTGACCTCGAAAGGACCTCGCAGGCTCTGCATCCTGCCCCCATCCCTGATGGGGACAAGGCCGGATCGTGCCGCTGTTCTGAAAAGGATTACAGGCATTCTTTTTTCGAAAGCCCGAGCATTGCTTGCCCGCCAGCCTCCGGCCATGTCGACTGTTGTGCGCGCTGACCCTGTCGAAGCCTATCTGCACGCCTGCCTCGCTGCACCATTCTTTTTCTATGTGTCGCCAGCGACCTACGGCCTCGCAGACAATGTTACCACCGATGAAAAAGGCATCGAGCGCAAGGCCACACTGCCGGGGGATGAGGTGTGAGTTCCCGGCCAGTTGTCACCAGCGGGAACGTCATCTTTTCGCTGAAAACATTTCTTGCGGCCATGGCGTGGCCGATGCGCTGGAACCGCTTGAATCGCCTCACATGGCAGATGGCTCACGTAACCCGCTTTTCAGACCCATCCTCTACCGTCAATACGAGGGCAAGCCAAAGCGTCTCCGCCGCATCTGTTGCATCCGATATCTGATTAACGGACTGGATTACTGCAAGACGTGCCCATGTCTGAATAGTCGCTCTAGTCCAATGCATGATGCGTGTTATCGCGATATGCACGATGGATCGACCAATGCCGGCGGCAAGAAACAGAGCTAAGAACTTTGAATTCACGGGCCGGGCTGCAAGGATTTCGCTGCATCTTTGTGCGATTGTCTCACGAAATCGATAAATGCGCGCAAAGGCGCGGGCACAAGCCGCCGTCCAGAATAATAGAGGAACGGGCCGGAAAACCGCAGCCACCATTCTTCCATCACCGGTACCAGATCTCCTCTATCGAAGTGTGGCCTTAGCCAGTCCTCAAAAATATAAATAATGCCAGAACCGGCAATGGCTGCGTCGATGCCAAGATCGGTGCCGCCGCCGAACTGAACAACGAGGCTACCTTTGGGATTTATGGCGATTTCTTCCCCATCGCGTTCGAATTCCCAGGAGGGAAGCGCGCGCCCCGAAAACCGGCCTAAAATACAATCATGCGAAAGCAGGTCTTGTGGATGTTGCGGTTTGCCTCTTCTTGCAAGGTAACCCGGCGACGCGGCAAGGGCGTAGCGCTGCTGGCGCGGTCCGATCGGCAAAGCCACCATATCCTGTTCGAGACGTTCGTCATAACGGATGCCTGCGTCGCAGCCGCTCTTTATGATGTCGACGAAATTCTCATCGGTCACGATTTCCAGCCTTATTTCCGGGTAGGCCTTTAGGAACGGCGGCACGATCGGAGGCAGGACCAGCCTTGCCGCACTCATCGGAACATTGAGTCTGAGGTCCCCCGAGGTGCGGCCGCGGCTGCTTTTCACCTCGTCGAGTGCCGATGCCACCTCTGCGAATGCGGGTCCGGTGCGCTCTAGCAAGAGACGTCCTGCATCCGTCAGGAGCACGCTGCGGGTGGTGCGATTGAATAGTCGTACCCCAAGGTCTTCTTCGAGACGCTTCACCGCATCGCTCAACGCCGAGGAGCTTACTCCACTTTCGCGCGCGGCCTGCCGAAAACCTTTCGATCTAGCCACCAGTAAAAACGCATTCAGATCCGTTAAATCCGACACCCTGCTCTCCAAACATAAAAAAAATTGTCCGTCTTCACGGACAACCTGTCCGGATTATAGCTTCTTGTAGCGTATATGCCACCTGTCTATTTTGGAGGAACACAAGGAGATGGACCATGAGCACTATTGCAACTTCAGGAACCTTCACGCTTGGCGATCATACGGTGCGCCGGCTGGGCTATGGCGCGATGCAGCTTGCAGGCAAGGGCGTTTTCGGGCCTCCGAGCGATCGTCCGGAGGCCATAGCTGTCCTGCGCGAGGCGGTGGAAAGCGGCGTCAACCACATCGACACCAGCGATTTCTATGGCCCGCATGTTACAAACGAGATAATCCGCGAAGCTTTGCATCCCTATGACAACGACCTTGTGATCGTCACCAAGGTCGGCGCAGGCAGGGGCGCGGACGCTTCGTGGTATCCGGCGTTCTCGCGCGCGGAGCTGACACAGGCCGTTCATGACAACCTCCGCAATCTCGGACTCGATGTGCTCGATGTGGTCAACCTGCGCGCTATGTTCGACGTGCACGGCCCCGCGGAAGGCTCATTGGACGAGCCTCTTGAAGTTCTGGCGGGTTTAAAGCAACAGGGACTGATCCGGCATATCGGACTGTCTAACGTCACGGCGAAGCAAATCGAGGACGCCGGAAAGATCACCGACATCGCTTGCGTGCAGAACCAGTACAATCTTGCGCATCGGCAGGACGAAACCTTAATCGACACACTCGCCTCCCGAGGGGTTGCCTATGTGCCGTTCTTTCCTCTTGGCGGCTTCTCGCCGCTGCAATCCTCTACCCTGTCTGACGTGGCCGCCCGGCTCAACGCCACGCCGATTCAGGTTGCGCTTGCCTGGCTTCTCCAGCGATCGCCGAACATTCTCCTGATCCCTGGCACGTCGTCACGGGGACATCTGCAAGAAAACCTCGCCGCTGCCAGGATAGAGCTCCCCTCGGAGGCACTGTTGGAGCTTGATAAGGTGGCTGCTTAATGCCGATTGTAGAAATCTGGGGAATTTGTCGACGGGTTGTCATCTGTCCTCACGCCCGCTTTTGGCAACTGCTGCCTAGGCAGCGTCGCCCCAGAAGCAGACATTCGCTGCCATTGTCAGGACACTTCACTAAGGTTTCGAGGAAAGCGCGGACGGCCGGGTTTGACCGCCGGCTCTCGGGCCACAGCGCCGTGATGTTGTACCCTTCTACCGCATAATCGGCCAGAAACCGGAATAAGCGCTCCACGCCTCACCCAAGTGCTGGCCATGAAACTGGTTGCCATTCCGGTTCCGGCACCTGCTGCGATCGTCGCAAGCACGGCTTCGCTCGCGTCAACGATAATGCCGGAGGTGGGCACAATCTCCACCTCCCTGTCCCCAACATGGAAAGGCCAGCGGAACAGCTGGCCGCTACTCTGGTAGCGCAGGCTGACAGTCTCGTGCTCTTCCAATTGGTCCGGACTGGTCGGCGGGCTGCGCCCGGCCAGATATTCGGGCGAGGCATAACAGCATAGCCGATGTGGCAGAAGGCGGCGCGAAAGCAGGCGGGAATCTGGCGCATCACCAATGCGGACCGCTATATCGTAGCCGCCTTAGATAAGATCAACCATGTGATCGCTCAAACGTAGATCTATATTGACCCTCGAATGGAGCCTGCGAAACTGAGGAAGCATCGGCGCTATTACGTGCAGGCCGATTGGCAACGATGCTGCAATCCGTAAAGTACCAGCGGGTTCGGTGCGCGCTGCTTTTGCCGCCTGCTCTATATCTTCGGCGTCGTGCAGGAGCGTGAGCGCACGCTCATGACGATCGCGCCCCTCGGTCGTCAGGGCCAGGGAACGTGTCGTACGCGCAAAAAGCGAAACGCCGAGCTGCTTTTCCAGCCGCTGAATGCTTTTGCTGACCGCCGACGCTTCGCGCCAGAAGCGGTCACGTTCACTTGTGTCATCGCGTCTAATACTGAGGATGGCAAACGAATGCACCGGGTGTTGTTGAGGTGACTTGTCTGAACGCGCAGGAAAACGACGCAGTGCTTGAGAAGCCTGCATCGCTCGCCACGTCGGCGATCGCCTTTCCCTGAGCAAGTTGTTCCATGGTTCTTACTATCCGAGCTCGTTGCCTCCAAGCTTTCAAGGTCATTCCTGTCTCACGCGGGAACAGACGGCTTGCTGTACGAACCGAGGTTGCGGCGCGCGATGCCAACTCGTTTAAGTCCATGCGATTGCAACGATCACCAAGAGCGATCTCAGCCACACGCTTTGCGACAGGGTTCTTGGGCAAGGGAAGGTAGGTCGGCGCATCTGATACTGCACTCAATTCGAGAAGTACCAGCCTCACTACCAGCTCTGCCCTTTCCGTCACGTGGTCTTCTTCCATCGCTGCGACTAGCAAGGAGCGCAGCAGCGGCGTTACCATCGATGCAAAGACCCGATCGGGAAAATTCGACGGAGCCCAAGTCGCGATCGCAGAGGGTTGACAGTTTACCATCCAAAGCTCGGCGTCCGTCATGATGTCCAGGCGATGTGGAACACCTGCCGGAATCCATGCAACAAGTTGAGGAGGCACAAGCCAGAGACCTTTATCCGTATGGAGCTGGATCATTCCAGAAGCAGCGTAGGTAAGTTGCGCTTCATCATGAGAATGCAGCGGCAGTGCTGAACCGCGCGGTTTCGTAATGCGATGGATATTGAAAGGATGGTGCATATCGAATGGCCTGTCCGCGATGCGGAATGGCATCACATCGATAAAGTACACGTATATTAGAAAGAAGGTCAATATTTTGGAGATGTGACGATGAAAGCTGCTGTCATTCGTGAGTATGGCTCAAACGACGTTGTGGAGATCGCCGAGGTTGATCGGCCAGAGCCAGGAGTCGGCGAGGTCTTGGTGAAGGTTCACGCGGCAGGGGTGAACCCGATCGACTGGAAAATTTGCAGGGGAGCGGGCAAGCGCATGGGGATGACCCTGCCGATTCACCTCGGAGAAGAACTTGTGGGCTCGATCGAGAAGCTCGGTTCTGACGTCGAAAGCTTTCGACAAGGTGAGGCCATTTTCGGCATGGTACGCACTGGCGCTTTTGCCGAATATGCGGTCGCCAAAGCATCAAATCTTGTGCGAGTGCCTGACACCATTGACGTCCTCCGTGCAGCAGCCCTTCCACTGGCAGGCTCCACGGCTTGGCAGGCGCTCTTTGATGAAGCAGTATTATCGGTCGGACAACGTCTTCTCATTACAAACAGTTCAGGCGGTGTGGGTTCCCTAGCTGTGCAATTCGCAAAAGCAAAAGGGGCGCATGTTACGGCGGTAGCTTCAGGCCGCAACGAGGAATTCGTTCGTGCTTTGGGTGCTGACGAGTTCATTGACTACACGACCCGACCGTTTGAAGACGCAGCACGCGACGTCGATATCGTACTCGACACAATGGGCGGCGAGACGTTCGAGCGTGCTTTCAAAACGCTGAAGAGAGGCGGCTTTATGATTACGGTCGTAGCCTTCCCCAACGACGAAGCCGCGCGCTATGGTGTCAGCGTCAAGCGGTCGTTTACAGTTCCGAGCGCGCGGAACTTGGCTTCGATCGCGGAACTGGTCGAAGCTGGGAAAGTGGTGGCGCACGTCGATACCGTTCTACCCTTGGCGAAGATCAGACAGGCGCTTGCACTATCTGAGGCCGGTCGGACTCGCGGTAAGATCGTTCTAACCCTCACTGACTGATACCCGCCAGTATTGCCCTTTATTCCATCGTGTGATGATCGCCTTGAGCCAATGCACGTCATGCCGTCGATTCACTAGAAGAGGTCTTCCGCTACGCGCCTACAGCGGTCATATGAACTATTACCGTTGGCGACCTGTATCGGGTGGCATCATAAGATTACAGGCATACTAGGGGTTGGCACTGAGCTCCGGCCTTCTAGCGAACCTGCCAGGAGGGCAACCAAGCCTTTTGCTGAACGCTGTGCTAAAGGCGCTTGCGGATTCGTAGCCTATTTCATCCGCGATCCGGTCGAGCGACTTTGCACCGCTCAGCAAGGCCTGCTTGGCGATAGCGATGCGCCATCGCGCCAGATACTCAATTGGTGCGCACCCGAGAATCTCGTTAAATCGCGCGGCGAAACCCGATCTCGACTTGCCAGCTATTCCTGCCATATCCGCTACCGTCCACCTTCTCCGAACGTCTTCGTGAATGGCACGCAGGACCCGGGCCATGGCTGGATCGCGCAGCCCGTTCAGCAAACCCGCCGAGGCAGTGTTGTTACCGATAATGTCCCACCTCAATGTCTCTATCAGCAGTGTCTCCAGCAAGCGTTGGACAATAAGTTCCTTGCCGGGATGTTCGGTAACGCACTCCTCAGACAGCAATTCGATTAAGCGGCCAAATCGCGTCCCGCGCCCCGCCGAAGCGGGAATATAAATTGCATTCGGCAGCAGCGCGAGCAGCAGCGGGGCGTTGGCACTCTCGATAGAGAAACTCCCGCCCAGCGCAACGAAATCTGGCTTTCCTTCTTGGTCGCCGTGGCGAACAGCTTCAGCCAGAGGTTCAGCAGTAATGCAGGGAGCTCCAGGTTTGCTACACAGGGAGAACGCGGGCGTAGTCGGCAAAAGGAGAAAGTCGCCTTCGTTGATCGGTAGGGGTTCTTGATCACCTAGTGTGAGCCATGCTTCACCAGTCAGGACCAGCGTAAATCCAGGTGCGTCATACGATCTGTAGCGAACGCCCCATTGGCCGCGCCCGGAGATGGGCTTCGCTATCGCGGCTCTGGGCCGAAGTAGCGTGATGAGATCACTTAAAGGATCCATTTTGGACGACTCATAAATTAACTCGGACTCTGAATTATAGATCGTCTTAAAGACTCCGTCTATCACTATCTGACCGCAACCAAGGAGACTGATATGACAAAGACCATTCTCATTACCGGCACATCGTCCGGCTACGGCAAGGCTACTGCCGAACACTTCCTTTCTCGCGGATGGGACGTTCTCGCCACCATGCGGCGTCCGGATCCGTCACTCTTTGCTAAAACTGACCGGCTGCGCGTGCTGCCGCTCGATGTCACCAGCCCCGACAGCATCGCCAGCCTCATCGAGTCTGCCGGTCCAATTGACGTGCTGGTGAACAATGCCGGCGTTGGCGGCGTTGGTGCGTTCGAGGCGATGCCAATGTCCCTCATTCGACAGCTTTTGGAGACCAACACGATCGGTGTCATGGCGATGTGTCAGGCCGTAATTCCGCAGTTGCGCGAGCGACGCTCCGGAACCATCATCAATGTGACATCGAGCGTCGCCTTGGGGGCATTCCCACTGGCGGCAGCCTATACTGCCACCAAACAGGCTATTGAAGGCTTCTCGGCGTCGCTCGCGCATGAGTTGAGCTATTTCGGCGTAAGGGTGAAGCTTGTGGAGCCTGGTTACGCGCCGACCACGAGGTTCGGGGCAAATGCCATCGTTCCTGTCTCGGAACTCCTTCCCAGCAGCTATGCAGACTTCGCACAGCCGATCCTCGAGGCGTTTGCGCATCCCGCCCTGACCACCGCGGAAAGCGATGTTGCAGAAGCAATTTGGCAGGCCGTTCACGATACCGAGAACCGCCTTAGGTTTCCTGCTGGAGCGGACGCTCTCGCGCTTGCTCAAACGCGCTGATGAAATCGGCACGAGGGGGGCGGCAGCAAATTAGGCGGCCTTTCTGCTGCCCTTCGTGCCCTTCTATCCAGCGATTCACCAGGCTCGCCCCGTTATAAAATCCCCCTCGATTCTTCTGGGCGATTCCGGAGATCAGGCGCGTTCCCTCCGTTCCGATTTCACGCGCAGTGATTGCTCAGGCCAAGGATAAGCGCACGGTGAAGCCGCCTTGTGAGGCGAGCCTGAACGTCGGATGTCCTGGTGATAACATCAGGAGTAGTCCTGTGACGAAGCATTCGATTGAAGTCATCACGTCTGTTGAACGCCGCCGGATAGCAAACACGTCGGTGCGGGTGATCGTTTCGGCGGTCTCTGCCGGTCAACTAATACCGTCCACGACATCTAGTCCCCGCCAGAAGCTCCGCGATGGAACGATCAAGCTGGGTCGGGGCCGATGTGTCATCGTGGATAGTTGCGGATCCCGACGTGAAGCCGGCCACTATTCCGATCGAAGATCGGCCGGTTTTAGGAACTGAAGCATAACCCCTGGTCACCTTTGGCATGAAATGGACCGGCACAACGTAGAGATCTCGATGCCGGCAAAGACCGAACTCGCTAACGAGCTCAACAGGCCAGGCGTCACTTTGGTGATCATCTGGGAGGAGTACCGCAACGTAGAGCTTTGTTGAGAACGTTGTACTTACGGTAAAGCGCTGATGGCTGCGCGGCCATATGCAGACCATCCGGCAATCGCGATCCTCTGGAAGTCCGCACACGAATTTAAGATCGCGCGAGCGCACAGGGTGGTCGGTGAGCGTCAGCAAATCGCACGACCAGGCGGATTCGACAGCTTGATGGAGTTCAAAATCAGCCCGCTCATCTCTGTTATCCCAGGAAAACCAACGATTACTGTTCGATAACGCCTTCTGCGCGAAAAATGCATTTGATGACACGTCAATTTTCTTAAGTGACAGTCCGTTGGAAGTTGAATTCCAAAATAATACGGTAATCAGCTAAACACTTCGCTGCACGCCACGCACTCCTGTCGAACAGGCTTGGCTCTTCGACCTTTCTTATAGGCTTTCTCTACCGAAACTCCACGAAACTGTTGGATCAGCAAAATCGTAGCGACAGAGTGGAAATAGTATGTGTTTTTTCAAGCGAGCTGATGTAATCCTGCGACCCTATTTCAGGTTGCTGAAAGATATCGCTGCCACTGTCAGGCTCGCGGTAATCATATTTCTAGTGCTGTGGCCTTTTTTTATCGCCGTAATATTTCGGGCACTATCGAGCGGCCATGGCCGTTTTCCTCTTTATTTTTAAGGACTGCTTAGTCGAGAGAGTGACGTGTTTTCATTCGGCGTCCCTAACGAAGCCATTGACGACCATCGCCGTGTGCAAATGTAAATCCACTGTGTTTCAGAAAGTTTCAGTTCCTCGAACAGGCGGGCGAATTTCTGGACGCAGTAGTGGCCATACTCCTCTTTCGACATGCCCTTCGGGCCGCGAAAGTGATAGGGAAACTCGACAAACTGGGCGCGTTCGCCAAAATGCCCGTAACGGCGACGGTAACGATAAGACGAGGTGATGGACGTGGCGCCCAGCGTGCGACCATGATAACCGCCCTCGAAAGCAAACATCAGGCTTTTTCCGCCCGAATAGTTTCGGACAAGCTTCAGCGAGTCCTCGACGGCCTGCGAACCGCCGACGTTGAAATGCACGCGACCCTTCCGACCGAACTTTCTTTCCGCGTCCTGGGCGATCATCGTCGCCAGTTCGACCTTCTCACGATGGAGATATTGCGAGGCGACCTGGGGTAGGGTGTCAAGCTGGCGATGGGCTGCAGCATTAAGGCGGGGGTTGCGGTATCCGAAATTGACCGCAGAGTACCACATCTGCAGATCGAGGAAGGCCGTACCTGTCCCGTCATACATGAAGGATCCATCGCATCCCGTGAAGAATTTGGGGCGATCCGTGTAGTGGACCGTGTCTCCGTGGGAGCAATAGGTCTCCTCCAGAGCACGGAGTTCGTCTTCGGATATGATGTCGTCCTGGCCGTCAATCGGCTTGATAAGAGAATGCATTTTCATGTTCCTGATTAGGCAGTTTTTGAGAGGTGAGAGGCCGCTGTGTTTGCGGTACGGATGTGCAGCAGCTGGGTCGCGGCCTCTGTCTGGACGTCCTTGAAAGTCGTGTAGGAAACGAACGGAATGGAAATGCTCGCGCAATGCGTGGCGAGTTTGTGCTTGGCAAAAAGCAGGTCGGCATTTGCCGAGACGCAAAAGTCGCTGCGGCCGTCGCCGACGTAGATATGGGGCGTATGTGATGCCACGATGGCACATTTGCAGACGCCCGATCCGGCTTTGCATGCGGACTGCGTAAACGGAGCTTCCAATCGATAGTGGAAGCGGTTGCCGTTGTTTTCGACACAGAGGTGATTGGCGATGATGTCGAGATGATCGAGACCGTGATTGGACAGGACGCGGTGAATGAAACGATCGACCCCGTCGCTGACGACGGTTACGGGGATCGAATTTCTCAAACACCAGCGGACGAATTCAGGGAATTCAGGATCGATTTCGACCGTGTCGAGAAATTCATCTATTTGGTTGATGGCCGCTTGGATGAGCGTGATTTGTGCACTCATGCATTGCCGCGCATCGATGCGCCCTGCTTCCCAGGCTGCTTCGATATCGCGCCACTCGGGGGCGGCGAACCGCTCGAGAACGGCATCCGTGACGTCGATCGTGGCTATCGTACCATCAAAATCGCAGTAGGCGTGCATCAGCGCGCCATCCCTGCGCATGCGACGTCGGAAGGTCTGGAAACGCGATATGTGTGGCCATGAGCAGCCAAATGACCAGACACTGCTGAGATATCCGCTCGATAAAATAGCGATTTCACCGGCGATTGTTCGATTGTTGGTTTTTTCATTTCCGAAATGCTCTCCGTCAAAACCAGCACGTCGGGAAACGGAACGGTGCCGTTTGCCGGTGCCGTGCTGGCGAAAAGGCAAATGCGCCTCGTCTGTCGAGAAATCGTGGAGAAAATCTTCGTGTTCGGTGGAGCGGTCACCCGTCGGCAATATCACCGATTGACGCACTTGAATAAGTTGGTCCAATTGCAAGCAGAATACCGACGCCGGAATGCGATCGCGACCTCAGCACGTTGAAGAAATGTAGCCGAATGCTTGATGTCAACGCCTGCACAAATTGCCTATCGAAAGACAATCTATGAACAATGCCCTCATCCTCATCATAGAAGACGACCCGGAAATATCCGACATTATTGAGACCTATTTCGCGCGCGAAGGCTTCCGCGTCGTTACCGCAGGTGACGGCGCAGTTGGATTGGGCCATCATCAGCGCCTTCGGCCGGATCTGGTCGTGCTGGATATCAAGCTGCCGCGTCAGGACGGGTACGAGGTACTTGCCGCCATCAGGCGAGTTTCCGATACGCCTGTCATCATGGTGACGGCACTTGCAGACGATCTGGACAAGCTGCAGGCTTTGCGCATTGGCGCCGACGACTATGTCGTCAAACCGTTTAATCCCCTTGAGGTCGTTGCGCGTGCCAAGGCGGTGCTTCGGCGGGTGGCGGGGCGCAGTCCAGACCACGTGATGCGTGTTGGGCCGCTCCGCGTCGATCCACAGGCCCATCGTGCCGTGGTTGAAACGGGATCCGATCACGTGACCCTCGATCTGACGCGCACCGAGTTTAGAATTCTGGCGCATATGGCGGCGTCACCCAACCGCGTGTTCGAGCGATCAGAACTCGTCGACGCCTGTCTTCCAGAAGGCGAGGCGCTGGACCGAACAGTTGACAGCCACGTCAGCAATCTAAGGCGCAAACTCACTGCCGCGGGCGCCGGGGGCGTTCTGACGGGTGTACGTGGCGTAGGGTACCGGATTGATGACATCTAAACGCACTAATCTGAACGCAGGACTCGTGCGGGCGATGGTGTTGCTGACACTATTGGCCTTCGTCGTTGTCTATGGCGGCCTGGTGGCCTATTTTTTCTTCATCTATGATTGGCTTTATCCCGAGGGGGAATATGACAGCGCCTGGCAGATTGGAGATACGGTCACGCTGGGGCTGCTGCTTGGGATAGGTATATTGACCGCCTCGATCCTGGGCTGGAGGTTGGCGCGATACGTTACGGAGCCGCTGAAGTCTGTTGCGAGTGCGGCAAGGACGATTGCCCGTGGTGATTTTTCGGCGCGTGCCGTGCTTCCCCGCCGCAGCTTTGGCGAAGCGGGTGAACTTGTCGCGGATTTTAACTTGATGGCGGAACGGCTGGAGCGGGCAGAGACCGAACTCAAATATTCGAACTCCGCAATAGCCCATGAATTGCGAACCCCACTGACCATCTTGCGGGGCAGATTGCAGGGTCTGCTCGACGGCGCGTTCCAGCCAAGCCCCCAGCTCTATCTTCGTCTCATCGCTCATGTTGATGACCTCGGCGGCATCGTAGAGGAGTTGCGGACACTCGCACTCAGCAATGCCGGCCAACTCGATCTGCAATATTCACGGCTCGATCTCGCATCCGACGTAGCTGCCGCTGCCGATTCGATGGAAGACGAGCTTTCAATCGCAGGCAGCCTCGTCGTGAGGCGGCTGAACCCCGCTGTAACCCTGGCAGACAAGCCCAGATTACGTCAGGCGATTGTTGCTCTCCTCGATAATTGCCGGCGCTACGCCCCAAATTCCACCGTGTATATCGAGACTTGGCAGGACAAGAATTATGTGTATTTCCGATGCACCGATACGGGTCCAGGCCTCGCTGATGACAACCAGAACCGCGCCTTTGAGCGTTTTTGGCGAGCTGATGATTCCCGTAATCGTGTTTCCGGCGGTTCAGGCCTAGGTCTTCCCATCGTAAAGGCGATCATGCAAGCCCATGGAGGTCACGCAGTCATTCTGCCTACCGAGGGACGCGGTTTCAGTATCGAACTCCAGCTACCTCGTCGAGAAGAAGCCCGAGACTGAGGGTCACACACGACTGACATTCGCAACGGCGTTCCCGCTGTCGCGGATTTCGGCGTTTTGGCGAAAGCCTGAAGAAGGTGCCGCAGGGCATGGAATGATGGGGTGCTTCGGCACCCCGTCATTCGTTTAAGGCTACCGATTATCGACGTTTCCTCCACGTAATCTGGACTTGGACTTGGTTAGTGACACTCACGAGCAATCTCTGCTCTGAGTTGTCGGCGCGAACGTGCCGGCCGAATTCTATACGAGGTTTTCTATGCGAAACGCGCTCATTCTCGCGGCGGCAATTGCCGGCGCAGCCATCCTTGGAAACACTACCGCGTTGGCTGGTTCATATGCCGCTGCCGAAATCAACATGCGGGCGGGTCCGAGCACACATTATCCCTCCATGGGTATCTTGCCGGAAGGCTTACCCCTGAAAGTCGTCGGCTGCACGAAAGGCTACCGTTGGTGCGATGTAGAGGCCTCGGGGCGCCGGGGCTGGGTTTCGGGCGCTTACATCACTATCGACTATGAAGCACAAAGGCTCCGGGTGCCGGCTTACGCTCATGTGATGTATGAGCCCGTCGTCCCGACGGTTTCCTTCAATATTGACACCTATTGGTCCGATCACTACGCCGACCAGGATTTCTATAGCGACATCGACACCTGGGATGACTTTGCATGGGAAGACGATGTGCCGCCGCCCGGTTGGGATCCCAATTGGTGAGACGGCGCTCAGGCGGATGGGTTGCTGTGCGACCCCTGCCCAAGCCAGATCTGGGCAGACGCTCCATGACCGAACGAAAACTTCTCGTTGTCTGCATCGTCTTTTCTATCCTTGAGGTGGTTCTTGCCTGGCATACGACCGGCTCGCAGATAAACGACCATTTGCGGACGAGCGTTCAGCAAGCCGCAACACCATGAGTCAGACGACAATGAAACGCAAAATCACCAGAAAGAATGGTCTCATCATCGGCGCCGTCATCGCAGTTTTGGTGATAGGCGGGGCCTCGGCGCGAACGGTTTTCTCCGAGACGGATGATCAGGAAGAAATCGTCATGCCGGTTGTTCAGGGAACCGTCGAAGAAGCGGTTGTCGCTAGCGCCGTCCTCGAGCCCTCCCGTTTGGTCAATGTGGGAGCCCAGGTGTCGGGGCAGCTGAAAAACCTGCATGTCGAACTCGGGCAGAAGGTGAAGCAGGGCGATTTGATCGGCGAAGTCGATTCGACACCGCAGGCAAACGGCCTGCGGATTGCCAGTGCCGCCCTTGCGAACCTGAAAGCACAGCGGCGCGCGCGGGACATCCATCGGCATCAGGCTGAACTTGCTTACAACAGGCAGAAAACGCTCAATAGCGCGAACATTGTTTCGACCGCCAACCGGGAAACGGCGGAAGCGGCGTTTCGCGCCTTGCAGGCCGAAGTCGAGGCGCTCGACGCGCAGATCCTTCAGGCTTCGGTCGAGGTTGAGAATGCCGAGGTCAATCTCGGCTACACGAAAGTGCGTGCTCCGATCGACGGTACGGTCGTCGCCGTCGTCACCAAGGCGGGGCAGACCCTGAACGCCGTTCAGGCCGCACCGACAATCGTTTCTCTGGCGCAACTGGACACGATGCGTGTGAAAGTTCAGGTTTCGGAAACCGATATTGGGCGGGTTCGGGTCGGGCAGAACGTCCGCTTCACAATCATGGGTTATCCTGACAGTCCGATCTCGGCGAAACTTGAGCAGATCGAACCGGCGCCCACGACAATCGCAGCAGATTCCGCGACCAGCACCGGTACGTCAGCGGCGGTTCAGGGTGCGCAGGCGGTTTATTATAACGGCCTGTTCAACACCCCCAATGCGGATGGCGGCCTCAGGCCCATGATGACAGCGTCTGTTAGAATTATCGTCGGCAAGGCAGAAAACGTCCCTCTCGTGCCCTGGTCGGCCCTCACGGATCGCGATAAGGACGGCCGCTATCATGTCCGTGTGCGTCAGGCATCCGGCGTCGCAGTCGAGAAGCTGGTTACGGTCGGGCTGACGGATAAGATCAACAACCAGATCATCGACGGACTTTCGGTTGGCGATAAGGTCATCATACCGTCGAAAGGCGAAACATCGTCCAACGCAGACATGGTGACGATGTGACCCCGCTTATCCAGATCGACAATGTCTACCGCTCGTTTGTGGCCGGGGACGAAAAAATCACCGCGCTTAACGGTGTCAGCCTTACGATCGAAGCGGGTGAGCTTGTCGCGATCGTTGGTGCCAGCGGTTCGGGTAAATCCACGCTTATGAATATCCTCGGATGTCCCGATCGGCCGAGCGAAGGGGACTATGTGATTGGCGGCAAGAGTGTTTCAGGGCTGACTGCCGATGAGCTTGCGGCGTTGCGACGGGAGCATTTCGGTTTCATCTTCCAGCGTTATCATTTGCTCGGACCGCTCAAAGCCGTCGAGAACGTGGCAATGCCTGCCGTTTATGCGGGTCTTGACCCGGCTGCCCGCCATCGTCGGGCGAGGGCACTGCTGGATCGTCTTGGTCTTGGCGAGCGTCTCGATCATCGCCCGGGGCAGATTTCCGGAGGCCAGCAGCAGCGTGTCTCCATTGCCCGCGCCTTGATGAATGGCGGCGAAATCATTCTCGCAGACGAGCCCACCGGGGCACTCGACAGTAAAAGCGGCGAGAACGTACTTGAGATCCTTAAAGAGCTGCACGGTGAAGGGCACACCGTCATCATGGTCACGCATGATATGCAGGTTGCGGCCAACGCGGACCGTATCATCGAGATCCGTGACGGCAGGATCGTTTCCGACCAAAGAACACGGGATGTCCCGGAAGCAAGCATCGCACTGCCACCCCACGACGAAACGCCGGTCGGCCGGTTTTCTGCCTTCAGGCAGCGCCTGTCCTATGCGGGTCCGATGGCGCTTCGCTCCATGGCAGCCTATCGCATCCGCACGTTCTTGACGATGCTCGGTATTATCATCGGCATCGCCGCCGTCGTTTGTGTTGTGGGCCTGGGGGAAGGATCGCGTGAGAAAGTTCTGGCTCAGATGAGCGAACTTGGCGCCAGCACGCTCTCAATCTATCCGGGGCGCGATTGGGGTGACGAGCGTGCGGCGAGTATCACGTCTCTCGTTACCGCTGATGCCGAAGCAATCTCGGCGCAATCCTATGTGCGCGGTGTGACGCCGCTCATCTATGCTTCGGCCCGTGCGCGATCAGACCATGCTTCCCTGACCGCAAATATCAATGGCGTCGGGCACGACTATTTTGCCATTAATGGCATGAAGCTGCTATCGGGCAAGGGCCTCTCCTCCGCGGGGCCGTCGATGCTCGGTCAGCAGGCTGTTTTGGATGACAGGACGGCAGCGGCACTGTTCCCTAATAACCGGGTTCCGCTTGGGCGCACCATTATGATCGACCGCATGCCAGCGACAGTGGTGGGCGTTGTCCAGCGGCCAAGAAGCGCTGCGGGCGATAGAACGTTGCAGATCTATGTTTCCCATCTCAACTTCGCAGGAAGGGTGTCTGGAACTGCCAGCAGTCTCGGCGGACTGACTGTGCGTGTCGCAGATGGCATCGATACCGCAGCCGCCGAACGCGCGATCGTAAACCTGGTTACCCGCCGGCATGGGACAAAGGACTTTTATGTCTTCAACAGTGACCAGATGCGAAAGGCGCTTGAGAAAACCTCCCGCACGATCACACTTTTGATTTCTTCCGTTGCAGTGATTTCGTTAATCGTCGGCGGCATCGGTGTCATGAATATCATGCTCGTTTCCGTCACGGAGAGGACACGCGAAATCGGTCTCCGAATGGCCGTGGGCGCAAGACGCCTGGACATTCTGCTGCAATTCCTGATCGAAGCGGTTTTGATTTGCCTGGCCGGCTCGATCGTCGGCGTAGCCCTTGCGTTTGCGATTGCAACGATAATCGGCGACAAACAGGGTGAGATGCCGATGATCATCTCCATGCAGGCGGTGCTTGGATCCTGCGTCGTTGCTTTACTGATTGGCCTCACCTTCGGCTTCCTGCCCGCCCGCAACGCGGCGCGGCTCGATCCGGTCGAAGCTTTGTCGAGAGAGTAAGAGGCAATATCATGCCTCATGCCGTCCTAGTGAAAGAGAGAGTTCAATGAGCAAACATGGAAATTCGGTCGATTTGACGCTGGATATAGCGCAAGGGGCGGATTTGCCCGATTTCAAGAAGGCCTTGCAGCGCGCTTTCATGCTTTCCGTCGCCGAGGAAATGGGGTCGATGGGCGAGAAGATCCCGGCTGACGAGGACATTGAAGGCGCATTTCAGGCTCCCGGCTCTGTCGTTATTCGCGTTCTCGCCGACGGCAAGTGGGTGGGAGGTGCCATCGTCACGATAGACGACAAGACGCATGAAAATGAGCTCGCCTTCTTTTATGTGGAACCAGATGAGCATGGTCGTGGCGTCGGCCAGAAAGCGTGGAAAGAAATAGAGCGACGGTATCCTGAAACACGCATATGGACGACGCACACGCCCTATTTCGAAAAGCGCAACATTCACTTCTACGTCAATAAGTGCGGGTTCAAGATCGTCGAATATTACAATTCGCGGCATCCTGACCCGCACGATACGGACGAAACTGATCCAAATGACGGTGGCATGTTCAGATTCGAGAAAAACATGGCCTGTGCAGGACGCTCACCCTAATCAGCAAATTTGTCGGTGAGATGAGCCAATAATCCAACTTCCCGGTGATTGCCGACGCCGTTTGGCCAATGTCTCGTCTTGTGATCGGCTCCTGACCCGAATCAAACCATGCGGGGAAGAACATCGGTCGGACCGCCCTTGTCCATCAGCCGGTGTTTCAGCGCTCCCAGCACGTGAAGTCCGATCAGCACCAGAATGGCGTAGGCGCCGTACCTGTGCAACGTTTGGAAGACGGAAAAAGCATTGTCGTTCTTGGGAAGCAGTTCCGGCAGATGCGGAATGAAGAAAAATGGCACACCGTCACTCTGCGAAAAACTGCTAGAGAGCGAATAGCCGAGCAGCGGAACGAGGAGCGTGAGGAGAATGAGAAGCTTGTGGACTGCATGTGAGAGGGTTCTCTCCCACCGCGCAAGCGCCGAGGGCGCTGAGGGCAGGCTCGTTGCGTAACGCGAGCGAAGTGCAAGGTGGACAAGCGCAAGCAGCCAGACGAGAATGCCGAACTGCTTGTGGTTGGGATAGAAGATCGAAGCGGTTGTCATATCGCTTTCCGGCAGACGCGTCATATACCAGCCCGATGCAATTAGCCCGATGATAAGAGCGGCTCTTATCCAGTGAAGACAGCGGATCGGAAGGGGATATTTAACGGCCTTGAGATTGTCTGTGTTTATGGCTGACATCACAATGGTCTCCTAGATGGGAATGGTCATCTCGCCAGATTGGCGCTGCCGAATGAGAAAGACGGGCTCAATGGCCCGCCTTGACGTTTTTGAGGGCAAGGAATACGGCTGCCGAAAGCAGGCCGATCGTCGTGCCCGCTGCTGTCAACAGAACCGCATGCGCTTGCGAAAAGGCACTCTTGCCGGCGGTTACCAGTGCCGCAGCGACGCTTCCGGGCAGCTTGCCTGCCAGAACGTAGGTATCTCCGATCGAATGGCGTGCGGCATCTGCGAGCTCTGTCGGAACCCCTGCCGGGAGAACCAGTGCACCCATGTAGATTGCCGACAGCGCCACGCCGAAGAAGGTGATGCCGAGGCCGGCGCCCAGCTCGTAACCGGTTGCCTCGAGCGAACCGGCAGCCCCTGCCTTCTCAGCCTCCACTGCTCCCATGATGGCGATCGATGAAGCAGTGAGGCCGATGCTGAGCGATAGTCCGAGCAGCATTAGGCATGATGGCACGATGAAGCCGGGGGCATGGAAATCCATTCGCGCCAGCCCGAGAAGGCACAGAGAGGCAACCAACAGGGATGCGCTAGCGACCGTGCGAAGCCCGAGCCGGTTCGACAGGAAACCGGCGAAAGGACCGCCGACGGCGGCAGCAATCATGATGGGCAGCATGAAGAGGCCCGCCTGCAGCGGGGACTTGTCGAGAACAAACTGCATCTCCTGGGCAATGGTTAGTTCGACACCTGCCAGCGCCCCCGACGTGACGATCGCCATCGCCACACCCGTCACGATCGCAGGGCGGGAAAAGAGAGTTACGTCAAGCATTGGCTGCGAGACGGAAAGCTGGGAGCGAACGAAAATCGTCAGAGCCGTCGCGCCGATGAGAAGAGCGAGTACGACGATTACGAAGGGCTCCTTGCCACCGAAACCGGTTTTGACGGCATAGACCAGTCCGATAAGACCGACGATCAGCAACAGAGCCTGGCTTATCTGCCACTTGCCAGGAGAAACCATTTCCTTTTTAGGCAGGATGAAAGCGATGATCGGCATGATGACGAGCACGACGGGAATATTGATCAGGAAGACGGATCCCCACCACAAATGCTCGAGAAGCGCGCCGCCGACCAGTGGACCGACTGCGGCACCGGCGGCTCCGACCGTGCCCCAGAGACCGAGCGCCATCGCGCGCTCACCCGGGTCTTCGAAAGTGCGCCTGATGATGCCGAGAACGCAAGGCAGGATCATCGACGCACCGAAGGCAAGTAGGACACGCCCGGCGATCAACATCCAAGGCGTCACCGAAAACGCAGCCACGAGGGAGGCAACGCCGAAAACGAACAAGCCGGTCAGCAGCATTTTCCTGTGGCCGATCCTGTCGGCAAGGGTTCCCATGGGTACGAGCAACCCGGCCATCAGGAGCGAATAGATGTCGATGATCCAGAGCACCTGCGTGGTCGAGGCCCGCAGCGCCAGTGTCAGCGATGGCACGGCGATATGAAGGATCGTCATGTCGATCACAACGGGCGTAAATGCCAGCATGACCGCAATGAGAGTGAACCACCGACGCGCGCGCAGCGGGGAGGGTGGCGTGACGTTATTCGGGTCGACAGACACCGTCATTGTTTTCACCATCAGAATACTTGATCGCGCAAGGCTGACAACGGGCTGGACCCGCTGCCACTTCCGCATCCTGGACCGTATTGGGGGCCCCTTGTCGTTTCATGGAGGCATTGTGGAGAAAGCGTGGAGACGACGTCCTTCGGTCACGCGGCGTAAGAATGGTCAGGAGACCGGCTGACCGAGCGATATCTCGAACATCGCGCCGCCTTTGGCGGATGGCGCATATCGCATCTTGCCGCCGTGGGGGCGCTCGCGCCAGATGTGTCAGCAGGCGGAACTTGGTCAAGGTGAGCGACAAGCGGATAGTCTCGCCGTCATTGTCGATCTTTGCCTGGTAGCCGTCGAGATCGATGGTCGGATTGCCGACGCGGACGACGGCTCTCGCCTGAGCGAGCCCGGCACTTCTGAGGACCGCCTTCGCCCGTGTCACGACCTCGATGGGGTGGAACGGTTTGACGATGTGATCGTCGGCGCCGATGCGCAGCCCCTGACGGCGGTCGACATCCTCGTCGAGCGCGGTGACCATGATGACGGTGGTATAGCCGCGTCTTTGTATTTCCGCCAGAACCTCCCACCCACCCATCCTGCGGCGGCATGGTGACGTCAGCCAGGAACGATATCGGGTTTCAGCGAGCGGTGGAGTTCAAGGGCTACCTTGCCGTCGCGGGCATGCGCCGTGCGGAAACCCTCGCGGACAAATTAGGCCTCGAGTATGCCGGCAATTTCCATGTCGTCTTCAGCGATCAATACTAGTTCAGCCATCGTCGTCACACTCCTTGACACCTCCATGCCACCGAACGATGGCGCCGTCGAGTTTGAGACCGCCGCCTCCACGAAGCCTCAACAAATCCTGCACAAAGCCACCACGCTCAGACCTTACATGGCCGCCATCAAAGAGATTTTTCAAGAATTCAATGGTGGACACACATGCAACGCGGATCACGCTTCTGGAAACTCGGCGCATTGTGCCTGCCGATCATTCTTCTGTGTTCGTGCAGCGACAGCGGCCAGGGCGAAGGCAGCGCTCCCGAAGTGGCGGCGCCTTCACGCGTCAGCGTCCTGACTGTAAAGCCGGAGACTGTGACCGTTTATGACGAGCTGCCGGGCAGGGTATCAGCTTATCGAACAGCGGAAATCCGGGCGCAGGTGGGCGGCATCATCCAGAAGAAGCTCTTTACCGAAGGGGCGTTCGTCAAAGCCGACACGCCACTTTTCGAGATCGACCCTGCACCATTCGCCGCCGATGTGGACGCGGCAACCGCCGTGCTTGCTCGCACTGAGGCAGAGCTCCTCAATGCGCAGGTCAAATATGAGCGCGCGAAATCCCTGTCGTCACGCGAGATCACCAGCACAGAGTCCTTCAACAATGCAACGGCCGCTCTGGCGCAGGCAAAGGCAAATGTGGCGGAAGCCAGGGCCATTCTGGCGCGGCGAAAGCTGGAGCTCTCCTACGCCACGTTGCGGAGCCCCATTGGCGGCCTCATTGGCCAGTCCTTCATGAGCGAAGGGGGGCTTGCCTCGGCTTCTGCGACGACACCGCTCGCCGTCATTCAGCAGATCGATCAGGTCTATGTGGACGTTCGCCAATCGGCAATGAGCCTCGAAGCGCTACGCGACACGGCGGCGGAGGCAGGATCGCAGAATCCGGACGAACTGCCGGTCAAGATCACGACGATTGCCGGTAAACCCTTTGCCCATGACGGAAAGATCCTGTTTTCGGATATTTCCGTCGATAGCGCCACGGGAAGCCTCGGTATTCGCATCCTCGTCAGCAACCCGGAGGAGCAATTGCTTCCGGGCATGTATATCCGCGCCATGGTACCACGCGCCATCTATAGCGAGGCAATCCGCGTGCCGCAGGAAGCCATTACCCGAGATCCGGCCGGTCGCCCCCAGATCATCGTCATTGGACAAGACAAGACCGGTGTCCGACGAACCGTGGAGTTGGGGCCGATAACGGACGGTCAGTACATCGTCACATCAGGACTTGCCGCTGGAGAGACGGTTGTCGTCCTGGGGCAGGATCGCGTCGAAAACGGGCAGCCGCTGGAGACATTGCCCTTTTCCGCCGCCGCGCCACAGACAAAAAGCTAAGGAGCGGACAGATCATGCCGCAGTTTTTCATTAACAGGCCGGTTTTCGCCTGGGTCATCGCAATCCTGATCGTAATTGCAGGGGTCATCTCCATTCCCCAGCTTCCCGTTTCGCGCTTTCCGGTCATCGCGCCGCCCAGCGTCTCGATCTACGCCACCTATACCGGTGCGACGCCGAAGACGATCAATGACAGCGTTACCAGCCTAATCGAGCGCGAACTTTCGAGCGCCAAGAATATCCTTTATTTCGACTCGTCGGCCGACTCTTCCGGTTCCGCAAACATCACGGTCACCTTCAAGCCGGGCACCAATCCCGAGCTTGCCCAGGTGGATGTGCAGAACAGGCTGAAGGCCGTGGAGCCGCGCCTGCCGGAACAGGTTCGCCGCGCGGGCTTGACCGTGGAATCGGCATCGTCCGGTTTTTTGATGATCGTTTCGTTGAAATCGAAAGACGGGTCGCTCGACGCGCTCGCCCTTGACGATTATCTCGTGCGCAATATTGCGCCCGAGCTAAAGCGCGTTAGCGGTGTCGGCAGGGTGCAGTCATTCGGCTCGGAAGCGGCGATGCGCATCTGGCTCGACCCCGTCCGCCTCGTGGCCCATTCCATCTCCATGGCTGAGGCGACCCAGGCGATCCAGCAGCAGAACGTCCCGGTTGCCCCCGGGCGTCTCGGTGAATCTCCAACTGTAGCGGGCCAGAAGGTCACCGTACCGCTGAATGTGAGCGGCCAGTTGCAGACCCCGGAACAATTTGCGCAGATCATCCTGCGTTCCAATCCCGATGGTTCCAGGCTGACATTGGGCGACGTCTCGACAATCGAAGTGGGCTCCCAGAGCTCAAGCTTCTCCATCCTGGACGGTGGCAAACCTGCAACGGCGGCAGCCATTCAGATGACGCCGGGCGCCAACGCGGTAAGCACGTCCAATGGCGTACGCGAGCGTCTGGCGGAGCTTGCCACCACCATGCCGCAGGGGATGGAATACGCCATTTCCTATGATACGGCACCATTCGTTAAGGTTTCCATCCAGAAGGTGGTTCAGACGCTCGCGGAAGCCATGGTCCTGGTGTTCCTGATCATGCTGCTGTTCCTGCAAAATCTGCGTTACACGCTCATTCCGGCCATCGTCGCGCCTATCGCCCTTCTCGGCACATTCGCGGTCATGCTGGCGATCGGTTATTCAATCAACGCGCTGACGATGTTCGGCATGGTTCTCGCAATCGGCATCATTGTCGACGACGCCATCGTCGTCGTGGAAAACGTCGAGCGTCTGATGGCTACAGAAGGACTTTCGCCTCTTGAAGCGACCCGCAAGGCGATGACGGAAATATCCGGTGCCGTCATCGGCATCACGCTTGTTCTGACGGCAGTTTTCCTGCCAATGGGCATGGCCTCCGGTTCGGTTGGCGCGATCTATCGGCAGTTCACCGTCTCGATGGCCGTTTCAATTCTATTCTCAGCCTTCCTGGCGCTCAGTCTGACGCCCGCGCTCTGTGCGACCCTTCTGAAACCGGTCAGCCACGATCATGATCAGAAAAAGGGCTTTTTCGGCTGGTTTAACCGTGCCTTTGAACGCCTGACCGAGCGCTACGCCGGCTGGGTTGCAATCCTCCTGCGCAAGACGGGGCGGACCATGGTGGTCTACCTCGCGATCATCGCTGCGGTCGGCTACGGTTACGCCAAGGTGTCGACGGCCTTTGTACCGGATGAAGACCAGGGCTCGTTCATGACATCCTACACATTACCGGCGGATTCCACGGCGGAGCGGACCCGCGCTGTCGTCGATCTGTTCGAAGACCACGTGAAGACCCGGCCGGACATCGCCAATAATTTGACCATCACGGGTTTCGGCTTTTCTGGCTCGGGACCGAACACTGCCATGTCTTTCACCACACTGAAGGAATGGGGTGCGCGAGAGACAAGCGTGGATGAAGAAGTGAACGCCGCGACCGTCGCGATGGCCAAGGCCGAGGAGGGACAGATTTTCAGCCTCAAGCCACCGGCAATCGATGAACTTGGGACGACATCGGGCTTTGCATTGCGGTTGCAGGACCGTTCCAACCACGGTGCAGAAGCGCTTGCCAAAGCTGCTGTCCAACTCACCCAGCTTGCGGGTGAGAGCAAGCTTGTGCGCGATGTTCGCGTTGATGGGCTTCCGCGTGGCCCGAGCGTCACGTTGAACATCGATCGGCAGAAAGCGAGCGTACTCGGCGTATCCTACTCGACCATTGCCGATACGCTAGGTGGTGCCGTCGGCTCGACCTATGTGAACGATTTTCCGCGTGATGGACGCCTTCAGCAGGTGATAGTCCAGGCAAAGGCTTCAAGCCGCATGCAGGTGGATGACGTGCTCAATCTTCATGTCCGCAACGATGCCGGCAAAATGGTCCGCCTTTCGGAAATCGTCACACCGGAATGGTCGACAATGCCGCTGCAGTTCACCCGCTATAATGGCTACCCTTCCACCAGCATCTCCGGCTCCGCCGCATCGGGCGTCTCCAGCGGTAAGGCGATGGAGGAAATGGAACGGCTCGCGGCAAAGCTGCCCAAGGGTTTCGCCGTCGAATGGACCGGTCAGTCGCTGCAGGAGCGTCAGTCGGGCGCGCAGGCGCCGATATTGATGGCCTTTTCGTTCCTCATCGTTTTCCTGGTCCTCGCCGCGCTTTACGAAAGCTGGACGGTCCCGCTGTCCGTCATGATGGTCGTGCCTCTCGGCATTCTCGGTGCAGTCATCGCCGTCCATCTGCGAGGGTTGGAAAACGACGTGTTCTTCAAAGTCGGTCTCATCACGCTCATCGGACTGTCTGCAAAAAATGCGGTGCTAATCGTGGAGTTTGCGCGAAAGAGACAGCAAGATGGACAATCGCTGATCGACGCCGTCATCGAGGCATCCCGGCTTCGACTCCGGCCCATCGTCATGACCTCGCTCGCGTTCACGCTCGGCATCGTGCCGCTCGTCATCGCGAAAGGCGCAAGTTCCGAAACACAAAATGCCATCGGAACTGGTCTTTTCGGCGGTATGATTTCGGCAACTGTCCTCGCCGTGATGTTCGTCCCTGTTTTCTACGTGCTGGTGGCGTCGTTGAAGCGCCGCTGAAAAGAGTTTGCGTGAGAAGTCCTGGACACTCTCTGCGTACAATCGGATATTGCGCCTTAAGCATTGGCGCTGTTCTGGCCTCCTGCTTACGCAGCCGCCACGCTCGCCGTCCTTCGCTCCCATCGTCACCTTCGCCGATAAGAAGCGAACCGGACAGGTTGATCGCGGTCGAAGCGATTGTCAGATCAAATATTCCAATGTGCGCGCTAAGCCATCTCGGTCAGCAGCTAGTGACGGAACAGAAGCGGCGCGGGCTCCACGAGCGATACAAGTAATAGAATACCTATAAACCATTGATTTGGTATAATAAGAGCGGAGGGTCGCGTTCGTGTCCTAATCAGCGCGTTTGCATTCCCTCTCATTTGTAGAATGCTGTGTTGTGATCAGAGGATACACGAATTTGCTTTCGCTTCCCTCTTGATCAGGTCCCCCGGCGCGTTTCAGCTGAATCAGTTCTGGTGATCAATCAGCGAGAGGCGGCGCCTGCGGAAGCTCTTGCTTGCGTCATGCCACCTACTTTTGACCTCTCGTTCCAATCAGTAGCCACGTTGATTTCAAATGGTCACATACTGACTTTCAATTAGTCATCACCATAGTTTCAAACGGTCATCGATGAAGTTCAACGCGCCCCCGAGCTGGTGTTGGCAATCAAGGAAAGTGTAAATACCGACCAGCGTCCGGGCCGTTTCCTTCTGCCTGGTTCAGCTAACCTCATG
The DNA here is from genome assembly GCF_059429395.1 of Agrobacterium sp. K11. Taxonomy (NCBI): domain Bacteria; kingdom Pseudomonadati; phylum Pseudomonadota; class Alphaproteobacteria; order Hyphomicrobiales; family Rhizobiaceae; genus Agrobacterium; species Agrobacterium sp. K11. The sequence continues at coordinate 180,134 of NZ_JCAHRB010000010.1, read as the reverse complement.
ACGTGCCAAGGGTGGCAGACTCGCTCGCAGGCGGAATGGAGGTCATTCGACTGCTTCCGCTTGCGCAGAGCGAAATCAGAACCGCCGGAAGCAGCTTCTTGCGCGACGCCATTCAAAATCAAGCTAAGGATGGAGAACCCACCGTCGGCGACGATTTGATGGCTGCCGTCCTTGCCGGTGGATATCCCGAGGTATTGGGCCGCAAAACGTTGAGCCGCAGACAGGACTGGTATGCAGATTACATCCAAGCGATCGTTCAACGCGACGTTCGCGATGTAGCGCAAATCGAGCAGATTGCGAAAATGCCGCGCTCGCTGCACATATTGGCAGAGCATTCGGGACAGCTCGTGAACTACTCCGGAATTGGCGCGGCCCATCGGGATGAACCACATCACAACCCAGAAATACGTCGGCATTTTCGAGAGCCTGTTCCTCGCCCGAACCGTTCAACCCTGGTTTTCCAACAAACTGAAGCGCCTGACGAAGACCCCGAAAATACATTTTCTCGATTCTGGTCTTCTCGGATCTCTTCGTGACCTCTTTCTCGAGAGGATGCGGAACGACAGAGCGCAGTTCGGGGCGTTGCTAGAGACTTTCGTTTTTGGGGAGATCCTTAAACTCGCCAGCGCGGCACATACCCGATTTGAGTTTTCTCATTTTCGTGACAAGCAACAGAATGGAGTCGATATCGTCATCGAAGACAGACGAGGGCAGATTGTCGGTATCGAGATAAAAGCGGCAGCATCCGTCACGAATTCCGATTTTTCTGGATTGCGAATTTTGGCCGACGCTTGCGGCGAGCGCTTTGCATCAGGCATGGTCCTCTACGATCACCACAAGGTGGTTCCATTTGGAGAACGCCTATCCGCTGTACCAATCTCGGCATTGTGGCGATAGCGCTCGATCATTGGCTCTGGCTCCAGACACGCGAGCATCCGTGAAAATTCAACGGCTACGAAATTGGGCCTCAGGTTCAACTCCCTTCAAGGCGAAGAGAGCCATTTTATTGAGCAGATGAATAGTAGGTCTTGCTTCCAGAGTAGTTGGAGCCGCGAAAATCAAGCTGCGCAGGCTAAGAACTGCTGGAGCGGCACCAAATTATCGAGCGAAGTGAATATGCGGTCGCAAGTGATAAGGTGACGGTTCGACGACGGCTTCAACAGAAAATACGTCTCGCAACAACTCGCTCGTTAGAACGTCTTCAGGTGTACCGGATGCCACGATCTTGCCGGACTGAAGTACAAGCAACCGGTCGCAGAACATAGCTGCATGATTGAGGTCATGAAGCGCAATGATACTTGTGACTGGCAACTCGGAGACAAGACGCAGAAGGCTGATCTGATGGTGCACATCGAGATGGTTTGTTGGTTCGTCCAGAATGAGTTCCCTTGGAGATTGCGCAAGCGCCCGCGCGATCTGGGCCCGCTGCTTTTCCCCGCCCGAGAGGATCTGCCAGGGATCATTGCGCTTTGCCGTCATCTGCGTCCGTTCAAGCGCGGCCGTGACCGTGGCGTCGTCTTCAGTGGTCCAGCCCGAGAACATCGAGCGATGGGGGAAGCGGCCGAGTTTGACGACGTCAATAACCTTCAGATTGGCATTTGTCGTTGCATGTTGCTCGATAAATGCCACCCTCCGGGCAATTGTCCGGCGGCGGATTTTCGAGATGTTGGTATTGTCGAGGGTTATGGTACCCGAGTGAGGTTGCTTGAGACCACTCAGCAAGCGAAGAAGTGACGTTTTTCCAGAGCCGTTGGGTCCCAGAAGACCCAACATCTTGCCGGGTTCGGCAGCGAAGGAAATGCCATCTAGGATCGTCTTGGAGCCAATCTTCCAGACCACATTGTCGGCGATAAAACTCATGGGGCGCGCTGAAGCCTGTATAAAATGACAGAGAAAAACGGGACCCCGACGAGTGCGGTCACAACGCCAATCGGCAGCACCTGCTGAGGGATCAGACTGCGTGACGCAATATCAGCAAGAACCATGAAGATAGCACCCGAGACTGCACAAGCTGGCAGTAACCTAGCATGCAGAGGACCCACCACGAAGCGGGCAGCATGAGGAATAACCAGTCCCACAAATCCAATCGTCCCGACCATGCTTACGATGGTCGCCGTCATGATTGCTGTCAGCGCAAAAAGAATGATCCGCATACGGCCGACATTGACGCCCATCGAGGCTGCCGCTTCATCGCCGAACGCAAAAGTATCCAAAACCCGAGAATAAAACAGGCACACAACCAATCCAATACTGACGACAATCGAGACTAGTTGGAATTCGGGCCAACGCACGCTACCGAAGCTACCCAGTAGCCAGAACATGACGTCTCTGGCCTGTTGCGCATTGCCCGACGTGGTCACGACATAAGAAGTCGCGGCATTAAATAATTGCGAGGCTGCAACGCCCGCAAGGATCGTTCTGTCAGCACCCCCACGTGCGCCGTTGGAGAGCAGCGCAACCAGAAAGAACGCTCCGAAGGCCCCGATGAAGGCGCCTGCGGAAAGAGAGATTGCGCCAGCTCCTATCCCCAGGATGACAACCGCCACAGCGCCAGTCGAGGCACCGGCGGAAATGCCCAGAACATAGGGCTCTGCCAACGGATTGCGAAGCATTGATTGCATGATCGCGCCGCAAAGTGCCAAGCCTGCGCCGCAGAATACAGCAACGAGCGAACGGCTCAAGCGATACTCCCAGATGACGGCCTCATGTATGCGATTGATCTCTACTGAGGTCCAGCCGAGCTTGTTGCTTATTGTCAAATATGTCGTGGCCAATGGGATCGGCATGTCACCGACCCCAACGCTGATACCAACGACAAGAGCGATGGCGGCGAGGCAAACAAGAAAATAAATCGCTTGCCCAACTACCGCATTGCTTACTTTACCTGAATAGACGGCTTTGCTCACTTGAGACCAAGTGCCTTCAACTGCTGTGCCACTTGTTCCGCACCATAGACGGTTTGAACGCTGGGGTTCATAGCCTGGGCGGGCATGATGACCAGAGCCTTGTTCTTGACCGCCGTCATCTGGCTAGTCGCGGGGTCGCTATTAAGGAATTTTATCTTTTCTTGGGCTTTGTCGAGTTCCCAGCGATTACGATCGACCTGCGTAACAACAATGACGTCCGGGTTTGAGGCAATGATGCTTTCCCAGCCGATAGCGGGAGATTCAGCCTCATTTGTAACGGCGTTCGTTCCGCCGAGAAGGTCGGCGATAAAGCCGGAAGCGCTGTTCTTGCCACCGACATAAGCATCAGCAGAAGGTGATGGGCTGGAGAACCAGAATACGTAGGACAGCTTCTTCCTGTCTTTTGGCGCATCTGCCCGCAGCGTTGCTTCGCGATTTTTCAGATCAGCAATAACTTCCTGTCCCTTATCCGCGACGTCGAAGATTTGCGAGAGATCTTCGATCTCTTTAAACAGAGTATCCATGTTCCAGAGTTGCGAGCGATCGCCGTAACCGAATTTGTCATGCTTCGTGCCATCAGCTACGCAGGTGCTCGGTGAAATATAAGTGGGAACTCCCACTTTCTCGAAATCGTCTCGCTTTGCAACCTTGCTCGACGGCCCCAACAGGCTTGGCAGTGCGGCGGCAACGAAATCAGGGTTTTGTGCGAGGATCGACTCGAATGTCGGGAACTCGACCGTCAGAACTTTCACCTTGGCATTGGCCTCGGCGACCTGTGGAAGAACCTTGTTCGGCCAAAACGCGGTCCCGGCCATTTTGTCTTGAAGGCCAAGCAACAGCAAGATTTCTGCGCTATTCTGGCCAAGGGCAACAGCACGCTCAGGTGCCTTGGTAAAGGTCACGCTCACACCGCAATTTTCCACGGTCAGAGGGTACTTTGTAGCGGCTGCTTGTGCTGTCAATGGCGCAAGCCCAAGCAGACCAACGATCGTCCCGGAGATCAAAAGTTTCATCATGTTCTATACCCTCTTGTGGCCTTGCGGCTGCCAACACTTTCTTGGCGTCTAAATCATCAAAGCGGCAGCAAAACAAGAGGGCAATTGTCAAGTTAGATCGAGCTAAAGTTCCTATTCTTCTATCTCCCCGCGATGCTTGAAGTGAATGGCAGAAGATAAGTCCTAAATTCTCAACGACGGCCGCCCGCCCAAATTGCCCACGCCTTTCCACCGAGAATATGTCGTTCCATGTGACGGCGAATGGTTTGATGGCTCAAGCTCAATCAAACCTGAATTGCAACAACGGATCGCCTCTTCTGATCCCATCAAGAGGTCGTCGGCAAAGGCGGTGCGGCTCTGCTTATACCCAGCTTTATCAAGGAAAATCTGATACACCTCGCTAGGCATTCTCCGCGAGAAAGATCTGGATGTCCGTTGAGATAGAGACCGCTTCTCCAGGCATTCTACCGAGGAGCTTTGCGATGGTCTCAACTGCCAGGCGTGCTTCCAAAAGGGGTCTCTGGTCGATAACCGCGTTGATCTTTCTGGATTTTAGCAGCATCCGTCGATTGGGCGTGAGTTCGTGGGTGATGACCACCGTATTGTCGATTCGGCCAAGGCGTTGCAGAGCACTGACAATCGGCAAAGCACCCGCGGACAGATGATATATGCCTCGTAATCCCGGGTCATCCCGAAATGCAATCTCTACGACACGGCCTGCTTCCTCCTGATTTTCTCCGGTCTCCAGAACCACGGCCAGACTGCATTCAGGATAACGCTCGGTCATGATGTCGCGAAACCCGGCTTCCCGTTCGCGATGGCCAGTGATATCGCGTGAGCCGGCAACCACGACGACGCGGCCGCCTTGCCGTCCGAGGAAAAGGCCCATCAGGTCGCCAGCCACCCGACCGGCCTGCCTGTCGTTCGGCCCCACATAGGCGGCACGCCCGCAATCTGTGAGGTCGGTCGCCAGAGTTACCACCGGGACATTGCGCGACAGGAATGCTACGGCTTCTCGAACCCTGATATCGTCAGGGCTGGTGATGACGAGGCCATCATAGGAGCGACAATCGCGGACGGCTGCGGCGATCGCCGCCGGCTTTCGTGGATCGATGTGATGGACGAAGAATTGCACGTTCAGTGTTGCGTACATTCGCGATGCAAGATCGATACCCTCGCGCAAAGACGCGTGAAACGGGTTGACTGGCGGTTGGATAAGGACCGCGACACGTAGCGCGCGTGAAGGGGTACGATCTAGGGCCCGGTCAATACCGAGCGCCCGTGCAGTGGCCAAAACGCGGTCTTCTTTGTCGGTACGCACGCCGCCACGGTTGTTGAGAACCCGATCCACCGTCGCGGTCGAGACCCCGGCTGCCTTTGCAACATCCGAAATACTTATCTTGCGTGCAGTCATTTACCTCTCCGCCCGGTTTTCTGATTGAATCCCATCAAATTCCAACTTTGTAAATCGGAGATCTCCAGCTAAATCTCTGCGTCAGGGAGGGTCGCCCACCAAGTGAGCGACACCAGGGAAGGACCAGAATATTATGGGTATAACAGTCACCACAGCACCGTGCTGCTGGGGCGTCGATGACGTGCGCAATCCAAACCTACCGCCGTGGGAAATGGTATTCGATGGAGTCAAGGCGGCCGGATATGGGGGAGTGGAGCTTGGCCCCTATGGTTATGTTCCGCTGAACATCGACATGGTCTCTCAGGCTCTGACAAGTCGAGGGCTCTATATCGTCGCCGGAACGATCTTCAATGATCTTGTCGCTGAGGAAAGCCGCGATAGCCTGCTGCGCCAGACGGACGAGATTTGCGCTCTGATCACCCGTCTGCCGACGCCGCCGAAGGCGTCGGGCCAGCGATTTCCCGCACCTTATCTGACGGTGATGGATTGGGGACACGACGAACGCGATTATGCGGCGGGTCATTCCGACAGGGCACCCCGGCTCGATGACGCGGCATGGAACGGCATGATGGATAATATCAGGGCGATATCCGCTCTTGCCCGCGAGAAATATGGCGTTCGCGCCACCATTCATCCGCATGCCGGCGGTTACATCGAATTCGAGGACGAGATTGCCCGTCTCGCCATTGACATACCCCAGGAGGTCGCCGGTTTCTGCCTCGACACTGGCCATACCTTGTATGCCGGCATGGACCCTGTCCAAACCCTGCGCAAATACGCCGACCGTCTCGACTACATCCACTTCAAGGACATCGACAGGGCCGTCTTCGGACGCGTGATGGGTGAGCACATTCGCTTCTTTGAAGCCTGCGCGCAGGGGGTCATGTGTCCCATTGGCAAGGGTTGTATCGATTATCCCGCCATTCGCGCCCTTCTTGATGAGCTTGGTTATGAAGGCTTTATCACCGTTGAGCAGGAGCGTGATCCGCGCAACGCGGGCGGTAGCCTCGCCGACGTAAAACTCAGCCGTGACTATCTCAAGTCGGCTGGCTTCTAACAATCCGGGACAGAAACCTCATGATTTACGGAACGCGTCAGACAAAACGACCTCTTCGCTGGGCTATGGTGGGTGGTGGTCGCGGCAGTCAGATCGGTTATATTCACCGCAGCGCCGCCCTGCGTGATCGCTACTTCGATCTGGTCGCTGGCGCCTTCGACCTCGATGCCGAGCGCGGCCGCGCCTTCGGTGTTGAACTGGGGCTCGAGCCTTCGCGATGCTACGCCGACTGGCGTGCGCTTTTCGCAGAGGAGGCAAAGCGTCCGGATGGGATCGAGGCAGTATCGATCGCAACGCCCAACAATACCCACTACGAGATCACCAAGGCTGCACTGGAAAGCGGGCTGCACGTTGTGTGTGAAAAGCCGCTGTGCTTCACGGTGGCCGAGGCCGAGGATCTTCAGCGTATCGCCGCAGAGCGCGGCCGTATTGTTGGAGTGACCTACGGCTATAGCGGCCACCAAGTCATCGAGCATGCCCGCGAGCTCGTTGCTGCCGGCGAGCTCGGGGAAATTCGTCTGGTCAACCTGCAATTCGCCCACGGGTTTCACAACGAGGCTGTCGAGCTTCAAAACCCGGCGACCCGCTGGCGCGTCGATCCGAAATTCGCAGGCCCAAGTTATGTGCTCGGCGATATCGGTACACATCCGCTTTATATTTCCGAGGTCATCCTGCCCGACCTCCGTATCAAACGGCTTCTGTGCACCCGGCAGAGCTTCGTCAAGACGCGTGCACCGCTCGAAGACAACGCCATGACCCTGATGGAATATGACAATGGCGCGTTTGGCACCGTCTGGTCGAGCGCCATCAATGCGGGTTCCATGCACGGACAAAAGGTGCGCGTCGTCGGATCAAAGGCTTCGATCGAATGGTGGGACGAGCAGCCAAACCAGCTACGATTTGAGGTTCAGGGCGAGCCGGTACGCATTCTTGAGCGTGGCATGGCCTACCTGCACGCAAAGGCACTTGCCGACGATCGTATCGGTGCAGGCCATCCGGAGGGTCTCTTCGAGGCCTGGGCTAACCTCTACGACCGCTTTGCTATCGCTATGGAGGCGCGCAACGAAAACGATGGCGAACGCCTTGCGAGCCTCCGGTTTCCGGGGATTGCGGCAGGGGTTGAGGGCGTTCGCTGGGTTGAGAACTGCGTTCGTTCCGCCGATCTCGGCGGGGTCTGGGTCGATTATCTGTAGCGCGATGGAGGGAGCAGCACCATTGGCGCAGCTCCATAAATGATTGCCACCCACGCGACGTGGTCCAGCAAGCGATGCTTGTCCGCACCGACGCTCCCGTGAAGGGGCGAATTTATATTATCAGGAGGTTTTGATGAAACACGCACTCGATCCGCACATGATCCGTCATTTATCTCTGGAGGAAATTTGCCGAAAGACCGCCGAGCTGGGATACGACTATGTTGAGCTCTCACCCCGTCCGGACTTTCTCTCCTGGTGGACGCGTCCGAAGGTTTATCCCGAGAGGGTAAAGAGCTTCAAGAAGGCCCTCAAGGACCATGGGGTGGGCCTGGCAACGCTGCAGCCAATGTACCGCTGGGCCAGCCCATACCAAGACGAGTGGGAAACGGCGATAGAGAACTGGAAGCGTGCCATCGAAATTGCGGCAGAGATGGAATGCCCGATGTTGGTCTCGGAGTTCGGGCGAGGGGGATCCCCGGATCGAAGCCTGAATGACCGCAGTGGGTTGCATCGTCCGGAGACGTGTGAGGGGCAGTTTTTCCGTGCGATGGATATCCTCGTGCCAATTCTGGAGCGCGAAGGGCTGATCCTCTCGCTCGAAGCGCATCCAGAGGACTGGATTGAGGAAATCGCCCCTGCCATCGATATCATCAAGACGATCAATTCAAAGGCCGTAAAGGCATCGTTCATCGCGCCCCATACCTTCTTCTACGGTCCCGACATGGTTGCTAACCTGCGAGCGACCGAGGGGCTTCTTGCACATGTGCGCCTCGCAGACACCTATGACCATAACAAGTCTTCGCAACTGCGCTACATTGTAAATCCGCCTGGAGCGAAGGTGCGCGTCCATCAACACACCGACTTCGGCCAAGGTGAGATCAACTGGGAAGTATTCTTCTCAACTCTTGCCGACATGAAATTCGACGGTGTCCTTTCAAATTGCGTTTTCGCTTGGGAGGACCGAGCCGAAGACAGTGCCCGTTTCATGCTTCGTGAGACACAGATGTATGTGAACAAGTACTGGCCAAAATAACTCCTCCGCAATCGCGGAGTGGTCGAAAAGGCCCTGCGATATGACCAGGCTTTTGTGGCTCGACCAGATCAACTGGCCTTTCGATGCTATCCCACAGTCGCGGGATCGTTCACTGGGCCACCTCTGGTACGAGCGCCTTCAACGCGGAGAAGGCCTTCTCGTTTCGACAGAGGTCCGGGCTGACTGTGAATGGCGCATGATTGCGCCACGCTTGCCCAACGAGCCGCGAGGCCGAGAAGCGGCAGCTAATGACGAAGTACGTGGTCGGGACCCTTCAAGAGCTTAATTGGACCCATTCATTGCGGCTCGCAAGGTATCGTTGATGCGCTCTTGCCAGCCCGGACCGTCGGCTTGAAAATGCGCGAGCACATCGCTGTCGATTTTCAATGATACAAGCTCCTTGGTGTTAGGAATTGCAGGCCGTTCAACGGCTGGCGCTGCGACCTTCTTTGCCGGTTTGAACAGCGCCTCGGCTGCGTCTTTCGGATTGGACGGTCGTCGGGGTGTTGCCATGGTCATATATCCTCTTGTGTCGTGCGCTCGAACAGCGCAGCCTGTCAGTTTCTGTTTGCAGGCTGTATGTCAAACACGGCGGTGGTCGCAACCCACGTGTAGTGGTTAGCCGGAAGAACGTAATTGCTGCCGATAAACCCTCAGCCTCCCCCGCGCAATCTGGAAGAGATCGTGCACCGTTATCCACAATTGCATTGGGAGGCCGCAGGTTCTTGTCAAGGTGTTAGCGCCCCTTGGCGAGATACACACCCTTCGTGTTGACCTATTCTCATGCCCTTTCCGCTGGCGGAGCGTTTCACTCCCCTGCCGCCACTCCCTCGCGTCGTGGATCCGCGCTGCCGATCAAACCTTCGGCGGTTATCTCGATGGCATGCAAACCGGAATTCATCTCGCCCGGTTTCACCTCGTAACCCAGCGCCTTCAGTGGCCCTGCAAGACCCTCCGCGCTTGTACCGGCCTCGATGTCGTAGGTGCCGAAGCGGTTGATGAGATGCGGCTGGGAGACGATCGCCTCTACAGGCATGCCCCAATCGATATAGGCGATCAGCGCCTGCGCTACATAGCCGATGATCTGGCTGCCGCCCGGCGAACCGATGGCGAGCAGCGGTTTGCCATTCTTCATCACGATCGTCGGGGCCATGGAGGAGCGCGGTCGTTTGCCTGGCTCAACGCGGTTGGCGATTGGCAGACCGCCATCATGGGTCTTGAAGGAAAAGTCCGTCAACTCATTATTGAGCAGGAAGCCGTTCGTCATCAGACGCGAGCCGAAGCCACTTTCGATCGTTGTCGTCATCGAGACCACGTTGCCGTCCTTGTCGACGATGACAAAATGGCTTGTGGAGGGCAACTCGATCGCCGCATCCCGGCCGAAAAGAAGCGCGTGGTCCCATTCCGGCTCGCCGGCCTTGACGGCATCGTTGGTCAACGCCTTATCGCCGTCGAGCAGCTTTGCCCTCTCGCCCAAATAGGTCTTGTCCAACAGGCCCTTGATCGGCAGCGGCAGGAAATCGGTGTCAGCGACGTAACGCTCGCGGTCGGCGAAGGCGAGACGCTGGGCGTCGCCGATAATGCGCCAACTGTCGACATTTTTTGGCCCAAGCGCCTTGAGATCAAAATTTTCCACCAGACCGAGCATCTGGCCGATGGCGATTCCGCCCGACGACGGCGGCCCCATGCCGCAAACGTCAAGAGCACGATAGGCAAAGCAGACCGGCTCGCGCTCGACGACCCGATAGTTGGAAAGATCGGCCAGCGACAGCACGCCGGGATTGTCGGCCGCCTCGCGCACAGTCTTGACGATAGCCTCGGCAATTCGCCCTTTGTAAAAGGCATCGGCGCCGCCTTTGGCGAGCGCCGCAAGCGTCTCGGCATAGGCCGGGTTCTTCAAAGGAACGCCGGCCCGCAGGGCGGCCCCGGAGGTGTCAAAGAAATAGGACCGGGGTTCTGTATATTTCTTCAACCGGTCTCCCTCGGACGCGATCAGGGAGGCAAGACGCGGTGACACCTTAAAGCCCTCGGTAGCCAGCGTTTCCGCCGGCTTCAGCAGGCTTGCCCATTCGGCCTTTCCATAGCGTTTGTGGGCTTCCTCCAGAAGTCGCACCGTTCCCGGCGTGCCAACAGAGCGGCCGCCGACCACTCCGTCCATGAATTTTAGCGGTTGACCCTTGTCATCCAGGAATAGCTTCGGTGTGGCTTCCATCGGCGCCGTCTCGCGGCCGTCAAACGTGGTCAACTTGCCGCTTTTTGCGTCGTAATAGACCAGGAAGGCACCCCCACCGAGACCGGAACTCTGCGGTTCAACGAGGCCGAGCATGGCCTGCACCGCCACCATTGCATCGATGGCGTTACCGCCCCTGGCAATCACATCACGCCCTGCCTCAGTCGCCAGCGGATTGGCCGCCGCTACCATGAAGCTTTTTGCCTCGATGCGTTTGGCAGTCGCAATATCGGTCGCTTTTTCGGGCGCCACCGTGTCGGACGCCTGCTGCGCGGAGGCGACTGCGGTGGAAAGCATCAAGGCGAAAAATGCCTCACCGAGAAATTTCATTTTCATCAGCCAAATCCTCCAGCGACGTACAACTCGTTAATGTAGCAGGGCATTCAACTGAGCCAGCAGGCAGGCCGAACCTGTATTGACCACGGCACGGACCATTTTCAGAACTCTCCCTTGACTGCCGCAAAGCTTCGGTCTTCACCGGTATTTCAGTCCCGTCCGTTGGCTCGCTCCGCTGTTAAGCGTCTGTCTGGCGCGCCGCTCTTTTTCGGCACTATGGTGGCTGTGTCGCCGCATGTCCATCATGTCGAAGGGTCGACCTATCATTCGAAGAATTGGCGGCTTAGACAAGACGGATGTCGCGTACATGGCGCTTTGGCTGATATTCCCTGTGGTGGTGGCTTTAGCAGCTTATATTTTCGAGAGGTTTATTGAGCGGCCCCTCGCCAGACGTTCCAAGCCGATGAAAGAAAAAGCTCGAAAAATATCGCTTGCGCTCCGATAACTGACTAAGGGGAGCTATTAAGGCTTGAAAAGTGATAGCCTTGGGCAACACTTCAGGTCGCAATCAGTCCCTTCGGCAGCGAGCCTTCTGTTATGATTACCCCTGCACGATGAACGGATCGATGGTAGCAGGGTTGGGAGCCTGTTGCGACGCGATCACGCGAAGATAGCTTCACACCTTCAGGCAGCATCATCCGAACCAGCAAACCACTTACCACGAACACAGACATGTGGACGCTGGCTGTATCGCCAGCCGGTATGGGAAATCAGAATCGCAACGCTGCCTGAAGTAGGCGGACGCGCCTATAGGTTGCAAATTAGGCGGCCGGGTGAGAGCTCGTTCAATAACCAGATGCCATTTAAAAGGCACAGCTGATACGAAACGATTGAAATTTAGGTGTGTAGTTTTTCGTGGACGAGTTTTTGCGATTTCAACGCTGGCAGATGCCTATGATTTAGGCGATATCGAAAAATTTATTAATGCAATCTTAACGATGTTGCGTCGCAAAAAAACTTAGTGAACTATTTTAATACTGCGGGAGGAAAGGCTGTTCAACAAAACAGGAGTTGATATCATGCTGTTCCGCAATAGAGACAAAGAAGTGCGCCAAAGTGCGTCGGTGAAGCTGGCCTCCTATACTGTCCTTGGCGTTGTCGCCACGGTGTTTTCATCTTCTGTGTTTCCGCCGGTCTTCACATCCCAGACGAACCGCGCCCTCATCAATGCACCAGTCATTCCGCTGACAACACCGATCAGCGGTGTGGTAAAGATATCCGACAAGAACGGTAAGGCTGCTATTGAAAACGACAAGGTCGACAATACCACGCTCATCGGCCTGAAGGTGCAATTGGCAGCACTCGATAATGAACTTCGCCAGAAGAACGGAATTATTGGCGACTATGCCAGCCGCATCGACGATTTGAACAGGGATCTTGCCAGTCAGCAGGCGGCGTTACTGCAAAGAACCGAATCTGACCTACAGGCAGCCAATGCAGCCTTGCAGATGGTGACCTATTCGACCCGAATTGCAAAAGCGGAAGCCACGCGAAAACAGAAGCTGATGGCGAAGGGGATGTATTCTGGAATCGGAGAGGATATAGCGGACACAATACAACTTGAAGATACAAAGCTGCAAGCTGCCAAAGTCGCCGTTGACAAACTCACCAAGGAAATGAACTTCGCGCGCCAAGGCATCTATATCGGCTCCGATTTGCAATCGCTGCAAAATCTTCAGCAGGAAATTCGCACACGGTCCGCAGATCTGCTGCAGATCCGGATGCAGATGACCACCATGCAGACGCGCAAAAGCGAGCTCGAAACGCTGGCATCGGCGGAGAGCGCACGTATTGAAAGACTGACCCGCGCCGATCTTGCCATTCCACCGGGCACGACGCTCTACAAGCCCGTGGCTGCGACCGGCCGTGAAGTGGTTGCGGGCGACACGCTGGCGGAGGCGCTTGACTGCCGCAACGCTTTCGTCGTGGCGATTTTTTCAGAGCGTCAGGCACAGGCGCTTTCCGTCGGTTCTCGGGTGAAGGTGAGTTCCGATGCCTGGGCAGAAGAATCCGATGGGGTGGTGGAGCGCCTGGTGCCGCGTACTACCGAACGTGTCGACCTCGATTATGCCGTGCCCTTCCCACCAACAGAGCGGCGAGAGCTCTACGCCTATATTCGCATGGACAGCAGGGCACAGGAAAAATTGACCGAGAACGGCGCCTGTTCGGTCGGCACGTGGGTGAGTGTGAGCCTGCCGCGCGAGTGGCTCGGCAAAACCCGGAATTATGTGCATGAAGCATCAGCCAGCCTGTTCCAGTTTGCAAAGACCTCCGTCAGCGAATTGCCGGATGTCAGGCAGGCCGCATGGGCACTGATCGAAACGTCGCGTGATACGCTATCCGCACACACTGGTATCGAGTGGCCCCAACAGCGGCCGGACGTGCCTGGCCGGGCACATCAGCCCGATATCATCACCCAGCACCCTTTCGGCAATACGGATGCCACCGGAAAGGCACCGCGCACCCAATCCTGACACCCGCATGGATTGGACGGGCCCCTGCGGGAGTGCGATGCAAACCCTCAAGGCGACCCACCACCTCTTTAAGACACTCGAAGCAACCTCATTCACGCGCGGCGTGCCGCGCGCCTGACCAACCATGAGGATAAGTCGATGTATTTCAGCCCTGATGGCGATGTTCAGTCGGTACTCTACGTCAATCTTGTCATCGCCCTTTGCGCGATCCTGTTTACCATACTGGCCGACCCGCGCAGGGTCCTGGACCGGTTGGCCTTCAGTGCGATTATGCTGCTGTCGCTTGGCCTTTACATATTTTGGCGCGCCACCGATACGCTGCCACCCTTCGAGCTTTCTCTGGAGACTGCCTGGAACTACATTTATTTCACCTTCGAGCTGATCTCCGTTCTTTACGCCATCGGCTCGATCCTGATCCTGACGAGGCGGACGGACTGGTCTTTTCTGGCTGATAGAGGGGAAGCCGCGATTGCAACTAATCCCGATGCGCCACTCGTTGACGTCTTTATCTGCACCTACAACGAACCTTTGAACGTCCTTGAGAAGTCGGTTATCGCGGCCCAGGCCATGCAATATCCGCAGCTGCGTGTTTTTGTCTGCGACGACACGCGCAGGCCGGAAGTGCGGGACTATTGCGAGACGGTCGGCGTCAATTATGTGACGCGCCCGGACAATAGACATGCCAAGGCGGGAAATCTGAACAATGCACTTGAACACACCAATGCGCTGCCACAGGTTTCCGATTTCATCATGGTATTGGATGCGGACTTCGCGCCACAGGCCAACTTCCTTCGTCGCGTAACCGGTCTTTTCGCCGATCCCAAGGTGGCAGTTGTGCAGACACCGCAATTTTACTTTAATTGCGACCCCATCCAGCACAACCTCGGCATCCGCAATTCCTTCGTCGATGATCAACGTGTATTCTTTGATGTATTCCAGCCGGCCAAGGACGCGGTCGGTTGCGCTTTCTGCGTCGGGACGAGTTTTGTCGTGCGGCGGGCGGCGGTCAACGAGCTCGGCGGGTTTCCGCATGATGCACTTTCCGAAGATATGCTGCTGACCTACCGCCTGATGGAGCGAGGTTACGTCACACGCTGGCTCAACGAAAAACTCAGTGTCGGTCTATCGGCTGAGGGCCTGCCAGAATATATCACGCAACGCACGCGGTGGTGCCTGGGCACCATTCAGATCGGCCTTCTGCGGACGGGACCATTGTGGCGTGGCAAGTTCACGCTGACACAAAGGCTGCAATATCTGCACGGGCTGTTTTGCTGGCTGTCGAAGCCTTTCATCCTCTGCCTGTTGCTGGCACCATCGATCTACTGGCTGACAGGCGTTTCCGCCCTCCAGGCCGACGAGCTGATGTTCATGAAATTTGGACTGTCGTCACTGGCTTTGTTTTGGGCCTACTCCACCTGGATATCGGGAAAACGCACCCTACCGCTGTTCACCGAAGTAACGCATGCGCTGACCGCTGTTCCCATCACCATCACCTTGTTTCAGGCTATGCGCAAACCCTTCGGACGTCCCTTTAAAGTCACGGAGAAAGGTGGTGACCGGTCACAGGTGCGCATTCACGGGCCCACAGCGCTATTTTTCGCAATCGTCACCGTCACCTCCGCGGTTTCAGTTCTGCTCGCCGTTTATGCATGGGACGCCCCTGTAGAATTTTCGGCGCGAGATTGTCTCAACCTCATCTGGTCGGCCGTCGCCATGGTGATTGCCTTCACCAGCCTCATCTGCTGCATTGAATTACCACATGTCGACAAGGAAGAGCCGATCGGGGTGGATTTCGAAGGCCGATTGCGGTGCGCAAGCGAGGTGAAGGCGGTACGGATCGTGGCGCTTTCGACCGAAACCGCGGCCCTGGAAGACTGCAACCGGTCTTACGCCGAGGCAGAGTGCCTGTATGTGCCCGAGGTGGGCTGGGTGCAGATCGATGCAACGAAGGTGTCGCAAACGCCCGGCAAATTCACTCTCACCCCCACTGCCGACCAGCATCGTGCAATCTTGAGGCTGCTTTTCCGCAATGCGCCCGAAAATGTCGCGGAACAGGGCGACCTCCTGAAGTCCATGTAGATGTTACTCGCAAGGGCCTTCAGCTAAGACAATTCGCGCCAAACCCGGGACCGTGCTCGACGTAAACCGCAAGCTAGAGGCGGAGTTATTTGGAAAAGCGCCCACCAAACGGGAAACTCATGTCTGTCAAATCGATCATCGCGACAGGTCTCATGACCTGCTTCACAACAGGAGTGGTCGCTGCTGGCGATGGGCGCACCGGTTCCGGATCAGTTCGCGACCGCCTTGCTGTGAGCTTGTGTGCGGGTCTCGTTGGGAAGATGGACGAATCCACCACCCCCTTCGTATTTCGGAGCTTTGAGCCTGCACTCGGCGGCAAAGCGCTTGATCCCGCTCTTTCAAATGCGGGTTTCACCTATGACAATGCCCTGGCGACGATTGCCCTTTTTTCCTGTGGCAACGATACCGAGGCAAAAAGGGTTGCCGATGCGCTTCTGCTCGCCGTCAACAACGATCGCTATTACAGCGATGGCCGCCTGCGCAACGCCTACCGTTCCGGCCCCGTTGCGAACGAAAATGATGCTATGCTTTTGCCCGGTTTCTGGAGTGAGGCCAGCAAGACGTGGGTCGAGGATGACTATCAGGTCGGCAGCGCAACGGGCAACCTGGCCTGGGCGGCACTTGCGCTTCTCACTGCCAGTGAACGATTAAGCAATCCGTCCTATGTGCAGGCAGCGACCAAACTCATGCGCTGGATCGATGCGCATACGGCGGGCGTCCGCGATATCGGCTACACAGGTGGCACATTCGGTCATGAGCCTGCACCGGCCAAACTCGAGTGGAAATCGACGGAACATAATCTCGATGTGTATGCCGTTGCGGGTTGGCTCGCCGAAATTGAGGGAGCGCGCGCCTGGCAGGCGATGCGGGACAAAACACGCAAATTTCTTGATGCGATGTGGAATGAGCAGCAGGGACGGTTTTACGTCGGCAGCCTACCCGGAAGCGACACACCCAACTCGAGCCAGTCCGGAATAGATTCCGAGCTCTGGCCCATTCTCGCCGTGCCGGAGTTTCGGGGCCGCAGTGGGCGTGTTCTGCATTGGGTTGATCGGCATTATGCGGTTGCGGGAGGTTTTGATTTTAACGACGATCGGGATGGTGTGTGGCTGGAAGGTACGGCCCAGGCCGCGCTGGCATTTCAGCAGGTCGGCGATGCCGAGCGGGCCGAGGCGCTGCTTGCCACCATTGCCGCACAAATATCTCCCGATAACCTGATCTACGCGACAGTCGGGGACGAACTGACGACCGGGCTGATGATCGGGCCGACCTCGACATTTGCCGACTTCAAATATTTCAGGTTGCCGCATGTCGGGGCTACTGCCTGGGCAATCCTTGCAGCGAAAGGCTGGAACCCTTTTCTTAGAAAAAGCGGTTGTATTCGTCTTTGTGAGGGATAATCGTTCGTCTCGGCGGCAGCAGAAGGATATTGCTCCAGGCCGTTGCGCCGGAGATTGAAAACTGGGACGCATGTCGCTGCTGAAAGCGGCGAAAAGCGTAAAACCGCAACGTTGACTGCCGACTGGCAGTTCCAGTGTTTCAAGCCTAACGGTACGATCAACGAAGCCGAATACCGCCCACTGCCAGACCTGTCAGATGCCCGGTGCGGATCGGAACTTCCTGTGCACCTTCAACGACATGCGGCGGTCCGAAGGACCGAGCACAGATTCGGCGATGCTGTCGCGGATACGCGTCCGTGATGTTATCGGCCCGCTATTTAAGGGTGCTTGCCTTCGCTCATTCGCTATTTAATTCAAACGCCGATCCCTTAAATAGCGCTGCGCCGGCACAGTAGGGCATGTCCGAATAGCATCCCAACCTCCAGCGGGGCCGCTTCGTTGAAACGCCTGTGGCAGCCGAAATCATGCGCGCCTCCGGTTTCACCAGGCTGCTCCCGCGCCAGGAACTGTTCGTGGTGTGGTCTGATCCTTTCAACTGCGTGGCGCGAGACGTCTACTATTTCCCGGAAGCTGTCATCACGCATGCTTACCTGCGCTTGTCGGAATCGAACCGACAGTCGACGATTCATCTTTAGTTTGCCACGGCCAGGTCCGCGTATGTAAGAATCGCCTGACAACGCCGAATGCAACCTACTCGGTCGGAACCGACAATGGAAACGTAGACTTAAGGACATAAAGATATCGTTATGTGATGTTGACCGATGACGTGGCTTACAATATGGTCGTCACGCCTAAGGTTCCCCAGTCGTTGCACGCAACGTGCCGGGGCTAAGAGGGAAGTCGGTGCTCCGTGTCATGCGGAAAAGCCGACGCTGCCCCCGCAACTGTAAGCGGCGAGCTGAAGTCCAATATGTCACTGGTTTACCCCGGGAAGACGGACGGAAGTGATGATCCGTGAGCCAGGAGACCTGCCTTTGGTGAAATAACGTCCACGGGCGGGGTGTCCCAGTGTGCCGTAGCAAAGGCTGCATTGTCGCGGCCCGTCTTGCTATGCGTCCGCAGACCCATGCCCCCCAACTTTATAGGGGCACAACATGTCTCAGACCTGCATTTTTACGATCACGAGCGTACCCTTCGATGAAACCTATCGTCCTTCAGAAAATACGCGCATCACCACCAATTTCGCCAATCTGGCCAGGGGCGAAAAGCGGCAGGAAAACCTGCGCAATGTCATGCGCATGATCGACAGCCGCTTCAACGCCCTCGCTCACTGGGATAATCCCAAATCGGACCGATACTCGGTCGAGTTGGAGATCATTTCGGTCGACATGAGCTTCGATGTCGCAGGTGAAAAATTTCCCCTCATCGAGATACTGAAGACGACGATCATCGATCACAAAACCAGTGAGCGTATCGACGGCATTGTGGGGAATAACTTCTCCTCCTATGTGCGAGACTACGACTTCAGCATTGTCCTGCCGGAGCATAACAAGAGCGTTCCTGCCTTCAGCATTCCGGCCGACTTCGGCGACCTGCATGGAAACCTGTTCAAGTCTTTTCTGCGGTCGGATGCCTACCGCTCGTACTTTCGCAAGCCGCCGGTCATTTGCATCAGCGCCTCGACCAGCAAGACCTATTACCGGACCGAAAATCATCACCCCGTGATGGGCGTCGAATACCGGCAGAATGGGTTCTCGTCCACCGACCAGTATTTCGGGAAAATGGGATTGCAGGTTCGCTACTTCATGCCTGCAGGCAGCGTTGCGCCGTTGGCCTTCTACTTTGTTGGGGACTTGCTGGGCGACTACTCCAATATTGAGCTAATCGGCGTCATCAGCACGATGGAAACGTTTCAGAGAATTTATCGCCCCGAAATCTACAATGCGAACGCAGCAGCCGGGACATTTTACCAGCCCAACCTGAAGCACCAGGACTATTCGCTGACCCGGGTCATTTACGATCGCGACGAACGAAATCGCTTGGCGGTGGATCAGGGTAAGTTCACCGAAAAACACTTCATCAAGCCATACCGCGCCGTCCTTGAGCAATTGTTTGCTCACCGCCCCGCCTGAGCATCACTTAGAAGAGGTCCCATCGTGAAGAAACTTCTCCCCACATCGACGGCTGGCAGCCTGCCGAAACCCTCCTGGCTTGCGCACCCCGAAAAACTGTGGTCGCCCTGGAAGCTGGAGGGCGAGGAATTACTGGAAGGCAAGAGAGATGCCCTGCGCCTTTCACTGGACGATCAGCAACAGGCCGGCATCGACATCGTCAGTGATGGCGAGCAAACACGCCAACATTTCGTCACGACTTTCATCGAGCACCTCGACGGGGTCGATTTTGCAAAACGCGAGACAGTCAGAATTCGCGATCGCTACGATGCGAGTGTCCCAACAGTCGTCGGCGCCGTGTCTCGCCAGAAGTCCGTGTTCGTCGAAGACGCCAAGTTTTTGCGCCAGCAGACCAAACAACCCATCAAATGGGCGTTGCCGGGTCCGATGACGATGATCGATACTCTCTTTGACGGCCATTATAAGAGCCGTGAAAAGCTTGCCTGGGAATTTGCCGGGATACTCAACGAGGAAGCAAAGGAATTGGAGGCTGCCGGCGTCGATATCATCCAGTTCGACGAACCTGCCTTCAACGTTTTCTTTGACGATGTGAATGACTGGGGTGTTGCCACTTTGGACAGGGCAATTGAAGGGCTGAAGTGCGAGACCGCCGTCCATATCTGCTACGGTTACGGCATAAAGGCCAATACGGATTGGAAAAAGACACTCGGGTCAGAATGGCGGCAGTATGAGGAAACTCTCCCCAAGCTGCAGAAATCCGGCATCGGTATGATCTCCCTCGAATGCCACAATTCTCATGTCCCAATGGATCTTCTGGAACTTGTTCGAGGTAAGAAAGTGATGGTCGGGGCCATCGATGTGGCAAGCAATACCATCGAAACCCCGGAGGAAGTCGCTGCAACGCTGCGCAAGGCGCTTAAGTTTGTCGACGCAGATAAACTTTGCCCCTGCACCAATTGCGGCATGGCCCCCCTGTCTCGTCGTGTGGCAAGAGACAAGCTGAATTCCTTGAGCGCAGGAGCTGAGATCGTCCGAAGAGAGCTCACTGTTTAGTTTTTTGATAGTCTGAACCTGCGGATGGCAGCCGTTCGCCGCCACCGCGCCCATCGCGACAAACGCTGGGAGACTTACGAATGGCTATAAGGTCACGGCGCGGATCATCCTGACAGCTTCGACGGATGTCCGCCTCTTGGCGCAAAGCTGCCAAGACGGCCTGTTCAAGCCGGCAATTCCGAAGAGCAGGTCGTCCCCAGATTAGAAAATTTACACATTCATTACCACCTCAACTGAGGATGTGATGGTTTTCATCCTTTCAAGGCGCACAACAAGTCGCTTGCCATGTAAGTCCGTCGCTATCCACCGTCCACGAACCCGTCTACGTCAAACGGGTGCTGCTTGCTTTGCACTACTGCACTCGATATTCGCGTGGCGCGACACCGAACTGGTTCCGAAACGATCGGCTAAAATGCGAGAGGTCATTGAATCCCCATCGGAAAGCGATCTCTCCAATAGAGCTGCCACGTTTGGTACGCAGATCGTCCGCGCATTTTTGCAACCTTTGCCGAAGCAAAAACTGGCTAAATGTCTCGCCGCTGTCTTCCAGCAGTCGGTGAACATAGCGAACCGAAATGCGGAAATGTTCGGCTGCCTTCGCCGGTGTCAGTGCCGGATCTGCCGCATGCGAAGTGATGTAATTGATCAGGGAAAAAGCGAGCTGATTGCGCAATGTCCCCCTTGCTCGGTCCCCCTCGCGATCGGATACGCCGAGAACCAGCGCAACCAGTTCCACCAAATGGTTGGTGATGGAAAAGGACGCGGCGGCGTCGAGATGCTCGGCATTCATCGCAATCGATGACAGATAGTCGGTCGCAAGACACGCAAGTGGAGCACTGCTTCCTCGGAGCAGAGTACGATGGTCTTCCTGAACAGGTCAGGACAGAGGTGCAGACCTTCGCTGACGTCAATATCGCCTGGCTAGCGGAGCGGCTGCTCGATGCCGGCCTGACGGATGAGAAGGGAAGCGATGCGCGGGCAAGATCAATCTTCGCCGCGATCGCGGGCGCGCAGCTCCTTGCCCGAAACCGGGCCGATATCTCGCTCTTCAACACGATGATCCAAAGCTATCAAGAGGCAGGCATGTTGCCGGGCGGATAGGAGCGGAGATTTAAAGAAGGGTGTATTGCGGGTGTGCTTCCAGTTTCGGTGCCTCAGTAGAGGAAACAAAATTGATCTGTAAGAAGATCTTTTAGTCCCATATGATCCCTATTGGCTAGTTTGACATACGCATATGCAGTGAGATACGTAATTATATCATAATGGGAAAGATGAATCGTTAAGGTATCATATGAAGTCGGTTCCGGAGGCTCTTCAGGACATAGGGCGGCTGCTCAAGACGTCGCGCAAGACTTTGGGCCTCACCCAGGAGCAGGTTGCGGATATGGCGGGTATATCGCGACCGCGGTACCGCGAGATTGAGGCTGGAGCCAGCGCTGCCCGTACGACCACTCTGATCAACATTGGTCGTGCGCTTGGTCTGGAACTGATGCTCATCCCTCAAGCGATGGTCCCGGCGGTTGAAGCTTTACTGCAGCCAGATGGCGCCGAAGATGACCTTGCTGCTTTCGTCGCCAGTCCTGATGGTGATGGCAATGTCTGATGCGCCTCTTGATCCAAGATCTATGACCTCAATGGACGTGCTGCTGAATGACCTGAAGGTCGGCATGATCGTGAGGACGCCGGGAGACTTCAACGCGTTCAGCTTTGAGCAGAGCTATCGTCAGACGGGTGGTTTCCCAGTGCTCAGTTTGTCATTTCGCGCGGCACATGGGGGTTTGCGGAAGGACCCGAAGCCTGTCGCAAGGGCTTTGCCATCGTTCTTTGCGAACCTTCTTCCAGAGGATAAACTGCGCGAGGCGATGGAGAGGCACCATTCGGGCAGCGTGCGAGCAGGAAATGATTTCGATTTGCTTGCAGCACTCGGATCGGATCTGCCGGGGGCTGTCCGAATTGTGCCGAGCGAAGGCAGCGTTGTTCGTAATGAGGGTTTGACACCCTCGAGACCGAAGGCCCGGTTTTCGCTCGCCGGCGTGCAGATGAAACTCTCCGTCATCAAAAACACAGGCAAGGGCGGCGGTCTGACGATCCCCTTAGGCGACGAGCAGGGTTCATATATCGCCAAGTTTCCATCGACATCATTTCCCGGTGTCTCGGAAAACGAATTTGCAAATCTCGCATTGGCCGAAGCGATTGGTATGGACGTGCCGGAACGCGAGCTCGTGGAACAATCGCAGTTCGAGGGTATCCCGGAGGAGTTTGAGACATTGTCCGACGGTAAAGTCCTCCTCGTCAAACGTTTCGATCGCGTTGCCGGTGGTGAACGCATCCATATCGAAGATTTCGCTCAGGTATTCGGCGTCTATCCGTCTCAAAAATATGAGGGGGCCGCATATCATGATATCGCTGTGGCTATTGGGATCGCCGTTTCTTCAGCGGCAGCCCTCGAGTTCGTCCGACGACTGGCTTTGGCAGTCCTGACAGGCAATGGCGACATGCACCTCAAGAATTGGTCGCTGATTTATCATGGGAAGGGTGACAAGCCGGCACTCGCCCCAGTCTATGATGTGCTCTCGACAGTCCCTTACATTCCGTCGGACGCCATGGCACTGTCGCTGGCCGGTGAAAGGCCGTTCAAGGCAATGAACGCCCAGCGATGGAAAGTCTTCGCGCATCGCGCGCGACTGCCTGAAGCTGCTGTGCTGAAGGCTGTTACGGAGACCGTCGAGCGCGTCAACCAGTCTTGGTGGTCTCTGCCTGAACGAGCTGTTCTACCCGATAGAGTATTGGAACGGATTGATGCCCACATCAAGCTGATGTCGCCGATCCTCGGCACGTGCGCGAATTAGCAATTGGTGTTTTTGCGTAACTCGTTAGCAGTTTCATAGCCCACCAAAACCGATAAGGTCGCTGGTTCATATCCTTTCAAGGTGTTAGGACTTCAGACACATGCTGATCGCCTCGCCCGTCACGCCGTAATATCCGCGGCGTTGCTCCCATTTGTTCTTAGCATCGCCTGACGGATTTGTTGCCGCAACCATGCGCAGCCAAGATCGCTTTCCATATGAAGCGGCCAAACCATTGCCACGGGCGGAAAAGAAAGTGCCAGTGGCACCGGGCTGACCTCAAGTCCCAACAGCGGCCCATAACGAAGCGCGATGCGCGAAGATACGGTGGCAATCACCGCAGACGAACGCGCCGTGGCCAATATCGACATGAAATCGGGAGCCGCCGCCACCACTTCCAGCTCTACACCCGCATGCTCCAGAGCATCCTTGACGCAGCCATGCAGGCTGTCGGTCTGCGAGATCACCGCATGTTGTGCGGCCAAATAGGCATCGATGCTCACCGGGTTGGTAAGCGTTAGCAATTGCGGATTGAAACAGCACAATACGCTGGATTGATAAAGCGGTTCGCAATGGTGCCGTGAGTCCGGCAGGTAACTGCACCCTACAGACAGATCGATGACGCCCGCATCCATCATCCCATCGACTTCTGCCGCATCGCCACCTCGGGCCAGAATACGAATACCCGGGGCGATATCCCGCAACCGCGCTGTCAGATCGGGCAGCAGCAACAGTTCCACCTCGCTGGAAAGCCCCAGCCGGAATGTTCGACGTTCGGTCGCCGGATCGAAGGCATCCGCCATCAACATCGCCGCTTGCGCCTGTCGCAGAGCCTGCCGCACCGGGCCAGACAAATTGAGCGCCCGCGCCGTGGGCTTCATCACCTGCCCGACACGGATGAACAGCTCATCCTGAAACAGCGTGCGCAGGGTGGCTATGTTATGGCTCATAGCGGGCTGCTGGATTTTCAATCGTTGTGCTGCACGCGTTACACTCATCTCTTCCATCATCGCATCGAAGGCGACGAGAAGATTGAGGTCGAAGGAACGAAGATTGAAATGATCGATGACCTGCATGAGTTGTATCGATTTGATTGCTGACTAGCGCATCCTTAGCTGATGGGCAGGAACTTGCAAGCCGTTCCGCACCACAACGTAAGGAGCAAACCCATGCCATCTCGTCGTTCCGTTCTCAAAAGCGCTCTGACTGGCTTCGTCGCAGCGCCCTTTGTCGCGCCATCAATCGTCTTCGCCAAGGCGCCTTTTGCCACTGTTCAGGCACCGGGTTTCTACCGGCTGAAGATCGGCTCCGTAGAGGTCACAGCCCTGTCGGACGGCACAGTTGCCCTGCCGCTCGCCAAGCTCTACACCAACACTAGCGAAGAACACGCGCAGGGCGCTCTGAATGATGCTTTTCTGCCGGAAATCGTACCAACTTCCGTCAACGCATTCCTGGTCAACACCGGCGAAAGACTGGTGCTGATCGACGCAGGCACCGGTACCTATTTGGGCCCATCGCTCGGCAAGCTCGTGTCCAACATCGAGGCTTCCGGATACAAGGTAGGTGACATTGACGATGTCATCCTCACCCATATTCATACCGATCATTCCGGTGGGTTGATGAGCGAAGGCAAACGCACTTTCCCCAACGCCACATTACGGGTCAATGAGCGGGAGGCGAAATTCTGGCTGAGCCCGGAAAACGCCAAAGCGGCGACCGGCGTCGTCAAGCAGCATTTTGGCGAGGCAGACCAGTGCGTGACGCCTTACGTGCGAGCTGGAAAATTTGAAACCTTCGGAGATAACCAAGCACCCGTCCCGGGTCTGGGCTCGATTCTTTATGCCGGACATACGCCGGGTCACAGCGCCATCACGCTGGAAAGCGAAGGCCAGAAGATCGTCTTCTGGGGCGACGTCACCCATGGCGATATCCTGCAATTCGATGAGCCCAGCATCGCCATAGAATTCGATATCGATCAGAAAGCCGCCGTTGCTGCCCGCGACCTTGCATTCAAACAGGCGGTGGACGGTAAATATCTGGTGGCAGGCGCCCATATTGCGTTTCCCGGAGTCGGCCACGTGCGTACAGATAGCACCAATTATGACTGGCTCCCGGTCAACTATTCCTAGGATTAAGATTGACGGTCGGGTTAAGCGATGGCTTGACGAGGCTCAAAATAGCCTCGTCTTCCGCAGCGCCAAAGGTTGTTCTCTACAAGTCCGGCCGGCCCGTATCCACCGTACTTGGTTCAGGTCGAGCGGACGGGAAAGCAGAACCATCTATACGTGCGAGACACGGCGCACCCAGCCAGTTTTCGCCGCGGAAAGCTAGGGCTGTGTCGATCTATGTGCGCGGACATGCTCTATGAGCGCACGCAGCTTGGGCGCCATGTTGCGGCGGTTGGGGAAATAGAGGAAGAACCCGGGAAAGGGGGGCAGATACCCGTCCAACGCCGTGATCAACTCGCCCCGATCGATGTATCGGCGGAACGTTTCCTCCAATGCGAACGTAATACCGGCGCCTGCGAGCGCGGTACGAACCATCAGATGCAGATCGTTCGTGGTGATTTGCGGCTCGACGCCAACGTCGAAAGGTATCCCACCTTCCTCGAACTCCCATCGATACGGCGCAGCACTTGGAGACGGACGCCAGCCGATACAGCGATGATGTACGAGGTCCCGGGGGTGGCGGGGCGTTCCATGGATGTCGAAATATCCCGGAGTCGCGAATACCACTTCTCTCTCTTCTTTTGTGAGTGGCACTGCAACCATAGCTACCGCGTTTTTTTCAGCGGACAGCGTTCGTGGTTGCAGCGTCGACGGTGCGATTCCTGTCAAGAGCTTAATTGAACACATTCATTGCGGCTCGCAGGGCATCGTTGATGCGCTCTTGCCAGCCCTGACCGCCCGCCTGAAAATGCGCGAGGACATCGCTGTCGATCTTCAATGATACAAGCTCCTTGGTGTTCGGGATTGCAGGCCGTTCAACGGCCGGTGCTGCGACCTTCTTTGCCGGTTTGAACAGCGCCTCGGCTGCGTCTTTCGGATTGGACGGTCGTCTGGGTGTTGCCATGGTCATATCCCTTTTGTGTCGTGCGCCTGAATAGCGCAGCCGGTCAGTTTCGTTTCCAGGCTGTATCTCCAACACAGCGGCGGTCGCAGCCCACGTGTAGCGGCACGTTTCACTTCAGCGTCCAGGTTCCCATTGACGGAAAACCAGCAACGGTGGGCAATGGCACACATATAGCC
The DNA here is from genome assembly GCF_059429395.1 of Agrobacterium sp. K11. Taxonomy (NCBI): domain Bacteria; kingdom Pseudomonadati; phylum Pseudomonadota; class Alphaproteobacteria; order Hyphomicrobiales; family Rhizobiaceae; genus Agrobacterium; species Agrobacterium sp. K11. Next base: position 153,798 of record NZ_JCAHRB010000010.1, on the reverse strand, counting down.
TTTGTTGTCGAGGGTCGTTCGATGGTCGATCGATTTTATGCTGCGGCATTAAAATATGGCGGCAGCGACGATGGGGCTCAGCCGGATTACGATGTCAATTATTATGCGGCGTTCGTCCGCGATCCGGATGGTCACAAGATCGAGGCCGTGACCTATTCCGCGAAATAGCCGCTAACGGAGGCACGTATGCGAACCCTTATGCAATTGTCGAAGCTCGCTCGACGTTGGGCCTGGCCACCGACGGTGCAGACCTCTTGCCCGACCGATTCTTGAGCCTCGGTCTTGCGGAGCGTCTCCACGCGCCCCGCCGGGCGGCTGGCGGTGCCTCCTAAGGATCCAACAACCGAGACCGATACCGGTGTCCTAAATGCCAGGGCAATTATGGCGGGGTTACCCGAACTCGCCGACGCGGTGGAAGCGATGCTTGGTAGGGGCGAATTTCCAATCATACTCGGCGGCGATTGCACGATTGTGCTGGGGTCGATGCTCGCGTTTCGACGGCGCGGCCGCTACGGCCTGCTCTCATCGATGGCAACGCGGATTTCTTCTAGCCAGAGGCTGAACCCAACGGCGAGGGTGCCTCGATGGACCTCGCTTTGGCCACCGGCTACGGCCCGTCGCAGTTGACCAATATTGAAGGTCGTGGCCCTCTCGTCCCCCTGAAGACGCCGTCGCGTTCGCATATCGCGACCAAAAGGATCAGGAGGAGTACAGAAGCCAGCCGCTACCAAGGGAACTCAAGGCGATCGATCTTCCCGCCTTGCGCAAAATGGGCATCATGGCTGCTGCGCGCGAAGCGGTTGACCACCTCACCCGGGAGGAACTGGACGGATTTTTCATCCATCTTGATGACGATTGCCTCGACGACGCCCCATGCCGGCAGTGGATTTCCGTATGCTGGGCGGGTTGTCGTGGGGTGAACTGGGAACCGTGCTTCGGGTTGCTTGGCGAGTGGCAAGGCAGTCGGTATCGAAACCACCATCTATAATCCGCTCCTTGATGAAGATAGTGGGGCCGGGCGTGGTCTGGTCGACGTGCTCGCACACTGACCGTAAAAGGCAAACCGAAGCTAGGTTGCGCCGTGCGACCGAGGACGGGTGACATTAAAGCTGCGCAGTGTTCTTTGCCCCGCCGATTGCTCCTCATTCTCCCAGAAGCCGGTAGGTGTTTTGGTCTATCGTGTAAGCGCTAATGCCTTTTCCAGCACGGGATCCCGATCCATGCACAAAACAAAGGCGTCCGTGCAAGAGAGATATTGCGAGGCCTCAAATGCAACGGTCGCTCAACATGTTTGGACGTCCTTGCCTTCTTGTTCGGAGTCTTTGAATTTTGATCTATAGATTACGCTTATCGTCGAGTTGGCAGCGTTATTTTATCGCCTTCAGCCCCAAATTTACTGTTTGGGGTCTTGGAGGTCTGGCAACTAATCATCAATACGGCCACCACCATTGTCACCTCCCTCATGATTTTTCGTGCAGGACTTCCAGATAAGGATTCCGCGGCAATGGAAGCCAATGAAACGCCGGGAGCGGTGGAGAAACCATGATCAGCATGTCTGTGCGTAACACCGTGCATCTGGCTGCTGCTTTAAAAACCACTGCGTATCCAGGGAGCAACGCCTAGCAGCCGGGTCCAGCGAGCGGGTTTAACCGGTTCTCCAATAGTTGAGGTTAGCTGCCGCACGTCGAAGTCGGTGGTCGTCATGTTCTTCTGTATGACCAGGCTTCATCTCACGAAAAAGCACGTTTTTACATGCCAGCAATTATTTTTCGGAACTCTCCGTATGTCGTGCGGTTCGGGAGGCGTCCAATTTCGGACCTTTCGAAATCTTCACATGGAGGAGACGAGCCATGGCAAATCAAGGCGGTACCCATCAGGGCCAGAAAAGCAGTGGCAGCAAGAACGGCAACGACACACGCCAAGGATGACACCAAGCAGGGCGGCACGCATGAGCAGCATGTGAAGGGCGGCCAGCAAAGTCAGAAGAACGACCGGTGATACCGATCTGCAAACGGGTTCCCGTCGGATGGAAGGGAACCCGGAACGAAAAGTCGATTGGCCCCACAGAGGGGCCAAGGATACCAAGCGGAGGAAAAACCAGATGAAAACGATTATTCTCGTTGCGGCATTTGTTGGAGCCAGTGCGCTTTCGGCCTTTGCCCAGCAGGCTCCGGCCGCCAATCCCGGCGGAGACACGCCGGCTGTCGCGACACCGGATAGCAAGAACCCCACAGCGCCGGTGGAAGGCGCCAACAGCTTCACCGAGGCGCAGGCCAGGGAACGCATCGAAGAGGCGGGATATACCGGGGTCAAGGACCTGAAGAAAGACGACAAGGGCGTCTGGATGGCATCGGCCATGAAGGGCGAAAAAATGGTCGCCGTAGCGCTCGACTACCAGGGCAACGTTGTCGCCAAATAAGGCGCGCAGGATTTTTTGGGAGAAATGACATGAGAACCGTAACCGGACTTTTTGACGACTATGACGACGCAAGCGCTGCTGTCAGCGAACTTGAGACCGCGGGCGTGCCGTCAAGCGATATCAGTATCGTTGGCAGTAATGCCGACAGACGGCACGGAGAAGACACGAACGCCGCTGAAGGCGCGGGCACGGGTGCAGGGATCGGAGCCGTTGTCGGAGGCGCGGGCGGCCTGCTGACCGGGCTTGGATTGATGGCAGTCCCCGGCGTCGGGCCTGTCGTCGCGGCAGGCTGGCTTGCCGCGACGGCCGTCGGGGCGGCGGGCGGTGCGGTCGCCGGCGGCGCTGCCGGTGGACTCATCGGCGCCATGACCCGTTCGGGCGTTTCCGAGGATGACGCCAATGTCTATGCCGAAGGCGTAAGAAGGGGCGGCACGCTCGTCACGGCCAGAGTGGAAGAAGACCTTGTGCCAGAGGCGGAAGACATCCTCAGACGGTCCAACTATGTCGATCCGGTGGAACGCCGTGCCGCCTATAACGAGCAAGGCTGGACACGCTTTGACGACACGCTCAGCCCTTATGCGTCGGAAGACGTTGAAAGGGAGCGGACCCGGTATCGTCGTTCCGCAATTTAAGAGGAACCATCGTCGTTCACCAAGGGGTCTCGTCTTCTCAGGGCCCCTTGCCAACTCCTTGCAGGAACTCCAATGGCCAGAAAACCAGATTCCACCTCGCCCGCCAGGAAAACCGTGACTGTTACCATCCACGACCAAAAACTTGATCGCGGATCCGGTGGCGAATTGCACCAAACCGTCGACGGCGACGGGTCCGTATTAACAACTGCTCAGGGGGGACCGGTCTCTGATGATCAGAATTCTCTTCGGATCGGTGCCCGTGGACCACTCGTCGTCGACGATTTCCATTTCCGCGAGAAGATTTTTCATTTCGACCATGAGAGAATTCCGGAGCGTGTCGTCCACGCCCGGGGTTACGGAGCGCATGGGTATTTTGAGACCTATGAATCGCTTGCCGCCTATACCAAGGCTGACCTGTTTCAGCGGGCCGGTGAAAAGACCCCTGCCTTCGTCCGGTTCTCGACAGTCGCCGGCAACAAGGGCTCAGCCGATCTTGCGCGTGACGTACGCGGCTTCGCCGTGAAGCTCTACACCAAGGAAGGAAATTGGGATCTCGTCGGCAACAACATTCCCGTCTTCTTCATTCAGGACGCAATCAAGTTTCCGGACCTCATTCATGCCGCCAAGCAAGAGCCCGACCGCGCCTTTCCGCAGGCGCAAACAGCGCATGACACCTTCTGGGATTTCATCAGCCTGACGCCCGAAAGCATGAACATGGTCATGTGGATCATGTCGGACCGGACTATTCCGCGTTCCTTCCGGTTTATGGAAGGGTTTGGCGTACACACCTTCCGCCTCATCAATGCGAAAGGAGAATCGAGCTTCGTGAAGTTTCACTGGAAGCCGAAACTTGGGTTGCAATCGGTGGCGTGGAACGAAGCGGTCAAGATCAACGGCGCCGATCCCGACTTCCATCGGCGTGATCTCTGGACTGCGATCCAGTCCGGCAATTTCCCGGAGTGGGAGTTGCAGGTGCAGCTTTTCGACCAGGACTTCGCCGACAGTTTCGATTTTGACGTTCTTGATCCCACCAAGATCATCCCCGAGGAGATATTGGCGCCCAAACCGGTCGGCCGGCTCGTCCTTGATCGTATGCCGGACAACTTTTTTGCCGAGACCGAACAGGTGGCTTTCATGACGCAGAACGTTCCGCCGGGCATCGATTTCAGCAATGATCCGCTGCTGCAGGGCAGGAATTTTTCCTATCTCGATACGCAGTTGAAGCGCCTGGGCGGGCCAAACTTCACACATCTGCCGATCAATGCGCCCAAGTGTCCTTTCGCGCATTTTCAGCAGGACGGCCATATGGCGGTGCGCAACCCGACCGGACGGGCCAATTATCAGCCGAATTCCTTCGGAGAGGGTCCAAGGGAATCGCCGATGCGTGGTTTCCAGCATTTCTCCGCTGAAGAGCAGGGGCCCAAGGCGAGGCTGCGGCCGGAAAGTTTTGCCGATCACTACAGCCAGGCGCGCCAGTTCTACATTAGCCAAACGCCGCCTGAACAACGCCATATCGCATCGGCGCTCACCTTCGAACTCAGCAAGGTGGAAACACCGGTCATCCGTGAGAGGATGGTCGCGCATCTTCTCAATATCGATGAAACGCTTGCTGCGACGGTGGCGCAGAAGCTCGGCTTGCAAGCCATGCCGAAGCCCGCGGATGCCGCCATGCCGACCCGTCAGGATCTTGAGCCTTCGCCGGCGCTCAGTATCGTTCAGCGTGGGCCCAAACGGTTCGAGGGTCGCAAGCTCGGTATTCTCATCACCGACGGTGTGGATGCAAAACTGCTGAAGGGGCTGACCAAAGCGGTGACGGCCGAAAAAGCCGTCTTCGAGTTGATCGCGTCGAAGGTTGGCGGCGTGATGGCGTCGGACGGCACCTTCATCGAGGCACATCATATGATCGATGGCGGTCCTTCGGTGCTTTTCGATGCGGTGGCGCTGCTGACATCGGCGGCGGCCGTCGATGAACTGATCAAGGAAGCAACCGCGAGGGATTTCGTCGCCGACGCGTTCCAGCACTGCAAATTCATCGGCTACGACCAGTCGGCGCTGCCGCTTCTGGAAAAAGCGGGAATTGCGGACGCCATGGATGAGGGGGTGCTGCCTTTGCCAGGCGAGGAGGGACTGGCGGCCTTTGTGTCCGAACTCGGCAAATTGCGGGTGTGGGCGCGCGAGCCGTCGGTGAAACTCGGCAAGGCCTCCGTTCCCGTTAATGAGCAATGACGAACATCTGATTTCCCACTCACCGACCAAAGCAACAGGAGACTAAAAATGGCTGAGAAGACATTGGAAGACCTTTTCCTCAATACGGTGAAGGACATTTATTTTGCCGAGCGCCAGATCCTCAAGGCGCTTCCGAAGATGGCGCGCGCTGCGCAATCGCCGGACTTGAAGGCGGCATTCGAAAAACACAGGGACGAGACAGAGGTCCATGTGGAGCGTTTGCAGAATGTCTTTGAACTGCTCGGCAAGCCGGCGCGCGGCAAGACCTGTGAGGCGATCCAGGGCATCATCGCGGAAGGCGAGGAAATCATGGAGGAATTCAAAGGCTCGTCCGCGCTTGATGCCGGGCTCATTTCTTCGGCGCAGGCCGTGGAGCATTACGAGATCACCCGGTACGGCACATTGAAGACGTGGGCGGTTGAACTCGGCATGAAGGAAGCGGCCAAACTGTTCGAACAGACGCTGGGCGAAGAAAGCGCGACGGACACGGCGCTCTCGTCGCTTGCCCAGGCCAGAGCGAACGTGAAGGCCAAATCCAAGGCGGCGTGAGCGGTCCGTCACCTGGGAGGTGCCGCTCAAACCTGCGGCACCTTCGATTTTTCAGTTGTCTCTTTCATGCGAGGCTGAACCATGAGGCTGTTTCGCGACAATGGATTGGCGATTGTCCTTGTCCTGACTTCCGTATTGACGATCGGTGGTATGCTGGCGACCGGTTGGGCGGTTTACAATGAGGAGCTGGCGCAACATCACGCCATGCCTCTCACGTTTTTTTCTTATGCAAAGAGCGGTCATTTTCTTTCCGCTTTGTTTGAAAACTGGGAGAGCGAATTCCTCCAGATGTCGGCTTACGTGATGCTGACCGCATTTCTTTTTCAAAGAGGCTCGTCGGAGTCCAAGGATCCTGACAAGACTGCCTCGCAGGATGAAGACCCTGCCCAAAAAGAAGATGATCCCAAGGCGCCCTGGCCGGTAAAACTTGGAGGATTTATCCGTGCCATTTATTCCTATTCCCTGGGTCTGGCGCTGTTCTTCCTTTTTATCGTCAGTTTTCTCCTGCATCTGAAATACAGTGCCGACACGGCGGCGTTGGAAGCCGCCATGCACGGCGAGCCCGAGACGACGCTGTTTGCGCATCTGGGAAGCGTAGAATTCTGGTTTGAATCGTTTCAGAACTGGCAATCGGAGTTTCTGTCGACTGCGGTCCTCGTCGTTCTTTCCATCTTCCTGCGCTTTCGCGGATCGCCGGAATCAAAGCCGGTTGCCGCTCCTCACGGCGAGACCGGCGGGTAGGGAGGAGGCATGATCAAATTTTCGGACGAGGGAGACTGGCGGCACCTGTGCGTCGATATGCAGCGCGTTTTCGCCGAGGATACACCATGGCATGTCGAATGGATGGACCGCATCAGCGAAGAGGTGGAGGCCGTGGTTCAGGCGGATCCAGCCCGCTGCATCTTCACCTGTTTTACGCCGCCGAAAACCGTAGAAGAGGCTCCCGGTGCATGGCGGGCCTATTATGAAAAATGGCCGATGATGACGCAGCAGGCCCTGCCTCGTGAGCTCATCGAGGTCATCCCCTCCCTATCGCGCTATATCCCACCCGCCCGTATCTTCCGCAAAAACGTCTATTCACCATGGCAACATGGTGGTCTCGGCGAAATCCTGCGGAAAGAACAGGTATCGACGATTGTGATAACAGGCGGAGAAACGGATGTCTGCGTTCTCGCCACCGTTCTGGGTGCAATAGACCAAGGTTTCCATGTCATTCTGGTAGAGGACGCGCTTTGCAGCGGAAGGGATGTGACGCACGACGCAGCGTTAAAGCTGCTCTCCGGCCGTTATTCGACGCAGCTGCAGGTCTGCGATACGGCGACACTCCTCGGTGCTCTTCCGTCGCAATCCGCTCGGTGGCTCATAAAATCCCCGTAGGCCAGCGTCACTTTTCTTCCGGGGCAACCATTTTGCGGTGTGTTTTGGTAGGATCTCGGATGAGGTCACGTTTGCCGCAGCCGACATCAGCTTGTTTTTCCAGCCGGACACGACGTCACCGTCGCCATTCATCATCGCATCATAGCCGATTTGCGCGACGAAGCCCGGATCGTCCTTCTTCTGTTTGCCGACCGGCGTATCGAGCATATCTGCGCGCTCGAAAAATGCCGTTTCTGTTGCTCCGGGCATCAGGCAGGTAACGGTAACGCCGGTGCCATCCAGCTCTTCACGAAGTGCGAATGAGAAGGAATTAATAAACGCTTTTGTCGCGTTATACACCGCCTGAAAGCTGCCGGGCATGAAACCGGCAATGGAGCCCGTGAACAGGATCCGGCCGCTGCCGCGCTGGCGCATGCCGTTGCCTATCGCATGCACCAGCGCAACGGTGCCGCTGACATTGGTGGCTATCACCCGCTGGATCGCATCCATTTTCTGATCCAGAAAACCGTTGCCCAGCCCCTGTCCCGTGTTCGCAAACAGCAGATCGACCGGGCTCTCTTTCGTCGCTATGCGGGAGAGAATTTTTTCCAAGCCTGCCTGTGTTTAAAGGTCGGCTTGCACCGCCTCCACTTCCATTCCCGCCGCCCGTAACTTCGTAGCGGCCGTTTCAATTTCCGCTTCGTCAGCCACGATGATGAGATTGTAACCGTCCTGCGCGGCGCAACTTGCCAGTTCGTACCCGATGCCTGACGATGCGCCAGTAATCACAGCAAGGCCCTTGATGGATTTTTTCGCAGGCATGGTTGTGCTCCTATGGCTTCAGGACGACCTTGATGCAGCCATCGTCGCGGTGGCTGAACATTTTATAAAGATCAGGGCCTTCATCGAGGGTGGCGCGGTGGGTGATGACGAAGGAGGGGTCTATCTCTCCCTTCTCGATCCGCCCCAGAAGGGTGGGTAGATAGGCCTGCACAGGTGTCTGAGCCATTCGTAATGTCAGGCCGCGATTGATCGCGGAGCCCATCGGGATCTTGTCGAGAAAACCGCCATAGACGCCGACGATCGAGACTGTGCCGAAGTTACGGCATCAATAAATAGCCTGCCGCAGCACATGTGGACGGTCCGTCCCCATGAATGTCGCCACCTTGATACGGTCGAGCCGCGAATCCCATCCGGCGGCCGGATCCGGTTCCGTCCCCACGGCGTCGATGCAGGCGTCGGCGCCGCGACCATGGGTCAATTCCATGATCTGCTCGTAAATATCGTCATCCAGATAATTCAGTGTGAGCGCGCCTGCGGCGGCCGCAAGGGCGATCCGTTCGGGTACGGAATCGATGGCTATGACGCGTTCCGCACCCAAAAGGAAGGCGGAGCGGATGGCCATCTGGCCGACATGTCCGCAGCCCCAGATGGCAATCGTATCGTCGGGCTGGATATTACAGAAATCCGCCGCCATGTAACCGGTCGGAAATGTCTGACAGGAACAGGACCTGCTCGTCCGTCAGCCCGTCGGGAACCTTGACAGGCCCGACATCGGCATCGGGAACCCGCATATATTCGGCCTGGCCCCCGCTGAAACCGCCCAGAAGGTGCGTGTAGCCGAACAGCCCGGCGGGGGAGTTTCCCCACATCTCCCGAACCTTATGCGGGTGGGGGTTGCTGCGCTCGCAGCCGGAGTAAAACCCTCTTTTGCAGAAGAAACATTCTCCACAGGCAATGGTAAAGGGAACGACGACCCGGTCTCCGACCTTCAGGGTCTTGTTGTCCCTACCGACGTCGACAACTTCGCCCATGGTCTCGTGGCCCATTATGTCGCCGCCGTGCATTTCGGGCATGATGCCGTTGTAGAGATGAAGATCAGAACTGCAGATTGCGCACGCGGGCACCTTGATAATCGCGTCGCGGCCGTGCTCCATTTATGGGTCGGGGACACTCTCACAGCGAATGTCGTGCTTACCGTGCCAAGTCAGGGCCTTCATGGTCGGTGTTCCTTCCAGATGGTGGAGCGGCATGTGCGCCGGGTCCACGCCTAACCGGGGGTCCTCATCAAAGTTCCAGGCTTTTTTGGCGACCGCGGCGCACCACGACGCGCAGCAACGGGCGCCGAGCCCAATCCATCGAACTGCTGATCGAGGACCTGAAACGGTGAAAATTGCGATTTTCGACCGGATTAACCCCTGAAATCGCCCTCGTTGGTGTCCCGTTCGTCGTAGTTCAAATCCCAGTCTTTTTCGGGCTTTTTGACCCCGGGTGGCAGCTTGTTGGCGGTTGCATCGTCTGAGCCGGTGATAACCCTTGGCTTGGCGCTCGCGATGCCGTTGTTATCAGAGGTTTTTTTGCCGCGTGCAAATTGCGGTTCGCTGTCCTTGTGGATCTGCTTCAGCTTGTCGTCCTTGTTCATAACATCCTCCTTGATCCGTGCCTAACCATTTTCCCGCGCCAATGTTCCCTCAAAGCCTTCGTCACGCCGGAACATCCCTCCGGCGGCATGGTTAGAAAACTGCGGGGGATGCGGATCCCTCATTCCCGAAACCACAAACGGAGATGAAGCGATGAGCCCACCAGACGATGACACCAAGCCAGAGCCCGGTACGGATGATGCTCGTTCCGGCAATAGCGACGATAGCCGAAAGGACAGGGAAGAGACGAGAAAAAACGCGGAACGCATGATTGAACAGAGGCATCCGAAACGACCACCCGGCAGCGCGGACAGCGCCTGAAACCACGTTGGCTTGACGTAAGCATGCCCGCCCAGGCGTTTCCGATAAGACCTTAGAATCGTCGCAGATTTCGCTATTGTACGTTGGCGTACAGCAACCAATGCGTCTGCCGAGACATTTGCCCATAGTGAAAGGATGGGAAAATGGCCAAGCACGCTGTGAGTGGAGTTTCCGGAAACACATTAAATGATGCGCAGCTGGAGGTGTTGCGTATCGGTATTGCGGATCTGGCGCCGGCCTTGACGGCTTTTGCCCGCCGCTTTGTCAGAAACGAAGAGGATGTCGACGATCTCGTTCAAGAGACGATGTTGCGAGGACTGCGGTCCCTGCACGGTTTTACGCCCGGCACGGCGTTGAAATCATGGCTCTTCACCATTTTGCGCAACACGTTCTGTACCCGCTACAAGGTGTCTAAACGCGAATGCGTAGGCTTGCCCGTTGGTATCGAGCAGACCATGTCTACCCCTGCTGGCCAGGAATGGCGTGTGCAGCATCAGGAAGTCATGCGGGCGATACGGAATCTCGACAAGGATCAAAAAAAAGCTCTGCTGCTTGTCGCCGGAGGGACGAGTTACTCCGATGCCGCGGCCATTTGCGGCTGCCGGGTGGGCACCATCAAAAGCCGGGTGAACAGGGCAAGGGAATCGCTTCGGCGCAATCTTGACTAAAGTGTAATTTCTCACAGTGCGGACGCCTCGTCCGTCCAACCGCATGCACTCGAGAGCGCTTTTCCGGCGGATCGCCGGAAATCATATTTCGGTGAGTTGAACCGGCCGCGCAAGACATTGCCGCGGCCGTTTTGTTTCTTTGCTCCTGTCAGCGGTCACCGATCGCAAATTGCAGGGCATAATCGCCATAGCTTGTGCCCTCGACACTGCCGTGCGGAAAAAGGTTTCCCCCTGCGCGGCCGGAAGACTGGTGAGGTTTGGCGAAAGGTTGGCGCGCATTTCCAGCCGTCCCGCGCTGAAATACCAGTCGATCGCCAGACACTGGGTCTCGCAGTCAAGGGAAACCTCCCTCTCGAAATCCGAGCACAGTAGCGGCCAGATGTAGCGGCGCCGTTTCTCAAGCAATGCCTTCATCCTTTCCCTGGGCAGCTTCCCCTCGGTCGTTTCCGCCTCATCCCACTTCAGGGTGGAGATTTGCATCGTGGGCAGATCATTCGGATCCAGCACCACCTCTGGGGCCTCGGGAGGTAATTCGCCCTGGAAGCTTTCCGCCTGTTTCAACCGATTCTTGATCTCCTGCTACCGGTCGTTTTCCGGGTGGTCTGAAAAAAAGAAGAACGGGTTGGTCGAACCATGGTCGTCGCCCATGAACATCAGCGGCGTCTGCGGGGCGAGGAGGAGGATCGTCTCAAGCATATCGAAAAGGGAAGGTTGTATCAGGGAACGCAGCCGCTCCCCGCGCAGGCGGTTACCGGCCTGATCGTGGTTATGCAGAAAGTTTACGAACCGGTGGGGCGGGAGATGGCTGCTGGGTTCACCGCTTCCGGCAAAATTATGAGAAGGCCGCGGGTGGCCTTGATAGACAAAGCCGGTTGCGAGCGAGCGGCGAAGACCGTATAGGGCTGGTTGGCGAAATCTTCGTAAATGCCACCGTCCTCATGCGTGGTGGCAACATGGATCACGTGGTGAAAGTCGTCGTTCCATTCGGCATCGACACCGACGAGGCCATCAGACGAAGGTGTCATGGGTGAGGCTGCATTTCGCGCGTCTTCCGTCACGATATGGACACGCCTGCTTGTTATCGTCCATTTCACGTGCCCTTCCATCTCGATCAGAAAATCGACGTCTCCGTCGCCGCCGGCGAGATGGTCGGCGGCATCGATCCGCAGCCCGTCAAACCGATAGGCCTCTAGCCAGTAGAGCGCGTTCTGGAGAAAGAACGACCGCAGCTCTGCGCAGTTGAAGTCCGGCGCGGTCCCCACGGCGTCCCGCCCTGCTTAAAGAATGTGGGAGCAAACGCCTCAATTGCGTTCCCCGTGGTGCCAAAGTGGTTATAGACGACATCCAGCAGCACCATGATGCTGTGGGCGTGGGCCTTATCTATAAAGGGCTTGAGGTCTTCGGGCGTGCCATACTCTCGCTGGGGCGCGAACTGCAGAACGCCGTCATAACCCCAGCCGCGACTGCCCGAGAAGGTCGCCAGCGGCATGAGTTCGACAACCGTCACACCGATGCTTGCGAGATATTCAAGCTTCTCCGCTGCGGCCGCAAATGTTCCCTCTTTTGTAAAAGTTCCGACATGAAGCTCATAGACGACCGCTTCGTGCCACGGCCGGCCTTTCAAGTCGGGGTTTTTCCAGCGGAAGTCATGGTTGACGATAAGGGAGGGGCCGAGCGGGCCTTCGTCCCCGCATGGCGAGATGCAGGATTATCGGAAACCTGGGAGGTGAAAAACTAAGCTGAAATCGTGGCAGGATGCCACCCGTCAGACCTGGATGTCAGCCGACACGCAATTTGGTTCGGAAATAGAGAGCGGCCAATTGCTGGAGTTTCGACGGATCGACGACGCCGCGATCATACATTTTCAGGACATAGCGGGCGACCTCTGCAGGGCATAGATCGGGGTCGCGTTCCGCAGACACAACATTTTCGTAGGCTGCCTTAACGATATTGATGTCTTCGTTCAGAAAAATTCCAGCACTCAGGTATTCGTGATTGGTTTGCATTTCACCTCCTTGAAACGCGCTCGGCGTTTCACAGCATGAGGGAAGATGCATTTATCTTATAGAGAAACGACCAAAGGTAAATGTTCGCAAGCGTACCAACGGCAACTGAGAACGGCCGCCCGGCCTACCGAACTCCCTCGCTCGCAATAACAGTCAGGTCGTCAAGCGCGGAATCAGAGCTGTTTTTGCGCATAAAACGGGCGAGCATTCGATTGTTTTCCTCCTCGGGCACGCCGTAGAGATCGCCGGCATAGGTCTCAAGCATCTCGCGGTTCTTGATCGTAATTCGTCCCCTTTCGGAGCGAATGAACCCAAGGCTTTCCAGCACGTGGAGAGCGTCCGTTACGCTCGCGCGTCTGACTGCCAGCATGGTTGACAGGAATTCGTGGGTCAGTTGCAGCTGATTGCTTTCCACCCGGTCGTGGCACATCAGGAGCCAGCGGGCGAGGCGCTCCGTTACGGACTGGGTGGCATTCGAAGATGCCGTGAATTGTATCTGTGTTCTTGAGACGTGCAGGGCGCAGACCAGAATGTCGAAGAATACCCGATGTTTTGAAACAAGCGCGTCAAACGACCTGATATCCATGAAAAGTGCTTCGCCCGGAGCCTGCGTGACGATTTCAGTCAGGTTCGTTTCCGCGCCTGCTACGGCTCCCGCCGGCACGAACCCCTCTTTGCCGACAACTCCCGCCTCGGTCTTGCGCCCCGATTTGGTGACGACAACAACGGAAGCTATGCCGGATGACAGGAAGAAGACACCCTCGATTGCCCCGCCGGCGGGTATCAGCACGTCGCCCAGTGCGAGCTTGATAGGCCTGCATGCGTCTGCAACCTCAACCCGGACGTCATCGGGTAAATGAGAAAGCAGAATATTCGCTTCGCCATGGCTATCGGGTTGCTTCAGCATGACACGTGCCTCCCTTTAATGTCTTATGCCTCCTCCTTGCGCCATCAAGGCGGAAACAATGTTTTCAATGTCTTTTGAACGATTGGAGAGGACAAAAGGTCCCGGCTCGCTATCGATGACCACGTCGGGCATGAAAAAAAGATAGGGAATGGCTTCGCCATCCAACTGCCCGGTGAGGCGTAGCAGGATGTTTGCCTCGTAACGAACGTCGATAATCGCGGCGGTAAATTTCAGAGCGGCTTCACTCTCTATGAAACTTGCGGAATACGGTCCTTCAAGGCCAATCTGCGCGTGAAACCAGGCCATTCTGATTTCCGGCGTCACGGTATCAGTCATGCCAATGATTGCGATGGTGAGGCGTTTGACTGTCTGCATGCTCTACTCCTCGCATACCACTGCATGCGTGTGCCTTTCCGCTTACCATAACGCCTGAGCAGGATGATTTCAGCCGCCCCCAGTCGGAATTTATCAAACAAGCGCGAGAGGGCTGGCGCGGCGTTGGGCATCGCGTCCCGATGATGAAAACCTCTTGCGGCGGTTTTCCTCGCCGCCGTCCCGCTTCGGGGGCGGAACAATTGCGGATGGGCGGGGTTGGGATGCCGCGCGCCCATGAGGAGGTATCGGATGCAGGCAAAAGACAATGACTTGGCTGATCCGCCACGGGAAAGCATCAGGCTTGAGCAGGATATAAACCGACCGGTAAGTGAAAGGCTCGATTCAAAGTTTTCACCCATCGGCGTAGATGACGGCGATTTTCGCCGCCGCGAACGCACCTGGAAAACCATGATGGTCTATGCGCTTGTGATATTTGCGCTGGCGGCCGCCATTGCGCTCTATTTTTTAATCGCGACGCATCCCGGTCGCACCGCGTGAGCCGGCGCCGGCCCGTCGTTTCGCCTAGACTTTACCCGCCTCCAGATTGTGACCATCAGTCGACGGCGGAACGCTGATTTCTGCGCTTCTGCGTCGCAGGGGAACATCCACCTGATGGGGCACCGCCACCATTACCTGAAGCGACCGGGACACCCGATTGGGGGCTGCGGTATCGGTCAGCGTCATATGGGTAGTTTGAGCGAAGCGTCTCGCCTCTTCGGTCCGCAGCATATCGTTCTCCAGCAGCTTTGCTGCCGCGAGCGCGAGATGTCGGCTGGGATAAACTCCTCTTATGATATCAGAGATGACGACGGCCCATCCATTTTCATGCGCCGTGATCTGGTATTCGGTGTTCTTTTTCATGGTGTTCAAGCCTCCCTGTTTGGCAGCCCCTAACCACGATTGGAAGAGCTTGTTCCAGATATTGAAGGCGGATGCGGCGGATTGCTTTCGCTAAGTCGTCCCGGCAAGAATTTCGCCTGTTCGGCCATTCCCCGATGCAGCAAGGGACCCTCCTGCAAATTCGTACGGAAACGTACTCACTGTTTTCATGCGATTTTCCGCTGTTAATATGACCGCTGCATATTGTTGTTTTCGAGCAAGGGGCGAACCGGGCGAACCGCTATGCTTGGATCTGATTTTCTTGTTTATAACCTGCTATTGAAAACCCTGGGCATGGAAGGGCTGTCACGGCTCGCGTCTCGAATGGAGCACGTCGATCTGCCGGCGGGGTATCAGCTCGTTGCGCCTGGCGTGCCTGTTTCCCATCTCTGTTTCATCGAAACCGGTCTGGCATCCACCGTCGTTCATAACGATAGCGGTAAAAGTATAGAAACCGTGCTCGTCGGCCGGGAGGGGATCACCGGCTGGCCCGCTCTTCTGGGCGCGGAAACCACGCCGGATGAAACCGTCATGGGTGTCGGCGGCCGTGGCTTTCTGATCCCCGCCGTCGAACTGCGACAGGAGATGGAGAATGACGTGCGGCTGCGGGAGCTTTTGCTGGGCTATATCAATATCTGTCTGCTTCAGGTGGGCCAGCTTGTGCTGGCAAATGGGCAGTACAGTCTGCGCGAAAGGCTCGCGCGCTGGCTGCTGATGTGTCATGACCGGCTCGGGACCGATGATCTGCCGATCACCCATGAGTTCCTCTCCACGGTTCTTGGCGTGCGGCGGCCGGGCATCACCAACGAGCTGCATGTTCTCGAAGGCATTCATGCCATCCGTGCCAGCCGAGGAAACGTCCGGATCGTCAATCGAAGCATATTGGAAGACGTCGCCGACACGACCTACGGCGTCCCGGAAAAAGAATATGAAAAACTGATAACTCGTATGCGGACGGACGTTGCAACGCTATCAGTCATTTCTGCTTAGCGCGTCAGCGAAGCGGACGACTTTCAATACTTCCTGCTGTTTATTCCGGATGATGATGCATCCTTCCGAGATATCGCGCCCTTGCAGGATTGCCTCGCTCATCAGCGCCCGGGCATCTTGGAGCGCCTCCTCGATCGCCCGGTCGAGCGACGGCAGATCGCTGCCTTCCGGATCATCGAGGATGTTTTTGCCGCTGATCACGGTGAAGAAAAATCTTGGCATGTTGGTTCCTCAGGAAAGACATGGTCGCCGTAGGCGCACCGCGGAGCCATTCTGGAGATGCGATCGGATTTGCCGGATTTGTCCGTCATCGTCATGTTCCCTCGGATTGGATTTTCTCTCTCGCGCCTAACCGGGGCAACGCGAAATTGTTTCGAAAAAAGTTGCCCTGCTGTGTCGTTGTCTTCGCGGAACATCGTCGCCGCAAAGAGGTTGGGTGGGTTCGCAACCCAACCGGAGGCAATGATGACCAATAATTCTCCACGAGATGGCGCTCCCGGCACCACCGACCAATCACCCCGCTGGGAGGGCCCGAAGGAAACCCGCCCCAGAGGCTACATGGAGCCCGCTGACGATCCCGAGCACGATCGGGATGCTGTTGGGGAGAACCTCAAAAACCCACGTAAGAAGCGTGTTTCCGACGCAATGAAAACGCGCGACGACAAGTAATGCGCGGCTCGTCCGCTGCGACAGGAGGAAGACATGTCCACTTCAACAAAAATACCGGCCAGCATCTGTCAGGGCGGGCCGGGTGCATCGCATGAAAACGCGAAGGCACCCTTGGAAATCAAGAAACCCGCCGCAGATAACGACAAGCGTTCGAAGAGCAGGGTTTCCGGAGGAGGTCGTGGGCGTGACAGTCACCATACCCATGACCCATACCGAAAATCATGTGTCGCCGGGAGAGAAACAATGAAAAAGGCTAAAAAGAAATGGTCGCAGAAGGTGACCAAGGAAAGCGACGCGCTCGATCTTGAGAAAGACGTGTTCA
Organism: Agrobacterium sp. K11; assembly: GCF_059429395.1. Taxonomy (NCBI): domain Bacteria; kingdom Pseudomonadati; phylum Pseudomonadota; class Alphaproteobacteria; order Hyphomicrobiales; family Rhizobiaceae; genus Agrobacterium; species Agrobacterium sp. K11. The sequence continues at coordinate 137,059 of NZ_JCAHRB010000010.1, read as the reverse complement.
CAAAAAACGATGCCTCGGAGATTCCCAGATCGCTCAAAGCCTCGGCAGAGCAATCTGATAGGCGCAAGGTCGATGTTACGGGATTAGCCCACTGATTTATCGCGGTCGATTTGCGCAACGGCCGAAATAGACAGGGTTACCCTGGAGTATATCGGTCAGCGTTGGTTAAGCGCCGAGTTCGGCGCTGATTGGTCCGCAAGCTTTCCTCGCGACTTTTACGATTCATGCAATACATATGCCTCGCGCAAATCCAGCATCAAGACGGTTCGCGGTGAGCCTACCGAGGATGGCGATGCTGCGGCTCTGGGGGTCGAATGCGTGTGCCAACGACAAAGAGAATGGCGCTGATGGCTGCCAGCCCGGCAAAGAGCAGGAACGTGCCTGGTCCGCCAAAGGCACACCAGGCACGTTCCTGCCTAGCGTCGGTCCCTTTAAAATCTCCGATGGTTGAGAACGAGTGAGCGCCAAAATAGCTGCCTCTGCTATGGTCGTGCGAGATACCCTCGACCAATATGTACTCCACCGCAGGGCACGAAGAGAATCTCTCCGATCGTGAAAACATCCATCGAGGCTACCGGACCCCAGGAGCCCACGCACTGAGAAAGCCGAGTTGGGCAAACGCAAGCAGCATGCAGCCGATTACGAGGCCGCGGATTGCGGCTGTGCGCTCGATGTACTGGCGCGCCAACGCGTTCCCGATCGGGACAATCGCGGCATTGATCAAAACGAGATAGGCATATCCATGCCTCCAGCGACATGGCTGGTAAGGCACGGAGCGGGTGTCGTTGACCGCTGGTCGGCATGGAGATGGAACCGTGCCAGTTGACCAGCCTCTTGTCGTCATTTGCAAATCGTGCTCGGAACGCTGGGTCTCTGCTGCCGACACCGTCGCGCACAAACTCGGCCACCAGACGTTTTGGATCTGTCGGCTTTCCGCAATATCGGTACCGTCGAGCACGGAATATCTTGAGAACGCTGCGGCGTCGCTTGCGCTCACCAATACGACCGGAACGCCCAGTGCTTTCAGTCTCAGGTCGCCTCCAGTCACCTTTCCCGACCGAGATTAAAGTCGAGAACGCGACTTCACCCGGACAGTGCGTCCCGCATTCCAGAAATGGTGCTGCTCACCCCCGGGGCGACTGCATGGTCTTGGCTGGCAAGACAGCTCCGCGCATCGACAACGACAGTCACAACTCTGGTGAAGTTGACGGGCGCGTGATCGATCAAGCCCTGAATGGCGCCAGTTTGATTGCGGCTGCCAGGGGGGCATACGCCGCCCGGCCCGATGCGGTGATTTCCGTGGAAAGAAGCCCGTTTTCGCACAGTCGGCCGTCGTCCCATCCCGGGTGATTGACGATCGGATAAAGGCACACACCCTCAAGCGGAACGCCGTACTGCATGGCAATCTGCACTTCGGCGCAAACATATTCAAACCAGGATGCCCTGCGTCCTCCCTCCGTACCGGTTTCAGCGATCAGCATGGGCTTGCCGTAACGCGCATAGGTCTCGATGAGAATTTTGCTTAGCGGTTTGTACAGCGGATGGCCGATATCGACCGGCGGCCCGCCGTGGATCCACTGGTTATTGAAATAATAGTTCACGCCGACGATATCGAGATAACGCTCATCACCGCCGATCTGCGGCCACATCCGGCCGGAGATCAAGTCCCAGCCCTGGAATTGAGACTGGCGGTGCCCTTCCGCCATGCCTGCTTCCCACGGGCGCGATGGATCGGTGATGACGTTGATGACAGGATCACAATGGACAAACCGGGCGCGGGGATCGACCGAAATTATCGCGTCCACGGCACTAATCGCCGCTCGTGCCAGCTGCACTTTCAGTTCGAAGCCACGACCTCGGCTAAACGGGTTGAGATATCCCGCATCGCCTCCGCCCCAGGCAAAAAACGAAATTTCGTTGACGGGGCAATAGAAGGGAATGTCGTCGCTTTCCTCACGCACCAGGCGGGCGCAGGCTGCGGCGTAGCGTGCAAATCGGTCAACGAACCGTGGCGACCAGATGTCCAGATCATCGGGCCAGCCATAATGCAGCAGATCCCAGATAACCTGCGTTCCCGTCTCCCTGGCCGCCCGCAGCATCGGGCGAATGCTGGACCAGTCGTATTCGCCGGCACCGTCGATCAAATGCCAGCGAAAGCCATCCCGCACCGTGCGGATACCGAATTCGGCAAGCTGGCGATAATCCCGTGCGGCATTTATGTCGTGAGTGATCGTAGAAATCATGTCGAGCCGCCGGCCGTTGAGTTCGCCGTCCCTTGGCCGAAGGCGATGGCTCGAGCACTCGAAACCGCCTTGCAGGAAAGATTTGAACAATCCCGTCGCTCGCGCCGCTTTGCGCTCCTTATTCACTTCGGTGAACAATTGCTGCCAAAGCGGTATCACCGCTTGAGCGGAATAGGTCGCCTCCACTTTCCGCTGCAATGCGGAGCCAAGGGAACGCCGGCGTTCGCCAGAGGCAATCAGAAAACCGATCCTCTCGGCGACAGCAACCGGATCGTCATAGTGTACGAACAGGCCCGAGACACCGTCCTTTATCTGCTGCATCGCGCCGTTATCCGGCGTTGAGATGACGGGTAGACCTGCGGCGCCTGCTTCCGCGATCACATGTGGCATGCCTTCGCCGCGGGAAAGCCATGTAAAAATATCGAAGGCTGCGAGAAGATCGGCAACGTCTTTTCGGTCGCCCAGAAATTGAAGGACGTCGGAAAGCCCATGTTTTGCGGCTAATTCCCTTAATGTGGTCGCGTATTGCGGGAGGAAGGCATCAGGCCCGCCGACGATGACGAAGCGGGCGCGGGCGTGGGCGCGGCTGACGATTGCTGCCGCGTCGATGAAATCTTCGACGTTCTTTTTCGGATCGAGGCGGCCGACCCAGCCGATGAGGATCTGATCGTCGGTGATGTTGAGACTGCGGCGCATCCGGTCTCTTTGTGTCGGGTCAAAGGCCGACAGATCGACCATCGACGGAATTTCGATGGCGCACGCTTCGCGGCCCGGCATGTGGGAGGCAGCGGCATCGCGGATCGTGCGGCAGACGCCGACATAACGGCTGGTGAAATGTTTCGGCCCTGCAAGCGCCTCCGAGACGAGGCCACCATGTTCGATAAGCAATGGGCGCAGGTGCAGGCGCTCCAGCGCCGGGTAGATGTCGGCAACGTTTTGGCAGGAAACCACGATGTCGTAGCCGGAAATCTTGCTGGCGAGATAGGCAACCGTATCGTCGAACGAGAGGCTGTAGGGCGTGGTGTCAACGTCAACCCCGAGCGCGCGCAGCTGTTCGTGCGTCTGTTCCGGCATGCCCGGTTTGCGAAAGCAGGCAACGACGTCAATGCGATATCGCTTCCTGTCTAGGTGCTTGGCGAGTAGCTGGACTTCCGTTTCCTCTCCGCCGACGACCAGCCAGGCGAAAACGAACAGTATCCTTAAAGGCGCTTGTTCGGCAATCATTCGCTCACCTGGAACACGATTTGCAGAAAGTCCGGTCTGTTTTCGACCAGATCGGCAAGAAAGGCCGGGGCCTCGTCCATGGCGATGACATGCGTGATCATGTGTTCGCGGATCAAGGCACCCTCAACGGCAAGGAGATCCACGGTTGCGCGTGCTAGTCGTTCCCTGTTCCAGAGCGGCGCAAGCCCACGCGGCACGCGGTTTATCTGCGCGCACCGGATGTTGAGGCCATTGTGATGAAATTCCTCGCCCAGCCGCAGATGATCGGAGCCGCCCTGATAAAAGGCAAGGTCGATCACGGTTCCCTGTGGTCGCAGGGCTTTCAGCGCCGTGTGCAGGCTTCCGGGATGTGCTCTGGTCTGAAATACGATATCTGCGCCACGCCCCATCGTGCCGTCGTGCCAGCGAGCCTTGGCGTGCTGCCATGCCTGCTCTTCGCTCATTGCGGTCAGGCCGATGGCTTCGGCTTTTCCGCGACGGAAATCGGACGGGTCGGTGATGATAACGTCGGAGGCGCCAAGCTCTCGGGCAAACAGTGCTGTCATCAACCCTACGGTGCCTGCCCCGATGACGATTACGGGGCGCCCTTTGACCCCCGCACCCAGCGTCGGCACATTCACGCCAAAAGCTTCCGCATCGGCATGAAGGATGCCGTTTGCCGCAATCGGGCCCATCTGCGCAACAAAGATGCCCAGCAGCGGATCGAGGGTCGGCGGCAGGGCGACTAGCACATCGTGGAAAGGGTCTGCCGTATGGCCGGTTTTGTGACCGTAGGCCGAGGCGATGATATCCCCTGATGCAATTCCTGCTGCGTGAGACTGCGATACGCGGGCGACCTCCATGTATCCGAGGAACGGCACAGGGTAGTGCAGGTCCGGCTCGTTTTCGATGAACACGCCGCGACCATGGTCAAAACGGGAGCGGAAATAGGGATTGGTGTTCTTCAGAAACGTCAGCTCGGTTCCTGCGGAAAGACCGGTATAAAGAGTATCGAGCCGAAACTGACCATCGGCTGGCGGACCTTCGTCATAACCAAAGAAGTAGGCCCGACCCGGCGCTTCGACCCCGAGCGACCTCACGTGGCGGTGGCCGGGCGGCAGCCCCTGTGGTGCTTCCGGGCGCGGCTGGAACTGCAAGGGGGCTGGTTGCACGCGCACAAAATCCGGCTTTTCAAGACGGACAGGTTCCCCGCTTTTTGCCGATGACATGACCGCAAGAGCGAGACGGTGCGTGGCGAGGGCTTCTGCATAGGGGCAGCGAATGCAGTTTTCACCGCCACGCACGGCGTCGATAAAATCTCTGTCTTCGCGCCAAACCGGGTCGCCATCTGCGCCGCGCACGGGGCGTCCCTGTCCCACATCCACCATGATATCCCTGTCGGTCAGCTCTATGGCCAGCCGGTCAGCAAAAATGTGGAGACCGACACGGTGATTCCAGCCGAGCAGGCAGGTGGAGGCGATATTGGCCACCACGCCCGTCTCGAAAGTCAGGTTTGCAGTGGTAACGGTGGGCACGTCGAGGCCGGGGAACTCCGGTCGGTCCTTGTGTCCGATGCGGCCATAAACCTCGGTCACCTCACCGACAAGAAAGCGGACGAGGTCGAGAAGATGTGTCGCCTGCTCCACCATTTGCCCGCCGGATTGGTCCCGCTTCCACCACCACTGAGGCGGCGGCGTTGAATCGAGCCAGTAACCGGACAGGAGCTGAGCAGGATTTTCGGCCAGAAGACCACGGGCCTCGTCTATAATGTCGAGATAACGCCAGTGATACCCGACCGCTGTGATCAGATTCTTGCGCGCGACGCCTGCAGCAATTTCCTGCGCTGTTTCAATGTTTAGTGAAACGGGCTTTTCGACGAAAAAAGGGATGCCCCGCTCGATCAGATCATGCTCTGGCTCCCCGTGAGCAAAGGGTGGGATGCAAACGTATACGGCGTCCGGCAGAACAGCATCCAGCATGTCGCGGTGATGCTGGAAGGACTTCGCGCCGAAACGCATCGCCGCCTGGTCCGCCCGTGCGATATCGGGGTCGGCGAAACCGACAAGCTCGACGTCATCAAAATCGGCCAGAATGTCGAGGTGCCGCTGGGCGATGCCACCGACACCGATGAAGGCGAGGCGTGTCTTCTGCATGGAATTGTCCTTTTGATTTTGCGTTGCTCGCCTTCCGAGCACCCGCTCGTAGACTGCGCCGGTCTCCGCTGCCATCCGGTCAGCGGAGAAGTGTTTCTGGAAACGCTCGCGGCCCATATCGCCAGCGGTGGCCAGACGACGAGGATCGCTCAGTGCCTCTATGATGGTGCACGCCAGCGAGGCGGGCAGATCGGGTTCCGCAAAAAAGGCGTGGACTTCCCCCAGCGCTTCAACCGTTCCTCCAACACGCGTTGCAACTACGGGCAGGCCAAGCGACATGGCCTCCAGCACGGCAATCGGCAGCCCTTCGAAACGCGACGGAAGCACAAAGAGGTCGGCGACGCCCATGATCGCAGCGATATCCGATCTCTGACCGAGGAAACGTACGTGGTCATCGATGCCCAGTTCCGCCGCCAGCCTTTCCGCATTTTGCTGTTCCTCGCCCGATCCCACCAGCAGCAGCACGAGCGACGGATATGATTGCAGGACTTCCGGCAATGCATGCAGCAGCTTCGCGTGGTCCTTCTGCGCCGTGAAGCGGGCGACGGTCAGAAGGACCGTCTTACCCAAGAGGCCGAGGTCCTGCTTCAGCTGGGACGATGAACCGGCCGGGCTGAGTGGAAAAATGCCGTTGCGCACGATCGTCAGTTGTGTGGGCGCGATGTGGGAACGGAAACTTTCCATCGACGAAGAGGACACGACGATATGGTGGGCAAGGTGTCGGGTCTCGCGCCTGTAAAGCTCCTGCTGACTTGGGTCGGTTAGAAGATAAGGAAGATGCTCCGTCCTGATGATGGGAATTCTCTTGACGGTTTCTGCCGTGGCAAGATCATGCCCTTCCCATCCGATGCCGGCGTGGACATGAAGAAGGCTGATATCTGTCTTTGCGAGCCATGCGTGAAAGTCGCTATGATTTGCAGCCAGTTTCACACCTAGCCCGTACCGCGCCGCACGCGGCAGCAGACCGGCCTTGTCCTCGAGGATCAGGGACAGCGTTACGTCCCAACGACTTGACAGCGCCCGACCGAGCGCAAGCATGTGCTCTCCCATTCCGGATGGGTCGAGGCTGTCGGTTGCAAGAACGATGCGGGGCCTGTCAGTCACCCTGGGCATCGACCATAACCCCGCCGCCAACCCGCTGTGACCGCAGACGTCTGTAGGTCGCGAGAGCCTGACCTACAACCTGATCCATATTGTAGTATTTGTAGGTGCCAAGCCGCCCGACGAATGTCACGTCATCCTGTTTGCGGGCCAAAGCCTCGTATTGTTTGTAGAGGGCCTGATTTTCCGATCGAGGAATAGGATAATAGGGGTCGCCCTCGGCACAGGCATATTCGTAGCTGATGCTCGTTCTCGGATGGACCTGGCCGGTTAGATGCTTGTATTCCGTCACCCGCGTATAGGGCACGTCCTGCGAGGGATAGTTGATGACAGCCACCGGAAACATCCGTCCGATATCATGGGTCTCATGGTGAAATTCCAGACTGCGGTAGGGAAGATGGCCGAAGCGGTGGTTGAAATATTCATCGATCGGGCCGGTAAAGATCGTATGTCTTGCAAGGCCCGCATGCCTGATGTCGGCGAAATCTGTGCCGAGCATGACGGTGATGTTCTCGTGGTCGAGCATGCGCTCGAACATGCGGGTATAACCGTCGCGCGGCATGGCCTGAAACCGGTCTAGGAAATAACGGTCGTCCACGGTCGTGCGGGTCGGCACGCGTGCGGTGACGGAACGGTCGAGTTCCGATGGGTCGAGGCCCCATTGTTTTCGCGTGTATCCCTCGAAGAACGTCTGGTAGAGTTCTCGTCCGACCTGCGATATGACGACGTCCCTCGATGTCAGGATAGAATCACATGGCTGCGCTCGACCCGCGAGGAAAAGGGCAGCCGCGGCTTCATTTGCGAGATCAAGATCATAAAGTGCGTTCAGCGTCGTGCGGTTGATCGGTATGGGAAGGCGTAGATCGCCGACCTGCGCAAGAACCCGGTGTTCGTAGGGCCTCCATGCCGTAAACCGGGAGAGATAGGCAAAGATGTCCTCGCTGTTGGTATGGAAGATATGCGGCCCATATTTATGAACCAAAATACCTGCCTCATCGTAATGATCATAGGCGTTGCCGGCGATATGGGGCCGCTTGTCGCATAGGAGGATTTTCTTGTCCCCGTCTGCGGCCAGACGTTCGGCCAGGACTGATCCTGCAAATCCCGCGCCGACGATGAGATAGTCGTAAGTCTGCGGTTTATCGCGGCGAGCCTGTCTGAGAAACGATCTGTCGGGAGTAACAATCGGCATCCCGATGTTTGTGGCCGCCCTGTTGACCAGAAGTGACATGGCGTCGAATGTTGCGTCCCACGATGAACGCGCAAGGACCTCGTCCACCGCCTGAAGCCAAGGGTCGCCACCTCTCGATATGGCAAGTGCTGCGTCACAGGCCGACGCGAAGTCACCGGTGCCGTTGGCGATGAAAACGCCGCGGACATCGCCGTAACCGCGTACAACATCTGTAATATGCGTGCTGACGACGGGGCATCCCGCCGCAAGATATTCCGGGGTTTTGGTCGGACTGATGAAACGCGTCGCATCATTGAGGGCAAAAGGCATCAGCGCGACGTCCCAGCCGCTGAGATAGGCGGGAAGGTCCTCATAAGCCTTCTGACCGAGATAATGGATATTCGATGCCGTTGGCAGGTCGGCGGGTGAAATCTTCAGAACGGGGCCGACAAAAACGAATGAGAAGTCCGGGCGAACCGCCGCCATCTTGCCGATAAGGCCAAGATCCAGCCGCTCGTCAATCACGCCGTAATAGCCGAGACGCGGATGGGGAATGGACGACTGATCGGCTGGCTCCGCGATATCCCTACGCGCCGTGTTGAAATGACCGGTATCGACGCCGGAGGGGAAGGGGTGGATGTTATCGTGCCGGTGCTTCTTTGCTTCGTAAAGGCTGATGCCGCCTGTGAAAACTACATCCGCCCGCCTCATCAGCGCCTGCTCGGCGTCCCTGATCTCCGGTGGAGCATGCTTGAAGTTGGCAAGCTCATCCATGCAATCATAGATCACTGCTGCGGCATCGACGTGTTTTGCAAAGCTGAACATTATGGGTGTGTAGAACCAGAGGATGGGTTTACTGCCGCCCTGTAGGTCCAGCAGTTCGTCAAGTATCCGACCCAGTGCAGCATCGCGCTCTTCGGCGCTCCACCAGTGAGGAATGCGGGGACGGATCGCCTTGACGCTGGTTCCCTCAAACGAATGGATTTCAAGATAGGCAAGGTGATGGTCGGTCGGAATGAATTCCTCGAAAAAGAACACCTGCCGTTCGCGTGAGAAGCGCTGCATCAGGTGCTGCGGTCTTTGCAGAACAAAATCCCATCTGAGATGGGAAAAACAGATAAGGGGGGAATTGGCCGGCACGCCGACATCAGCCGATTGCGGGTGGGAATTCAGCAGGTTCATCAAACACCTCGCAATAAAGCGCACGTCACATTGACGGTCTTCGAACCACCGGTCGGTCCTATAGTTCCTGAGATGTCATAAAAAACGATCCGGCTAATATTCGCCGAGGATGCGTTCCAGCTTTCGGATGCTGTGCGGCCACGTCCAGTTTGCGAGGACGACGTCACGGGGCCGATAGGAATCAAGTCGTCCAAGCATGCTGCTTATCCCCTCGTGAAATTCCTCTGGGGTCGCTGTGCCGCCGGTATCTGGCGTGATGTATTGCAGGCCACAGCTCAACCGACTATTGGCGAGAACCGGAATGCCCGCCAGCATATATTCGGTGAGGATCGCAGGCGCGCCGTCGTCAACCCCGCAGACGACGCCGATCCTTGCCATGTTCATCAGCCGATTGACTTCGGCGAAGGCGACACCCGGGGGATCGACGAAATCGACATTTATTCCCAACTCCCGGGCCTTGCGGTGCAAGTCACCGATCATTTCCCCATAACCGCAAACACAGAGCGTGCGTAGCGAGCGAGGTAGCCTGTCGAGAGCCGCAAACAGGATGTCGTGCCGTTTGTATGGCTGGGCTGCGGCAACATAGATCACGTCGTATATTTTGCGCAGGCCCAGGGGTCGAAAGGTCAATTCGGACGCAAATTCCGGACCGATTGGCATGATCGCGGTCGCCATCTCGGGGTGACGTATGCGTACCTCTTCGGACTGCCACTCAGCGCCCGTCAGGACAAGATTGAAATGACGGCTGACCTCAAACGGCACTCTTAACGCCGGCGCATCGATCGAATTGTAGATTTTGTAGCTGTCCCGGCACGCCTCGAGAATGTTCTCATCGACGCCAAGGCCCCAGACGCAGAGGATCGACGGCACCCCGAAGGCCTCAACGTGACCGATCATGTCGTTCGACGAAAAAGGTGCAGCCTCGCCGTTCATCCTGAACATTCGGCGCCTCAGGTGGGAGCCGGGAAGGATCGTGTCCCTTGGAGGCGTTTCTCCGCGCCAGTGCGTCCATATCTCGGCGCAATTGACCAGTCCTGTTTTAAGGGCGGCAAGGGGCAATCGCTCAATATAGCCGCCAACAACCTCCACCGGTTTTGGTGATTGTGATGGATGTGGATAATTTCCACGGGAGCCTGCAAGCCATTGATTGCGAAACCATTCAACGCTCTGGACACCGGAGTGATCGGGCCTGCCATCCTGAAAATCGCTGATGATGACTATTCTACGTATTGCAGCGGGCGAACAGTTCGCCATGGTTTGCCTCCTGGTATCGTTCAAGTCTGCACTTCCCCGCCAGTCTTGATGAGATCCGCCGAGCCGCGACGCCTCATGGAAAGTCGCTGATGCGTCCTGCAAGATCAGCTGAAACGCCTCGCCAAAAAACGCTCAGCCCGCCGCATCCAGATTGATGGCGTTGCAATCACCAGAACCCAATCCATCACCTGTTCCTTCATTGAGCGCAGCGTAAATAAGGCCAGAATTGCCGTTCAGTTCTCGGTCCAGTTCACGTGGCCAATCGCAACGCTCGTGAAAACGATGCGGTTCAAACCAGGCGTAGCGGACAGATTGACCTCAATGGTGCTGCCGTAATGATGACTGACGGTGATTGGAGCGGTATCGATAACTTCCTTTGGAGGATTGACGGGTCGGGTGGGACCAAACTGTCGCGATCAAAGTAAGTTCCGCAATCTTCAAGCCACGAAGTGTCCCAGCACGGCCGCCGCGTTGAATGAGGAGCCCCTGGGCGGCCATTGCGCCAAGGCGCATGATGGGAAGGTTCGGATCTGCGCTTGGCCGCGATCGACGAAGCGCTCGGTGCCGTCGACGGGGTGATGCAATTTGCACCACAGCGCAATTACGGATCGCTTGATGATCTCAAAACCTTCATAGATACCGCGCACGGTTGCGGCATGATGGTTTTGCTGGATGTGGTGTACAACCGCGGCGCGATTCCGTAACCTATAGTGCGTAGAATTCCTCTGGAAGTCTTCGCCTGCTGTCGACCGACACGCCGCTTTGCATATCGTGGTCCTCAGGACTAAACATTACGTCTATAACACCGTCCAAGTCGAAGCGCTCCAGGCGGTACGCGCTGTAAAACGCCATGGACTCCGTATAAGCGACGATCTTCGTGCCTTGGCCATTAATCCGCCGCAGGGACCTCAAAACGCTTGGGTAGAGTTTGAGGCTGAGGTCCCGACCCTGCCGCGACAATTCGATAGCTTCTCGGAACGGAGATGTTGTTCTCGTCGGTCACAGCTACGGGGGCACGATCATCACGGCAGCAGGTGATGATCCTAAGGTCAAGGCACTTGTTTATGTCGCAGCGCTCCAACCTGAAAAAGGTGAAAGCACAGCACAATTGCTCCAGTCTATGCCGTCACTCACCAAGGATATTAAGCCGTCGAAGGATGGGTTCCTTCTTATCGACCGGTCAAAGTTTGCTGCTGATTTCGGGGCAGATCTGCCCAAGGATCAAGCCGAGTTCATGGCCCGGTCTCAAATGCCTGTTGGCGTCGTCGCCACCAATGCGCAGGTTTCGGTCGCAGCGTGGCACGTGAAGCCTAGCTACGCAATTGTAGCGAAGGACGATATGACGGTAAACTCCGACTTGGAGCGCTGGATTACAACCGTGCCGGTTCAACGGTGACAGAGGTAGAGGGCAGCCACGCTATCTACATCTCGCAGGCGGCTGCAGTCGCAAAGGTTATCGAGGAAGCAGCCAAAGCTGCCAAGTAGCGGCGGCATGCATTCTGCAAAAGGCGCCTGTCTCGATGAACTTGCTAGCTGTGTCACGTTTGGGACGCGGCCGTCTCTGGCTCAACGATGAAGAGCGTCATCGGCTGAGTTGGCCCGACGCCTTGTACAGATGCCACTCCGGCGGGCGAAGTGAAGGACTGTCGGACATCGCTGGCCGTTTGTACTTTTTCATTCAGCGGCGCTTGAAAATTCGCGACGCTTGTATCAGTGCCGCTAGCAACCAGCAAAGATTGCGAGGACCCCTATGGATCGAGAGATCATTATACCCGACGAGATGCAGGAGATCGTCAGCCGAGCCGGCTATGCTCCCGCGGTTAAAGTCGGAGACACAATCTACGTCGTCGGCCAAGTCGGGCGGACCAAGGATCTCACGATTATTCACGATCCTTTAGAGCAATTCAGAGCTATGTGGGACAATTTACGAATTGTCCTGGAAGCCGCTCAATGCACGTTCGATAACATCGTGGAAATGACAAGCTATCACGTCGAAATGTCCAAGCACATGGACGTGTTCCGGACTGTCAAAAACGAGGTGTTTCCGAAGGGAACCTATGCGTGGACCCGGATAGGTGTCTCTGAGCTCGCGCATCAGGGACTACTCGCTGAGGTGAAATGTGTTGCCGTAAAACGATGATGGAACCCGTGTGTAGCGAACGAACCGTTCCACGCTGAGCATAAAAGCTACAGCAGCGTAGTGTATCGGAGGTGGTGGACTTTGGTTCGATTCCCTTCAAGAGCTTAAAAGAAGCCATACGCAGATAATGGCAGCGCGAATTTTAGCTAGAAAGCGTCATTCAACTGCATTACTATCTAGTTGAATCAGGAGATAGCCATGGCCGCCAACGCACTCGTCCAAACACGTATTGATGCCGAGGTTCGGGATCGTGCTTCTGCCGTGCTTGAAAGCATGGGCCTCACGGTATCTGATGCTGTTCGTATCCTGCTCACCCGGACTGCGAATGAGGGGGCTTTGCCCCTTGAGCTTCTTTCAGGCAGTGAAGCGCATGACGCCTGGTTTCGGAGCAAGGTGCTCGAAGCATTAAATGATACTCGGCCGGATTTATCAGACGAAGCCGTTGAGGCGCATTTTTCCGAACGTCGAGCAGCAGCACGTCTTAAAGCTGGTGTGCCCAAATCGTGAAACTTACTTGGTCTGCATTTGCGTTATCGGATCGCGACGCGATATTCACTTACATTGAGGCAGATAATCCTGCGGCCGCCGTTCTGATCGATGAGCGGATTGTCGCCTCTACCCGCCGTTTACTCGATTTTCCTGCCAGTGGGCGCGTGGGCAGAATTGCTGGGACGCGCGAACTCGTCATCAACGGTACGCCCTACGTCGCGGCTTATACCATTACTGAAACGACAGTTCGAATTCTTCGTGTGCTTCATGGCGCACAGGAATGGCCAGAACATATGCCGCCAAGATAACCGCCCCGCTCTCTCGGAGCCGGTGGTTCGATTCCTATCAAGGCGTTCAGGCATTGCGAGAGTGCAAATTCGGTATCGACGGAGGCAAGGTTCAGCGGGAAAATTAGTTTCCGTTTTATCGGCTGCCGCCATCTCTATTGGCCAGAGACTTGGCAATCGGTGACTTTGTCAAATTGAATAAAGGCGTGGCGTTCGTATTCCATCAAGGCTGAAGGCGCGAATCGCTACGGCAGCTTTGCACCTGCGCACAAGACATTGCGGTAGTATGAAAATCGGCTAACGTCGCAACGTCGACAGACAGGAAGAGCAACGAGGTGGCAATGATTGAACCCGGCGGGGATGAGCAATTAGTTACCCCACGTGACGACGGAGCAGCCAGGCATTTACCCGGGATGGAGTTGCCTGGCATTGGTTTGGTTGCGACGGATGGCACGACCGTCGATCTGCGTGAGCCGGGGTTAACCGTGGTCTATGCTTACCCCCGGACAAGCCCGCCCGGAGGAAAGGCGATTGACGGATGGGACGCAATACCCGGCGCGAGGGAATGTACACCACAGTCCTGTGCCTTTCGTGATCATTTCGCTGAACTGAAGGCATTGGGAGCAACGCGTCTGTTTGGCCTTTCTACGCAGACCACTGAGTATCAGCGAGAGGCAGCAGAGCGGCTTCACCTGCCGTTTCCTCTGCTTTCCGATCATTCACTCCTTCTGGTGTCAGCCCTTCGCCTTCCAACGTTCCAGGCTGGAGGCCTGACGCTGCTCAAGAGGCTCACGATGATTATCGAAACGGGCGTTATCAAGCATGTCTTTTACCCGGTCCATCCGCCAGAGAAGAATGCAGATGCCGTCATCGATTGGTTGAGTGCTACGACATGATCAGCCCGCCATCGACATTAATTGTCTGGCCGGTGATGTAGGCCGCATCCTCGGAGGCGAGAAACGCCACCAAGGCTGCCACTTCGGCTGGTGTTCCTGCGCGGCGCATTGGAATGTTGCGCACCCATTCGGCCATGAGTTCGCCGGGCTTGTAGTCACCGAGCATCTGGCCCCAGACTCGGTCGTTATAATCCCACATTTCGGTGTGGATGATGCCGGGGCAAATGGCGTTGACGGTGATGCCTTCGGGCGCCAGTTCCTTGGCCAGACTTTGCGTGAGGCCGACGACGCCGAATTTTGAAGCGGCGTAGTGGGGGGTATAGATAAAACCCTGGCGGGCCTGGCCGGAGGCGGTGTTAACCAGGCGGCCCTTGGTGCCACTTGCGCGGAAGCGGCGGATCGCCTCCTGGCAGCACAGGAACGCGCCCTTCGTGTTGACATCGAGGTTGAAATCCCACTGTTCTTGCGTCAGCTCCTCGATCTTGGAGATGGTGATGACGCCGGCGTTCTGGACGGAGATGGAAATGGGACCGATTGCCTCTTCGGCTGCGCCATAGGCCTCGCGCACCGCCGCCGCATCCCGCACATCGAGGATCACGCCATGGGTGACTGAGCCGGTTTCGTCCGCCAGCTTTTTGGCGGCGTCATTGGTGTCCTTGTCGACAGAGGCGATGGCGACTTTCGCGCCTTCCTCGGCAAAACGGCGGGCGATGCCGTAACCGATGCCCTTGTTGCCTCCGGTCACGAATACGGATTGACCTTCAAAGCGCCTCATGTCTCCTCCTTATGGGATAACGGCTATGTTTCTGTGCCGACCAGTCGTTCGGCGGTGAATTTGTCGGTGACAAGGACATCGATCACGCCGGTTCTGAGCGCGCCGGCGATCGCCTCGGTTTTTTTCGAGCCGCCGGCGAGTGCAATGACGCGGTCGACATTGGAGAGGTTCTCCAGCGGAAGGCCTATGACCCGGTCATCGAGCGGTGTCTTGACGGGCTTGCCGTCCTTGTCGAAGAACCTGAGCGAAATATCGCCCACGGCGCCCGCCTGTGCGAGATCGGCAAGCTCCTTGGCGGAAAAGATATTGCCCGAGCGGGCAAGAAGCTCCGATGGCTCGACGGCACCGACACCGACGATTGCGAGCGTGATCGAACCGAAAAGATCAATTGTTTCTCGCACGAAGGGATCGGCCAGCATCAAAAGCTTGGCCTCGCGAGAGGTGGCGACGCCGGGGACCGGCAGCAATTTCGGTTCGGCCTCCGTCAGCCGCGCCAGCCGGGTGGTGATCTGGGTCGCGTGCGTCTGCACGGAAGGATCGCCCATGCCGCCCAGCGTCTGGACGATGTAACGCGCTTTGGCGCCCTTCAAGGGATGGATGTTTTCCACCATCTTGAAGATCGTCTGGCTCCAGCTGGAAACGCCGATGATCTCGTTTTGCGACAGCGTCACCTCGAGAAAATGCGCGGCAGCCTCGCCGATGCGGGCCATGATCGCGCCGTCGCGATCCTCGCTGCAATCGACGACAATGGCTTCCGGCAGATCGAAGCGTTCGCGAAGCTGTGCTTCAAGATCGCTATAGGTACCGGGCGGCGGAATGATGCTGGTGCGCACGATACCTTCCGTTTCGGCACGCTTCAGCATGCGCGAGACTGTGGCCTGCGAAAGATTGAGATGTTCGGCAATCTCCGCCTGCCGCCTGTGCTCGCTGAAATACATCTGCGCCACGCGGGATATCATCCGAAGTTCGTTGATCCTGCCCATAAGCCCTCCAGGGTGAATTTTTATTCACCCTTACCCGACGTCACAGGTAACGTCGAGCGCGCAATCGCGTCGCGCCAGACGGCAAGCCGTTGCCTGCCGTCACCGGACGAAGGCGCGATGGCGTTGCCGTGACTGTTGAGCGCGGCGATGGCGTCGAGATCGCTCCATAGACCGAGGGCGAGGCCGGCAAGATAGGCCGCGCCAAGCGCGGAGGCTTCCGGCGCGTCACGCTGGATGACGGGGTGGTCCAGCATGTCGGCGACGCATTGCATGAGGAAACGGTTCTGGCTCGGCCCGCCATCCACGAACAGCTGTCCGAAGCCGGAGGGCGACTGCGCGCGCATGGTCGAGAAGACGTCATAAACCTGAAAGGCGATGGAATCGGTAACGGCGCGGGCCATCTGCGCGCGACTTGTGCTGAAATTGATCTGCGAAAATAGCGCGCGGCAATTGGAATCCCAATAGGGCGCGCCGAGGCCGACAAAGGCCGGGACGAAACCGGGGCCATCTGGTTCAGCGGTCGCGGCAAGCTCCACAAGAGATGCGACATCTGGCAGGCCGAGAATGTCCGTCATCCACGGCAGGGAGGCGGCAGACACAAGAATATTGCCCTCGAAGGCGAAAGTCGGCTTGCCGTGAATCCTCCAGGCAACTGTCGTGGTGATGCCGCGCTCTGGCGCGATGAAATGCGGCAGCGTCGTCATCACCGATGAGCCGGTGCCGAACGTCACCTTGCCGTCACCGGGATTGAAGGCGCCGTGGCCGAAGAGGGCGGCGTGGCTGTCGCCGACGGCAGCCAGAATAGGCGTGCCGTCCTTGATGCCGGGAACACCTGATGTCACGCCGAAGTCGCCGCTGCTGTCGCGCGGGTCGGGTAGGGCGTTGATGTCGATGCCAAAAAGGTCACAAAGCTCTTCGCTCCACACCTGCCGGTTGAGATCGAGCACCTGGCTTCGGGCCGCGTTGGAGGCGTCGCAGGCATGCACCTTGCCGCCGGTCAGGCAGTGGATCAGCCAGCTATCGATGGTGCCGAGGCGAAGGCTGCGGCCCTTCGGCGCACGCTCCAACAGCCAGCGCATCTTGGCGCCGGGAAACATCGGGTCAATAGGCAGGCCGGTCAGCGCCATGACACGTTCGGAATGGCCCTTGCCGATGAGATCGGTGCATTCCTGCGCAGTGCGGCGGCATTGCCAGCTCAAGACCGGGCCGAGCGGCTCGCCGGTTTCACCGTCCCAGATCGTCACCGATTCGCGCTGGTTGGAAATGGCGATGGCTTCAATGCTGACGGCAGAGGGTGCCGAAGACAGGCAGGCGGAAATCGCTTCGCGCACCGAGGCCCAGATACGGTTCGGATCCTGCTCCACCCAGCCGGGCTGCGGATAGGTGATGCCGACCGGCGATGAACCGCGCGCCAGCAATTCTCCTGTTTCAGAAACGAGAATGGCCTTGGAATTGGTGGTGCCCTGATCGATGGACAGAATGGCGCGCATCACTTGAGTTCTTTCGTCGGCAGTTTTTTCGTTTCAGCCTTGCGGTGATTAAACGACGATATTGCAAAGGGTGTCGCCGCGCATCCGAAGACACGCGACGACCCTGGGAGGAGACTTACTTTCTCTTCAGCAGTACAGCTGCAGCCTCCGCGATGGCCGCGGGTGCCATGCCAAACTCATCGAGCAGCCATTCTGCCGAGCCGGTATGGGCAAAGACGCCCGGAACGCCGAGGCGCTTCATCGGCACGGGGGCATGATCGACAACAACTTCGGCGATGGCAGAGCCGAGACCGCCGAAGATCGAATGTTCTTCAGCCGTCAGGATTGCGCCGGTTTCCTTCGCTGCGGCAATGATGGCCGCCTCGTCGATCGGGCGCACGGTTGCCATGTTAAGCACACGCGCCTTGATGCCACGACCGGCCAGAATATCGGCGGCCTTGACGATGCGGTGTGTCAGCGTGCCATTGGCGATCAGCGTTATGTCGGAACCTTCGCGAAGCAGGTTGGCGCGGCCGAGTTCAAAGACGTGGCCATCAGGAAGAAGGTCCGGCACGCCGACGCGCGACAGGCGCAGGAAGCAGGGGCCGGCATAGTCCGCGGCCCATTTGACGGCGGCGGCCGTTTCGATGCGGTCGCAGGGGGCAATCACCGGCAGGTTTGGCAGAACGCGGGTCCAGGCGAAATCCTCGATCGAGTGATGCGTCGGACCCAGTTCGCCATAGGCCATGCCCGAGGAGATGCCGATGAGCTTCACATTGGCGTTGGAATAGGCGAGGTCTGCCTTAATCTGTTCCAGCGCGCGACCGGTCAGAAAACAAGATGCGCCGCAGACGAAGGGAAGCTGGCCGCCATTGGCAAGGCCGGCGCCGACGCCCACCATGTTCTGTTCGGCAATGCCGACATTGACGAGGCGCTCGGGGAATTTCGACTTGAAGCCGCCGAGCTTCGAGGAGCCGACTGAATCGTTGCAGACGGCCACGACCCTGTCGTTTGCAGCGGCCAGCGCTTCCAGCGTTTCGGCGAAGGCGTCGCGGCAATCATAGAGTTTGGCGGTGGTTACGGGCGCGTTCATTACAATGCCTCCGAAAGTTCTTTGACGGCAATTTCGTATTGTTCCTTGCTTGGAACCTTGTGGTGCCAGTCGACGCGGTCCTGCATGAATGAAATGCCGTGACCCTTATTGGTGTGCGCAACGATGCAATGCGGGCGCTCGCTGCGATGTTCGAGCGCCGGGACGATCTCTTCCATCGCGTTGCCGTTGATTTCGCTCACCTCCCAGCCGAATGCTTCAAGCTTCGGGCGAAGCGGCGCGACGTCGTTGGTTTCCGAGATCGCAGCACCCTGCTGGAAACGGTTATGGTCGATGATAAGCGTCAGATTGTTAAGCTCGAACTGCGCTGCGGACATGATGGCTTCCCAGTTGGAGCCCTCCTGCATCTCGCCATCACCGGTCATGACATAGGTATGGTAATCCGCTCCCGAAAGCTTGGCCGCCTTGGCCATTCCGACGGCAACTGGAAGCCCGTGGCCAAGCGGGCCGGTATTGGTCTCGACCCCCGGTACCTTGTTACAGTTGGGGTGGCCATTGAGGCGGGAATTGGGTTGCAGGAAGGTCGAGATTTCCTCTTCCGGGATAAAGCCACGTTTGGCGAGCGTCACATAAAGCGCGCAGGCGGTGTGGCCTTTCGACAGCACGAAACGGTCGCGGGCAGGGTTCTTCGGTTCTTCCGGCCAGATGCGCAATACGCGGAAATAAAGGGCGGTCATGATGTCGATCGCCGACATTTCTCCGCCGATATGGCCGGCACCCGCTTCGAAAACAGCCTGGACGTCGCGAAGGCGAATCTGGCGCGCAATGCGCTCTAGCTCTGTGGGCTGCATGGGATCCTCTTCAAAAACATGCGTGTGAATATTTATACAGCTGCTTATATAATTGCAGACGTGGCGTTTCTGTCAAGCTGGAATTGTGAATTGTCCTGTTTCAATCCGTGCCGATTATTTCTGCCGCTTCATTTGCACCACTGATGAAGCGCACGTCCCAGCCTCATTCCTGGGCTCGTCACGGGAATCTGCTTAGCCCAAGTCCTTTGGCTGAAAGGGCTCTCCTTGCCACGCAGGCGCGCTTGCGCTTGATTCCTGCGATGTGCACCGGAACGGGATGGGAGGCGCAGGTGTGCAGCGATCCCATCACCCGCAAGGCCCGTCCCGCCCTCCAAGCCTATTGACAAGTTTCTCTCAACTGGCTTATGCATGTTTCACCGAGCATGAATAATTATTCTAATCGGTTTAAAAAAATGCAAGATAGCCACTTGGAGGAGCCATGTCCGTGCTTGAACGCAATGAGGGGGTTACGCACACCAGAAGCCCGCTTGCCTGGCTAAGCGGTGCGACCGGACCTCTTTTGGGCCTGCTGCTGCTGTGTGTCTTCCTGACCTTCACCAGCGAAAATTTTCTGTCGCTTCGAAACGGTCTCAACATCCTCGACCAGATCACCGTGCTCGGCATCATGGCCGTTGGCATGACCTTCGTCATTCTGCTCGGCGGCATCGATCTGTCCGTCGGTTCGGTGCTGGCGCTTTCGATGATGATCATGGGCTGGACAGCCAATGTCGCGGGCATGCCCATGGGCATGGCCATCATGCTGGCGCTCATCGCATCCGCAGCCTGCGGCCTTGTCGTCGGCGTTCTCGTCACCGCCTTCCGGGTTCCGGCCTTCATCGCGACGCTTGCCATGATGTCGGTGGCGCGCGGCCTTGCCAATATGATCACGGACGGTCAGCAGATCGTCGGTTTCCCTGACTGGTTCATGATGCTGGCCATCGACCGCCATTTCGGCGTACTGACGGCGACCGTGCTGCTGATGCTGGTCGTTGTTCTGGTGTCGTTTCTTTTCCTGCGCTTCCGCTCCGAAGGCCGCACCGTATATGCGGTTGGCGGCAACCCGGAAGTGGCGCGACTTGCCGGCATCAACGTCGCCTTGGTGACGATCTGCGTCTATGTTGCCTGTGCGGTTCTTGCCGGTCTGGCGGGTATCGTTCTTGCAGCCCGTCTTGACTCGGTGCAGCCCTCCAGCGGTTTTGGCTACGAGCTGGATACGATCGCGGCTGTCGTCATCGGCGGGACCTCGCTTTCGGGCGGTGCCGGCGGCATCGGCGGAACGCTGATCGGCGTGCTCATCATCGGCGTGCTGCGCAACGGCCTCAACCTGCTCAATGTTTCACCCTTTCTGCAACAGGTCATCATCGGTGTGGTTATCGTGCTGGCCGTGGGCGCTGAAACATTGCGCCGGCGCAGAAGCTGAATTTGCCTGCGGAGGGCGATGAGCCGTCCGCGCAATAGACGACCCTCCCGGTATGGGAGGCGTGAAAAGCGGCCGAAGGGGAGGAGGTTTGATCTGCCCGAAGGTCAAAAATCAACAAATGGAGGAATAATCATGAAATTTTCACGCATTCTGCTGACATCCGCCGCCCTTCTCGCCCTGTCGCTCGGTCCGGCCAACGCCGCCGAAGTCAAGAAGATCGGCCTTGCCGTTGCCAATCTTCAGGCGAACTTCTTCAACCAGATCAAGCAGGCCGTCGAAGCCGAAGCCAAGACGCGCGGCATCACCGTTGTCACCGTCGATGCCAAGGGCGACGGTCCGACGCAGGTCAACCAGATCCAGGATCTCCTGACGCAGAACATCGACGCGCTGATCTATATTCCGGCTGGTGCCGCTGCGGCGACCGTTCCGGTCAAGCTTGCCAAGGCGGCCGGTGTGCCCGTCATCAACGTCGACCGCAATGCCGACGGCGCACCGGGCGATACCTTCCTCGCAACCGATTCCGTCGCTTCCGCCAAGTCGGTCTGCGACTACATCATCAAGCAGGCAGGCGGCTCGGGCAAGATGGTCATCATTCATGGCCAGAAGGGCACGACACCGGAAGTCGACCGCACCAAGGGCTGCATGGAATCGGTCAAGGCCAATTCCGGCGTGAAGATCGTTGCCGAACAGTGGTCCAACATGTGGAGCCAGGATGAAGGCTTCCAGATCATGCAGAACATGCTGCAGGCCAATCCTGATGTTTCCATCGTCTTTGCCCAGGCAGACGGTCTGGCGCTCGGCGCGGCACAGGCGATCAAGGTCGCCAACCCTTCGCAGAAGATCGTCGTTGGCGGCTTCGATGGCGACACGGCAGCGCTTGAGGCGCTGAAGAACGGCGTCTTTGACGTGACAGCGACGCAGCAGACCCAGAAGATGGGCCGCACGGCTGTCGAGATGGCCGTCAAGATCGTCGGCGGCGAGAAGGTTCCGGCCGTGCAGCTCTCCGAGGCGACGCTGACGACGAAGGAAAACGTCGACGGCTTCATTGCCAATCATCCCTGATACATCCGCCCCCGCGCACTCCATCCGGATGCGCGGGGGCGTCATCTGTTCGTTTTCAGGCAATTCGGACGCAAAGCCGTGGCGCATCGCTGCCACGCGTGTTTCCCAGGAGGTCCCGTCATGCGCGAGCCGGTTCTTTCGCTCCGTGGCATCAGCAAACGTTACGGCCCGCTCGAGGTTCTGAAAAGCGTCGATCTCGACGTCTATCCGGGTGAAGTCGTGGCGTTGCTGGGTGAAAACGGGGCGGGCAAGTCCACCCTGTCAGGCATCATCGCCGGTTCCCGCGAGCCGTCCGAAGGAAAGATGACCTGGCTTGGCCAGCCCTATACACCCGCTTCGCCGCGTGAGGCGATAGACAAGGGCATTGTACTCATCCATCAGGAGCTGAAGCTTCTGCCGGAGCTCTCCATCGCTGAAAACGTCTTTATCGGCCGCTGGCCGATGAAGAACGGCATCGTCGACCGCGCCGAAATGGTACGGAGGGCGCAGCAGCAGTTGGCGCGTCTCAATCTGCATATTCCCGCAACCCGTAAGGTGGCGGGCCTTTCGACCGCGAACCAGCAACTGATCGAAATCGCCAAGGCGCTGGCGCTTGATGCCAAGCTCCTGATCCTCGACGAGCCGACGGCGGCCCTTGGCGGTGCGGAAACCCAGGCCCTGTTCGAGCAGGTTCGCAAGCTGCGCGCAGAGGGCGTGGGCATCATCTATATTTCCCACCGCATGGAAGAGATCAGGCAGATCACCGACCGCATCGTCGTGCTGCGCGACGGTGAGCGGGTGCATGAATTTGAAGACAGCGCGACACCTGTGCGCACCATCGTCGAAAGCATGGTCGGCCGGTCGCTGGAACGCCTGTTCCCGGCGCTGCCCGAACCGCAGGAAAAAACGGTGCTGGAGGTCAAGGGGCTGACTGGCACGGGCAATTCTTTCCGCGACATCAGTTTCGGCGTCCGTGCAGGCGAAATTCTTGGAATTGCCGGGCTGATCGGCGCGGGGCGTACCGAACTGGTGCGTGCCATTTCCGGTGCCGATCCGACCAGTGCGGGCGAGGTTTTGCTCGATGGACAGGTGCTGACGCTGAAAAGCCCGGCGGATGCGATTGCGAAGGGCATCGTCATGGTGCCGGAAGACCGCAAGCTTCAGGGGCTGGTTGTCGAGCATGAGATCGGTGAGAACCTGATCTACGCCAATCTCGACCGTGTCGGCACCGGCTGGATAACGCCTAGCATCAAGCGTGCTTTTACGAAGGAGGCAATTGCCAAATTCGGCGTGAAGGGCCGCAGCGAACAGCCTGCCTCGGATCTCTCCGGCGGCAACCAGCAGAAGGTCGTCATCGCCAAATGGCTTGCACGTAACCCGCGCGTGGTTGTGCTGGACGAGCCGACGCGCGGCATCGATGTCGGCGCGCGGGCTGGCATTTACGATATTATCGTCGGTCTGGCCAAAAGCGGCGTTGCCGTCATCGTCGTCAGTTCCGATCTGGAAGAGGTGCTGGGCGTTTCAAACCGTATCCTCGTTCTTGCGCAGGGAAAACAGGCCGGAATCCTCAATCGCGACGAGGCCAACGACGTCTCGGTCATGGAACTGGCAACCATCTGAAGAAGGAAATAGAGAATGTCCACCATCACGCTCAACGCGCCGAAACTCTTCGATCTTTCCGGCCAGGTGGCGTTCGTCACCGGTGCCGGTTCCGGCATCGGCCAGCGGATCGCCATGGGGCTTGCCCAGTCCGGTGCCGATGTCGCGCTGCTTGACCGCCGCACCGATGACGGCCTGGCGCAGACGGCCGATTTCATTGCCAGGGCTGGTCGCAAGTCGATCCAAATCGCCGCCGATGTCACCAGCAAGCAGGCGCTGAGCGAAGCGGTAGCACGCACGCAGGCCGAACTCGGTGCTCTCTCGCTTGCCGTCAACGCCGCCGGCATCGCGAACGCCAATCCTGCCGAGGAAATGGAGGAAAGCCAGTTCCAGACGATGATGGACATCAACCTGAAGGGTGTGTTCCTCTCCTGCCAGGCGCAAGCCAATGCCATGCTGAAGAACGGTCGCGGCGCAATCGTCAACATTGCCTCCATGTCCGGCGTCATCGTCAATCGCGGCCTGATGCAGTGCCACTACAATGCATCTAAGGCTGGCGTCATCCACATGTCCAAATCCATGGCGATGGAATGGGTGGGGCGCGGCATCCGCGTCAACACCATCTCGCCGGGTTACACCGCGACGCCGATGAACACGCGGCCGGAAATGGTGCACCAGACGAAACTGTTCGAAGAGCAGACCCCGATGCAGCGCATGGCGGGCGTCGATGAAATGGTCGGCCCGGCGATCTTCCTGCTGTCAGATGCGGCGAGCTTCGTGACGGGCGTGGACCTTTTGGTAGATGGCGGGTTCTGCTGCTGGTAGGGTTTGCGCGGCAGCGCCGCCCGAATTGATGACCACGTGCAAGAGGTAAGGTGGTCTGCCTTTTGATTTTACGCCCGGCTTTCGCCGGGCGTTTTTTATTCACCGCACAGGCGCGTGAAGACTAGGCAACCTGCTTCTGCGCCACTTCCTCGACAACCTCGCCCTTCAGATAGGCAACGAGGTCCTTGATCGTCACGACGAGCAGACCGTGGCGTTCGGCGAAGATTTCGAGCTGGGGCAGGCGGGCCATGGTGCCGTCGTCATTGGCGACTTCGCAGATGGTGCCGCAGGGGTACTTGCCCGCCAGGCGGCACAGATCGACGGCGGCTTCCGTGTGGCCGGTGCGGCCGAGCACGCCTTCAGGGTTGGCGCGTAGCGGGAAGATATGGCCGGGGCGGGCGAAGTCTTCGGGACGCGAGCCTTCCGACACCAGCGCACGCACGGTCTTTGCCCGGTCGGCAGCGGAAATGCCTGTCGTGGTGCCGGGAATATAGTCCACGGAGACGGTGAAGGCTGTCTTAAGGGATTCGGTATTGCGCGACACCATCAGCGGAATGTCGAGCGCGTCGAGGCGCTCTCCCGGCATGGCGACGCAGATCAGCCCGCGCGCATGGTTCATCATGAATGCGATCTGCTGCGGGGTTATGCTGTCGGACGCGGCGATGATATCGCCTTCGTTTTCGCGGTCTTCGTCGTCAACGACAATTACCATCTCGCCACGGGATATGGCTTCGATTGCGTCTTCAATTTTAGCAATGGTCATTTTCTTTCAAGCCTTTCAAGGGTTATGCCGTTTTGCGGCATTTTCGCGCTTCAAGAAGCGCCAAATATCCCTTGGGCGAACAATGCAATGCGAAGCCCGCTGCATGCGGGCGTCTTTTGCCTTGTCCTCTTCCATCCGGACTATACCGTCGGCTCCGGCCTCTCACCGGATCTGCTGACCTTCCGGCTTTGGAGACCGGAAGCGCTCGCGGGCTCCGGGAATATCCCGATACCGCCGGTGGGGAATTACACCCCGCCCTGAGAACATTGCCAACATAAGTTATCAAATGGGGAGGAAGCAAGCGGCAATATTTTGACAGGCTCCGCGCGCGCGAAACGGATATCCCGATTATATTCGAGACCGGGTATTTCATTTCGGAATAAGAATTGTCTGGGGTAAGAGACCGGACGGTGGCGGTTATGGGTAGCGCAATTGCAAGTTCGGCGACGAGAAGCATTTGGTAGGCTGCGTCGCGGTCGATCCAAAAGGAAGGCTGTTCAATGAGTTGAGCTGTTCTGAGGAAGCGAACTCGAGGCACTAGATCTCCCAAGTCTTTCAGCGTGCCTTTCCTCGACGAGGATTGATGATTTCGATCATGTAAAAATCTCGCTCATTATTGGTGAACAAGCAGCTATTGGATTGAGCAATGGCAGCCACGATTGTGTCCAAGCCGCTTCGCGGGCTGCCCACTGCCTTTCCTTGCGCCATTAGCTTTTCCCAAATGAGCGCAGCGTCCTTATCAAGTGCAATGTCAAGGCATGATGCCTTATTAGGAAGTTGCGGCCGCTGCAGTTGCGGTTCGTGGATAGGTTACCAGACCCTGTTTTATGCTGGTCGTTACGCCAATCGTTTCCATTCGGGAACCGAGCAATGCATGCGCCTCACGCCGAGCAAGTGAAGGCACTTTTGGTCGCTCACCCTGACGCTCTCATCTTTTCATTCCGTTTCATATTCGGCTTTCGGATGGTAAGTGCTGTCATCACCCGTCTTTCCGGTGTGTCCCCCTTTGGTTTTTTCACTATCAATCTGGTCAGTGCTTTGGTCTGGGGGATAGTCGTGGCGACCGCCGGCCATTTTTTTGCAAACGCGATCGAAACAGCTTTTGGCCATTTGGGATTCTACCCTGACCTCGTTGTTGCGCTGGTGATCGTTCGGATCGTTTGGGGACTGGTCATTTGTCTCACACAAAACGAGCCAGGACCTCCAGGCCGAGCTGCGTTTGGCGGCAGAAGACAAGCCACGCTGTGCAATCATCCGCAACATCTGGCGTGCCCTGGAGACCTGAGCGCGAAATCGGAGACACCGCCACAAGCCGGGCGCAATCAAGACCCGCTCAGGCAGCCTGCGACAGTGCAGGGGAACCAATGCCTCAGATCGCGGAGACGGCGTCTTGCAGCAGACACCTCACCTGGCCAGCGACCGTCTTGAGGTGGGGATTGTCGATCGCTTGCATCGAGGCGACGGGATCGATGGCGCTGACCATGATGGTCCCTTCCTCCAGCGATCGCACGATCACATTGCAGGGCAGCATGGCGCCGACCCTGGGCTCCATCTTCATCGCCTCAAGCGCCATCATCGGATTGCAGGCGCCGAGAATGAGATAGTCAGCTATATCGACGTCGAGCTTCTTCTTCATTGTCGCTCGCACATCGATTTCGGTTAGCACACCGAATCCTTTGGTCGACAGGGCCTCCCTCGTGGCTGCGACCACAGCGTCAAATGGCATGCCTTTGATTGTCTTATCGAGTGTATAGGCCATGATCTCACTCCCTGGCGACCGGCGCATGCCGATCTTGTTGCCGGTGTTGGACCCACACCGGAGTATATCCTCTGAGGGTCGCGCACCTCCTAGACGGCGGTGCCCACCAGCGCGCCAATGCCTGCCGTCAGCGCCATGGCAAAGGCACCTCAGAAGGTGACCCGGATTGTGGCTTTCATCACGTCTGCCCCGCCAGCCTTGGCGCCGATGGCTCCAAGCAGCGCGAGAAACAACAGCGAAGCAGCCGAGACGAGCCAGACAAGTTGGTCTGCCGGCGCCAGCCACACCATTGCGAGCGGCATCGTGGCACCGACAGCAAAGGTCAGCGCCGATGTCAGGGCAGCCACGATCGGTCTCGCAGTGGTGATCTCGGAGATGCCGAGTTCTTCGCGGGCATGCGCCTCAAGCGCATCCTTCTGCATCAACTGCTCGGCCACCCTTCTGGCCAGATCGATATCGACACCGCGTCTGGCATAAAGTTGCGCCAATTCTTCTCGCTCCAGATTGGGTTGGCTCTCAAGCTCCAGTCGTTCGCGGTTGAGATCGGCCTGCTCGGTGTCCGCCTGGGAGCTTACCGAGACATATTCGCCCGCCGCCATCGACATGGCCCCTGCCACAAGTCCTGCGATGCCGGCGATCAGAATCTCGGAACTCCCCGCCGCAGAGGCTGCGACCCCGACGATCAGGCTTGCGGTCGACACGATGCCGTCATTGGCGCCGAGAACGGCCGCTCGCAGCCATCCTATCCGGGAAACGAGATGCGTTTCGCTGTGAAGGCTCCTCATAAAGCCCTCCGGATGACGCCATCAAGGCGAGCTGCGAGAGCGATGGTGTTGGAGATCGTACCGTATTTGCGGACGTTCTTGTGCAGGAGTTCGAGCCGCTGTTCGCTCTCCTCAGTATCGACCAAGAGTTCGTAGTCGATGGAGACGATACGCGGCAGATCATCCTGCCGGACGGCATGAAGCATCACTTCGACACCATCGAGAGAGAAATCGAGGAGGGGCAGGACGCGCTCGATCCCCTTGATCATGCAGGCTGCAATCGACGCCAGCAACAGTTCGGCCGGATTGAAGGCGTCGACCGGGCCGGTCAGTCCGGTAGCAAGCCTGATATCTGCATTCTCTGTGCGCGCCACGCTCTCGCTGGGATCAATCCGCCGTGCCAAGATTCTGTATTCAAGCATCGCAAGTCCTCCCTCATGTGACCCTCTTGGAGGAACACGAGAGACACCGTATCATCTGACCTCATGCGGGACTTGATCGACGTCAAGACAAGGGAAGACCGTCCACCACCAAGATCATGAGGCTCGCTGCAAGGACAGCATAGGATATGCAGTTGGGGCAGACTAAGACCTCGGCAGGCGAGACAAGCTCTAGCCACTTGATGCAGATCAGCACCAAATTTACAGTTGCAAACGGAGCCAGTGTGTCTCACGAGGTCAGTTCGCCGGCCCCTACGGCGGTATGGCGGTTGAGAAGATGAGGATCAGCATCATGCCGATCCCGGTGGCGACAATCGGCGTGCCCGTCCACCTGCTGACCCGACCCAACACCGGCTGGAGGTTTGCATGTTGCGCCAGGCCTACCCGTGTGATCATTATTATCGTACGCGCGATGATGCTGTTCAGCGTCGCGACGACGGCGCTCGCGCTCAGACGGTTCGTATCCTTTCAATGGGAGGCCTGAAAGCGACCTCCCATCGGATGAAATTAATCAGACCCACGTCGTTATGAGTCAACGGGGAAGTCGGTCGAGACCGAGACGGTGCGCCATTCGGAGAGAATGGCGTTGTCCTGTGCATGCTTCTTTTCGATCGCTGCGACGGTATCACTACCGAGCGGGAGGCGGACCGGCGGATTGGGGGCGTCAGCGAAGGCGATCAGGACCTCTGCCAGTTTTTGAGGGTTGCCCGGCTGGTTGTGGCTGAGACCGGCCGCTATCGTGCGGACCTTGCCAGCGGTC
The DNA here is from genome assembly GCF_059429395.1 of Agrobacterium sp. K11. Taxonomy (NCBI): domain Bacteria; kingdom Pseudomonadati; phylum Pseudomonadota; class Alphaproteobacteria; order Hyphomicrobiales; family Rhizobiaceae; genus Agrobacterium; species Agrobacterium sp. K11. The sequence continues at coordinate 108,440 of NZ_JCAHRB010000010.1, read as the reverse complement.
GCTTCGTAGTCGCCAATGATATTGCCGCTCACCGACAAGGACGAACCGTCGAGGAAGTCGGTCCGGAAATAACCCGGCTCGATGACGGTGACATGGATGCCAAGCGGCGCCAGTTCGTCATGCAGGGCTTCGCTCAGCCCCTCGACGGCAAATTTCGTCGAGGAGTAGACCCCGAAACCTGCTGCGCCGCGATAGCCGCCGATCGACGAGATATTCAGGATGCGGCCGGAACGAGCCCGGCGCATGAAGGGCAGAACGGCGCGGGTCACGTTGAGGAGACCAAAGACGTTGGTGCGGTATACAGCCTCGACCTCAGCCACGGTTGCTTCTTCGACGGCACCCATCAATCCGAACCCAGCATTGTTGAGCAGGATATCGATGCGGCCGAAGCGCTCGATCGCTGCCTTCACGGCTGCGCTCGCCTGTTTGTCGTCGGTCACGTCGAGGACGACCGGAAGCAGGTTGGGGTGTTCGCCGAACCGCTCGGTGATCGCCTTCGGATTACGGGCGGTGGCGACGACGGCGTCGCCCTGTGCAAGAGCGCGTGTGGTGACGAGGGCGCCAAAGCCGCGCGAGGCGCCAGTGATGAACCAGATTTTCATGAGGGTGTTCCTTGATGCTGGATTGATGGGGAAAGCGTTGGGCCGAGGGCTCAAGGGCGCGGCGATGTCATGGTGCAGAATGTCAATTCCATGTCGCGGGCCAGCAGCTCCGGAAAGCGCGCCATGACGGCTTTGGTGTAGGGCTGCTCAAAATGCGCATCGAGATCAGCGCGCGATCGCCAGTTCTCATAGAGAATCCAGACGCTGGGATCATGGTTGTCGCGGTGCAGGTGATAGTCGATCGATCCCCCCTCGGCGCGGGTCGGTAAGACCAGAGCCTGCAACGCTTCGCCAAGCGTCGCGGCACAGTCCGGCTTGGCCGTCAGCCTGGCAATCAAAGTCAATGTTTCGGTCATGTCAGTCTCCCTTGAAGGCGTCTGCGGGGTAAACGGCTTCCCACCCTGCGGTCGGGTCCGTCGCCAGCGTCCAGATTGTGTCGGCTGCCTCTCTCGCCTCTGTCGATCCGGGGCCGACGAGTGTGGCGATTGTCGCCACCGCGATGCGGATGCCGCGTTCGGCGAGAGGGCCGGCCAGACCTTCGACGACATTTCTAAGGGCCGCCTTGCCAAGGCCGAGACTGGCATAGCCGGCATGGGGTGAGACGGCGAGGCCGCCACCTGTAACCAGAATCGTACCGCCGCGGGCACCGAACAACTCAACGGATGCCCGGATCGTGTGAAGGCCGGCAGCGACATTGGTGGCGAGGTCGTCCGTGACCTCATCGTCGCGCATGCTGAACAGATCCTGTTCACGCACGAACGCGGCATTGAAAAGGACCGCCGTCAGCCCGCCGGACATGCGGTCGCCCTCGGCGACCGCCTTGCGCAGTGCGATCGGGTCGGTCGCATCAGCTTGCAAAGTCGAGACGTGGAGACCTTGCCCGGAAAGGGTTCTGGACAGACCGGTGAGACGATCGGCATTGCGAGCGGTGAGCACGACATGCCAGCCTTCCCGCCCGAATTTCTCCGCAACAGCCTGCCCGATGCCGGGGCCGGCGCCGATAATCATGATGGAGTTCGTCATGGGATATTCTCCTGATGTGCTGGCCATCGCGATGCCGTGACGGCCAGCCGGGTGAGAAAGGGTCACGGCAGGACTTCCGCCAGCTCGATCAGATTGCCGAAGGGATCGCAGAAGAAGGCGAGGCGGCGGCTGATTGCCAAAAGCTCGAACGGCTCGGTCACGATGGTGACGCCGCGCGCCCGCAATTCCTCGACAGTGGCGTCGACGCTTGCGACATTCAGGCAGAAATGGTGGTAGCCGGCATATTTGAGGCTATCGCCGAGATCGGTATAAGGGCGGACCTCCGCCGGCGCCGGATCGCCGCCACCCAGGATTTCCACATAGAAATGGTCGTCAGTCGCGGGTGCGAGATAGGCCAATTGTTCGTCGGCGTAGTCCCATTCGGCAACGACACGGAAGTCGAGTTTCTCGACATACCAGCGCTTTGCGGTTTCGAGGTCCGGCGTGCGGACGGCAACGTGATGACCGCGCATGTCGGCAAAGGGTGATGCAGTGTTGTGGGCGGGAGGAATGAAGTCGGCCATTGTCCTATCTCCTGTGTGGTCCGGCACAAGCGCCGGTTTGCGAGGAGAAATCTGGACCTTTTCAACGATCAGGATTAGAGAGATAATCTTCCTCTCAATGATGAGTGAGATTTGACAATGCGCAGTACGGATCTCTCTGAACTCGCGGCCTTCGATGCGGTCGCCCGTCACCGCAACTTTCGCCGTGCCGGTGAAGAGCGCGGGGTGACGGCCTCGGCGATCAGCCATGCGGTGGGTAATCTCGAGGCACGCGTCGGCATTCGTCTGCTCAATCGAACGACCCGCAGCGTGTCGCTGACTGATGCCGGGGCAATGTTGCTTGCGCAACTGTCGCCCGCCTTCGGCGAGATCGGCTCGGCGCTCGATGCCCTCAACCAGTTTCGCGATACGCCTTTTGGCAAGGTTCGCATCAATGCGCCCAATTCGGTCGCACCGTTCGTATTCCGGTCAGTCATCGGTCCTCTGATTGCAGAAAATCCCGGGCTTCAGCTGGAAATCGTCGCTACCGACCGGCTTGTCGACATTGTGGAGGAGGGGTTCGATGCCGGCATCCGTCTTGGAGAAAGTCTGCGCGATGGCATGACGGCTGTGAAGATCAAACCGCGGCTTCGGTTTGCCGTCGTGGGCTCAACAAGCTATTTCGAACGTTATCCGCTTCCTAAAACCCCGGATGATCTGCGTGGCCATGTCTGCATCCGCAATATTTATCCAAGCGGCAAACCCTACCCTTGGGAGTTCAGCCGCGCTGGCAAGATCATCGAATTCGAGCCGACCGGATCTCTGTCGCTCGATGACCATGAACTGATGGTCGAGGCGGCACTTTCGGGCGTGGGGCTGGCTTACGTCTGGGAAGAGCGCGCGCGTTCCTATGTCCAGAGCGGCAGCCTGGTCGAATGCCTGGCATCCTGGAGTGCGCCCGAGGACTGGCTCTATCTCTATTACCCGACGCGGAAATACCTGTCGGCCGGCCTGCGCGCCGTCATTGATGCGCTGCGTGTGTGAAGGGACTGCAGCCCGACGGTTCGATTTCTATGAAGGCGCTAAACCTCGTCGAGCGAACTAAGGCGAGATTGGTGGCCACTCGTGAAGTGGGGAATGTTAATTCGGCACTTCTGAGGAAGCTTCGCTCGACATTGACAGGTTTTTCGCTGATGGCACGCTTGCGATCAAGACGGGTACCAGCGTTCATGAGGGACAAGGTTTCTTGGGTGCCCAATGGCTTTACGTGATGCAAGAGCAACGCGAGAAAGTCATGCAGGAAACTGGCATCTGTGTTTAAGGTTGGGGTAGCTGCGAGGCTTTCAGTTGGCTGCCACACAGATGACCGGACAGGTGATGACATGACAGAGCTGATGCTTAGGTTTGGCGTCGCTATCGCCATAGGGCTGCTGGTCGGGTTGGAACGGGGCTGGCGTGAACGCGACGAACTGGAAGGCAAGCGTGTTGCCGGCATAAGAACGTTCTCAATCACGGGACTGCTCGGCGCTGTGATCGCAGCTCTCTCCCAACTGTCTGGGGCTCCCTGGATGCTTGTTATTGGATTTTCAGTGTTGGGTGCATTAGTCGGCTGGTTCCAGTTTTGGAAGGCGAGTCAGGACGAAGATTTCAGCGTCACGGTCGTAATTGCGGCGCTGTGTGTCTTCGCATTGGGTGCACTCGCTGTTGTCGGTGATTACAAAGTGGCCGCCGCTGGTGGAGCAGCTTTGGCAGGGCTTCTGGCCAGCAGGGAAATCCTCCATTCTCTGCTGAAGCGGTTGACATGGCCTGAAGTCAGGTCGGCGGTCCTCCTGGCTGGGATGACCACAATCGTACTGCCGCTGCTGCCGAACCGGACCATTGATCCGTGGGGTGGATTAAATCCACACGAGGTTTGGCTGTTCACCGTCCTGACGGCCGCACTGTCCTATCTCGGCTACATTGCTGTCCGCATGCTTGGACCGACGAAGGGTACCCTTATCACTGGACTGTCGGGCGGCATTATCTCATCGACATCGGTCACCGTCGCCTTGGCGAAAAGCGCACATGGTGTAATGAATGCCTTTCCACTGGCGGGCGGGGCTTCGCTTGCAGCAATGGTCTCGATTATCCGTGTCTGCATCGTAGTCGCTCTGCTGAAACCTGATTTGCTAAAGATAATTGCGCCATCGGCGATTGCTGCAGCGTTGGCATTTGGCCTGTGCGGTTTGCTATTGCTTTCGTTCGGGCACGCGCAGAAGGCCGACGAGAGCTCGCTCCCCCGCAATCCTTTTGACCTTATGCAGTTGCTGATATTTGCTGCAGGTTTCGCGGTTGTTTCAACGCTCAGCGCGGCCTTGGTCGAGCGATTTGGGTCAGTCAGTGTTCTTGCGAGTTCTGCTCTGTCTGGCGTGTTCGATGTCGATGTTGCCGTGCTGAGTGCAATCCGCCTCGATGGTGCTATCATTTCGACAGGTCAGGTAGGAGAGGCTATCCTCATGGCAATAGTCGCAAACGGGGCTGGACGCCTTTCACTGGCAATGGTCGCCGGACCCAGTCGATTTTGGCTTCCCCTTTCCGGAGCGACGTTGCTTGCAGCGGGAATTGGCGCGGCCGTCTTCTTTGTCACCGATTTCTCGTGATCCTGCAAACTAGGGATGTTGAGTCAGTCATAGGAAGGGACACTGATTCATTGCCGGGTGTTAGAAAGATGACTGGTCCTGGATAGTCCAAGCCTGTGCTTGAGGAGATTTGTGGAAGCCTCCGGGTGCACAAGAGAATTCTTCTGATATGACTTCTGAGTTTGGTGCGGACATGTGTTCCGCTTCTTTCGCGGCAGAACATAACCGCCAGCCAGTATGGAATACGTAGGCTCGGTCTACTTCACGCTTGTGTGCTCATGACCGAAGCCCGTTAAACGCATTCTCACCGATATTTGGTCGGTAAGTTAAACCGCTTGCGCCACCATCCTCATATTACTGTCCATTCCTGACAACGTGGCCTGTCAGGATTGGATCGTTGAACAGCTTATGAAGCTCCCGCTCAAGCTGATCCTGCGTATAAGGCTTGCCGAGCCGGGAAACGTCAAGATCAACTCCAGGCGGCAGTTCTGCATAGCCCGAGGCGATGAGTATCGGAAGCTTTGGGACAATATGGCGCACTGCAATTGCCAGATCTCCGCCGGTCATACCAGGCATTGAATAGTCGGTGATCAGGAGGTCAAAGCCGGTTCCGTCTCCCAGCTGTTCCAGTGCCTCTTTCCCCGAATGCGCTTCAACGACATCGTGACCGAGGTCCATCAGCATATCGGCTGAGCTCATCGCTATGAGAGGGTCGTCATCCACCAGCAGTATTCGTTTCGGTCCTGATGCGCTCGCGGTCGGGCCAGCCGAGACCTCAATCGCTGCGGAGTCATTTGTGATTTCGGATGTCGAGATTGGGATCCACAGTTCCGCCCTTGTGCCCTTACCCAGTTCGCTTGTCAGCTTGAGGTCGCCTTTCAACTGGGACGCCAGGCCATGGATCATGGAAAGACCAAGTCCGGTGCCTTTTCCAAGTTCCTTGGTCGAAAAAAACGGCTCGATAGCCTTTTGCAGTGTGTCACGATCCATTCCGTGGCCCTGGTCGACGACCGAGAGGGCGACGTAATTGCCTGCCGCAAGCTCACCGGCCTGGACGTTCTGATGGACATGGTCCAGCCCGATAACGATCTCGCCTCCGTCAGGCATGGCATCACGGGCATTGACAACGAGATTGAGGAGCGCGAGCTCGACCTGGTTGGCGTCGGCCGAGACCAGAGGAAGGTGATCTGGCACGTCAGTTTTGATCACCACGGTCGAGCCGACGGACCTTTTCAGAAGGTCTTCCATTCCGGTAACCAGCGCTCGCATATCGACCGGGTCAATGCGTAGGTCCTGCCTGCGCGAGAAAGCGAGAAGCCGTTGGGTGAGGGAAGCGCCACGTTTTGCGCCCTGTTGGGCACCCTCGATGAGGCGGATTGCCCTTGCGTCATTGCCAACGCACTTTCGCAGCAACTCAAGATTACCGAGGACGGCCATCAGGAGGTTGTTGAAATCGTGCGCCACGCCGCCGGTGAGTTGGCCGATCGCTTCCATCTTCTGGGACTGGCGCAAGTGTTGCTCAGCTCGTTCTCGTTGGCTTACCTCTTCCATGACAGTAGCATATGCTTCTTCCAGTTCACGCGTTCGCTCCGCGACGCGCTCTTCCAGAACCTCATTCAACTGCCGTTGATGCTCTTCCGCTTTCAGACGTGAGGTTATGTCGGCCGATACGCCAACAAGCTTGATGGCCTTGCCAGTGCGGTCCCTGTAGAGCTGGGCACGGATCTCCACCCAGTGGGTAGACCCGTCATTCCAGACCGTTCGGTATTCTATCGCGTAGTCGGCGCCCGTTTCGATCGTTGCTCGAACAGCCAACTGCATGCGCTCGAAGTCATCAGGATGGACCGATGCTAAGAGGTCCGCATAGGAAAACTCTTCGTCGGGACCGCGGCCAAAAATTAATCGACATGTTGCCGAAGTGGTCAGTTCATTGGTTGCAAGATCGAGCTCCCACGCGCCAAGCCGGCCGGCGGCAAGGGCCGTCTGGAGGCGACGCTCGCCTTCATCGAGTGCTTCCATTCGGGCCCGGGCATCGAACTGCCGCCGGCGACCGCGCATGGCCGACCGGGCAACACTTATGAAAGTCGTCGCATGAAAAGGTCGCTCGACAAAGCTCACATTTCCCAGAACCTCAGAGAGCCTCGCCGCAGTCGGGTTGCGTTCAGGTCCTCCGCCGCGGTTTGTCAGGATAATGAATGGCAAATCAGACCAACTGGGCTGCGCTGCGATCCAAGCAAAAATCCCTTTCAAGTCCGCTGAACGAAATGCCTCCTCGGTCACCACAGCGAAGGCGATGTTGTCCCCCAGACCTGCGACAAACGACGCAATGTCAGCCACGGTGGTGGAAGATACACCAGCTTCCTTCAGGAGTGACGCTGCAATTTGCGCATCGCGGCCGATCGGAGCATAGACAAGTGCGCGTGTGTCGCCGTTAGGAATTCTTGCTACCCTCCCCGTTGAGAGGAAGAAGCGGGTGTTGATCGCCGACAAAGTTTGGAACGCCGCGAAGGATGCCCTGGAAGTCGGAAAGTGGTTCTCCGAGGGTCAGTCCGTTGCCGGATATTCTGAACTCACGGATCGTGTCTTCGTGAGGGCCTGTGCGCTTCTTGATCACTGATACGGCGCGACGCACTTTTCCGAGCGCCTCGAAATATCTCAGAAGGATGACGCTATCTGCCAGATAAGTGACATCGACGGGCGATTTCATGTCCCCGACGAGGCCATGCTGGGCGACCGTCAGGAATGTGTTGGCTCCCTGCCTGTTGAGGTACTGTAGCAGTTCGTGCATGTGCAAGATGAGAGCATTCTCTTCCGGCATGGAAGCCTGGTAGCCATTGATGCTGTCGATCACCACTGTCTTGGCATCGAAAGTTGATACCCGGTCGCGCACACGCTGTGCAAATTCCCCCGGTGATAGTTCGGCGGCATCGAGTTGCTCGATGTGGACGTGCCCATCTGTCTGCAGCTTCTCCAAGTCGATACCCATTGATCTGGTGCGTGCGTAAAGGAGACCAAGTTCCTCATCGAAAATGAAGACCGCAGCCTTTTCCCCACGCTCGACTGCGGCGTTGACGAACTGCAGAGCAAACAGGCTCTTTCCGGTTCCAGCAGGGCCGATGAGGAGAGTGCTTGATCCACGCTCCACGCCCCCACCGAGAAGGCCGTCGAATTGGGAAAGACCGCTCGACAGGGTCGTTCGTTCGAATTCGGTTCTGTGCTCAATCGCGCGAAGGCGCGGAAAAACTGCAACGCCACCAGTCTTGATAGTGAAATCATGATAGCCGCCGCGAAACGACTGACCGCGATACTTGATCACTCTCAACCGACGCCGCTCGGAGCCGTAATCGGGAGCAAGCTGTTCGAGATGAATGACACCGTGGACTACGCTATGGACCGTCTTGTCAAAATTTTCCGACGTCATGTCATCAAGCAGCAGCACCGTTGCATCGGAGCGAGCGAAGAAGTGTTTCAATGCGAGGATTTGTCTGCGGTATCGCAACGAACTCTGCGCTAGAAGGCGAATTTCAGAGAGGCTATCAATTACGACGCGCTGGGGTTTGATCCGCTCAAAGGCTTGGAAAATCAGTTTTGTCGTTTCACCCAACTCGAGATCTGAGGAGTAGAGCAGGCTTTGCTGTTGCTCGGCGTCGAGAAGGCTTTCCGGGGGGACGAGTTCAAATATCTCGATCCCGCTACCAATCTCCATGCCATGCGATCTGGCGCAATCGCGCAATTCTTCGTCCGTTTCCGACAGGCTGATGTAAAGGCAGCGCTCGCCGCGTATTTCTCCTTCAATAAGGAACTGCAAAGCAATCGTTGTTTTGCCCGTCCCTGGAGAGCCCTCAAGTAAAAAGACATGCCTGCGCGTAAAGCCACCGGAAAGAACATCATCCAGTCCCTTGACGCCAGTTTCTGCTTTTTGACTTAAAACCTGATGCATGTTTCCTCCGGACTTTCTAAAACATCTAGGGCGCGACCTCAGGAGAATCAAGGGCGTAGCGGCGGGAGTGTCTGAGCCCGGACTGCCGATGGCGCCCGCCTCAGCGCCGCAGCGCGCAGCGTTTGGCGACGGTTGGCACCGTAATTTGCACAGGCCGGAAGCTGACTTCGCCGGGTACGCGTGGCTCTTTCGGGAGTAATCTGCGGAGGTCAGGTCACAAACAGCATGATCTCGATTGCGTCCCCGGGGAAGAAGGTTCTTCTTCCGAAGACTGGATCAACCTTAAGCACTGAAGCAAACCCTCCTCAGTTGCGTGTTTTCAATGGCACGCGCTTTGTGTCCACTCGGACGCCACGGTCTTCGTGATCCGCACCAGCGATCGCTATGAAGATTGGGATGGTAGCGACGATTAGCCAGAACTGCTCTTCCGTTCATCGAGGGTGGTCACGGAAGGCGCTGGCGATGGTGCCGACCTAGTGGTGCCCTTTGCTATGCATAAAAACACCATCGGTGGGTGACACCGAAACGTTGGAAGAGACTTGGCGCGAGAAAGCCCCTGGTTCACGTTTGCGCCGCTCGAAGAACGACTTCAGCGGCCCCGTTTCTGGTTGCCGCTGAACATGCCGCCACGATATACCTGGACGTCAGTATCGAACGAGAACAAGACGATATCGGTCTCGGTCAATGCCGTTGGATGTTGTTCGAACGAGGTCACGAACACGCTCTCTCCGTCGGAGACCGTCTCGTTTCCAAATCGAATTTTCCCCTTGAAGACAAAGAGCAGGCAAGCCAACCCGGAGTTATCAGGGGTTGGCAATCTCAGCGTCGTGCCTGCGCTGAGGCGCACGTCAAAGACCCAGACATCGGATCTTACCGTCAATGGCGCTTTTCGTGGCCCTGCAATCAGTCTCCAGCTATCGTCACTGAATTCATCGACGAAATCATGAAACTGCACCATTGGCTCAAGATTTTGAGCGTTAGGACGCAGGAAAATCTGTAGGGCCCGGACGGGTGTTTCCCCAAGCATAAGCTCTTCATGCTGGAAGTGATGGCCGGCGTTCATCATCATGAAACGTGTCTTGTCGAGCTTTTTCTCGTTTCCGACGGTGTCTCGGTGCAGCATCTCGCCGCCGCGCATGTAGGTCAGTATTTCGTCGTCCTTGTGCGGATGCATGCCTATGAGATGACCCGGCTGAACCTGGGCGCGGTCAATCCTGCCGATGGGACCGATCCCGCTGTCGTCGGTTGTCAGTGACAGCCCCGGATACATGATCTCGACGCCGAAGCCCTGGCCTATATTGCCGCGCATACGTCCTGCAGGGATTTTGGTGATGGTCATTGGACTGTTTCCTTCGATCTCGGGCGCGGGCGACAATCGCCCGCGCCGAACGCAGCGACTTGCGCTGTCAGTGGTAGTTCAGGATACCGACGAGCTTCTGGCCGAGCGGGCTCGTCCAGTCGACGGCGAGTTCCGAGATGATCTGGTCGACAGTGGTGATAATTGCGCCTGCCTTTTCCATGCGCCTCAGGGCGATATCGTCGCCGTATTTGGTGTAAGAGGCGGATGCGTCCGCCGAGACCTGCACCTCGTAACCTTCGTCAAGCATCTGGAGGACCGGAAAGGTGACGCAGATTTCCGTGGTCACGCCTGCGACGAACAGCTTGTTGCGGCCGATCGCCTTGACGGCCTGGTTGAAGCCGTCGTGGTGCATGGCGTTGACGATACCCGGGCGCTTGATGCGGGCTTCGAACGCCTCGGGCAGGATTTCCTTGAGTTCCGGAATCAGCGGCCCCTGGATTTGTTCTTCCATGCTGGACGTCAGGATGGTCGGGATGTTGGCGGCTTTGGCGATCCGGGCGAGCTTGAGTGCGTTCTGCTTGACTAGGTTGATGTCGTGGGAGTGGGTCCAGGCCATCGTGCCGATCTGATGGTCGATCAGCAGCATGGCGGAATTCTCGGGAGTAAAGACGTCCTTATGCATTGTCGTATTCCTTTTTGCGTTGTCGGCGGCTGTCGGGTTGGATTTAGGTCCGCTCGATGAGTGGAATTTAGCGTTGCGATAGACGGCACGGTAGCTCTAGGATGAGCCACTCTGTGGAACGGAAAATGGAACGCAATAATGGTCAGCTTCGAAGATATGCAGACTTTCGTTGAGGTCGCCGATGGCGGCGGGATCACGGTTGCGGCGCGACGTCTCGGATTGCCGAAATCCATCGTCAGCCGTCGCCTCGTTCGTCTAGAGAGCGAGCTGGGCGTCCAGCTCCTCGCCCGGACCACACGAGGTGCATCGCTGACGGAGGCTGGAGCGTCGTTTCGCGAGCATGCCGCGCGCATGTGCCTGGAAATGGAGGTTGCGCGCGAGGAGATTGCGCCGACCGGGGAGCTTCGGGGACGGCTGCGCGTCGCCGTTCCGTCATCCTTCGGTCCGCGGCATTTTGCGCCAGCGCTCGCCGAACTGGCCCGCCAGCATCCGCTCTTGCAGCTCCATGCGCACTACAGCGACCGTTACGTCGATCTGGTGGCGGAAGGCTTTGATTGCGGGATACGTGTCGGTTATCTGCAGGACTCGAACCTGACGGCGAGGAAGATCGGTGCATTCGCGGCTGGATTGTTTGCCAACCCCGAATACCTCCGGAAGCATGGCGTCCCGCGAAAGCCTTCCGATCTGCTTGACCATCAGGCGATCCTGCAGGGCACCGAGAGCTGGAAGGTGTCCGATGGCAGCCGAACCATCGTCATCAATGCGCAGGGAAGGTTCAAGGCGGATAGTGCCCTTGGCATTGCCGAAGGGACGGCAGCCGGACTGGGCATCGCTGCACTGCCGGTTGTGATCGCGGAAAGCTATGTTGCCGCAGGGACCCTTGTGCCGATTATGTCGGACTACGGCCTGCCGGAGATCGGCGTTTACATCGTGCGTCCGCCAGGATCGCACGTGTCCCGGAAGGTCAGAGTGCTAATCGACTTCTTCGTGCAGCGCTTCGCGGCAAAGCCCGGTCCCTGACGCGGACGACCGGTCATGCCTTCGTGGATTGACAGCGACCTTGGAAGGAAACTCCCCAGTCGCGCATCGCCATCAGCACGGGGGCCAGCGTTTTTCCGAATTCGGTGAGGGAATATTCGACGCGCGGAGGGACCTCGGCGAAGACCTCGCGGCTCACGATCCCGTCGGCCTCGAGTTCGCGGAGCTGCATCGTGAGCGAGCGCTGGCTCGGATCGCCGACCAGGCGGCGCAGCTCTCCAAACCGGTACGGACCGTCGAGTAGACGATAGATGATCATCGGCTTCCACTTGCCGCCCGTGACATCGACGGTAACTTCTACCGGGCATTTTGGGCCAACAGCCATTCAGTTCTCCATTAGTGTACTTTTTATTCCTATAGGCAAAACTGTTGCCTACTTGCAAGTTTGCCTGTGTCACGCCCAGATGGAAGCCACATTTAGGAGAGGTGTGTTATGCGAGCTGCGTTCTACGAACGGCAAGGAACTGCGAGAGAAGTATTGACCGTTGGAGAGCTTCCCGATCCCCAGCCCGGGGCGGGGGAAGTCCGGGTCAGGATCGTGGTCTCGGGCATCAATCCTTCGGACATCAAGACGCGTGTCGGCTTCGGCGGTAAGGCCATGCCATTTCCCAGAATCGTTCCGCATCAGGACGGGTCGGGCGTCATCGACAGTGTCGGCCCCGGCGTGTCGCAGGAACGTATAGGCGAGCGGGTGTGGGTCTACATGGCCCAGACGGGGAGGGCGTTCGGGACGGCTGCGGAATTCGTCGTGGTGCCGTCGAGGCAGGCAGTCAGGCTGGCCGACAACGTCCCCTTCGGGGTCGGTGCGTCGTTCGGCGTCCCCGCGATGACGGCGCATCGATGCCTGTTTGCCGATACAAACCTGCGAGGTAAGCGGGTTCTCGTGCACGGTGGCGCCGGTGCGGTCGGTAACGCCGCCATTCTTCTTGCAAAGTGGGCAGGGGCGTGGGTGGCGGCAACGGTGAGCCGCGACGAACAGGCAGACGTTGCCCGCGCAGCCGGAGCCGATCTCGTCGTCAACAGGCATGCCGGTGATGTTGCTGTGAAAATAAGGTCGGCGACCGATGGTCACGGCGTCGACCGTATTGTCGACGTGGACATCTCCGCCAACATCGACACGGCAATCGCCTGCCTTGCGCGTGACGGGGGCGTGTCGGCTTACTCCACGGGATCGCCGCAAGCCAGGCTCTCGATCCCGTTCTTTCCGGCGCTCGTTGGTGGCTTTTCTTTCCGTTTCGTCTACGTCTATACGATGCCGGAAACAGCGATGCGCGATGCTGTCGAGGAAGTCTCGGCCTGCGCGGCTTCGGGAGCCTACGTTCCCAAGATCGCCGTAACGCTCGGGCTTGATCAGATTGCCGAGGCCCATGAACTGCAGGAAAGCGGCAAGGCCATTGGCAAGATTCTGATTGGTTTTTGATCTGCCCGCTGCGCCCGGATCAGTTCAGGAGACGGTTCTCACGCAGGCGGGCAACTGCCATGTCAACGAAAGCCCGCACCTTTGCGGGTGCATTCCGACCCTCTGGATGCATGATGTGGATAGGCAGGGGCGGCTCTTCAAACTCGCTGAGCACGATCTGAAGGTCGCCCGCCATAAGGTCAGGGCCTATCTGGTAGTTCAGCACGCGCGTCAGTCCCCAGCCCTCGCGTGCGGAGGTTATGGCCGCTTCGTTGGTGTTGCACTGAAGAGCAGCGTCTATCGTCACGCGGAAATCGTCGGAAAAGCGCCATTCAGGGGAGGCCCAGGCGCTGGTGGACGCCGCGATGCGATGATCCCTGAGGTCGGATGGCGTTGTCGGAATGCCATGTCGGTCAAAGTATGCCGGTGAACCACACACGACACGCCTGACGCTCCCGACCTTTATGGCGGAGAGGCCGGAGTCGGGGAGGTGACCAATGCGGACAGCGACATCGATGCCTTCATCGACAATATTGACAGGCCGGTCGATAAACAGGGTTCGCGCCTTCATGGTTGGAAATGCGTCCAGAAAGCCCGTCACGACGGGCAGCACATACATCTGCCCGAACATGACCGAAGCAGTTACGGACAGGGTGCCTGTCGGTGTAGCGTAGGAGCCTCCCGCTGCCGCCTCTGCTTCAGCAATGTCTGACAAAATCTTGCGGCAGTCCTCGAAATACCGGGCACCCGCCTCGGTCATTTTTACCGAACGGGTCGTTCGCACGAACAGGCGTGCTCCGATGATATCTTCCAGGGCTGCAACAGACCGTGTGACGGCAGGAGCACTCATGTGCATCTGGCGGGCGGTATCTGCGAAACTTTCGGTCTCCGCTACTTTCACGAAAATCCGCATTGCCTGCCAACGATCCATCCGGTCCCCCATGCCCTCGATACGGTGTCCATAGTAGAATCCTGGACGACAAGACCGCAAGCCGTCCGCGGCATGGATTAGCTGCCAGCGACCTGTCGGTTGGCAGCAGCAAGGTGCTCGATTTCGACGCAGCTTCGCTCACAAAGGCCAGCGGCGCTTGCACGTGCACGTGTGTGCTCATTGATCGCGAGCGCAAACGCTATGGCCCTCGCTATTTTCAGATCGAAGCTCAGGCCACGGCGTGCCAGATCGATTTCCGCACCCGTCAGCCCAAGCGCACGGCTATCGTCTTCCTGCTTGCGCTTCCGCGACAGGTCGCCGCTCGATGCGGTAAGAGCGAGTTCAACGGACACTCGAACTCGCTCGTTGAGTTTGAACGACGGCATTGACGAGGCCAACGGACCGACGCCCGGCTCAAAAGCCGAAGTCGCTGAGACCGGGATGGTCGTCAGGCCTTCGGCCGAGCGGCCAGTGAAACCTGCGGTCGGCTTCAGCGATCGGGTGCTCGTTGATGCTGGCGTGACGCGCCCGCATCAGGCCGTCTTCGGCAAACTCCCAATTCTCGTTCCCGTAGGCCCGGAACCACTGGCCGCTGTCATCATGATATTCGTAGGCGTAGCGCACCGCGATCCTGTTGCCCGTGAATGCCCAGAGTTCCTTGATCAGGCGGTAGTCGAGTTCCCTGTTCCACTTGCGGCCCAGAAAGGCCTCGGCTTCATCGCGGCTCGTTACGAATTCGGCACGGTTGCGCCAGCGAGTATCCACCGTGTAGGCGAGCGCTACCCTGGCAGGATCGCGGCTGTTCCAGCCATCTTCCGCAAGGCGGACCTTTTCGATGGCGCTCTGTTCAGTGAAAGGGGGAAGCGGGGGACGGGACATTGTGATGGCTCCAGGTTTCGTAAGGGGGAGGGAAGGATGACGGCTCTCGTGTCACCCCGTCCTGAATGTCATGCCGCAAGACGATCGATACGCGGGAAATCGATCTCGGTATCGAGGGCTTCGTTGACGTAGTTTGTAAAGGTATTGAGCGCGACATGCGCAATGATCTCGACGATTTCCGCGTCGCTGTAGCCGGCGTCCCGAACTTTTACGATTTCCCCTGGTGCCACCGAGCCACGCGCGGTCGTCAGGGCGCGGGCGAATTCGACGGCTGCCGCAGCCTTGGCGTCGTTCGATGTTCCGCGGCGGTTCGAAGCGATCTCCGCTTCATCGAGCTTGGCGAACTTCGCTCCGGTGAAGGTGTGCGCCGAAAGGCAGTAGTCACAACCGTTGGCTTCGGCCATAGCCAGGGCGATCCTTTCCCGAGTGGCGGGTGCAAGCTTGCCCTTGCCGAGCGCACCCTGCAACGAGGCGAGGCCGTTGAGGGCGGCTGGGCTGTTGGACACGAGGCGGAAGATATTCGGCACGGAGCCGATCTGCTTCTGGATGGTCTCCAGGATCGGCCGTGAGGCTTCGGGCGCCTCCTCAATCGTGGCGGGGGTAGGAATGCGTGACATGGTATTCTCCTTTAATGGTTTTGAGAGACGTGGCTCTCTGATCCTCAAGATGATTGGTAACCGGTTGTTGTTGAACGTCGAAAAGCAGGAAGTGACTGTTGCGTCAGGCGTAGTAATGTTGGTTTAGACGGCGATCTGGATGCCGCCTTCCTGGCTCGCTGGAATGGCACAGCAAAGGAGGATCTCGTCATCGTCAACCTTCGCTGTCGGCTCCTTCAGGTACGTCACAGCGCCTTTGACGAGTTTTGTTTTGCACGTACCGCAATTGCCTTCGCGGCAACTGAACTCGGGCTGAAGACCGCGTGCTTCTGCAAGTTCCAGCAGCGTTCCGGAGCCGGGTGCCCAGCGGGCCTCCTTCAGCGAGTTCGTGAATATGACAGGCACCGGCTTGTCGGATGGCAGCGCACGCAAAGGGGCGGCCCTGGCATCTTTGGCCTCTACAGACCGAACCAGCGACGAGGGTCCGAACGCTTCCGCGTGGATACGATCGTCTGCGATGTTGTAGCCGCGTAAACCGTCATAGAGCGCCTGCGTAAACTGCGGCGGACCACACAGATAGAAGTCGTAGTCGTTGAACGGCAGATGCTTGGTGAGCATAGCCATGTCGATACGGCCGGCAGTATCGTAGTCGGAGCCCTCTGTGGCATCGCCGATGTCGCTGAGAACTCGCACTAACCGGACCACGCCCTTGGCCGCAGCCACGAGTTCGGCAATCTCCTTGTCGAAAGGTCGCTCGGCTTTCGTGCGGGCAGCGTGGAACAACGTGATCGGCCGGATTCGCTGTTTGCGAATTCCCTCGTAGACGACATGACGGAGCATGGCGAGCAGCGGCGTGATGCCGACACCACCGGCAAGGAGCACTGCAGGGCGCGTGGCACGGGCGTCAACACCGAACTCCCCTGCGGGGGGCCGCGCCTCAATCACGTCGCCAACGGAGATGCTGTCGTGCAGAAACTGCGACACGAGCCCATCGCGTTTGACACTGATGCGGTAGATGCCATCGGACGGTGCGACAGACAGGGTGTAGGTCCTGACAACAGGCCGCTCGCTTCCCGGCAGCACCAGCCGGATCGGGAGGTGCTGCCCGGCAGCATGCGGCAGCCACCCCGCGCCGTCGCTTGGCTGGAGATGGATCGAGCGGATCGTCGTGCTTTCCTCGACGATCCTGGTGACCGTCATCGACCGCCATGTGTCTGAAAGTCCGGTGGCACGCATCCGGTCTGCTGCCTGCGCCCAGTTCCCGGTCATCAGAGAATTCGGCGACCATCCATCCTTCTGGAATGCCCAGCGGAGTGCGAGTGCATTCGGTCTCCGGACGATCCGGGTTGGCCTGAACGTCCAGAGCCGTTCCGCGCCCTGGAAGGCCGCAATCTCGGGTGATTCCAGGATGACGTCGGCTTCGCCTGTCATCTGCAGCACATCGCCCGTCGCGAAGTCTACGAAGAGCAGACCTGCTTTCTTGTTCAGCAGAATATTCCCCAGTGTCGAGAAGAAAAGGTTTCCGTCGAAATCGGGAATTGTGAGAACGTCATCATCGCCAACGCGGACGAAGCCGGCATTCCCGCCGCGATGCGAAACGTCAACCTGGCGCCTGTCTTCGCGGTCGACATAGGAGGCAACGAAGAACGCGTCCGCAGTCTTGATCGTGGAGCGAGCAAGGTCGTCAAGCTCGGACAGGTCTTCACGCTGGTTCTGGCTTGGTTGGCCGGGTGCCCTCTCGAATTGGAAATCCCGCAATTGTATGTAGCGCGGGCAGTTGCCGAAGCTCTGATCCACATCGATCCGATAACCGTTCGCTGCGGTGGAGACAAAGCCGTTCATGCGATTGCGGCGACGCGTGTGCATCTCGATGCCGAGCAGGCCGATCGGTTTGCCGTCCGCCATTCCTTCGCTGGCGGGGTCGCTTGGCTCCAAGGTAGAGCGGATATCGAGCGTGGTCGGCGTAGGAGAGGACATGAAGCCGGGTCGGCCCTCGACAAAAGTGGCCCATGCGTCATCGTGGCCATCCACACTGCCAAGGACGATGAACGGGAGCTGGGCATAGAAGTCCCGATGCTGATCCGGCATGAAATCGCGAACGACCCGCTGGCCGACGACCTCCATACGCTCGGCGACACCGACTTTTTCCTGGATGAACTTCTCGCCTTCGTGCCATGTCGGCAGTTTTGTCAAAGTGTCGGTCATGTCAGCTCTCCTAAGAAGGGATCGGGCACGCTTCGGCGCGCACCCGAATGCGGATCAGGCGGCAAGGCCAACCGGAGTCCCGATAAAGTCCACGAAGCCCGGAAGCGCTTCGATACGACGAAGCAGCCTGTTGACCGCAGGATAAGTGGAGAGATCCACGTTGCCTTCAGGGGCGCGGGCCACGTAGCTGTAGATTGCGACGTCAGCGATCGTCGGGCGTTCGCCAACCAGCCATTCTCGGTCGGAAAGCTGAGTTTCGAGTTTTCCAAGGACCGCATGGGCGCGACCAATGACTTCGTCCGGATTGAACTTGGCACCAAAGACGGTGACCAGGCGGGCCGCCGCCGGACCATAAGCGATCTCGCCGGCAGCTACCGACAGCCAGCGTTGGACCGCTGCGGCGCTCTTCAGGTCATCGGGCAGCCAGTCCGTGCGTCCGGCTTTCTTGGCAAGGTAGACCAGGATCGCGTTAGAATCCGATACGTATTCGCCGTCGTCGTCGAGAACCGGAACCTGGCCAAACGGGTTCATCTTGAGGAAATCGGGCGTCTTGTGCGCGCCGGACATGAGGTCCACCTCAACCAGCTCATGCGGCAGGTTGATCAGTGAAAGGAACAGACGGGCCCGATGCGAGTGGCCCGACAAAGGATGATGATAGAGTTTCATTGTGCGCTCCTGCGAGTATCGTTCGGGTCAATTCCCGATCCGCACCTGCAGATTGCTATTATTACGTGGTGATGAGAACGATCGCGCTTCACACTTCATCATTACGCCAGGTGCAACAATGGCCGCCCAACAGGGTTCGCTCGACGGTATGTGGCATCAGGCCACGCAGCTAAAAAGTTGCGTGGCCTTTAAATGTCACGACAGTACGGCACGGGGTTCGAGAAAGGCCTCGAGCCCAAAGACGCCGAATTCCCGCCCGAAGCCGGATTGCTTGAATCCGCCGAATGGTACCATTGGGTCATGCGGCGCATCGTTGATGAACACGCGGCCTGCCTCGATCTGGTTTGCGACGCGTTTTGCCCGCGCGACGTCGGAAGAAAAGACGTGCGCCTGCAGGCCGTAATCGGTGTCGTTCGCGATCGTGATGGCGTCTTCCTCGTCGCGGTAGGAGATCAGCGATAGCACGGGGCCGAATATCTCCTCGCGCGCGATGCGCATGTCGTTGCGGACGCCGGTAAAGATGGTGGGCTTGACGAACCAGCCGCGCTGCAGCCCTTCCGGACGACCTTCGCCGCCTGCCAGCAGTCTGGCGCCTTCCTCCTGTCCCAGGCGAATATAGCTTTGCACGCGATCCCACTGCTTCTGGCTGACCATCGGACCAACCTGAACCTGTTCGTCGGCCGGTTCTCCCGACCTGAAGTCTTTGATGGTGTGGCTTAGCCGTTCCTCGATTTCACCGAACCTGCTTTCTGGAGCAAGAATGCGGGTTCCGGCAATGCAGGCCTGACCGCTGTTGCGGAACCCTGCCACCAGCACCTGCGGGATGGCGACCTCAAGATCGGCATCGTCCAGAATGATGCTGGGGCTTTTGCCGCCAAGTTCCATTGTGACGCGCTTCATAGTGGCCGCGGCCGCCTGAACAATGCCGCGACCTGTGGCAGTGGAACCGGTGAAGGTGATCTTGGACACGTCGCGGTGAGCCGTCAGTGCCGCACCAACGACGCCTCCATACCCGGTGACGATATTGAAAATGCCATCCGGAAGACCGGCCGCGTGCAGACATTCAGTGATCACCTGCGTCTGCAGGGCGCTCATCTCCGAAGGTTTGATCACCATCGTTGCTCCGGCTGCAATGGCGGCGGAGAGCTTGCCGCAGATAAAACTGTAATTGCTGTTCCAGGGCGTGATCGCCACGGCAACACCCGACGGTCGCATCTCGACATCGGCGCTGCCCATGCGGCGTTGGAACTCGTAGTCCTTCAGCGTTCTTGCCATGTCGAGAAAGACGCTACCTGCGCGTGACGCTGAAAAGCCGATGAAGCCCGATGGCGCACCGTATTCTTCACGCATGGCGGACGCCAGATCGTCGGTTCGGGCGGACACCGCGGCATGCAGCCGGTTCAGCATGTCGATCCGCTCTTTTCTGGTCGTATTCGAAAAGGCTGGGAAAGCGCGTTTGGCGGCAGCAACTGCGCGGTCGGCGTCCCGCTCATCTGCGAGCCGCACGCTGCCGATCTGGTCCTCGGTTGCCGGATTGAAAAGCGGCGCCCATTGATCGCCGTGCGGCGTGACAAACGCCCCGTTGATATAGATCCGATCGATGATGTGCATGTTTCTTCTCCTGTGATGGCTTCACAGCAAAAATGGCATGCGGTAAGTGTTGCGTGTAGTAGGACAAAATCGGACAGCCTGATGAACTGGATTGCGCAATGAGGGCAAGCCTGATCGAGCTTGAAGCGGTTGCCGGCGTCGCGCGTCACGGTGGATTCCGGGCTGCCGCGCGCGAACTCGGTATGTCGTCATCGGCTTTGAGCCATGCGATCGCCGCACTTGAGGAGCGCCTTGCCGTCAGGCTTTTCAACCGCACCACGCGTAGCGTGTCCTTGTCTGCAGCCGGTGAGCAATTCCTATCTGAAATCGCACCTGCCCTGCAGACGCTCGAGAAGGCGATCGAAAATGTCGGTGAACATTCAGATCGGCCCTCCGGGAGACTCCGGCTGAATATGGCGCCGGGCGCGGCGCGCATTCTGCTGCAGCCGCTCATCCTCGAGTACAGCCGTCGATACCCGGATGTCGACATCGAGATAGTGACCGAAAATGCGCTCGTGGATGTGATCGGCAAAGGTTTCGATGCGGGCATTCGTCTCGCCGAGGCTATCTCGCCCGACATGGTGGCCGTACCGATCATTCCGAAAATGCGGTCTTTCGTCGTCGGCTCGCCGCGCTACTTCGACGGCCGTTCAAAGCTTGTCGTCCCAGCCGATCTCGCCCGGCACGTCTGTATCCAGATGCGCATGACAAGCGGGAGACTCTATCGCTGGGAGTTTGAGAAGTACGGGGAAACACACTTGATCGATGTCAGCGGCCATCTGACATTTGATGGGTCTGACCTTATTCTGGAGGCCGCTCTTGCCGGATTTGGGCTCGCCTATCTGGGTGAACATGCACTTGCGCCCCATATTGCCTCAGGCGATCTCATTCCTGTTTTGGAAGACTGGTCTCCCGAATATCCGGGACTTAGCCTTTATTTCTCGCAACGGCGACACATGCCAGCCAAACTGCGTGCCTTCATCGAGCTGATCCGAGAGCGTTCGACTGGCGACAATTGATAACGAGGATGCCTATCTTTGTCGTAAGCCTGGTCGTTGGTGCATATTTTGTCGATACCGGTCTTCTTGCAAACTTGCGAGAAGGCAGTCTGAACAGTCTTCGACGCGACAAGATTCGGCGTGGTGCGCCACTGGAGAGGCGCGATGTTTCCAGCGAGCTCTTTTTTGGTATCGGCGCGCCGATCCTCCAGCCTCGGCGTCCCCTGTATTGTAGGGCGAACAGAGACCGACTTCACGTTTTGAAATGAACGGTCACCGAAAATGAGTTCCCATTCCGTGCCAATGCGGTCATGTCTTTGCAAAACTTGCACGAGCCAGTGTTCGATGACAAACTTTAAAGAGTTGACAGCATGGAAAATCCGGTTGCATTGAATCGCCTTTCTGAAAACACGGTCTTCCGTAAAGGCGACGTTTTCGTACTCTTCGGCGAACTGTTCGGCCGCGGATACGCCACCGGCTTGCTCGACGAAGCGAGACGGGCTGGAATGGAGATTGTGGGGATCACCGTCGGGCGGCGTGACGAGAACAACACGCTGCGGCCGCTCGACGCCGATGAACTGTCTTCGGCGGAGGCCCAGCTGGGCGGCAGGATCATCAACATACCTCTTATGGCGGGTTTCGATCGCGATGCGCCCGCAGACGGGCCGACTCCCACCGATCTCCTGGCAAAAATGACGCTTGAGAGCTGGGAGCACGACAAGCTCGACTGGGACTATGTCAGGCAATGCCGCGACATTGCCAATGCGCGTTTTACGGAATCGCTTTCGAAAGTCATGACCGTTCTCGACGGTATGATCGCCGATGGCCGCAATGTTTTCTTCGCCCACACAATGGCAGGCGGCATCCCGAAGGCGAAGGTGTTCCTGGTTATCGCTAATCGGATCTACAAGGGAACCGGAACCCGCCACATGTCCTCGCAGACCCTGCTCGACAGTGACATGGGAAAACTCATCCTGCAGAATTTTGACGACGTCTCCGCAAACACCTTTCGCCATCTCATCGATTTCAGTGCGGCGATCCGCGAGCGCGTTGAAGCTTCAGGCGGTCAAGTGCGATATACGGCCTATGGTTATCACGGATCGGCGGTCCTCATCGACGGAAGTTATCGTTGGCAGACCTACACCAACTACACCCAGGGTTACGCGAAGATGCGGCTCGAAGGCATTGCAGAGGAAGCCTGGGCTAAAGGGATCAAGGCAACAGTTTATAATTGCCCCGAAATCCGGACCAATTCGTCCGACGTGTTCACCGGTATCGAGCTGCCCCTGATACCGCTGCTGCTTGCCTTGAAGAAAGAAAACGGCGGCCAATGGGCAGATGACCAGTGGCAGGCCTGCCAGCAGCTGCTGGTAGATGGCCTAACGATGGAAGACGTCTTCGGCAAGATCGCCGCCATGCAGGCCAGCGATGTCATGCGTCCGTTCTATGACTTTTCGGCATGGCCCATGGCAAACAGCCAGGCGCAGGCTGATCTCACCATCGGCACGTCCAACGAAATCACCCAGATGCATCGGGATAGCAAGGTGATGATCAGCGATCTGTTGAGCAGTCTCGTTGTGACGGCAACAGGGCAGCTAATCTTCGGTGAATCTTCCGAACCCTCCGGTCCAGTTCTGTGGCTCAACCATGACATTGTGGCTCGGCGACTTAACGCTTCCCACCCGCATTCGAAGTCTTCCGCGCCGCTAATGGGATCCGCGCAGCCTGAGATGGCGTGAAGGCTTCCCAGCCTGGCCTGGAGACCGGGTGCTTGAGCCATGAACGATCCAGAACCAGATGGGAGGACTGGTCCCTGGTGGTAAGAAACAACTACCCCGATGCCGAGCTTTATGTTGATCGTCTCTCCCGGGCCTTGGTCGGATCGTCGCTGATCGCGGCGAGATGCGTTGGCAAGTTGCAGGCTAGGGCTTGCAGGACTAACGTATACGCCAGGTCTGAAGGGTATAGCAGCGCAAAAAAATCGGGCTTGCTATAAGACAACTTAGGCTCACACCGGGAGACAGCGGTGCGAGCCTGCGTTAACAGGGGATTGAGACATGCCATATCATTTCCTTGAAGTCGCCGTGACGCCAAGCGTCAGAGCCGCTCAGTCTGCCATGGGCGTGGACCAGATCTGGTTGGGTAATGATAGCCGTCCCTCCGATACCCTCACAGAAGACGAGATCGCTTTCATCGCCGCACGTGACAGCTTCTATATGGCATCAGTCTCTGAAACGGGCTGGCCCTACGTTCAACATCGTGGAGGCAAAGCCGGTTTTCTCAAAGTCGTTGATCAACGAACTCTGGCCTTTGCCGATTATCGCGGCAACCGACAGTACATCAGCACCGGCAATCTGGCTGCCAACGACCGGGCCTGTCTTTTTCTGATGGATTACGCGCGAAGGGCGAGGCTTAAAATCTATGTTCATGTAGATCGGCTGACACTTGATGCCGACCCGACGCTCAACGATCTGGTATCCGACTCCACATATAAAGGCCGCGCGGAGGGGATTTTCAGGCTTCGGCTTGAAGCGTACGACTGGAACTGTCCCCAGCATATTACTCCGCGCTACACCCAACAGCAGGTCGAGCAGGCAGTCGCTCCCCTTCGTGAAAAACTGCTGCAATTAGAAACCGAAAACGCAGCCTTGCGAGCACAGTTGGGAGGACTTCAAACATGAATGAAGTTCTACGACCACTATGTCCCCCGTTCAGCGTGGTGGAGAAAGTGCTGCTTGCCGTTTGTTAGGATATCTGGCAGGCGCGTTCTTGGCCGCTCCTTTGAGCGCGCGCAACACCTGCAGTGATCAGCCGCATGGGGTACCAACGGTCTACCGGAAATAATTGTCAGCTTTCGGGCTTCCAGTTTGCGGTGAGGCCGTGACAACGCTTCCGACCGCCTTGTGTCGATTGCGGTAATTGTGGAAGAACGGCCAAGAATGTTGGCCGAGCCGCTGCCTTGAGGCTTGTGCCAATGCGTATCGGAGCAAGCCATCAGGCAAGCACAAAAAGTGAGAGAAAATGTTCCGTTTTTCAGTGATAGTGGCTGCGTGCTTGAGTATCAGCGGATGCGGACTAACCAAGGTACCTGATTTTGTGCATGATCGCGACGTGAGCAAGCTGGATGCGGTAGGTGTCAGCCTGGAAGCCGCAAGAGCGATGGCGACGCGAAACGGCTTCCGATGCAACCAAAGCCTTGATCGAAACCGCACAGTCGTGGCCAAAGACAACGTCCAACGCAAGACCGATATCCTTGAGTGCCATAAAACCTCCTTTGATCTGGTCTGCCCGCAGCGACGATACGTGGTTTTCAATGCCGATCCGCAGAGCGGCATAGTTTACAGCGTGGGCCGGCGTATAACCCAACATTCCTGTTTCTAAACCGATGAACTTAAAATGCTCCGGCGTTGAACCTGCCGACGAATGTTCTTTCACGGCAAAGATCGCCGCTGGAACATTGACCCTGCCGATGAAATGTCAGGCCAAGTGCTGTGATCGCGCGTGATACCAAGAGTGCTGGCATAAGTGCTTAACGAAGCAGTCCGTCCACGTCGAACTCCTCCCAGCCGCCGAGCTTCGAGGCCGGATCATCGGAAGACGTCGTTGGCCGCTTCGCAACCTTCTTCTTGAGCGACCGCGTCAGCTTCGCCTGATATGCCGCGCGCCGCCTCTTTTCGGCTTTCGCCTCTGCATCCTCCACCCGCCATTCGTCCACAACGCCACGGTCGAGAAGGTCTTCGACCACCTTGGGGTCAAAGACATGGAACGTGATCTGACGGGCGCGGCCATTCAGTCTGACCGTTCGCGTCCCCGCGCTCGGCAGGCGACCGTCGGCAAGCCAACGATGCCGCTCGCTCGTCGTGATAGTCAGGATGTCCTCGATTTCGCGCGGGATTACCGGCAGTGCAGCGGCCTCCGTCACCACTTTTGTGACGATGGTCGCTGCTGCATTGAAGGCGGTCTTTTCACTGGCCGTCATCGCCAGGGTGAGGTCGACTCCTTCGAGCGAGATCAACTTTTTTGCATGAGCGGGCAGCCTTGCCTGTATTTCTTGAAGGACGCCTTTGGCGCGAACGGCCGACCCCATTGTCACGGTAGCCGGCAGGGTCCATGTTCTGATCAGTTCGATGTGATGTTTTTCATGCTTCGGCATGTCGCACAGATGGTGTTTGAGCGCGTTCAAGTCAAACAGCTAATTGATGGCACTCGTTCACTCGGCCAACTCGCTACGAGGCATGGAAGACACGTCTGATGAACATCAGCCGATCTTTCCTCTCCCTTCGTATTGCTGAAATCTTCCATCAGGATACGCAGGAATGGTGTAGCAGCAGGGGCGTTTCTGCCGGCTTTCTGGCCGGACTGCGGTGATGTTCGCCCTGGTGGGGCGAAAGATATCGCTGAGCTCTCTCTCCCGAGGCTTATTTGGGAGCCCTCGTTGTCGGTTTGTCTCAAGCCCAGGGTGAAGGCTGATCTGCAATAACTGAGTTGAAGTCGCCTATGGCAGCGTAGCGCGCGGCTCGCACCTTTCTGAATTTGCTGCTGTCCACCACCAGATGCTTTTGAACCGAGCGTTGCATAACCATCTGCTTGATCGGCACTTCATGAAAATGTGAGCAGGTGACGCCATGCTGTTCGTCCACGCCACCGGCAGACAAAAATGCCTTGTTGATATTGATGCGCTTCAGCACCTCGATACCCTCATCACCCGAAAACGAAGCCGCTTCCGGATGATAGACCCCCCCGAGCATGATCAGGCGGACATCGGTTCTGCTCGCCAGCTCCTCTGCAACATTGAGGGAATAGCAGATGACCGTGACATGGGCGTTTGCCGGAATTTGCCGCGCCAGATGCGGCATCGTCGTTCCGCAATCGATGAATACAGTGTCATATGGTTCGATTAGAGCTGCCGCCTGCGTGCAGGCGCGCGCCTTGGCAGTTGCATGGCTGTCCTTCTCCTGCTCGAGCACATAGTCGCTGCTGATGGCGCCATCCTGAACCGGAATGATGTAGCCGCCAAGACAGCTAAGCCGCTGACCGTCGGCGGCAATGTCGCGGCGAATGGTAATTTCGGATACGCCAAGCCGGGACGCTGCGTCCCGCAGCCTCAGGACACCCGTTTCCTGAACCAGCCCGGCCAGTGCGTCCAACCTGGCATTGTGTGCACTTATTCTGCTCACCTTATCTCCGCTTTCGGTTTGTCCCTGCGCTTCATATTTCGGTGTTAGTTTCCTTGCAATCGCCCCTCTCTACGCTTGACAGAAGAACAACAAACATGAAACGATCGAAACATAATGATCGGATTGTATCATAATAGTTCGCATTATCGGGAGAGGAAGACAACAGGTTTCTGGGTCACATCGTGGTCCATCTACCGGGGCGTGGGAAGCCTTTTCCGGGAGAATGAGGAGGCGTCGGACGCGTGAGGAGCGGATACCGGCGTTAGGGATCGACCATTGTCGGGTGCTGCGACTGGAATAGGTCCGGCACAGTGCAGTTTCAAAGGGAGGAGTTATCCGTGAACAAGATTTTCGCAACCATCGCGCTTGCTGCCACGCTTTCGGCGTCGGCTGTCTTTGCGCAGAGCGCCGTCGATACATCGAAGGTCAATAAGGAATTGATCACCGCGGCGAGTGGCAAGAAATACACCATTGCGACCGTCGTGAAGGTGGATGGCATCGCGTGGTTTGACCGCATGCGCGATGGCGTCGAGCAGTTCAAGGGCGATACCGGAAACGATGTCTGGATGGTTGGCCCAAGTCAGGCCGATGCCGCCGCCCAGGTACAGATTGTTGAAAATCTCATCGCGCAGGGCGTTGACGCCATCGCCATCGTGCCGTTCTCGGTGGAAGCGGTGGAACCGGTGCTCAAGAAAGCCCGCGATCGCGGCATTGTCGTCATCAGCCATGAGGCTTCCAATATCCAGAACGTCGATTTCGACATCGAAGCCTTCGACAACAAGGCCTATGGCGCGAACCTGATGAAGGAGCTCGGCAAATCCATGGGCGGCAAGGGCAAATATGTCGCCACCGTTGGCAGTCTGACGTCCAAGTCGCAGATGGAATGGATAGATGGCGCCGTCGAGTATCAGAAGGCCAACTTCCCGGAAATGTCGCAGGCGACCGAGCGGCTGGAAACCTATGACGACGCCAATACCGACTATACCAAACTCAAGGAAGCGATGACCGCCTATCCTGATATCACCGGTATTCTCGGCGCGCCGATGCCGACATCGGCAGGCGCGGGTCGCCTGATCGCCGAAGGCGGTCTGTCGGGCAAGGTCTTCTTCTCGGGCACGGGCCTGGTTTCCGTTGCCGGCGAATACATCAAGAACGATAACATCCAGTACATTCAGTTCTGGGATCCGGCCGTTGCCGGTTATGCCATGAACATGCTGGCTGTCGCGGTTCTCGAGAAGAAGAACGAGCAGATCAAGGCCGGCCTGAATATGGGCCTGCCCGGTTACGAAAGCCTGCTGGTTCCTGACGCCTCCAAGCCACATCTGCTCTATGGCGCAGGTTGGGTCGGCGTGACCAAAGAAAACATGGACAAGTACGACTTCTGATCCGAACCACGGAGGGAGGGGCAACCCTCTCTCCTTACACCCCGTGTTTTCCAGCCTTGCACGAGGCCATTATGACTGAAAATCTGATCGAGCTGCGCCATATCGGCAAGCGGTTTGGCGGCGTGAAGGCGCTCGACGACGTGTCGCTGAGCATTCGCCCGGGAGAAATCCATTGCCTTGCCGGTGAAAACGGTTCCGGTAAATCCACCGTCATCAAAATCATGTCCGGGGTTTACACGCCCGAGGACGGCGAGATTCTGATCGACGGGAAGCCTGTTGGCAAACTCGATCCGGTAAAATCCGTTCACCACGGTATTCAGGTGATCTATCAGGATTTTTCGCTGTTCGGTAACCTGACGGTCGCCGAAAACCTGGCGATCAATACATTCTTGATGGAAGGCCGCAAGACGGTCGACTGGCGACAGGTTCGTCAGCTGGCTCAAAAGGCGTTGGACCGCCTCGGCGTGAGCATCGATCTTGATGCGGATGTCGAAAGCCTGCCCACGTCGGGCAAGCAGATCGTGGCGATCGCCCGCGCTCTCATGGCCGATGCGCGCCTGATCATCATGGATGAGCCGACGACGGCGCTAACGCGCCACGAGGTCGATGCCCTGTTCAAGATCGTGCGCGATATTCAGGCGCAGGGCATTGCCGTTCTCTTTGTCAGCCACAAGATGCGCGAGATGCTCGAAATCAGCGAGCGCCTGACCGTTTTCCGCAACGGCAAGAAGGTTGCCGAAGGACCGATTGCCGAATTCGACGAGCCGGCAATCACACGCGCGATGACGGGGCAGGAACTGACCGCCCACAGCTACCAGTGGGCTCCTCGGGAGGGCGCCGACATGCCGGTGCTGGAAGTGCGCAATCTCTCGGTTCCGGGTTCGGTGGAAAATGCCGACCTGACGCTGAGGCCGGGCGAAATCGTCGGTATTTCGGGCTTGATCGGTTCGGGTCGCACCGAACTTGCACTGGCGCTGTTTGGCATGCGCCCTGACTTTACAGGTTCAGTGCGCCTTGCAGGCCGCGAGGTTCACCCGAGGACCGTTCAGGAAGGTATTGCCTGCGGTGTCGCCTATGTGCCGGAGGACCGCCTGACCGAGGGGCTATTCCTGACACAATCGATCGAGCGCAATATCATTGTCACGTCGATTGAGAAATTCGTCCGCGGTCTTTTCATCAATCGTAAAAAGGCCGACGAAACGACCCGCGATATGTTCTCGGCCATGCAGATCGTGGCGCCGGGACCGCACACGCCGGTCAACCATCTGTCCGGCGGCAACGCACAGCGCGTGGTTCTGGCCCGCTGGCTGCTGACGGGCGCCAAAGTGCTGATCCTGAACGGCCCGACCGTCGGTGTCGATGTTGGTTCCAAAGCACAGATTCATAACATCATCCGCAAACTGGCCGAAAAGGAAGGCCTGTCCGTGCTGATGATTTCCGACGATGTCCCGGAACTGGTGCAGAACTGCAATCGCGTGGTGGTTATGCACCGCGGCCGTTTCGTTGATGAATTGTCCGGAGAAGGCATGACCGAAGACGCCGTTAATGACCGGCTCAAGACGCTGAATTGAGGGGCCGCAAAACATGAAATTCTTCAGAAGCACAGAATTTATTATCGCGGGCGTCTTGCTGGCGGCCATGGTCATTATTGGTACTATCAACCCCGCATTCTGGTCGCTGGACAACATTTTCGGGCTGCTGCGTTCCAATGTCGTGATCGGCATTATGGCGCTCGGCGTCCTGCTGGTGATGATTTCCGGCGGTATCGATGTTTCGTTCACGGCCTTTGCCATTGCAGCGATGTATCTGACTGTGCGCGCCATGGTCTATCTGGGTTATGACGGCGTGCTCGTTCCCTTCGTTTCGGCAACGCTGATTGGGCTGGCTCTTGGTGCGTTCAACGGTTTCATTATCCACCGTTTTAGGATGATCCCGCTGATCGTGACGCTTGGAACCGGATCGATCGTGCGTGGTCTGGTTCTAGGCCTCGTCGGCACCAGCATCGTCAACATCAACAAGATGCCAAAGGAACTGATCGGGTTCGGCAAAACCGACGTCATCTCGCTGACGTCGGCCACGGGATCGACTTTCGGCCTGACCGCGATGTTTGTGGTCTATATGGGTCTGGCATTGGTTATCCACCTCGTCCTCACCTACACCATGATCGGGCGCAGTGTTTATGCCTATGGCGGCTCGCCCGAAGCGGCCAAGCGCGTTGGCTTCAATACGGGCGCGACGATCTTCTTTGTCTATTGCGTTGCCGGTGCGCTGGCAGGTTTCTCAGGGCTGCTGCACTCATCGATGATCTGGCTTGCCAACCCGCGTGACTTTGTCGGTCTCGAACTCGACGTGATAGCGGCCGTGGTTCTGGGCGGGGCATCGATCTTTGGCGGACGCGGCACGGTTCTCGGCACGTTGATGGGCGTGTTCATGCTGGTGATGGTCAAAAACTCACTGATCATCATGAAGGTGGACACCACCTGGCAGCGCGTCGTTGTCGGCCTGATCATCATCGTCGCCACCGCCATCACCGCATGGCGCGATCGCAAAAGCATAGCGTAACGGGAGAGCGCATCATGAAAAATTCGTTCGATATGCGCCGGCTTCTCGGCAACGACAACAACATCCTTCAGCTCCTTGTGATCACCGTCATCGTCTTCGCGCTGATGACCTGGATGAACCCCGGCAAGTTCCTGAATTATTACAACTTCGAGTCCATCAGCTATATCATGCCCGAACTGGGGATCCTCTCCATCGCCATGATGATCGCCATGCTGACCGGCGGCATCGATCTTTCCGTGGTGGGGATTGCCAATCTGGCGGGTATCATCGCAGGCGTCTATTTCCATTCCACCATGGTTCAGGCAGGGCAATCCTCTACGTCGGGCATGGTGTTATACACCGGTCTTGGCATCCTGCTCGCCATGGCAGTCGGCTTGCTGGCCGGTTTGGTCAACGGCCTGCTGGTCGCGAAACTGCGCATTACGCCAATCCTTGCGACGCTTGGCACAGGCCAGGTCTTGATGGGACTGGCACTGGTGATGACCGGCGGGCCGGCGATCGTCGGTTTTCCCGATGCATGGAACTGGATCGGTAACGGTAAAATCTTCGGCATCGCGACTCCGTTCCTGCTGTTTGTCGCCGTGTGCATCATCGTGGCTATCCTGCTGACGCGCTCGACGCTTGGCATCAACCTGATGCTGATCGGGACCAATCCGCGGGCCGCAGTGTTTGCCGGCATCCGCAAAGATCGCATGATGCTGTATTCCTACATGCTGACCGGCGTTCTGGCGTCACTGGCGGGGATCATTCTGTCCGGCCGAACCAATGCAGCGAAATCCGACTACGGTGCGTCCTATCTGTTGCAGGCGGTGCTGATCGCGGTACTCGGCGGCACCAATCCCGCAGGCGGAAAGGGGCGGGTTCTTGGCATCGCCATCGCACTGATCGCCCTCATGCTGCTTTCCTCCGGCTTCCAGATGATGCGGTTCTCCAACCACCTTATCGACTTCATCTGGGGGGCATTCCTCATTCTCGTCATCGCCATCAATGCGTGGCGCAACCCCGGCAGGTGATCTCATGCAGGCGACGGAATTTCATCTCCGCAGGCAGGACTTTACAGACGTCCCGCATCTTCTGGCCGCAACCGATGGGCTGAAGGTCACCGCCTTCCGCTATGCCACCGGCATTGAGGCACTGCAATTGGACAACCGCCTCGGCCGGATCGTCATATTGCCTTTCATGGGGCAGATGATCTGGAGCGTGGCGTTCAACGGCGTCGACCTGACCATGGGAAGCCGCTTTGCCATACCACGACCGGCAGGTTCAATCGTCGAGACCTATGGGTGTTTTGCATTCCACAGTGGCATGCTGCGCAATGGTTGCCCGTCGCCGCAGGACAATCACCCCCTGCACGGTGAAATGCCCTGTGCCGCCATGGACAAGGCCGGTTTTGTCGTCGCCCACGACGCGCGCGGCGCCTATGTTCGGGTAACAGGCGAAGT
This sequence comes from Agrobacterium sp. K11, assembly GCF_059429395.1. Classification (NCBI taxonomy): domain Bacteria; kingdom Pseudomonadati; phylum Pseudomonadota; class Alphaproteobacteria; order Hyphomicrobiales; family Rhizobiaceae; genus Agrobacterium; species Agrobacterium sp. K11. The sequence continues at coordinate 76,925 of NZ_JCAHRB010000010.1, read as the reverse complement.
TGAATATGTCATGGGCTTCGGCGCCAATTATCTCGCCCGCCCCAGCGTGACTTTGCACGCTGAAGACACGCTTTTTGACATGGTCATGGATATCCAGAACCTGTCATCAGCGCCCATGGACCTCATGTATATGTGCCATGTGAACTTTGCTTATGCCGAGGGTGCACGCATCGTTCAGCCCGTGCCGTATACGCCGGAGCAGGTGAAGGTGCGCACGGCCGTGCCCGGCCATGTGACGCCAAACCCCGATTATCTTTCCCTGCTGGAGACGCTGGCAAAGCAGCCTTCAGCCATGGAAGTGCTTAACGAGCCGCAACGTTACGACCCCGAACAGGTGTTTTACATTAACGGCCTGCCGACGGACGGCGAGGGGCTTACGCATCTGATGATGCAGCGGCGTGAGGGCGATGGCTTTGCCATCTCCTATCCGCTTGCCGCCTTCCCGAAGACGGTGCGCTGGATCCTGGTCAATGGGGATTCGCAAGTTGCCGCATTTGCCCTGCCGTCGACCTGCGAGCCGGAGGGCTATCTGGCGGAGAAGGCCAAGAACAACGTGCAGAGCCTGGCACCGGGCGAACGCAGGGCGTTTCCGGTACGGCTCGGCTATCTCGATTGCGCTGCCGCCGATCAGTTCGGCGCCAGGATCAGCGCCCTTTGAAACAGGATATCCAGGGAATTTCGGCATGAGCAAGAAAATCGGGGTCGTAGGCTCCAACATGGTCGACCTTATCACCTATGTGAACCGTATGCCCGGACCGGGCGAGACGCTCGAAGCTCCCGCCTTCGAAATGGGTTGCGGCGGCAAGGGCGCCAATCAGGCGGTGGCTGCGGCGCGTCTTGGCGCTGACGTCATGATGGTCACCCGGGTCGGTGAAGATGTCTTCGCCGACAATACCATTCGCAATCTCGAGAGCTTCGGCGTGGATACGCGTCACGTGGTGAAGGTTGCCGGCAAGTCCAGTGGCGTCGCGCCGATTTTCGTCGAGCAGTCTGGCGAGAATTCGATCCTCATCGTCAAGGGCGCCAATGCCGATCTTCTGCCGGCAGAGGTCGACAAGGCGGCCGCCGATCTGAAACAGTGCGGTCTGATCCTCATGCAGATGGAAGTGCCGGTTGAGACAGTCTATCACACCATCGAACTTGCGGCCCAAAACGGTATCGAGACGATCCTCAATCCTGCGCCCGCCGCTGCCAATCTCGATCCGGAGCGTATTCGCCAGGTAACGTTCCTCGTTCCGAACGAGAGCGAGCTGGCATTACTGTCCGGCTTGCCGACCGAGACCGACGAAGCAATCATCACTGCCGCCCGTTCCCTGATCGCACGCGGTATCCGTACCGTCATCGTGACGCTGGGCGGACGTGGCGCGCGCATGATTACGTCAGATGAGATCGTCAATATCGAGCCCGTCAAGGTAACGCCGAAAGACACCACCGGCGCTGGCGACGCCTTTATTGGCTCCTTTGCCCGCTTTTATGCCGAAACGGGAGAGGTCGTGTCCTCACTGAAGAAGGCATCTCTCTATGCGGCGCATTCCATCACCCGTCCCGGAACACAGAAGGCTTATGCCAGCATCGAAGAGTTCGAGGCATTCTGCCGCGAACATGACCATGCCGCAGCCTGACCCCAAGAATGGACAGAAAATGAGCGAAGCATTCCCCAGAAACAACGGCACGGCTCTCAAACCGGAATGGTTTGAAGATGTATCGGTCAATCGCAGTGCCTCTGAACGGCGGGCAGCAACAATCACCACCCGGCGCTCGGTCAAGAAGGAATATCAGGTTGCCTGGCAGATCAAGGCGATTACCTGCATCGATCTGACAACGCTGTCCGGCGACGACACGGCCGGTCGTGTGCGCCGCTTGTGTGCGAAAGCACGACGTCCGGTCAGGGACGACATTCTTGAAGCACTCGGCCTTGCGGACGCCGGCATCACAACCGGTGCCGTCTGCGTCTATCCGACCATGGTGCCCCATGCCGTCAAGGCACTGGAAGGCACGACTATTCCGGTCGCATCGGTGGCGACAGGCTTTCCCTCCGGCCTAACTCCGCTACCGCAGCGGCTGGCAGAAATCCGCTATGCCGTCGAGCAGGGCGCTAAGGAAATCGATATCGTCATTACTCGCGAGTTCGTTCTGACGCAGAACTGGCCAGCACTTTATGATGAGATCGCCGCGATGCGTGAAGCCTGTGGCGACGCCCATATGAAGGCTATCCTGGCGACGGGTGATCTCAATACGCTTACCAATGTCTATCGCGCCTCGATGGTGGCGATGCAGGCGGGTTCGGACTTCATCAAGACCTCGACCGGCAAAGAAGAAGTCAACGCCACTCTGCCGGTCAGTCTGACCATGGTGCGTGCGCTGCGCGACTACGGCGAACTGACTGGCCAGATGGTCGGCTTCAAGCCTGCAGGCGGGTTGAAGACAGCGAAGGACGCGTTGTCATGGCTGACGCTGATGAAGGAGGAGCTGGGCAATCGCTGGTTGGAACCGGACCTGTTCCGCATCGGCGCCAGCTCGATGCTTGGCGATATCGAGCGCCAGCTCGAACATTTCGTAACCGGTCGCTATTCCAGCGCTCACCATCACGCTGCCGCGTAAGGACTGAAAAAATGCGACCCATCAAGGACATTTTGAAAACCATGGAATATGGACCTTCCCCCGAAGCCAATGGTGATGTGAAACAGTGGCTCGACGCGCATGGACGCTCGTTTGGACATTATATCAACGGCCGGTTCGTTTCTCCGGAGGGCCGCGAGACCATTTCCGTGTCAAACCCCGCAAACGGGGATAAGCTGGCGGAAATCATTCGCGGCAATGAGGAAGACGTCGATCAGGCGGTCAAGGCCGCCCGCACGGCCTTCGCAAAATGGTCGAAGCTGTCGGGTCACGAGCGCGCTCGTTACCTCTATGCCATTGCCCGACATGTACAGAAGCGCGAGCGCTTCCTGTCCGTTCTGGAAACGATGGACAACGGCAAGCCGGTTCGCGAAACCCGCGATATCGACATCCCACTCGTCGCCCGCCATTTTTACCATCACGCCGGATGGGCCGAAATGGTGGAAGACGAGTTCCGTGGTTTCTCGCCGGTCGGTGTTTGCGGTCAGGTGATCCCGTGGAATTTCCCTCTGCTGATGCTGGCGTGGAAGATCGCGCCAGCGCTTGCTGCCGGCAATACCGTGGTACTTAAGCCTGCCGACCTGACACCGCTGACCGCTGTCGCCTTTGCGGAAATCTGCCACGAGGTCGGCCTTCCCGCCGGTGTCGTCAACATCGTGCAGGGCGATGGCTCGACAGGCGCTGCAATCTGCGGCCATGACGGCATCGACAAGGTTGCCTTCACCGGCTCCACTAAGGTCGGTCGCGTTATTCGCGAGCAGATTGCTGGTTCGGGCAAAAAGCTGTCGCTGGAACTGGGCGGCAAGTCACCATTCATCGTTTTCGAGGATGCAGATCTCGATGCGGCGGTTGAAGGTGTTGTTGACGCGATCTGGTTCAATCAGGGCGAAGTCTGCTGCGCCGGTTCCCGCCTGCTGGTGCAGGAAGGTATTGCCGATAAATTTTATGCACGGCTGAAAAAGCGGTTGGAAACCCTGCGGGTCGGCGATCCGCTCGACAAGTCGACCGATGTCGGCGCGATTGTTTCGGCCACGCAGGTGAAACGCATCACGGATCTGGTACGCAAGGGCGTGGAAGAGGGCGGTGAACTTTGGCAGAGTTCCAACCCGTTGCCGGCCACCGGCAATTTCGTCGCTCCCGGCTTCTTCACCGAAGTCGATCAGGCATCGACGGTTTGCCAGGTGGAAATCTTTGGCCCGATCGCTGCGGCGACCACCTTCCGCACGCCGGATGAAGCCGTTTCGCTGGCCAACAATACCCGTTACGGCCTCGCCGCCTCCATCTGGTCGGAAAACATCAACGTAGCGCTTGATCTGGCCGCCCGCGTCAAGGCTGGCGTGGTCTGGATCAACTGCACCAACATGCTCGATGCCGGTGCAGGTTTTGGCGGCTACCGCGAAAGTGGCTTCGGTCGCGAAGGTGCACGCGAGGGGCTTTACGAATATCTGGCGGCAGACTGGGAAAAGAGCCTGCCGGTTACAAAGCCCGCTGAATCCTTCACGCCATCTGCATTGCCGAACGCTGACAGCAAGATGGCGATTGATGGCCTTGATCGAACCATGAAGAACTATATCGGCGGCAAGCAAGCCCGCCCCGACGGTGGCTACAGTTATTCGGTGACCGGCAAGGGCAACGCCGTGATTGGAATGGCCGGAATAGGCAGCCGCAAGGACATCCGCAATGCTGTGGAAGCAGCGTCCAAGGCAGGCAGCTGGAGTTCCGCAACCGCCCATAACCGTGCGCAAGTGCTCTATTATCTTGCAGAGAACCTCGATGCACGGCGTGACGAATTTGTCGCCCGCATCATCGATAGCACCGGTGTCAGCGAAAAGAAGGCGAAGGACGAAGTCGACGCATCTCTGCGCCGTATTTCCTATTATGCCGCCCAGGCAGACAAGTTCGATGGCGCCGTGCACTCCACCACGTCGCGTCACGTCACGCTTGCCATGAACGAGCCTTGGGGCATCGTCGGGATCATTTGCCCCGATGAGGCACCCCTCCTGTCGCTGGTGTCGCTGGTGCTGCCTGCAGTAGCGATGGGCAATCGCGTTGTGGTGGTCCCGTCGTCTCGCCATCCATTGATTGCCGGTGATTTCTACCAGGTGCTGGACACGTCGGATATGCCCGGCGGGGTCATCAACATTGTGACCGGCGAAAGCGATCTGCTTGCAAAGACACTGGCCGAGCATGATGACGTTGCGGCTGTGTGGTATTTCGGCTCGACCGAGGGAAGCGCGATGGTCGAGCGGGCTTCTGCGGGCAACCTGAAGGCCACCTGGGTCAATAATGGCCGTCAGCCCGATTGGCTAAATCGCACCGAAGCGCAGGGTCGTGATTATCTGCGCAGGGCGATCCAGGTGAAGAACATTTGGGTGCCATACGGAGCCTGACCGGCATTGTGCACGGGCGACAACTGACAAGATGGCTTACGGAGGCCAACGGTCTCCGTAGGTTTTTTGAATTATACTAATTGCTGCAACCGCATCTTTGCCCTGTTGGCCAACCTGGAAACGTCATTGGCGCAACTTCTGGGTTTCGAGCGGAACGAGCAAGCTAATAAACGGTTGAAAACCGTCGATTTAGTAAAGATCGCTCAGGGCCTTGGCGCCGATCTGGCGCCACAGCCAATCGCGGCTTGCTACGAAATCTCATATCAAAGCGACGCCGACAAAAATCGAACACAAGGGACGCCCCGTTGTCTCCAATAGGTTAGCCGTTCAGGGCGACTCCCAAGGTACAACAGGATGGTCTATTTCTTTTGATTGCCAGCAAAAGCGGCCGTCAAGCCAAGACCGATATACACGAAACCACTGACCCAGCGTTCAGCCTTCAGGTACGCGGGACTGCGCTTCAGCCACTTGCCGGCCGTGCCGGCGGCAAGTGCGTAAGAGCTGTCCGTCAGAACGCCAATCGCTGTGTAAACAAGCCCGAGAAAAGCGATCTGCATAGCCACATGGCCACGATTGACCTCAACGAACTGCGGCAAGAAAGCCAGAAAGAATAGTGCGGTCTTCGGATTGAGGAGATTAACGATAAAGCCCTCACGAAAGAGGCGCATGCGGCTCCGTGTGGGTAAATCGCCCTCGACGCCGGGAATATCCGAGGGGCCAAAAAGCTTTTTGAGGCCAACCCAGATCAGATAGGCCGCGCCGGCATACTTTACGACGCTGAAGGCGAGCGCGGATGATGCCAGGAGCGCCGACAACCCGACAGCCGCGGCGGCGACATGCACAAGCGTGGCCGTATGGATGCCAAGGATTGAAACGAGCCCCGCAGAGCGACCCTGCTCGACCGAGCGCGCGAAGATGTAAAGAACTGCCGGTCCCGGCACAAGAAGCAGCACCAGTGTAGCGCTGACGAACAGGCTGAGATTTGTTAAGCTGGGAATTACCAAATCCATGATTGTCTTGCCCCGTTTTATATTGCACGAACGATAGCATTGGGCTTGCTCCAATGCCATATCGTCGTCTGCGGCTTGACACTTTTATGGTTTCACATCGCGCCGATTCCTGGTTCCGGGCTCACATGAGCCGCTATGACCTGAAAGACGTCGACATTGTGCCGCCTTTTACTGATGCCATTTGACGAGAGGCTGATAGTGATGCGGCTGACGCATGACGACAAGGTCTTTTCGCCGGACGATGTTCGTCGGATATGGCGTGTCGAGATTGGTGGTATCGACAGCCGCAGCGGCAATCCCCTCCTCATCCAGGATCGCCGATTCCTGACGTGGAAAAGCAAAGGAATCCGGCCCGAATACCGCACTCTTGCCCAGATAACCCTTTTCCTGGTCCAGCACATTGGCGAAGGCGAAATAGACGTTGTTCTCGCCGCCGCGAACGCGAAGCGCATGCCAGTGGTAGGGATCGGCGCCCTTTGGGATCGGATAGTTGTGCGGGATTTTCGTACCGCCATGGCTGCCGGTGAAGGTGCCGGCGATCGCCGAAGGGCAGGCAACAAGATCGCATCCCATGAGTGAAAGCGAACGGATGGCTTCCGGATAAAGCGCGTCGTGGCCAATCGCCAGGCCCACCCGGCCAATGGCAAGGTCGTAGATTTTCCATTCGTCGCCGGCCGTTGCCCAACTGTCGGCGACGCCCAGATGCGTCTTGCGATAGCTGCCCACCAGCCCCTCGGGCCCTGCAAGGACCACGCTGTTATAGATCCTGTCTTCGTCCGCTTCGGCAAATCCGGCGACGATATAAAAGCCGAGCTTCATGGCCAGACGAACGAAGGCGGATACGGTGGGACCAGACAGCGGCTCCGCACGCGTTTGCGGGGCCTCAAGTCCGGTCAGCGACAGTTCCGGGAACACCAGAATGTCCGGCGCCGTTGTCGCCTTAGCCTCGTTTGCGAGCCTTGTTATGTGGGCAATATTGTCTGCAATGACCGAGGTTGGCGCGAACTGGGCAACGGCTGCACGCGATCTGCGTCCGCGCGGGATTGGCTGATAGCCATAGAGGCGGAAGTAATCGCCAGGGTTCCAGGTGAAGCTGTTGGTCATCATGTTCATGTAGAGCTCGGGCCGGCGCGTCTTGAAGACCGGTTCGCTTAAGACCTCGCGGCGACGGGCACGGGCAAGATCGACCTTGCCATAGGCAATTCCGTCGCCTGTGTCGATGGATGCGGCAACCGTTCCGTCGGGCTCGATCAGGCAACTTCCCCCGGAAAACTGCACGGTTCTTTCCAGACCCCACCGATTACTTTCGATGACATAGCAGGCATTTTCGAAGGCGCGGTTGATCCAGTAGGGAGCGGGCGCGCGCTCCTGCAGCCAGTTGGAGATGTGGCATATGATGTCGGCACCGGCCAGAGCCTCCAGCCGCGCCGTCTCGAAGAAGTGCAGATCCATGCACACCAGCATTGAAATACGTCCGATCTCCGTTTCGAAGACCTCGTGCACGATGTCGCCATTTGCGGCCCATTTTGGCTCGGCGATATAGGGATGCGACTTGCGGTGCCGACCAACGATGCCATCCGGACCGATCAGAACTGCCGTATTGTAATAGAGATCGCTCGCCGGATCGACTTCCGGCATGCCGACGACGATATAGCAGCGGTGTTTGCGGGCAATCGCCTGGAAAACATCGGTTGTCGGTCCGGGGATCGCCTCGACGAAGGGCTTCACCTCGGCCCTGTCGAACCAGCAATAGCCTGTCGTCCCCATTTCGGGGGTGACGATCAGGCGGGCTCCGGCCTGCGCCGCTTCCTCGCAAAGGGCGCTCAGCCGGCTGATATTGCGCGCCTTTTCGAACATGGTCGGTTCGAACTGGATAGCGGCGGCGGTGTAGCTTTGTGTCGGTGTCATGATTGTTCCCATTGTCTTATGAAAGGATGCGTCTTTTCAAACAGCCATATGCCTATGAACCAGCGCGTCGGAGAGCGCGTCGATGGCGCCGGCCGCGACCACACCTCCCTTCTCCAGCATGGCGAAGTGGTGAGAGGCATGCCGCGCAAATGCAACGTTCTGCTCGACGAGGATGATCGTCATGCCGATCTCGCGATTGAGCCGGATGATGATCTTTTCAATCTCCTCGACGATCGAGGGCTGGATGCCTTCATTGGGTTCATCGAGAAGCAGTACCTTCGGATCCGCGGCCAGTGCGCGGGCGATGGCGAGCTGCTGTTGCTGGCCGCCCGAAAGCACACCGCCGGGCCGATCAAGGTTGGCCATCAGATATGGAAAAAGCTCCGGCACCAGTGCCGGAATTTCGCGTTTGCGATCGGTGCGCGCAAAGGCGCCCATCAGGATGTTCTCGCGGATGGTGAAATCGGGAATGATCTCCCGGCCCTGGGGGACGTAGGCGATCCCGGCCCGTGCCCTCATATGCGTCGAAGATGAGCCTATGTCTTTCCCCTGCAGATGCATCTCGCCCGTCATACGGTCGGTCAGCGCCATCAGGGTTTTCAACAGGGTCGTCTTGCCGGTACCGTTGCGGCCAAGAATGCTGGTTACCTTTCCCGCCGGGATATCAAGCGTGACGCCGTGCAGGATATGGCTGCGGCCGTAGTAGCTGTGTACGTTTTTCAATGTCAGCATCAGGATATTCCTTTCGAACCGAGATAGGCCTCGCGGACCTTCGGATTGCTCTCGATATCCCCGACGCTTCCTTCGGCGAGCACCTCTCCCAGATGCAGAACGGTGATGCGTTCGGCGATTTCACGGACGAACCCCATGTCGTGCTCAACGACGAGGATGGTGTGGCGGCCTTTGAGATTTTTGATGATCTGGGCCGTCTTGCGGGTTTCGGCCTGGGTCATGCCCGCCGTCGGCTCGTCCAGCAGAACAACCTTGGGATCCTGGACGATGAGCATGCCCAGTTCCAGCCATTGCGTCTGGCCATGACTGAGATAAGCCGCAGTCACATTCTCCTCCGCTTCGAGGCCGGTGAGGGCGAGTACCTCATCGACGCGTTTGGCTTCGGCGCGTGAAAATCCAAACCGGAGATTGGCAAACACCGATGGATTGCGGCAATTGGCGACCTCCAGATTCTGCCGCACGGTGAGATCGCGAAAAATGCTGGGGATCTGGAATTTTCGACCGATCCCGGCGCGGGCGATCTTGTGTTCCGGCCAGTTGGTGATGTCTGTGTCGTAGACGAAGACCCTGCCTTTTGTGCTGCGGGTCTTGCCGCTGACCAGGTCCATCAAAGTTGTCTTTCCGGCGCCATTTGCGCCGAGCAACACACGCAACTCGCCATCGCGAACGGTAATGCTGACATTGTTGACGGCTCTGAATCCGCCAAAATCGACGCTGAGACCGTCGATGGTCAATGCGATTGCACTCATATTACAATGCCTCGCTTTGTTGCTGTAACGATGAGGATGCCGGGCCTGGTTTGACACGGCGGATAAACTGCCGCAGCACATCGTGCGCGACGCCGCCAAGGCCCCGCGGCATGAACAGGACGACAAGGACGAAGATGAGGCCGATGATCGCTTTCCAGGCCTCGACCAGCGCTTCGGTCTCGCTGACCTCGGCCTCGATCATGTTGATCAGGATCGCGCCGATGCAGGCGCCGAGCAGGGAGGAGCGGCCGCCGACGGCAGCCCAGACGACCATCGTCACCGAGAAAGACAGGTCCATGAAGGTCGGCGAGGCGAACTCCGCGACGACCACATAGAGCATGCCGGCAACGCCGGCGATGCCTGCAGAAATGACAAAGAAGAATACCTGGTAAAGAGAGACGTCGAAGCCAAGATAGCGGGCGCGAAGCTGATCGTCGCGGATCGCCTGTAGGATCATACCTGCACGGGTCTCCACGATGAGACGCGCGCCGATGAGCGTCAGGGACAGGCATGCGGCGCACAGATAATAGGTTGCCCGGCTGTAGGGGTCGAATTCGATGCCGCCGATCGTCAGCCAGCCAAGATCGGTCAGGCCGTTGAAACCGTTCGTCACCGGTTGCGCATCGACCATGACGAGACGCACAAGCAGAACAAGCGCCAGGGTGATGATCGAGACAAAGACACCGGAAATACGCTTGCGGAAAACCAGCATGCCGAGTGCCCCGGCGATCACGACGGGAAGCACGATGCCAAGCACGAGACCCACGGACTGGCTCTGAAACGGAAGCCAGAGGAAGGAGCCCTTGTTGATACAGCAAAGTTCCGTCGGCGCGCCGGGCTCGGCATTCCACAGCATGAAATCCGGAACCGGCCTGTCGGAGCCCTGTTGCAGACTGGTCAGGCTCGACAGTTTCAGCGACATGGCGAGCATGTAGGCGCCCAGGCCAAAAAACAGCCCTTGGCCGAGATTGAGAATGCCGGCATATCCCCATGTGAGCGCAATGGCGACGCCGAGCATGCCGTAGACCAGATATTTCGAAATGCGGTTCAGCCAGAATTCGTCACCGAAAACCGGCGCTGCAAAAATCACCGCGATGAAAAGCACATAGGCGGCGATCTGGAATTTTCGTTCGATGCTCATGTTAGCGCCCCTTGAACGAGAATAGCCCGCTGGGCTTGACGAGAATGACGAGGATGACGACCCCGAAGACGACGGCGCGCGCCAGAATGTCGTTCGTTCCAATCGCCACCAGCGCATTGATTTCGCCCAGAAGCCCTGACGACAGGGCCGTGCCGAAAAGGCTGCCGACCCCGCCGGTCACCACGACCATGAAACCGTCAACGACCATCGTCGTGCCCATGTCGGGGAAAACGGTCTTGAAGCCGGACATCATTACGCCGGCGACGCCCGCAAGGCCGGAACCGAAGGCGAAAGTCAGGGCATTGATGCGTTTCACATCGATGCCGCAAGCGGCGGCCATTTTTGGATTACGGATGATGGCGCGCACCTGCATGCCCGCTGTCGTCCGGTAGAGAATGAACCATGTCGCCAGCGTCAACGTGGCCGTCACCGCGATGATGAAGGTGCGATACGCGTTGATGTCGGCGCCGGCGAACCTGAAGGTGCCCTGCAGATACGAAGGCACGGCGACGTTTTGCAGTCCGGCTCCCAGGCCCTCGATATGAATGCCGAAAAAGCTGAGGCCGAATTCGAGCCTTACGGCCTGCTGCAAAAGGATGGCAATGCCCCAGGTGGCAAGAAGCGTGTCGAGCAGGCGGCCGTAAAGCCTGCGCACCACCACCCGCTCGATCACCAGGCCGAGCAGGGCGGTCACGACAAAAGCCAGGGGAATTGCGAACAGAAGGCCTGTTTTCAGCCAGATGCCCGAGAGGACGGCGACGTAGGCACCGATCATGACCATTTCGCCGTGGGCCATGTTGATGACGCCCATGGCGCCGTAGGTGATGGCAAGACCGAGTGCCACCAGAAGAAGGATTGAGCCGAGACTGAGGCCGATAAAGAGAATGTCGAGCATAACGCCACCGTTCGTGAGAAGGGCGGATCAGACTTTGTCCTGCTCCTTGCCTGCCCTAAAATCGGGTTGGCACCGAGCAGAGGAAAAAACGCAGATCCGCCTTGCCGAGACATGATCCCGCCAGGCATGGCTGGCGGGAGGACGCGGAAAGAGGGGTCAGCCCTTGAGCTTTGCTGCGTCGAGACCGTTGCTGGTGCAGAAAAGATTGCTTTCCGTCTCGCCATAGGCCGAATAGGGCAGCGGCTTGATCGGTGACGGGTAGGCGTTGACGACCTTGCTTTGTCCATCCGGCTGCCATTGGCCGATACGCGGCGTCAGCCAGCAATGCAGGTTGTCGGGGTCGGTGGTCACCTTGCCGCCGGGCGCGTCATAGGTCTGGCCACGAATGCCGGCCCTGATAGCATCGGCGGACAGATCGCCGGATTTCTCCACTGCCTGCTTCCACAGGAATACCTGGAAATAGGCGGCCTCGAGCGAATGGTATGTCACTGCCTTCGGATCGTTGACGAAGGTCCTGAAGCGTTCGATGAAGCTCTTGTTGGCCGGCGTTTCGATCGACATAAAATATGGAAATGATGTGTAGCTGCCCGCCGCATATTCGGCGCCCATGGCGGCGATCTCGATTTCGGAGGTCACTGTCGCGCAGATCGGGATGACCTCCTGCGAGAGGCCCTGGTTCTTGAACTCGCGGTAGAAGGCGATGATCGAGTCGCCAACCACGTTGGAAAGAACCACGTCGGCGCCCGATTCTTTGATCTTGCTGACCATGACAGCCCATTCGGAGTGTCCAAGTTCCAGATATTCGTCCGCCACCCATTCTGCGCCCGCCGCCTCGATCAGTTTCTTGGAAACCTTGGCCATCTCGCGCGGATAGACATAGTTGGAGCCAACGATGAAGAACTTCTTCTTGCCCAGTTTCTCGACAATCCAGGGAATGTAGTTGGAGAGCTGCTGGTTTGGAACGGCGCCGGAATAGACGACGTTGCGCGAGCACTCAAAGCCCTCATAGTGCGTCTGGTAGAACAGCATCGCGCCGCGCCGTTCGAAGATCGGCAGCACGGCCTTGCGGCTGGCAGAGGTGTGGCAGCCGAAGATGGTGGAAATCTTGTCCTTGAGGATCAGTTTCGATGCTTTTTCGCTGAAGGTCTTCGGATCGGAAGCGCCGTCTTCGACGACGACTTCCACTTGGCGGCCAAGAACGCCGCCGGCTGCGTTGATTTCGGCCACGGCCATCATGACACCGTTGGCGAGAAGCTTCTCGGCGACAGAAAGCCCGCCCGTCTGGGAGTAGAGCGCACCGACCTTGATAGCATCGGCTGCAAATGCCCGGCCGCCCAGCGCCGGCAAGGCGAGTGCGGCGGAAGCTGTGGCTGCGGTTTTCAGAAAGTCACGTCTGTTGAACACCATCTTGGTTCCCCTTTTTTTGATTGGCGCACGCGACGGCACTGCCCGGCTCTACGGCGAGGCTTTCATGCCGAAAAAATACTGGAAGGCCGACTTCACTGTCAGCAGATAACAAAAAACCCGCGAGGCTTTTCACAGCCTGCGGGCACCCTTGCCATCATCGCATCACGGCTGCGCCGCGTGCAACAGCGGCACATGGCTTCGCGAAACGAAGGGATGTGCCGGAGGTGTTCATCTGGAACACATCAAAAACTAATCATGTTTTTGGGAAGGGCGCAAGAGCTGTTCGGCGTTGATAATCGAATTGGCGATTTCATCGATTGGGACCCGCCGAGCCATCGCTTGCTCGCGCATTTCACGATACGCCTCATTCTCGCTCGTGCCGCGATTGGCCATGAGAATGGCCTTTGCCCGGGCAAGCTTCTGGTCTCCCAAGACCTTGCGCTTATATTTACGGGCTTCCTTGACGAGCCTTTGGCGCTCAAGCCAGAGACTGCGCGCTATGGCGAGATTTGTCAGCAGGCCGAACGGTTTGATCGGTCTCTCGACAATGGCAAGCGCGCCGCTTTCCAGAACGATCTGCAATGTGGAGGGATTTTCGTAACCGACGATGGCGAGCATGGTCGGAGCGGGATTGGGGAGGCACTTCAGCAGGCGTTCGATTTCCGGTCGCGCCTCGTCTTCCATGGCAAGAAAGACGACATCCGTGCCGTGTGGCAACTCGGCAGGGACCGGCCAGAGGCAACTGACCGTACAACCGATACGGCGCAGGTGATCAACGAGAAACTCTCCTTCGGATGTCCGGGGATGAATCACCAGAACCTTGAGGTCCCGCAAATCTCTGAGAAGGGCGAAAGACATCGTCGCTCCTTCTCAGACCTGAACACGATGTGGGAACGGCTGCGTCAGATCCGGGCGATATTCTCGCATGAAGGGATCTGGCGCCACGCGCAGCGACGGGTCATGGACGATGTCATAGCTGCCTTGCGCATTTACTTTTGCAACCCTTGGCCACAGATGGGTGTGGTTCGTCAGCCGGTCTATCTTCACAGCGCCCTGCGGAGCGTCGTACTCGACCTCGTAAAGGGCTGGAAGAAGCTGCTCCAGCCCGTCGCCACCGGCCCGCTGCAAAGCTCCCGCATAGAGATAGACCTGGAAATAGGCCGCTTCGGCCGGCGCGGTCGGCAGCATCTGCTGGCCGTATCGCTGTTGGTAAGCCAAGACGAAGGCACGCGCGCGAGGCGTATTCAGGGAGGCGAAAAACGGGGCCGCGGTGATATGCCCCTCGGCCACTTCCGGCCGCATCCGGATCACGTCGGCCTCGCTTGTCGACTGACTGGCGATTGGCATCGTCGCTGAATCAAAACCCGCCTCTTTGAACGCCGTGTAGAAGGAAATGATACCGTCGCCGACGATTGTCGAATAGATGACATCCGGCCGTGCCGCGCGAATATGCCGGATGATTTTGGCGACATCTTCGGGTTTTAGGTTGAGAGGAACATATATTTCGTCCAGCACCTGACCGCCCAGCTGAAGAAAGAGATCGCTGATCGTCCGGTTGGATTCGTAAGGGTAGACGTAGTTCGAACCCACAAGGAAAACCCGCTTTCCATAATGCTTGGTGAGGAAGTCGACCAGCTGCACGGAGTTTTGGTTGGGTGCGGCCCCGGTGTAGATGCAGTGCCGAGAGTATTCAAACCCCTCATACAGTGTCGGATAGAATAGCAGGGCATCTCGAGCTTCGATGACGGGCAGTACGGCTTTGCGGGTGCTAGACATATGGCAACCGAAAACGACCCGGACCCGATCCTCGTCGCAAAGCTTGACCGCAAGTTCCTTATAGAGATTGGGCGTCGATTTAGGGTCATAGGCGACAGGCTCGATCATCCGGCCAAGGACGCCGCCAGCCGCATTGATTTCGTCAATCGCCAGCAAGGTCGCGAACCTCTGGGTTTTTTCGACGGCTCCGGTCACACCCGTCTCGGAGAACAGCACACCGACCCGCCAGCTTTCTGAATGCATCATCGCCCACCAAAAAATAAAAAAGCTCCCGCCCGTTTCCGGTCGAGAGCTACCCTGCTCATGGAATATCAGCGGCCCGTTGAAGCCTGCAAAACGATGATGTCAGTTTCCTTGTCCGGTGGCAACATAGAGGAGAGCTGAAAACACTCGCAAATCTAAAATCATGGGATCAAAATTCTTCCGCGTGTTCGCCTGAGCATCGAGAATACGCACACACCCTCTTTGCTCCACCGAGCGATGTCTAACTACCCTTCATCCGCGCGGCGCTATTCGGTAGCCTGGATGGAACGCGATATGGACATCGGTTCCACCGCCAAGTCGGCTTCGACAGCGGCGGCCAACACCACATTGCTGAGCTGTAACCGGAGGCAATTTATGTCTCAGCTGGATCTTCGATCGCCTTCGCAAGGCGTTCAAGTTCGACGGAGTAGCAAAAAAAACTGAACAGTACCAACAGGATCAAAGCCCCCTGCAGAACCGTGTGACCAAGCGGAGGCAGCGTGTTGGATTCCGGCAAGTGTCGAAAGAAGATCGTTGAGAACAAGACGCCTCCGAACAGGAAGGCCAGGCGTGCGGCAAACGATAAGAGGTGAGATACGAATATGGAGTGGAACGGTGCGCGGACCTCGACCCAACGCATTCTTGTCCAGTAGCTTGCCTGTAAAAGCAGCGCAACCGCAAGGATTGTGAGCAATGTCGACACGGGCACTTGTTGGCGTTCGCCAAGATGGGTGACGACGGCGTAAAAGATCGGGAAGATAACCCGGAGCAGGAATGCGACCGCCAGGGACTGGAGCACGATGAGTGATCCGTAAGCGAGAGCATTTTTCCTTCGATCAGTCATCATGCGCATTCCCTTCGAGCCGCCTGGAGAGGCTGCGCCCTATGGGTCAATGGCCCACCGCCGGCGCAATGATCCCTAGACGCCCTAGCCCACTGACAATCAGCTGGACTGCGACAGCGGTCAGCAAAATCCCGAACACGACCTCTGAGACGACCATGCTCGCTGGCTTCATGTGTTTGGACAGCTTGTCGGTATTGGTAAAAACGACATAGTCGAAAGCAGCGACGATCAGGATCAGAACAGCGACAACTACCGCGCTGGCGACTGAGACAACTTCGCCAGACGCCAGGATTATGACGGTTATGCCGACGGGGTTGAGCAAATAGGGAACCGCAAGCGGGAACACTGCGAGTTTGTCCGGATCGATCGGATCGGCAAGCTCGTCATGCGGCTTTTCCGTCGGTCCGGATGCCATTTTGATCGCTATGAGCGCAAGGATGATGCCACCTGCCACAGCGACGGCGCCGCCGGTTATGTGGAGAAGTCGCATCAGAAGCGCGCCGGTCGCAAAGAGGATCAGTGCTGTGACGAGTGCTGTCAGTACCATCTGGCGGCCGATGCGCACTTTGGTCGCGGTGTCGAAACTATGGGTTTTCTCAAGAAACGGCACGAGGGCAATTTTTGGACCCATGCCGATCAAAAGCAAAAGAAGAAGCTTTCCGACAAGCGTGGCGTCGATGGTGTTGAAGTCCATGGAAGATCCCCTTCGTTGATGATCTGCGCGTGCGCGAGCAGCATGATTGTCCCAGCCAAGCAGTTTCAGTGCGGGCAAACGTCCCAGAAGCCGGTCGTTTTGGCCGGAGACGTGTAATACCAGCACTGGCCGGGCTGCGGCGGTGTACCAGCCAGTGCGACAGCTGCTGCACCGGTGACGACGCCAATGGCTGCGCCTGCAGCTATCGCGGCGCCCGGCCGCCAGTAGCGGCGGGGAGCAACAACGACAACGCCGCGCCGCGCTGGCCGGTAGGCCGGGGCCGCAGGCCGATGGGCAGGGCGATATGCGGGTGCATGACGACGTCCGGCAGCAGCGCAACCGCGCGGTCCGCACGCCGCCACACCGCAGCCTCGGGGGCCGCAGGCTGCAGCCCCACGACGGGCTTCAGCGGTCGAGGGTAAAAGAACCGGTATGCTGATCAGCATCAGCACGGCGATCAGGCTGAGTAGGTGTGATACGATTTTTGAGGTTTTCATTTCATATCCTCCTTGTGATCTTTGATGGCGTTTCGCCTGGTTCACTTCGTGATCAAGCTGGCCCGGGCACGGTCACGGCGTTGTGTTTTGCCAGCGCCTGTTGGGCAGCGGCAGCAAGACCCTCTTCCTTTCCGCCTGCGACTTGCACGGTCGGAACGGCGATCTTGATGCCTTGGGCGTTGAATGCTTCCCGCAGCATTGCATAAGCTCTGCGACGGATGGCCGATTGCAGTTGGGTAGGTTTCAACGTCATCCCAAAGCTCAATTTTATTCCAATGTCTGTGATCTCTTCGACGCCTTTCATTTTGAGGTTCTCAATAATGAACGGCTGGAATTCGGGGTCATCGTACAGGGCTTTGCCCACGGCTTTGGTGATTGCCTTGACCTGGGCGACGTCGGATTCGTAGGACACGGACAGCAGGAATTTGACCACTGACCAGTCGCGGCTCATGTTCTGGACGGCACCCAGTTCACTGAATGGGACGATGAATATCGGGCCCCTGTGGTGCCTAAGCTTGACCGAGCGGAGACTGAACGCCTCGACGGTTCCTTTGTAACTGCCGCTCTGAATGTATTCACCAATCCGGAATGCATCGTCGAGTAGATAGAACATGCCGCTGATGATGTCCTTGACGACGGTCTGCGCACCAAAGCCAATGGCGACGCCTACGACGCCAGCACCGGCGATCAATGGTCCGATCTCGATTCCGAGTGAAGACAGGGCCATCATGATCGCAATCGCTGCAAAAAGGATCATGACGAAGTTGCGCAGGATCGGTAGAAGAGTTCTCAAACGGGTACGCCGCCGCTCCCGCTCGCTTCCAATCTCAAGCGCGGCTTCCGTGTCTCCCATTTTCCGATCGATCAGCACTTTAACGACATTCCATGCCAGATCGACGACGAGGAGAATGATGCCGGCGCTTAGCACTCCACGTAAGAGCCGTAGCGCGGGTGAATCCTGCATCGTCATCTCGGTCAGTCGAACGTCCATGACATCGGCGAGGAAGAGGATGGCTGCAACGATCAGGGCTGCCCTTATCCCACGCTCGACGACAACCGAAACCACTGTGACACGTTTATGACCATCCTCTTCAGCGCCGGAGCGGCGCAGAATGTTGTTTATAGATGCTTTGGTAAGAACGATCGCGCCTGGCAATGCGGCGCAGACGACCATAATCCAGAAAAGCGTCGTCGCGCCCGCCACCCAGAGCAACCAGATACCGGTTAAATAGGCAGTCCAAAGCCAGTTGCGACCATTCAATCCAATCCGGCTGCCCTGTAACGTGGAGGAATGAGGCGGGCGTCGCCATATGGCCTCGATAGCAATGCCGAGAAGAATGAAACCCAGGAAGTAGGCCGCGAGCTGCCGCGCCGGGATCGATAGGCCAAGCGTACCGAGAAGCCGAATGGTCACCCAGCCAAAGGCGTACCAACCCACGAGATAGCTCAGTCGTTTTGCCCAGTGACCTGCCGTCTCGTCAGAGATCGGAACCACGCGGAAATGGCCTTTCTCGTTCGAGCGTGGCGCCAAAAACACATCCAGTACTGCGCTGGCGAGGCGGTAAATGACGACAGCGAACAGGAAGCCGACGACGATTTCCCTAACGATCGGTGGCCACTCAAAAAGCAGGAAGAAACCGATGCTGCCCAGCCCGAACGACAGCACGTAAAAAGCCGCCCAGAGCAGCCGGGCGGTTATGGCAATAATCCTGTGCCAAACGGTCGTGAACGAGGCTTCCGCCATCCATGACCGCCAGCCAGCACTGATCCACCAAAATACCCATTGAGCGGCAAGTCCTGCGACAACAAACGCGACCACCAGCACGATGGGCCGGGTCCCGCCAATCGTCTTGATGTCCTGCTCAAGTAAAGCGGCGCCACGCATTGCTTCGGACGGAAAAGAATGTGCAGCGTCGACCATTGCGGCGGCATGGGCGCGGAAACGCATTGTCGATGCGGCAAACGAGGGACCCGCCTCTGCGCTGGTCGAAGGCGGCGCTTCAGGATTCGCTCCACGAGCAACGTGCTGCAACCATTTCTGAACATCGGGATCCGACATTAGGGTGATGAAGTGCTGGACATTGGGTGGTTGTTCCGCCGGAGCGGGCGCGCCAGGCATTTGCGCTGCTACGGCTGAGATGCCAACGAAAAGGATGAGCATCGCCGCAATAGACGTGCGAGATATTTTCATCAGCAAAAATTTCAGGCGCATTACCATTGTCTGTCCCTGTTGTGGTACCTCGGCGCCCTTCCGAAGGACGCTCGACCCGCTAGTGATGACATGCTTCAGTCGAAGTGTTCGGTGTGTTGCAGTGCGATGATTTCCGTGTCGTGCCACCTGAACCAAGAAGGGACTGAACGCCCCCGGCATAATTGTCTCTGGTGTCGGCATCGACGACGGCAACCGGAGCGGCAAGGATCAGCCCTGCGGTACTGCCCACTGCCGCTGCCGTGCCGGTTGTTGCTGCAAGGATCGTATCTCCAAGGCCAATCTTGCTGTCCGTCAAAGTCTGTCCATCAGAAATCCGGGCTCCAATCAGCCGGACGATCTCTGGCGACTCCGCGAACTTCCCGTGGTTGAGGCTGTCCCCGGCTTTGATCATGGTGAGGTCGATTACCGAGATCTGGCTTTCGGCCAATTCACTCTTGTAGGGAGGCTGCTCAGGGTCGATAGCGCCAAGCCTCGCGACGTTGCCCCACACTCGGCGGGACACGGCCAATGCCCGATCATCCCGGGAGACAAATAAAGCGAATTTCGGATGCTTTTTGCCCATGTCGGCGATCTGTTGCCGGAAGACGTCGACGTCGACGTCGGGAGATGCGAGCATCACATTCTTGAACTTGGCCGGAAGGCTTCCATTGCGAATGGCCATTTGACGAAGCGCCTCGAGCGCGAGCCAGTTACCCATGGAATGAGCAAGGATCGAAACTTCCTTCACCTGCTTATCCCTGGCCAGATATTGAAAAAGCAACTCCAGGGCATTGCGCGTATAGTTGGTGCTCTCGCGGTCGTAGCCGTACGCAAGTAGGCTTCCGCGCGACGGCCAGGTGACCAGTACGGGAGCGCTCGCTACGCCGGAATCCTGGACGATTTGGGCAAAGCGATAGACCGAGTCTTCAAATCGATTGTTGAAGCCGTGAATGAAGACCAGCACGCTGCCGTCACGGCTCTTTCTGACGGAAGCGCTCAGCCATTTCCGGGCATCGTCGCGGCTGATTTCCTGTGCCTTTAACGTCGCAAAATCAGTGGCTGGATTGGGAGGAATCCTTTTCGGCCAGGCAACATTACCAATCTTGCGGACATTTCCCGGAGGGATGGACACGGTGATCTCCGCGAAGGCGGCATCCCTTGCGCGTTCACCCGTAAACATCTCGCCTTTGTTCGCGGAGCGACTACGCGTTGTTGTGATCAGCATGTCCACCTTGGTGGATGTGGGGGCGCTATCGGCAACAGGGACAAGAACGTTTTTCGCGTGGCCGCCGCAACCAACGAGAGCTGCGAACATCACACAAAAAGGGAGCCTTCCCATTCGATATGGAAAGCGTCCGTTACGGAGGTCCCTTGTATCGTTGCCGTTCACCAGATCGCCCGCCGCCATTTGTCACAGCTTTGTCCTCGCCACGTCGGCGCACAAAAAACCTATGCGAATGACGGGCTGTTTTCCCGTAACATCGGGTATGTTACGGGCATCCGGCGGACGATGCCGTCATCTGAATGCGTGAAAGTGTGGAAGTTGCCAGAGACAATCACACGCGGCCCCGTAACCGTCGTCTTTCTTGCCCGCTCGCTAGCGTGGTAAAACATGCGAGGCCTTGACGGTGCTGCAATCCGACCCCGGTAAGCTGACCGCACCAGCGTATATTACGGTAACATACTGCACGAGCCGCGCTTCATCAAAGAATATGCCATCGAGACATTCGGCGTCGCCGTGACGCTGTGACGGTGGGAGAGGACAATGGATGAAGGTGTGGCTGCGGTCAGGCTGCGGTTTCCCACAAGAGTTCAGGCCATCAACGAGCTTGCGTCGCGGGACGTCATATTCTGTGAAATCTGCCAGGATTTTGCCGAAGCCCAGACGGAGTTGGCAAGATGGGAGGCGGCTTCTTCCGATCCGGTCCGAGATGACCGTGTGGCCGAATACAGGGAATTGTTGGCGGCCCTTGGCAGAGAGATTGAAGATGCTCTCGCCCGAGCCACCGTTGTCTCTCTTCATCGCTCACCTGGTCCGCGCCCGGTGTAATTCCGCCGGATGGGCAGTTAACTTCGAAGGAACGAGATCGTGGCTTCCGAGATATCACACGAGCCTGTAACTACCCCGCCACCCCGCAATCCCCTGCGGAGGATCGCTTTCGCTGTCGTTTGTCTGGCGCTGGTCCTGTTCGTGCTGTCAATCTTCATGGAGCGGCGGACACCATCAACATCTCAAGCGCAGGTCCAGGCGTATGTCGTTGGTATAGCGCCTGAAGTCACAGGTCGCGTCGTGGAAGTGGGCGTTAACGACAATACGCGGGTGGAGGCCGACCAGATCCTGTTCCGAATTGATCCCCAGCGCTACCAACTCGCCGTGAACGAGGCGGAGGCCGGTCTGGCCAGTGTCGGCCAGTCAATCGGCGCATCGACCGCTGCGGTGGATGCCGCCCAAGCAAAGCTTGTCCAGATCCGTGCCGACAGGGACAACCTTCGCGACCAATATGCCAGGGCCTCCGAACTCCTCAAAAACGGCGTGTTTTCAAAAGCCCGTTTCGACGCCGCCAAATCTGCCTTCGATCAGGCAGAGGCCTCGGTTTCCGGTGCGCAGGCTGATCTCACCAAGGCCCGCGAGCAGCTCGGCCCTTCCGGAAACGACAATCCGCAACTGCGCGCAGCTCTTGCGGGATTGGAGAAGGCCAGGCTGGACCTGATGCATACCACAGTGCGGGCGCCTTCGTCCGGGGTCGTGACAAACCTTCAGCTCACCAGTGGCAAGGTCTTGCCAGCCGGCCAACCGGCCATGACCTTTATCGATGTGGGCACCATCTGGATCAATGCCGCGTTCAAGGAGAACAGCCTCGAAAATGTCGTCGTCGGCAACAGGGCGGAAATCCTTTTTGATGCCCTTCCAGGCCGACTGTTCCCTGCCACGGTAGAAAGCGTCGGCTTCGGTGTCTCGCAAGGGAGCACGGATCCGAGCACCGGGTTGCCAACCATGCGCAGTGACAGCGGCTGGGTCAAGGAAGCGCAGCGGTTTCCGGTCCGTCTCAATATCGATGAAGCTCAAAGACCCAAGGGCGGCGTGCGCTAC
Organism: Agrobacterium sp. K11; assembly: GCF_059429395.1. Lineage (NCBI taxonomy): Bacteria > Pseudomonadati > Pseudomonadota > Alphaproteobacteria > Hyphomicrobiales > Rhizobiaceae > Agrobacterium > Agrobacterium sp. K11. The sequence continues at coordinate 54,738 of NZ_JCAHRB010000010.1, read as the reverse complement.
GGTTCGCAGGCGACCGTCATCATCTATACCGGTAACAATCCGGTCACCAATGCTTGGGGATCACTCTGGATCCGTATCATGTCGGTGCTCACCTATGTCAACTGACAGCACCGCCGCCCAGCAGAAACGAAAAGGATTGCGGGTCGCTCTTGCGGTTTCGATCGGCTTTGTGCTGGCGGTGTATTGGGGGGCCTTTGTTCCGTTCCTCGGGCCGCTTTTCGCCGCGCAATTTCTGCTGGGAAGCTCTCGACCGATGCCGCTTGCCAAGACACTTGGCGCGGCGCTCGTCATTCTGGTCGCGGGAATGGCGATGATGATCTTGACCAGCAGCCTCGGCAATCGTCCTGTTCCCTTTCTCCTGCTTCTGGGGCTAACCTATTTCCTGTGTTTTGCCTTACAGGCGTCGGGAAAGGGCGGGCCTGCGGTCTTTCTGGTGTTGGTGGTCGCGATCATCGTTCCGCTGCTCGGTATTTTGAACGATGAGTTGGCCAATTCCATCCTCTCGATTCTTGTTGGTGGCGTGTTGTCGGGCACGCTTTTGATGTGGCTCGCCCATGCGATCTTTCCCGAACCGGTAGTTCTGGACGGAAGTGCCGCGCCATCCTTCGACCAGCCGCCGGCTCTGCTGAGAGCATTGGCCAATACGCTGATCCTGCTGGCATCTGTCGTGATCTGCCTGACGAGCGACAATCTGACGGCCGCGGCGGTCATTCCGATCACCGTTGCATCCTTACTCGGCCAGCTCGACGTCGCCGCAAGCACGCGGGCAGCTGTTGGGCTTATAATGGTCAATCTATTCGGCGGCGTCCTCGCATCTTTAGCTTATGCGATCCTCACGCTTCGCCCCAGCCTGTTCTCGATCTTTCTGATTGTCCTTGTCGTTGCCCTCTTTCTGGGAGGTCGGGCAGCAGCTCGTACCAGGGAGGCGCCGATGTTTGCCGGTGCTCTGACGATTTTCCTTATCCTGTTCGGGCTCGGTGTGTCGCCCCTGCCTGGCAGTGCTGCGGAAAGCTTCGCCACCCGCATTGTCTATATCGCGTTAGCTTTGACCTACACTCTGTTGCTCGCCACCATTCTGTGGCCCAGAAGGCCGCACCTGAGAAGGATAAACCCATGAAAACGCAGCTCGTCTGATTTCTACAGCGGTGCGTGGATCTGGAAGTATCCGCGTAAGATGTGGGCGTTCGAAAAAGGCCTGAAGGAAAGAGATATTGGCGTCACCTTTCCTACCTGCCCGTTTGGTACGTCGCAGCGGGCGGCATTTCGATTTTCAGCGTATTAAGCCTCTGCGCTAGCGCGGCTGCAAATCCGAAGCACTGATGGTTATCGCAGCGGGTTCTTTAACCTTGGGAGGCAGCATTCCGGCTTTGCGAAGTCCCTCTACCAGTCGGTCACGATCACCTGGCTGTACGTTCCGCATCGCCAGTTCTTCAACGACGTTTGGCAGGAAGTCCGGGCGCATTCGAACGAAAATCTCTGCCTCGTGCCGGGCTTGATCCATCATTCCGGCATCTGCGTATATGACCGCCGCAACCGCATGAAACAGCGGAAATTTTTGCATATCAGCCTTGGTGATCTCGCGGACGGCGGTTGAATTGTCGTGGAGCATGTAGGCTGCAAGAGCGCGTGTGCCGTTATAATAGCCGCTGCCGCCTGGATTGAGTGCGATAGCCTGATCAAGCAGGTTGGCTCCCCGTTGCCACTGGCCGCCAAGGGCTAGTCTGGTGCCGAACTCGCCCATCAACTCGGTGTCGTTGGGGTTGGTAGCGAGGGCCACTTCGCCTACTCGCATCGCCTCGGTAAGCTCCCGGTTGAAAAACAGGGCCATCATCAACGCCTGAAGCCCTCGCGTGTTGCTCGCATCAAGCTGGGTCGACCGCCGCGCCGCGCGAAGCGCCCGCTGTAATGGTGTTTCCGGACCTTGGCCCCTATTGAATTTGAAGCGGTCTTCATCGAGATAGATGATTGATAGCATCGCCCAGGCAGTGGAAAAGGTCGGATACCGCGCAACGGATGTTTCCAGGCATTCGCGAACGTGTGCATGCTCTTCGGGGCTGAGCTCGCTACGATATGCGTAAAAGCGCAGGCTGCATTCGTATGCACCAAGATCCTGCGGTGGAGGATTTGCGGTGTCGGCCTGTGCCATCACACCATATGGTTGCGCAATGGCGGTGGCGACTCTTCTGGCCACGTCCGCCTGTATGGAAAACAGGTCTTTCGATCCGAGATCGTTGTCATAATCCCGGGACCAGACTATTTCGCCATCGTCGGTGTCCAGAAGACGGGCTGTCACGCGCAGGCTGTTTCCAGCAGTTCGCACACCCCCGGTCAGAAGATAACGGGCCCCAAGCTCTTCCCTAACTTTGGATACATCGACGTCCGACGGCAGCGCTTTGGACGTCTCGCGACCAAAGACCTTGATCTCCTTGAAGCGGGGCAGGGCAGTCAGAAGCTCCTCCGTAAGCCCGAGGCTGTATAACTGGGCGTTTGGTCCATCGCCCAAATTGGCGAAAGGAGCCACAATTAGGGCGGGTCTGTCGGGAGCCGTGCTTTCGGCTAACTCTTCTGTTGGCGCCAATCTTGAGTGACTTGAGAATTGATAGGCAGACGCAGCCGTAAGCAGGGCAAGGCAAGTAAGTGAAAGCCGCCTCACGCTCCACCATCGGACCATCGGCGATAGCTGTGATGCCGGAACGGACCCATTATCGACCTTCTTGGAAACGACCGCAGTATTCAATGAGAACACCGGGGCATATCCGCCCTTCGGTATGTCGATCCTGACCGGGTCCTTGTGACCTTCCACCAGATAATAACGTTCTAGCGAACGCCTTAGACGCGCGGCCTCGATCCGCACGACCGGATCGTCCTGCGTGAAGCTTTCATTGCGGCCGAATACCTCAATTGCGATGGAGTAACCCTTGATGCGGGCGGCCCGCCCGGCGATGGCTTCCTCGACAACATATCGCAGAAATGCGGCACTTCGCCCCAAGCCGGGAAACTCCGCGCTCGCGACGATGCGTTCGAGTTGCGACCGGATTTCCTCTACTCCCGGAGGGTCTCGTGCTGCAGTTGAAGCCGTGGACACCGTCGTCTGCATAGCCGCCTCCCGTCCCCCTCGAGATTCATCGCATGCGTGTAGTGTGTTGTGAGCTTACACCCGAGATATGGGCGCGTCCATTGTTCCGTCGAGCCGTCGCCTGTGAAAGCCCGCTGTTTTTGTCTTTATATGCACATAAGGCTAACGCCTTGAGCAAACGTTTCGTTAGTTGCGGTGCCCGACGATTGCACCCGATCAGGCATTTAAGATCGAGAGCGAGCTGGTTGCCATGTTCTTGGCGTCCCAACAGCATGTTCCCGGTGGTGCTACATTTCCATCATCTATGCCGACTGATACGTCCGCTTTCCGTGGACGGCAACGCCGTAGTTTCGACTGTAACAGAGTTGACTCTGGCAACTGGGCAAAGCGCCTGCATTCCAGTCGTGAATTGCGAGGCGCTATGGCCGGCTGCTAGTCGGGCCTCCTGCAATCTGAGATGCTTGTGGTACTGACTAGGACTGAACGCTGTTATCGCCAGAAAATGGCGATGCAGGCTTGCGCGGCTCATGCCGCTGGCATCGCGATCTTCGAGATGGTCGATGCGGTGTTCGCGCCTCTTTTCCGGTACTTCGGTTTCATCGACCCAGCCATAACGCAGACGATATCTCAGGGTCTCCCGCGCGTCACGCGATGGCGCGAGGCTTTGACTCTACGAGCGAGTGTCGTCGCAGCGGTCAGTCAGGACTACGGTCAGCGGTTCAAGCAACCTCTGGCCGCGCACCGGGTGCTTTTGGCGGATTGATGCCCCCCAGGCCAGCCTTTGCTCGCTTGGTGTCTTGACCCGGGGGCGCTCCGAAGAGACGCCTGTATTCGCGGCTGAACTGCGACGCGCTCTCATAGCCGACGGCGAACGCAACTTCGGCTGCACCTGCCTGGTTCGCGATCATGCGTCGGCGGGCCTCGTGGAGCCGGATATATTTCTGATACTGAAGCGGACTGACGGCGGCGACGGCTTTGAAGCGATCGTAAAAGACGGATACACTCATGCCGGCAAGTGCCGCGACCGCCTTGAAATCGAGACGTTCGGCGTAGTGGTCGCGTATCCAGGCCATTGCCTTTCGGATGTGCATCAGACGCGAGTCAGCCCCGGCAATCTGACGCAGCAGGCCGCCATGCGGCCCCATCAGTAGCCGAAACATCAGCTCATGCTCCAGAGACTGAGCCATAACGTGGATTTCGGATGGGCGATCGAGCAGTTCTACCAATCTCCCCCAAGCACCGAGAAGCGGCGCGCTCGCGGTGCTGACGCCGTATCCCGATTCCATCGGTAACTCCGGCATCGCCGCCATCTCAAGGACGAGGTCGGACAGCATAGGCGGGTCCAGATATAAACCGATTGCGACAAACGGTCTGTCTGGCGACGCTTCGCAAACTTGGCCCAAGGCGGCAATCTCGGCTGCGACGATCATGCTTTGGCCGGGTCCGTATTCAAACATCTTGTCGCCGATAAACATGCGCTGCGTACCCTGGATCACCAGGGACGCCGCAGGATCGTAGATCAGCGGATCGACCTCGGTCGTATGGTCGAGAGTATACGCGAACAGTCGCGGCAATTTAAGACTGGGACGGCCAGCATGACGCATGGCGATGGCGCGTATTTTGTCGAGTTCGCTCATGGAGTCACCCTAAGTCGATTGCCCAGTTTTATCAAGTATTCCGGAAGATCAGGCAAGAGTGCCGGAAGTTTCGGCATCGTGGCATTGGGGTCGAAATCCTAATATCGCGGCAAGACAGAGGCCAACGGGGCTTCTGATGGCCCAGGAGAAACTGCCATGCCCACCCCAATCGAAACCGTTTCGGCTTTTTGCGCCACGTTCGTTGAAGACGGCGGAAGGCCAGCCGTGCGCCGCTGGTTCACACCCGCCACGCGCTGGGTCAATGAAGGCGTGTCAGTCACGACGGGCGCCGACGAGGCCATTGCGATGATCGACGGACTGGAGACATCGCTGGGAATATCGACAGTCCATATCGATATGCTCGCGATTGCCGCCGATGGATCCCGCGTTCTCACCGAAAGGCTTGACCGGTTCGAGCGCGCCGACGGCAGTGAAATCGGGCGCGTGATGATCATGGGAATTTTCGAGCTCGAAGGCGACAAGATTGTCGAATGGCGGGACTATTTCGACGTAACCGCCGTCCAGAAGTTCTCTGCCGGCTAGCACGGCAGCTTGCGAACGATGATGTTGAGTGCAGGGACTATTGTCTCCGCACTCAACACAAGGCAGTCGACTGGACTTTCGACGACAGGCCGCAATCCTTCCAAAGCAGATGGGCCACGTCCCGAAGGCTTCGCACCGCAAAGACTTCAAATAGTCAGTAGGTCTTTAGCTGGAAGCGAATTGTCATGTCTTTCGAGAAACTCCACCATGGCAGCCTTGAGCGCCACGCCACTGACGCGGGTCCTCATCATATCCCTGGTCAGCGTCGCAATGATCTCGGCAGCTTCGCAGACCGGCAGACCACCATCCCTGATATTGGAGACACAATTTCGGCTGGAATCCAGGTTTCCCGACTTGGGACCGTAAGTGATGTAAGCACCGAGGCTGTCGGCAGCTGAAAGTCCCGGACGTTCGCCGACAAGCACGATCGTCAGTTTTGCACCTAATGCCTCACCGGCAGGATCGCCGAGCGCGACGCGCGCCTGGCTCGCCAGCACAATTGGTGCAGCGGTCAGGTTCAGGATAGCGAGCTTCGGAACAAGCGCCTCGATCAACGGCACGGCATTGAGATCGATCGCGTGGGACGACAGGCCATCCGCGACGATAATTGCGACATCATAGCCATTGATCGTTCTCTCATGTTTCAGCCGTTTTTCGGATTCCGCCGCAAGCCGCCGGCCAAGATCCGGCCGCCGCACATAGGTGCTGCGGTCACTTGCCATGCTATCGACATTGACAGCCGGAAGGCCGAGACGATCGAGCCTGTCTGCCAGCGAGGGCCGGTCGACGCTCGTCCAGACCGCTTCGCGTGCCCGCGCGTGGTCGAGAAGGAATGCGAGTTGAGCGCGTGTCGGAAGACCCGCGCCATGACGGCCGAGCGAAACACGCGCATCGGTCATATCCTTGATAGTGAGGTTTTTTCCGGCAGCAGTGGGTTCTCGCACCTCTTCCATGTCAGGCTCCGATGAATGCGCTGTTGCGGACATAATTGGAAAGCGCGACAGGCTCGCCGACCAGCGCGCCATCTGGATCGGTCAGGCCGATTTCGAAAAGCCATTTCTCGAACTCTGGTGCGGGTGGCCGCTTCAGCGTCTCGCGGCAATAGACGGCATCGTGATGCGATAACGACTGGTAGTTCAGCATGATATCGTCGGCGCCGGGAACGGTGATGACGAAATTGACATTGGCTGCGCAGAGGAGCGTCAACAGCGTATCCATGTCTTCCTGATCAGCATCGGCATGGTTGGTGTAGCAGACGTCGACGCCCATCGGCAGGCCAAGGAGCTTGCCGCAGAAATGATCCTCGATGCCGGCACGGATGATCTGCTTGCCGTTGAACAAGTATTCCGGCCCGATGAAACCGACGACCGTATTGACGAGCAGTGGATCGAACTCGCGCGCCACGGCATAGGCACGTGCCTCCATCGTCTGCTGGTCGACGCCGAAATGCGCATCGGCCGAAAGCGCCGCGCCCTGCCCAGTCTCGAAATACATGACGTTTGCGCCCGGCATGCCACGACCAAGCGACCGCCCCGCCTCATGTGCCTCCTTCAGAAGCGCCAGATCGATGCCGAAGCCGCGATTGGCCTTTTCCGATCCCGCCACCGACTGGAAGACGAGATCGACCGGCGCACCGCGTTCGATTGCCTGGATCGCCGTCGTTACATGGCCAAGGCAACAGGTCTGTGTCGGGATCGCAAGCTTTTCCCGCAATTCGTCGAGCAAGGAAACGATGCGGATATAGTCATCCGTCGCATCGGTCGCGGGATTGACGCCAATCACGGCATCTCCCGACCCCATCAGCAGCCCGTCGATGGCAGACGCGATGATACCGCGGCTGTCATCGGTCGGGTGGTTGGGCTGGTTGCGGGTGGAAAGCCGCCCGGCGAGCCCGATCGTGTTTCGGAATCGCGTCACGACACGTCGCTTGGCAGAAACAGCTATCATGTCCTGCAGGCGCATGATCTTCGACACGGCCGCGACCATTTCCGGCGTCAGTCCGAAGGTCACCGCCTCCAGCCGCTCATGCGACGTCTCGGGCTTGAGCAGCCATTCGCGCAATTCACCGACAGTAAGCGAGGAAACTGCGGAAAAGGCTGCCGGATCGTGCCGTTGCGCGATCAGTCGGGAAACCTCGTCATCCTCCGACGAAATGAGCTCCTCGCCGAGAAATGCTTTCAAGGGGAGATCGGCCAGCGCCATCTGGGCTGCCAAGCGCTCGACCGGGCCTTGCGCCGCAATGCCGGCCAGCTGGTCGCCGGAGCGCTCCGGGGTTGCTTTCGCAAGCAGCATTTTCAAGTCATCAAAGCGGAAGACAGTCTGCTCGATTGTCGTCGTATAGGGCATTTGTTCACGTCACCGGTTGAGGAGGGCCAGGGCTTCGTCATGAAGTCTCGGGGTGGCCGACGCCAGAACCCGTCCGTCGGAATGGATCGAAAGCGCATTTCCCCGCCAGTCCGTAATGCATCCGCCGGCACCCGTCACAACGGGCACGAGAGCCATGTAGTCGTAAGGTTTAAGTCCCGTCTCGAGAGCGATGTCGCAATGGCCGGAAGCGATCAGACCATAGATGTAGCAGTCTCCACCGAAACGTCGCAGCCTGGCTTTGCGGGAGAGACGCTCGAAGCTTTCAGCTTCGCTGTCCACGAACATGTCCGGCGAAGTCGTATAAAAACGGGCGCTTGAGATGTTCTCGCAGCCGCTGGCGTGGGCCGGCTTGCCAGCAAAGAGTGTCTCTCCCGGCCGGCCCTGCCAGCGTTCGCCGGTGGCTGGAATATCGATCAGACCACAGAATGGCTTTTCCTGAAATGTCAGTGAGACAAGCGTACCAAACAGCGGGAAACCGGTGATGAAGCTCTTGGTGCCGTCGATCGGGTCCAGCACCCATGTAAAGGCGTTACCTGCCTTTACGCCGAACTCCTCACCATGGATGCCGTGATCGGGAAAACGCGCCTCGATCATCTCGCGGAGATGTTTTTCGATCGTCCGGTCGGCGATTGTCACCGGGCTATCGTCGAGTTTTGAGATAACGTCGAGCGGGGTCCGGAAATAGGAGAGCGCCAGCGGACGCGCGGCGTCGGCAAGTTCCGCGGCGAAGGTGATATAGGTCGCAGCTTCTTGCGGGCTGATATCGGTGACTGGCATCAAAGGGCTTTCAGGAACAGGGGCCAACGGGGGTCGTGGATGATCGAGCGGGCGCGCATATGCTTCCAGATTCCGTACTTGTAAAAGTCGAAATCGAGGGTCGATATCCGGTTTTGTACCATCGCCCAGGTGCTCCATTTGATGTCGGCGAGTGCCTTGTGGACGATGAAGCGAGCGTGATGCGCCTTGTCGTAACGACCGAAATACTCCTCGATTATCTCGCAGTCGGTCGCCTCGGAATAGAACATCTCGCCACTCCAGATCGCGAGATCGTAGAGCCTCTCATTATTCGACGCATATTCGAAATCGATCAGCTTGATCGACTTGTCGTCACCGATCAGGAAATTGCCCGGCATCGGGTCGTTGAAACAGGGAACCAGATCGAGCCCGGATGCCTCAAGCGCGGCGCGCGCCTGTCTGTAGTTGCGCAAGAGCCAGTCGTGGTCGAGCGGCCAGTGGCCGTCAAGCTGGCGCACTTGGTCGAAATGTTCCTCGATCATGTCGAAGACGGTTTTTGTCAGCGGCAGGGCAGGGGCATCGTGAAACTGCCGGTAGACGCGCACCGCTTCGTTGCGGATCGCCGGGTCTGCAAAATCCCTATGTGTCGAGGCGCGGCGACCGTCGATGAACTCGGCGATTTCGATGTCGAGGTGATCGAGATAGTCGAATGTCTTCGGGCCGATTCCGATCACTTCTGCCTGCTTGCTGGCGGCAGCGGCGGCCTTGCGATCGATGAACATCTCGGTGCCGCGGCCGGGAATCTTTAGAAAATAGCCACGCTCTTCGCCTTCGACCTCGATGCGGAAATTGGTGTTGCTGATTCCGCCGGAAACCGGACTGTAGCGCAGCCGCCGTCCTTCCCAAGGTGGTACCTGGATGATTGCAGCCTCAACTGCCCGTTCGGCATCGGATCGTGCCATTCCCAGTTCATTCATAGGCTTGTTCCCGTTATTGTTTCTAGCCCGTTATCGTTCTCGTACGCCTAGAGCGCTCTCAGCCTGGCCTCGAAATCCGGCTGGCCGAGCAGCATTCGGCAACGCAGGAACCGCCAGCCGGCATATTTCAGGAATTCGACACCCCGCGGCGGCGAACGAAGCTCCAGTACGAGGCTGCGCAACGCCCAGTAGAGGTCGTCTGCCGCCGCATAGACACGGCAGCGGTTGAAGTTTCTTTCGCTGAAACCTCCATCGTGCATTTCCAGCAACGGCCTCATCTGGCTTTCGAACTGGTAGAGTTCGTTCATCTGAACGCCGAGCTGGTAGTAGGGGTCGATGTCGGCGGCCATGTCGAAGTCCACGATCTGCATTTTCACGTCTGGGCCCAGCATGACATTCGAAACCTGCGGATCACCATGGGCCGGTTTCAGGTCCAGGCCGGCCGCTGAAACTGCCTCGCGGATCGGCGTCATCCAGGAGAGCATCCATTCGACATCGCCGGGCAGGCTGGCGTCACCGGCACTCACGATCGCCCAGAGCTGATCGATGCCGTCGAAGACTGACCATGTTCGGCCGGTGGAAACACCCCCTGCAATCGTCGTCTGCATCTCGATCAGTCGGGCAACAGTTTGCGGCTGCATCAGATCGTCGATCCTTGCCGCTCGCCAGCCGTCGCCAAGTCGGGCAAACAGCATGCTGGCCGTCCCAGCATCGTAACCAATCGGCTCTGGCGAAAGACCAAGGCTGTGAAAACGGTGTGCCGCAGCATTTGCGGTCTCGGCATCCACGAGATCGGTTACCTCATCGGCACCGAGACGCAGGAAATAGCGTGCCTCCCCGTCTGTCGGCGCGACCACGAAACCGCAGGATTCGACGGCATGATAGGACGGCGATGCGACAGCTGCCGTCGCCGGCGCATAGGAAGGGGTGTCGCCAATCACTGCGGAAAAGACTGAAAGCGCCTTCTCCGCGCGGGCTTCCATCGGTGATTGAGGAGAGCCCGATCTCTTCATTCGGCAGCCTCGCTGAGTTCGACAACTTTCAAACCTTCGCAGGCGATCTTGTAAAGCATGTCCGCCACTATCTGCGTGCCAAGGGCCTGGTCTTCAGGCGAGGTATACTCGGTCGGGTGGTGGATGACGCCGTCACGGCTCTGAACCGCCAGAACCACCGCCGGGCAGACATCAGAGACGGCAACGGCATCATGGCCGCCGATCGTATCGAGGTGACGGGCGCTCTGGCCGAGATGCGCCGCAGCACTTTGCGCAAGCGTCACCAGGCCCGGCGCGAACCTTCCCGCCTTGCGGCGGTCGATGGAGCGGACCTCCGAGGTGACGCCGGCTTTCATCGCCGCTTCCTCGATCTTGATCTTCATCTTGCGTTCCGCCTCCGTCAGGACGTCTGGCGATCCCGAGCGCAGCTCGATGAACAGCACGGCTTCGGCCGGCACGACATTGGGTGAATTGGGGAAGACTTCCAGGCGGCCAACCGACGTATGCAGGTCCAGCCCGTGTTCGGTCGATATCTGCTTGAGATCGGCGATCAGATAGGCAGCAGCAAGCAGCGCATCCTTGCGATCTGCCATCGGGGTTGCGCCGGTATGTGCCTGGCGTCCATGGAAGGCGAGGCGATATTTTGTCGCGCCCCAGAACCGCGTGAAGATACCGAACCGCTCCCCGGCGCGGCTGAGCGTCGTGTCACCTTCTATATGCAGCTCGATCAATGCGTCGGGAATTTCCACCTTTTCCTTGCCAGCATAACCGATCTCTTCCAGCGACTGGCGCACCGTAATGCCATCACCGTCGGCCCGTTCCAGCGCCCATTCCAGGTCAATGGCGCCGGTAAACACGCTGCTGCCGAGCAGGCTCGGCTGGAAACGGGCGCCTTCCTCATTGGTCCAGTTGACGATCTGGAAGTTGCAGGCGGACAACCTGCCTTCCGCCTTGAGACGTTCGCTGACGGACAAAACCGCCTCGCAGGCGGCGATGACACCAAGCGCTCCGTCGAACCGACCGCCGTTCGGCTGGCTGTCGATATGGGAACCGACCATGATGACGGGCGCATTTGCGCCCGCCAAGGTCATCTTGCCGAACTGGTTGCCGATCGAGTCCACGGCCTGCTCGAAGCCGTTTTCGGCAAACCAGTGCCCCAGCCAGTCGCGCGCCATTCCGTCTTCCCTGGAAAGCGTCAGGCGGGTCATCGAGCCATCGGGGCCGCCGCCAAAAGTGGAGAGGGTCTCCATCAGCATCTGGAGCCGCTCGGCATTGATCGGGACAGGGGAGGAGGAGACGTCAGGCATGTATGATTTCCACTTTGGATTGATTGAATTGATCTGAAAATTCCCGCGCGATGACGCCGCTGGTCACCACCGCGTCGATTTCGCTGAGGCCGAATGTGTGGATGGAGCCGAGGCGACCAAACTTGGAACTGTCGGCAACAATGATCGAACGTTTTGCCTGGGCCTTGGCGAAGCGGCGCAGGATCGCCTCGTCCTCGCCGAAATCCATGAACCCGCGTTCGGCGTGAATGGCGCTGATGGCGATGATCGCGAGATCGAAGAAATGCTCCTTCAGCGCGGCCACGGTCTCATGGCCGTATGTCGCCTGATAATCTGGGCGCATGCGACCGCCAAGAACCCGCACACTTGCCTGCGGCAGATTGAAGAAGTGGGCTGCGACCGCCAGCGAATTGCTGACAACGGTCAAGTCCTTGCGCGTCTCGATATGTTTCAGGCAGGCAATCGTTGTGGTGCCGGTATCGATGAACACCTTCATGCCGTCCTCGACCAGCGACGCTGCGGCCTCGCCGATCTTGGCTTTCTCGCGTGAGCTGACACGCAGTCGGTCGGTAAACGGCTGATCGCTTTCCTGCTGGTCAAGGACCGCGCCGCCATAGACGCGGCGGGCATAACCGCGCATCTCAAGTTCCTTGAGGTCGCGCCGGATCGACTCCTGGCTGACCTGCAGATAATCGGCAAGCTCCCTCACATTGACGCGCTGGGTTTGCTTCAGCATGTCGAGGATAAGCTTGAGGCGATGTTCGGTGAAACTCATGAATGCACCCTGGATTCTAGTGATCGTCGCGGCCCCGTCTGTGGCGCCGCAACCATGGTCAGGCTAAAGCCATTTGACGGGTTGCGTCATCGAGAGCCAATGGCTGGATGAGATGACAGGCGGCGAAATCCTGGCTGCCACGCGCGGTAAGCGCGGGCTGCAGGCTGCCGCATCTCTCCATCGCACGCGGACAGCGCGACTTGAAGCTGCAACCTGGAGGAATATCGATCGGGCTTGGTGGTTCACCTTCCAGAAGGCAGTCTTCCGCTTTGTAGCGGCGTTCTTCAAGTGTCGGCATCGCGCTGAGCAACGCCATTGTGTACGGATGTCCAGGATCGAAGAACAACCGCTCGTTATCAGCCAGTTCGAAGACCTCGCCGAGATACATTACCGCCACCCGGTTGCAGACCTTGCGGACCATCGCAAGGTCGTGGGAGATGAAGATGTAAGTGAGGTCGTATTCCTTCTGCAGCTTCTGGAAAAGATCGAGAAGCTTGAACTGTTCTGTCTGGTCCAGGGCAGAAAGCGTTTCGTCCATGATCAGTATTTCAGGCTCCAGAACCAGCGCACGGGCAACATTGATGCGCTGGCGCTGGCCGGCACTCAGGCCGATCGGCAATTCCTCGTAGAGATCGGCGGAGAGGCCGACTTCGCCCATGACCTTGAGCACCCGCTCACGAATTTGGGCACTGTCCTTCCATCCGTGCGTGCGAAGCGGGCCCTCCAGCATCTTCCCGACCGATGTGCGTGGCGGCAGGGAACCGAACGGATCCTGCAGTACCATTTGCAGCTTCTTGCGGAAGGTCAGAAGGTCTTTGCCACCGAGCATGGCGATATCGTCGGCACCGCATAGAACCTGGCCGGAGCTCGGCAGTTCCAGCCTGCTCAGAAGCCGCATCAGCGTCGACTTGCCACAACCGGATTCACCGACGATCGCGAAACTGTCGCCGCGCCGGACATCGAAGGTGACGTTGCGAACCGCACGCACATGGTTGAAGCCACCGAAGCCGGTCTTCTTCTTTACCCTGTAGACCTGTGAGGCATCGCGCAGGCTCAAGACAACGTCGCGTTTGTCGTTGAGACGCGGCATCTCGGTCTTTTCGATCCAGATCTTCGGCGTCTGTTCGACAAGCTCCTTCGTATAGGCATATGCAGGGGCGGCGATCAGCCTTTCGGTTTCCTGTTCCTCGACGATGCGACCTTTCTCCATCACCAAAATCCGGTTGCAGGCTTCGCGGGCAACGGGAAGGGAGGAGGAGACGAACAGCACAGCGGTATTGAAACCATCTGTCAGTTCCTTCATCAGACGGATGACCTGGGCTGCGACGGTAACGTCGAGCGGCTGGGTGACGTTATCTGCAATCAGCAGCGCCGGGTTCGTTACCAACGCATCAACGATCAGTGCGCGCTGCATCATGCCGCCGGAAAACTGCGAAGGGTAGTCGCTGAAACGGCTGCGGGCCGAGGGAATGCGGACGGCCTCCAGAAGCTCGATCGTGCGCTTTTCCGCCTCTTTCCACGAGGTTCCTGGAACGACCGCACGCAGCTTCTCGACGATCTGGACGCCGACCGGCAGTGTCGGATCGAGTGCACCCATCGGATTGGCGCCGACATAGGCGACCCGGCGGCGCAGGGTACGCATCTCGTTCTCGGAGATGCCGTAAATATCCTTGCCTTCGAAGAGGACGCTGCCGGAACGCACGGAAAGCGGCGGTTCCAGCCAGTTGACGACTGCCTTGGACAGCACCGTCTTGCCGGCTCCGCTGGCCCCGACCACACCGACGATCTCTCGCGGCGCGAGGCTGAAGGAGATATTGTCCAGAATAATCTTCGCCTTGTCCGAGCGACCGGCATTAACGGTGAGGTTTTGCAGCTCAAGAAGCGGCTTGATCATCACTCGGACCCTCCGTGAATGGTGTTGCGGGCCCGTTCCAGCGAAGCGCCTATGAGATTGATGCTGGTTAAAGTGAGGCCGAGGAAAATGCCGGGCATGGTTGCGATCCACCAGGCGTTCAGAAGATACTTTCGGCCATCGGCAATGATATTGCCGAAGGTCGGGGTCGGCGGCTGGACACCCAGGCCGAGGAAGCCGAGTGTCGATTCAAAGATCATCATGCGCGCCACATCAAGCACCGAGGTGAAGATCACCGGCGGCAGGAGCAGCGGCAGAAGCAGGCTGACGATAATGCGGAAATCGGTCGAGCCCCCAAGTTTGGCAGCGCGCACATATTCCCGTTGCCTTTCCGTCATCACAATGCTGCGCATGATGCGCGCATAGACCGGCCAGCTTGAGAGACCAAGCACCAGGACGATGGCCGGAATTGTCGGGCGCGACACGCCAAGAACGGCGATCGCCAGAATGATCATCGGAATAGATAGCTGCGCATCGGTCAGACGCATGATCAGCATGTCGATACGACCGCCGAAGTAACCGGCAATCGTGCCGAGGGCACAGCCGATGATGAGTGTCACTGCAACCGATGCAATCCCGATCAGGAAGGAATAACGCAGGCCGACAAGCGACCTCACCAGCATGTCGCGGCCAATCTGATCGGTGCCAAGCGGGTGGCCCCAGCTCCAGTTGTCGCCGAAGAAAAGTGGCGGCAGAAGGCGGGCCTTCACATCCATCTTTGTCGGGTCGACGCCACTGATTTCCGGATAAAGTGCGGCGGCAATCGCAAGCAGCAGGAAGATCGCAAGACCAATGCGAAAACCGGGCGTCGATGCGGCGCGATCGAATATGCGGCGCGCAATCGAGCGGCTTGCCATTTTAGAAATGATCGGGGTGTCGAGTGCGGATGTGATGGACATCAGTATTCAAGCCTCGGATCGATGGTTGTTGCGACGAGATCGACGACAATGTTGATCAGTACAAAAATGGCGCTCGTGACGATCGCGATACCCTGGATCAACGGAAAGTCGCGCTGCAGCACGGCGTTGATGGTCAGAAGGCCGAGCCCGGGATAATCGAAGATATATTCGACGATGATGACCCCGCCGAGCAGGCTGGAGAATTGCACACCGAGCAGGTTGAGAAGCGGCACCGAGGCGTTGCGCAGGGCATGGTTGGAGATGATCCGCGAACGGCTCAGGCCACGTACGCGTCCGACTGCCACATAGGGCTCCATCATCTGGCTGGATACGGAACTGACCAGCGTGCGGATCAGCACCGGAGACAATTCGACCGCCAGCACGATTGCCGGCAGGATTGTGTAGGCAAAACCCTGATAGCCAATGGCAGGAAGCCATCCGAGCTTCACCGAGAAAAGCAATGCCAGAACGATGCCGAGCCAGAAATTCGGCAGCGAGATGAATATCGATGAAATGTAGAAGGCAAGCTTGTCTGGCCATCTGCCGATCGAAAGCCCGCCGGCAATGCCGATGATTGCCGAGAAGATCAGTGCAATCACCAGTGTCACGGCCGCCAGTTGAAGCGTCATTGGAAGTGCATCGAAAATCAGGTCGAAGACCTTTGCTCGTTCGCCGCGAGTTGAGTCGTTGAATGTCGCGCCACCGGTCGAGGCGCCGTTTGCCGGGCGCACGAAGGACTGGCCAAGATCGCCACGAACCACACCGCCCATGTAGCGACCGAATTGCACCAGTATGGGATCGCGAAGGCCCATGTCGGTTGCGATCTTTTCGATCAGTGCTTCGGGCGCCATGCCGCCCGCCATAAGGCGTACCGGGTCACCCGGCACCACCCGCAAGAGGGTAAAGATCAGCAAGGACACAAGGAATATGATGATGGCGCCCTGCATGAGGCGTCGCATCAGGAAGTTCACGGCAAACATTCAGTCACTCCGCTCGAAAAGTCACGGGCAAGTCCACACGCCGCCTGATCGCGGCGTGTGGCTGATCACGGTCAGGCAGCAGGTTTGGCCGCGTCGATCGACCCGTCGGGATAGATGTACATGCCCTCAAAGTCCTTCTGCATTGCGTGGATCATCACGGATGTGAACAGCGAGAGTGCCGGCATCTTGGCGGTGATGAGAGGCATGGTCTCTTCCTGAAGGATCTTCTTGCGCTCTTCCAGCGTCGGTGCCGAACGTTCCTTATCGAGGCTGGCATCGATCTCCTTGTCCTCAATGCCGCAGATGCGGTGCGAGGTGGAATGGAAATGGGTGCGCAGGACCAGATCCGGTTCCGGAGACGCTGTCGACCAGCCGCAATCGACCATATGGCCCGGGCCGCCGCCGGGGCGATGGTACAGTTGCTCGTTCCAGGCCGCAGGTTCAAGCACGGTCAGGCTGACGTTAAATCCCTGCTCCTGCAGCATGGCGGTCAGCATCTCGCCATATTCCTTGGTCTTCGGATAGAAGCCGACGGACGTGATGTATTCAAGTGGCGGCAGGCCCTTGCCGTTTGGGAAACCGGCTTCGGCGAGCAGGGCCTGGGCCTTCTCGGGGTCGAATTTCGGGTAGTTCGCCAGATCGACATAGCCGAATTTGACCGGCGAGACGAAATTCGACGAGGCATGGCCGGCCGAGCCCATCAGTTCCATGATCATGTCGCGATCGATCGAATGGCAGGCGGCAAGACGGATACGCGGATCGTCGAAAGGCGGTTTCGAGCAGCGGAACCACAGATACTTGTTCTCGACCGAAACGACCTTGTTGATGAAAATCGCCGGATTGTCCTTGATCGTGTCAACCTGTTCAGGCTCCAGACGTTCAACGATCGAAGCCTGGCCGTTCATCAGCGACAACATACGGGTGGTGGAGTCGCCTGTGAAAGTGAAGTTGATGCCGGGAATGGCTGGCTTGCCCTTGAAGTAGCCGTCATAGGCTTGCATCACGGTGTCGTTGCCGCGCTGTTCGACGAATTTGAAAGGACCGGTGCCGTTGAGCCGCTGGGAGAGCGGGCCGCCTGGGCCGCCGGCGACGTCCTTGGCCGACATGATCGGCAGGAAGGATGCAAGAAAGATGAAGAGATGGGCCGGATAGCCGCCCTTGGATGTGTCGACGATGACGGTGTAATCGTCAGGTGTTTCGATCGTCAGCGTCTCGGTCGGGCCGGGATACCACTGCGCCGGACGATCTGCCCTGGAGCCGTATTCGAAAGTTGCCTTGACGTCTTCTGCCTTGAACCTCTTGCCGTCATGGAAGACGATGCCTTCGCGCAGCTTGATCTGTAGCCGGTGCGGGTCAAGCAGCTTGATGTCGGTGGCCAGTTCGTACACCACCGCGCCGGGATCATCGAGTTTCATCGGCGTGCGGGTAAGAAAGCCCATGACGAAACCTTCGATATTCTTCTGAGAAAGTGTCGTATGAGCGGTCGGGTCCCAGTTGCCGGTAATGTTTTCGGCCGACAGGAACGTCATGGTCTTGCCGGCCTGAGCGAAGGCCGGCGAGATGAAGAAGTCAGGATTGATCTGCATGTAGCCAGCGACGGCGGCTGCGCCCGCGGATCCTTGCAGGAAGCGACGACGACTGAATTCTGAACCCATCGAGTTCCCCTTTTCTATTTTGAATAAACCGTCAAATCAGTCAAAACGGTCAAATCAGTCACAAGCAAACAGCGTGCCAATCTCGATTTCCTGCAAGAACCGGGCTTTTGGTTCGGTGCAATTTGTGGGATTTGACCATTTATTGGACGAATGAGAAAGATTTAAGCGGCCAGCCGGATCGCTAAAATTACGGGGTCATTTCTGCCGTTGAATCGGGGGATGCTGATCCGTTGTCAGGATGTGTCCGAAACGGACAGCGACGATGATTTCAAGCGCCGCCGGATTGAAACTCCCACGAGAGTTCAACTGAATATTTCGTTTGCTCTTTTGATGGCGTGAATACATCAGCGGGCAGTACATCCGCCGATCCATTTCGTGCATGCCAGCCCGCATTTTTGCTGCGGTCTCATCTCTCTGCCGCCTCAGTTGATCACTTGATCCTTCATAGTGATTAATGCTGTACGATGGGTGATCGCGGTTATAGTGACGTCGCCGGCACGGGCTGTCGGTTCCGTCGTTTCACGCTGGGCTGGCCTCAGTAAGGAAAATAAGAGCAGGACCAGAATAAGGTTCTTGCCATGGCAATTGGCCGTCTTTCACCGCCCGAGAAATTTAGGTCATGCTTGCCGACCTCACTGGTAAGGCCGCTCGGTATGGCAACCGTTCGGTCATAAATCGCAGCCTGCATATTGCGTGTTTACGGCTGATATCAGCCGCTATACTGCTCTTTCAATATCCCAATGAATTGCTCGTCCGCGAATGCTTGGCGCTGCCCGTCTCTTCAGGGTAACCGACCCTACCAGGATTAAAGGACGTTTTGCGGCCCCGGTCACAGGCCATCCGCAAAAGGCCAGGCGGATTGTAGGCGTCCAGTTGCCCTGCGCGACGTGATTGAAGGTCCCACCTGATTGGGTTTAAATCAACCTCAGTCCCGTGCCGGGATCAAACACGTGTAGGTCGGACGATGCCACTTCAACACCAAGCACCTCGCCGATGGCGGGTCTTATGTCCGCAGGAACAGAAATATTGATCTCGTGGCGGTCGTTTTTCAGGCAGATCAGACGTGTCTCACCGTGGAACTCGTTCCGCTCGACGGTGCCGCGAAAGGCTTGAGCATCCTGGTTTATGCGAAATGATCCGGGCCGAATTCCAACGGTAACCTCACCGGAACGGAGGCCTGCCGGAGCTGTAAACCTGACAAGATTGTCGCCGAGCCACTCCTGCGTCATCTGCAACCGAAGGAAATTCATGTTCGGTGTGCCGATGAAGCCGGCAGCAAACACTGTCCGAGGCGCCTGATAAATTTCTTCGGGCGTGCCCATCTGCTCAATACGGCCGTCCTTCATCAGGACAATACGGTCGGCAAGCGTCATGGCTTCGAGCTGGTCGTGAGTGACATATATGCTTGTCGTTTTCAGGTCGCGGTGGAGGCGCGCGATCTCGACCCGCAGGCTGCCGCGCAGCTTGGCATCAAGGTTTGAAAGCGGTTCGTCAAACAGGAAGACCTCCGGGGTCTTGATCATGGCGCGGGCGATGGCCACACGCTGCTGCTGTCCGCCGGACAGTTCCGTCGGCTTGCGCGCAAGATAGACGCCAAGACCGAGCGCGTCGACCACAGGCGCCAGGCGCTGATCGATCGCGGCTTTTCCTATTCCGGCCCTCTCGAGACCGAAAGTGATATTGTCCCGCACGCTCATATGGGGGTAAAGCGCGTAGTTCTGGAACACCATCGCGATGCCCCGGTCACCCGGATCGCGATCGTTCATCCGCTCGCCACCGATGAGCAGATCCCCGCCTGAAATCTCTTCAAGCCCGGCAATCATCCGCAGCATGGTGGATTTTCCGCAGCCTGACGGGCCGAGAAAGACGACGAATTCGTGGTTGTCGATCTTCAGGTCAAAATCCCGCATGACCTCAAGCGAACCATAGACTTTCCTGATCCCCCGGCACTCAACAGTGGCCATCACTTCGTCTCCCCGTCCACGACGATCTGCAGCTTTACGTCCTCTGGCCGGCCTTCGGCCGCCCTTTCGAAGGCCTTGATCGATTGATCAAAGGCATAGGTGCCGGAAACCAATGGCTTCAGGTCGACCTTGCCTGCGGCGATCAGCGCCAGTGCACGGTCAAACACGTTGGCGTAGCGGAAAACCGTTTCAATACGGCATTCGCGGAAGCAGGCCGCCGCAAGGTCTACCGCGACGGGTTCCGGCGGCAGGCCGACAATAACGACTGTTCCGCCCGGGCGCACGACCTTGAAGAGATCACGGACCGCGGCCGGTGCGCCGGAGCATTCAAAGACGATATCGGCTCCCCAGCCTTCTGTCGCCTCGTTGACGGTCTCAATGAGATCGACCTCCTTGAGGTTGATACCAGTGATGCCGCCATAACTTTCGGCCAGTTTAAGTTTTGTTGCGGAAATGTCCGAGATCAGCACTCGCGAGCAGCCGCCGGCAAGGGCAGCCAGTGCCACCATGATGCCGATGGTTCCGCAGCCTGTAACAACCGCCGTATCGCCGGGCGTGATCTTCGCCCGGGCGGCCGCCTGCATGCCCACGGCAAATGGTTCAACCATCGCGCCTTCCGCGAAGGAGACATTGTCAGGCAGCTTGTAGGTGAAACTTGCCGGATGGACTGTCTCCGGGCACAAGACGCCGTGCACCGGCGGCGTTGCCCAGAATGTCACGGCAGGATCAACGTTATAGAGGCCGAGCCGCGACGCACGCGATTTGGGATCGGGGATGCCTGGTTCCATGCAGACGCGGTCGCCGGGCTTTAGATGGGTGACGTTGGCGCCGGTCTCGGTGACGGTTCCTGCTGCCTCGTGGCCGAGAACCATGGGCTCGTTCACGACGAAGTCACCGATGCGACCATGGGTGTAGTAGTGCACGTCGCTGCCGCAGACGCCAACAGTGTGGATACGAATGCGAACGTCATCCGGCCCCAACTCTTGAGGAATTTCGATATCGCGCAGGGAAAGTTCGCCGACATGTTCGAGGACAAGTGCTTTCATGGGTCAGTCAACCTTGATCAGTTTTCTTGGAAAATGCGGCGTTGAGGCCACCCGCAAGTACCCCGAGCAGGATCAGCGGTGGCAGCGACAACAGGACGACGGCGGCGTTCAGAATGCCCCAGGGCACGTTCATGCCAAGCTGAGACATCTCGGACGCGATGATCGGCAGAGTCTTTGCCTTCGAGGTCGTGAGCATCATGGCAAGCAGGAACTCGTTCCAGACGAGGACGAAGGAAAAGGCGATGGCGCCGAAGACCTGGAAACGGGCAATCGGCAAGGCGATGCGGAAGAAGGTCGCATAAGGGCCAAGTCCATCCACCCGGGCAGCTTCTTCAACGTGCAGGCTGACACGCTCGAAAGCTGGCACGGAAAGCCAGATGGTGATCGAGGCTGTCACGATGAGATAGGTCACGATCAGGGACAGACGTGTGTCGTAGAGATCAAGGCCGAGCCAGATGACCAGCATGGGAATAGCAATTGCGACGGGCGGCAGGAAGCGCAGCGACAGAACGAAGAACTGCGCCTCCGCCGTAATCCTGTTCTTGAACCGGGCAATTACATAGGCCGCCGGTACACCGAGCACGGCGCCAAGCACGACCGCACTCGAGCAGATGATCAACGAATTGGTAAGTGCGCGCGCCACCGACCGACGATTGAGCACATAACTCATATTGTCGAACACAGGCTGGAAAATGAGCTTCGGCGTTGACACCAGCAGGTCGGCATTGGTCTTGAAGGCGTTGAGCAGGGTCCACAGGAGCGGCAGCACGACAAGTGCGGCGGCAAGAACCAATAAAAGCCTGAGCAGAAAGGTGGAGATCTTCATCGGTTCAGCCTCTTCCAGGTGAAGGTAAAGGTGACGATCGTCAGAACCATCATGATGACGGCCATTGAGGACGCATAGGAGATCTTGCCGGCTTCGATGAAGCCTTGGGAATAGGCATACATGTCAAGCGTCTCGGTGGAGATGCCGGGACCGCCGCGCGTCATGACATAAACGAGGTCGAAGGAGCGAAGACTCTCGATCGCCTTGACGAGCAGCAGACTGATCAAGGGTGCTTTCAGCATCGGCAGGGTCACGAAACGATGGATTTCGAAGCGGGTTGCCCGATCTATGCGTGCGGCTTCCAGCGGCTGAGGCGGCAAGGATTCAAGAAGCTTCAAGATGATCACTGAAAAGAAAAAGCCCCATTGCCAGACATCGACGAAGGCAACAGCAAGGAGGGCGCCGATCGGCGTCGACAAAATGTCGGGTGTGATGCCGGTGAGCTCCCTGACCGGCCAGGTCAGGGCGCCGTAGAGCGGATGAAAGGCGAACTTCCAGACAAAAGCGGCGCACACGCGTGGCAAGAGAACAGGAACGATGAAGAGCACGCAGAGGACGTTGCGCATACGGGGGCTCGCTGCCTCGAACATGGCAATCCCGAGCGCAACCCCCGTCACCATGGTCAACGAGACGCTGATAACCTCCCACTTGAAAGATACCCAGAGCGCGTTCAGGAAACGGGCATCCGAAAACAGCGCCAGATAATTGGCTAACCAGACATAGTCTGCATCGGGTGCCGAAAGGGTCCGGTTCTGCAGGGATATATTGATAGCGTAGATCGTCGGCACGAGCGCCAGAACGATCAGGATACCCAAAGTGGGCCCAAGAAAGACGTAAGGCAGCGAGCGGCCGCGGCGCATGGCAGATCCTCGGATTGGGAAAAGGGGGCGCGTCATCAGACGCGCCCGTCAGACGGCTTGGGAGGCGTCAGAGTTTGGCTGCGAAGGCTTCGAGGTCGTTCAGCGTCGCCTTGATGTCAGTGCGGCTACCGGTGATCAGCTCTTCCAGCATGATGCCCCACTGGTTGCCCAATTCCTGCCAGCGCGGATCCTGCCAGAAGGTGACTGTGGTCTTTTGACCGGTCGCCGCCATGGCGTCGGCAAGGTTCTGGCCAAAGGTCTTGGCGTATTCCGCGCTCTGATAGGTGCTTGTGCGCGTCAACTCGCCCGGCTGGCCGGCGGCGAGGCGGCGGGCTTCCTGTTCCTTGGATGTTGCCCAGGCAACAAAGAGACCAGCACAGGCCTTTTCCTCATCTGTCTTGTTGGCCTTGGACGCGATTGCAAAACCATGGGCGTAGCCGGCCCCAGGCAGCGGCGACGGCGGAACGGAGAAAGCAACCTTGTCTGCAACCTGGCTCTGTGCCTTGTCGACGGACATGCCGCCAAGGGGGGCGGATTCGATGATGATCGCCACCTTGCCGGAGCGGAAGGCGCCGGTGGACTCGTCCCAAGAGCCGGTCTGAGTGCCCGGCGCCGAATATTTGAAGAGCTCGAGATAGGTCTCTGTCGCCTTTACCGCGGCATCCGAATTGAAGGCCGGCTTGCCGTCCTTGAACCACTCGCCACCGTTTGCTTTGAAGAACGGCATCCAGCGCCAGACGTTGGCGCCTGAACCGCGCTGTCCGCGAAGCGCAGTGCCGTAGACGCCGTTGGCCGGATCATGCAGCTTCTGCACGGCTGTGAAATATTCGTCCCAGGTCTTCGGCGGCGCGATGCCTGCCTTTTCCAGGAGGTCGGTGCGATAGACCATCAGGTCGCCACCGCCCTGCACTGGTGCAAACCACTGCTTTCCGTCAAAGGTCGCAGCTGCGCGCATACCGGCGTCGAAGTCTTTGTAGTCGTATTCGGATGGATAAAAGCCATCAAGCGGGACGATCCAGCCAGACGAGGCAAAAAGCGCCAGATTGGCTTCATCAACATAATACACGTTGAAGCTTCCGACCGTCGAGGCGTCGGCCTGCGACTTCGCGCGGCGATCGTTCTCGTTGAGATAGCTGATCTCGAAGCCTGCGCCGGAGAGCTCTTCGAACTCATCGACATATTTCTCGAGAAGGGTCAGTCCATCGCGCGGCTGCGCCAGGACACGCACGTCGCTGGTGCATTGTGCGGCGGCAAAAGCGCTGGATGCGGCAAATATGGCGATAACCGCGCAACCGGCGCGGAGAGCGTTGAGTGTCATGATGTCCTCCCTGAATGGCAACTCCCTTGCCATCAACCAGCCCACATTTACGCAAGCGACGGGCGCGTACTAGTTTGCCTCCGTCACAGAACTGGTATTATATTGACATTTGTGCGCTGTAACATGAGCAATTGAATGCCTATTGCATCAGACTTTCCTCAAACAGTCTCTGAGACTTTCACCGCCACGCGCGAGCAGATCGTCTTACCCGGAGGCGCTTCCTATCTGATCCGGAGGGACGACTATCCCAATCCGATCTGCATCTGGAACTATCATCCCGAATGGGAGATTCACTTCATCCCTGACGCTTCAGGATTTGCTTATGTGGGGGACTATATCGGCCCGTTTCGGCCTGGGCATCTGGTGCTCACCGGGACAAATCTGCCGCACAACTGGATCACACCCGGTGCACCGGCTTTGCCAGGCCGAGACATGGTCCTGCAATTCGACGCGGATGCCCTGATCGGTATTCGCGCAGTATGCCCTGAGTTTGAAGTGCTCCACCGGCTGAAGCCTCTGGCCCAACGGGGGATCGAGGTTCTGGGCGCCGACGCACTCTTGATTGGAGCGAAGATTCTCGAGCTTCACGCGGTGGGACACCGTGGTGGGCTCGGGCTGTTTTTAGAGATACTGGAGGCAATCGAAGCGGCCACCGAAAAGAGGTTGCTCGCCAGCGAACACTTCATTGCGGTCTATAACCAGGTGTCGGACCGCAGGCACCGCCGGATCGACCAGGCAATCCAGATCCTGCAATCGGATCCTGGTGCGCAGATGCATGAAGTGGCTGCGATGGTTGGTTTCGAGCCGTCCGCCTTCTCGCGTGCCTTTCGGCGTCTAACCGGCATGAACTTTTCTGACTACAGCCGATCCGTCCGCGTCTGGCGAGCAAGAACCCTTCTCGCGGAGACCGAAATATCGATCACCGATATCTGTTTCGAGGCGGGCTTCAACAACCTGTCGAACTTCAATCGCTATTTCCGAATGGAGATGGGACTCACGCCCCGGGCCTACCGAAAGGCCGCGCGCATAAGAGCCAAGTCCGTCATTGGAGGAGTGCCGGTTAAGTCCATTTAATGGGTGGTCGCGCCGAGATATCATCGATCCCTGGGGCTGCAATCGGTTTTTATCGTATCACCGCCGCTTCGATATGCCGTCCTCTTCGCTCACAACAAAACTGGCATCTCCATTTCCTGAACCAGTCTTGCGAGGGGGAGTGGCAGCTGGCCGCTGCATTTGTTGCTTCAACTCTGTCGCATCGAGCGGTTGTTCGCAATTGTCCTATTCGGGTTCGCCCATATCCAAGCATTTGCTTGCCGGTGAGATAAAGACGATTAAAAAATACTCCTGTTTACGCTCCGGGACAGACCGGCGTTTGAAGCGCTGAAAACCTTACCTGGGTCTGTGGTGTTCCGGGCTCATGAATTCGGTTCTTGCAATGGCCCAAATCGACGACGCGATTCCTAGCGACACCGTTTCGACTTCGACGTTCGAGCGGCGGTTGATGTATGTGCTGGGCGGTCTTTACCTCGCTCAGGGGATACCGACGTATTTGCTTTTGGTGGCCCTGCCACCGATTATGCGCGAGAGTGGGGCATCGCGCACGACTATCGGGCTGTTTTCCTTGCTGATGCTGCCGCTCATCCTGAAATTTTCGGTCGCGCCTCTGGTGGATCGATGGTCCCCGTTTCCCAAGCTTGGTCATCGCCGCGGCTGGGTGGTGCCGACCCAGCTTCTCGTGAGCGTCAGTATCGCGTCCATGGCGCTGGTGGATCCGAGCGATGCCATCGTCCTGTTTGCAATCTGCATATCGATCACGCTTGTCTCCTCCGTGCAGGATATTGCAACGGACGGATACGCCGTAAGGTGCCTGACCGACAAAACACGCTCCCTGGGGAATGCCGTCCAGGCGGGTGCCGTTGCGCTGGGCGTAATCGTCGGCGGTACTGCGGCACTGGTGGTGTTTCATGTCGCGGGATGGCGCACGATGATACTGCTGGTAGCCGTGCTGTCGTTGCTGCCCCTCTTTGCCGCCCTGGCCATGCAGCCCGAAGCGCCCACGGCAGGGAAAGAGAAAAAGCGCGCCAGCCTTGCTGGTTTCTTCCGCCGCCCTAATGCCTGGCTGATTCTCGGTTTTGCGCTGACGTACCGGGCGAGTGAAGGGCTCGTGCGCGGGATGGAAGGTACCTATCTGGTTGACAGCAAGGTGCCGACTGACTGGATCGGTTACCTTTCCGGTGGAGCGGCAGCAACGTCGGGCCTGATCGGCGTTGCGATCGCCGCTTTCACTATTCGTAAGATTGGCTTGACGGCGACGCTTATCCTGCTCGGTGGCCTCAGAAGCCTCTGCTTCCTTGCCTTTACGCTGAATGCTTACGGCGTCTGGCCCGGCATGTGGGTGGCGATGTCGGCCTCGGCATTCCAGACGCTGATCCGCTACATGGAGTTGGTCGCCATCTATTCATTTTTCATGAAGAACTCTTCAAATGACCAGCCAGGAACTGATTTTACCATTCTCACCTGCGCCGAGCTAATCGTCTACATGATCGGTGCGTCCGCAGCCGGCTTTTTCGCCGACCGGATGGGTTATTCCGCGTTGTTTTCTACGGCAACGGTTCTTTCGCTTGTTGGAATGGGACTGTCCGTCTGGTTCCTTCGAAGGGTGGGCCGCGATTAAGGTGTCTAGTTGTGGCGATGATTATAAGCGGCTGGAGTGACGCTTTCCCCAACCGGGCTACGAGACGGCTTGATCCCTCACAAGTTTTTTTGCGTCGTCATGCGGCGCAGATCTGAAGGGCGAATTCCGTAGCGACTGCGGAAGGTGCGATTGAAATATGACAGGTCGTTGAAGCCGACGCTGTAGACGATCTGGCTGATGGGGGTTGCGGTGTTCTCGGCAAGAATCAGGCTCTTGGCAAGCACCAGCCGACGCTCCAGCACGTAGCGCGAAAACGTCGTGCCTGTCCGACTGAAAAGTTTCTGGATCGCGCGCGGTGTGATGCCTTCGGTGCGTGCCACATCAGCTATCGAAAACGCACCGTCGGCAAGATTTTCCTCAACCATCGCCTTGATCGCTTCAATGCGGTTTTGCGGAACTGCCGAAGGCGAAACCTCGTTCCCATATCGGGCGAGAACGGGAAGCAGGGAGTAGAAGTGCGCCACCATCATGGTGGCATGCTCTTTGTCCTGATGGTCCTGTTGAAGAAGATATCCTGCATAGTGGGTCAACAACTGCAATGGCAGGCATTCTGCTGAAAAGGGCCGCAACAAGATCCGGTCGATCGACTTTCGTGCAAGGGTAAGGGCGGCATGGGGAAGATGGGCGCAGTCGAGGCGCCCGCCTTCCGGCAAAATAATTTCCGATGCCATATCCGTGGGAAGGATGATGACATCACGGGGTTCCAGTTCGAAAGTGTGCTTGCGATGATGGACAATTAAGGTTCCGTCAGTTGCACGCAACATCGCGATATCAGGCCTGCCGATCCCATGAGTTGTCAGCCGCAAGGGTGTTTTGGGCAGGTAAACGGTTGCGAGAGAAAGGTTTTCGTGTTTCCAGACAAGGCCGGTGACACCCGCCAGATCACCATCTTCAACGGTGATTGTTGCTTCTCCCAACATGTCCAGAAGGATTGTGCGGCAGACCAGTCTGCTTTCTGGATCAGGTAGCGAGAGGGTTCCAAGTTTCAGGGGGCGGACAACTTCCATGAAAAATCAAACCTGTCTTTGCTGTTGATGTTCGCATCTATCCAAATCGGGTTCGTTCCCATCCAAGCCCGGCGGTTTCATAGCGCATAAAACATGATCAAAACAGTCTTGTATTTTCCGAGGGACGACTTGGAAGATATTTTTTGCGCATTGGGGGCGACATGATCGGAAAGTGGAATGTCGGCGTTAGTCTTGTGGCTATCGTCGTCGCAATCGGGGGCGGCAACGACGCCGTTCAGGCGCAGGATACGTCTCAGAACGCGCAGTCAGACAACGGTTCTACGGTGCTGGAGCCGATCGTTGTAAGTGGCAACCGTATACCCCAGCAAATCTCGCGGACGGCGCGAACGATTTATGTCGTTGATGCACAGGCCATCGAGGCCGAAGCCCGTTCAGGCAAGTCGCTTCAGCAGATTCTTGCTGAGAGAGTTCCAAGTTTCGACCCCGCCAGCGAAGGTGCGCGCACAGCCTATGGCCAGAACTTGCGGGGACGCACGGCCCTCATTCTCATCGATGGTGTTTCGATGAACTCGGCGCGCTCCCTGAGCCGCCAATTCGATTCAATCGATCCGTTCAATGTCGAGCGTGTCGAGGTTCTGTCTGGCGCGACGGCAATCTACGGCGGCAATGCAACGGGTGGTGTCATCAACATCATCACGAAGAAGGGGAAAGATGCGCCGGACGGTTTGCGCGGTGAAGTGACGGCGGGCCTTGGCAGTGGCTTTGGCCGTACCCGTGACCTTGACCGCAACGGTGCAGGTGCCGTGACCTATAACAGCGAAAACTGGGATGCGCGTTTCTCCATCGCCGGCAACCAGACGGGAGCCTTTTACGATGGCTCCGGCACGATGCTCACCCCCGATATTACCCAGACTTCCACAGCATTCAACAAGCGCATCGATTTCATGGGTAGTGTCGGTTTGCAGATCGATGACGACAGGCGCCTTGAGGTGTCCGGCCAGTTTTATGACAGCGCCCAGGATTCGCCGTTCGGGCTTTATCTTGGCGCAGGCCTTGCCGGGATCCGCAATTCCAACCTGGTTGAAACGCGGGACGGATACCGATCGGATTTCGACCCGCGCACGCGCCGTACCATGGTAAACGCGACTTACACCGACAATGATTTCCTGGGGCAGGAACTGCTTCTGCAGGGCAGTTTCCGGCGGGAAGAAATCCGGTTCCACCCGTTTCCCGGTAGTGCGATTTTCTCCCCCTTCGTCTATTTCGGTGGCAGCTCGCAGGATACCGATTACTATAGCCTGAAGGCAGCGATGATCTCGGAGCCGCTGGACGGGCTTAAGGTGACATATGGCATCGACGCCGACCGGGATTCGCTGAGTTCCAAACAGAACGTGTTCGATTTCCTGACAGTCGCGACGACCGGTGCGATGGACTTCAGGACACGCGGCATGACCGGGCTTTATCCCGACATCGATGTCTCGACCCTGGCCGGTTTCATCCAGGGATCTTATGAGGCGACGGACCGGCTGACGGTCAATGGTGGTGTGCGTTATCAATATGTCACCACCGACGTATCGAGCTTCGCCGGCGCGGCACAGCAGGTCGCCGTTCTCAACCGGGTCGGCTCCTCTGTGGATCCCATTCCCGGCGGGGAAGTCAGCTACGATGCGGCTCTGTTTAACGCCGGCGCGACCTATGAGCTGACCGCTACGCAGCAAATCTATGCCAATTTCGGCCAGGGTTTCGAGCTTCCTGACCCGGCAAAATATTACGGGATCGGGAGCTATAGGCTTGTCGGAGGCCGTTACGTCCTCCTGGATAGCGTCAATGTTGCCGACTCCGCACTCCAGGCGATCAAGACCAACTCTTTTGAAGTCGGTTATCGTTTCAATGACGATAGCTTCAGCTTCCAGACCGCGGCATATTACTCGCTCTCCAACCGATCCATCGAGTTGAACCGCACGACCCTGGCTGTTGATGTCGTTGATCGTGAGCGACGTGTCTATGGTCTGGAGGCCAGCGCCAGCGCGACACTGGATTACGGGTTTGATGTTGGCGCATCCGGTCACTGGGTGAAGTCGGAAATCAAGTCTGACGGTAACTGGGAGAAGGAAAGCATCGGTACCGCCAGTGTTTCCAAGCTCGGCAGTTATATTGGCTGGACGAAAGACAACTTCAACATCAAGCTGGCCGGGCAGCATGCCTTCAATCTCGGCGACGACGACAGCCGGAAGATTGATGGTTACACCCTGTTCGATCTAACCGGTGCCTATCGCTTCGAAGCGCAGGACACAACGCTTCGCTTCGGCGTGATGAACCTGTTCGACAAGGATTACACAACCATATGGGGCGCGCGCGCCAACGCGCTTTATGGGGCTTTGGCCAATGAAGCCGTGTTCGACTACAAGGGACGCGGACGCACGTTCGCCGTTTCATTGACGAAAGTTTTCTGATGGATCATCAGGGCGGCATGTGGCGGGGATCTTTATTCCCGCCACGCGCCGCCAGGTCAGCGCAATGACCGGTCCGACCGGCTATGGTGCCTTCACTCTCCATGGCTGCGGAACTGAAGGGCTTATCTGGAGGGCGCGCGGGTTCTGGGCGCGGGCGCTGAAGAAGAAGCGGCAATTTCGATATTTCTAAGGCTCACAGTGGTTGAAAGATCGAGGTTGGTGACATGTCGGCGATGCGTCAGGCATCGAGTGTCTGGAAGCCGCCGTGTTTGAATGTCTGTCTTGCACATCTCCCGCGCTTCGATTTCTGACCCCGTCGGACAATGGCCGGGCAGGGCTTGAAGACGAATTTGCGGCCCAACGGCTCTGCGCGCAGCGATATCTAGCTTTACCGCATCTGCAATGTGGACCGATAGGATGGGGCAGACACCCGTTGTCAGGAACGGCGAGGTTATCGGTGCTGTTCGCCATTTCAACGAGGACAACAGCAAACAACGTTGTATCGAGTTGCTGGGCGATGAAGCGGTCAAGACCTCAGAAGTTGAGGGGGGAATTTATGGACCGCGTGAGTGTCCAGTCATCATTGCGCCGGAGTTTCGGTCGGTAGCGGTTATATCTCTGCTGACTTACCGGTAAAAAGCTACCGAATGTCATCTTTTTCGCAGCACTATTTGCGAGGAGGTTGTTGGCGCAATCTTAAAGGCTCACGAAAACTGACAATCGGAAACAATCTAGTCGAAAGACGATCCAGGAACGCTGGCGCAAGCGCTAGATAGCGCTTGAAATATGACTCTGGAAAAACCATTTGACCGGCGATTTATGTGCAATGGAGGTATCAATGACGACCGTACAAGAGCGCCAGCCCGAGCAACACGTATTCGAAGCCGATGTCAGCCGACTTCTGCACATGATGGTGCATTCGGTCTACTCGGACAAAGATGTATTCCTGCGCGAATTGATCTCGAACGCGGCGGATGCCTGCGAAAAGCTGCGGTATGAGTCGATTTCCAAGCCGCAACTCTCGGCCGATGGGATCCAGCCTGGAATTCTCGTGACGCTCAATGAAGAGGCGCAGACGCTCGTTGTCGAAGACAGCGGCATTGGCATGGACCGCGACGAGATGATCGACGCGCTCGGTACGATCGCGCGCTCGGGGACAAAAGCATTCATGGATCGGCTTGAGGCGGCCAAAGCTGGAGAGAAAGCGCAACTGATCGGCCAGTTCGGCGTCGGCTTCTATTCATCGTTCATGGTCGCTCACCGGGTCGAAGTAATCTCGCGCCGCGCCGGCAAGGACGAGGCCTGGAAATGGTCATCCGACGGCAAAGGAAGCT
The DNA here is from genome assembly GCF_059429395.1 of Agrobacterium sp. K11. Lineage (NCBI taxonomy): Bacteria > Pseudomonadati > Pseudomonadota > Alphaproteobacteria > Hyphomicrobiales > Rhizobiaceae > Agrobacterium > Agrobacterium sp. K11. The sequence goes on along the minus strand of NZ_JCAHRB010000010.1, from coordinate 23,440 downwards.
ATGACATTGCTGCGGTCGATCCGGGACAAGCACCGACACGCGGTACTCGCGTCGTGTTACATCTCTTGGAAGATGCAAAGAAATATACGAGCAAATGGACGGTGGAGGAGATCATTCGAAACCAGTCCGGCCACGTCCCCGTACCTATCCGTCTGGTCGAGAAGGAGGGTGCCGAGCCCTCACAGGTATCCGATGGTGCAGCGCTCTGGATCAAGCAGAAGAACGAAATATCCAAGCAGGATTATGTCGATTTCTATCGGAGCGTTTCAGGCCAGTACGACGAGCCGCTGAGTAACGTCCATTTCCGCGCTGAGGGCCGACACGAATATACGACTCTTGCCTTTATACCCGGTTCTCAGCCATTCGATGTGTTTGATCCGGACCGACATGGTCGGATGAAGCTCTATGTGAAGCGCGTTTTCATAACCGATGATGCCGAACTGCTACCGCGCTATCTGCGCTTCGTCCGCGGCATCGTTGATACTTCGGATCTGCCGCTCAACATCTCCCGCGAGATGATCCAGGAAAGTCCGGTCCTCGCGGCCATCAAAAAGGGCGTGACGAGCCGGATCCTTTCCGCGCTGGAGAAGATGGCCGAGCACGACGGCGAGACCTTTGCCAGGTTCTGGGATATGTTCGGGGCTATTCTCAAGGAAGGCATCTACGAGGACTTCGAACGGCGCTCACAGTTGCTGAAGCTGGCACGCTTCCGCAGCACCGCATCGGGCGAGGCGACACGCAGCCTGGCTGACTACCTGGCCACGATGAGGGAAGGACAATCGGCGATCTACTATATTAGCGGCTCCACTTTGGACCAGCTGAAATCGTCGCCGCACCTTGAGGGTTTCCGGGCCAAAGGGATCGAAGTCCTCCTGCTTACAGATGGCGTCGATAACTTTTGGCCGACCAATGTGCCAGATTTTGAAGGCAAGCCATTTAAATCTGTCACCCAAGGTCTTGCCGATCTGAACACTGTTGCCGGGGAGGGAGGCGCTGATGAGGCTGGTCGGCAAGCTTCTCCCGAGGTTGGAGCCTTCATCGATTTCGCGCGAAGCGCCCTTGGTGAAGAGGTCGCTGACGTGCGTATTTCTGATCGGTTGACCGAAAGTGCGGTCTGCCTTGTGGCGTCGGATTATGGCCCCGACCGCCAACTCGAAAAACTCCTGAAAGGCGCCGGGCGGTTGCAAACAACGTCGAAGCCGATCCTGGAGATCAATGGGCAGAGCGAACTTGTGAAAAACATTGCTTCAATGGACGATCAGGCGTTTCGCGAGGATGCTGCGTGGCTTTTGCTTGACGAAGCCCGCATCCTTGACGGGGACAAACCAGCCAACCCGCGCGCGTTCGCCGATCGGCAGGCCAGGTTATTTGCCCTTGCGATGAGATCCGGTAAGTGACAATCCTCGGCGAGGCGGCCTTTGGCTGCCTTGCCAACACTCGGCCGAAGAGGACGATTGGTGGTTGCCGATGTTGCGCAGGTTATCAATGAGTGTGACGGCGTTGTCTCAAAAGATGCATCATGACAGCGCCAATTGCGCTCGGCACAGCCCCTTCAGTGCCGCTTTCTACCCTCTGGACGATGCAACTGCACTACAGAACCCATCATGAGTCATCACTGGACCTGTAGACTGCCAAGGGCCCGTTATAGAATCCCTGCAGATTTCATAAACCGCTGATGCCAGGTCTTGCTGCTATCTCAAAAGTTCGTAGTGGCTGGCGGCTCGCCCTGACGTCGGCCACTGAGCACCGCGAAACGCCATGCTTTGAAGCTGCAGTCCACCTCGGAAAATCCCGTATCGTGCATCCATTGCAACTGGTTCTCGATAGGGGAGCAACGATCGTGGGACATCCGCTCGAGCGCTTTGGTGATTTCCTCTTCGGGTACGCCCAGCCTCCTGACCTGTTGCAGCCAGATACGGGCGTAACGGGCCTCTACCTCGCAATCATGGCCGAGGACCTGCTCGGCGTTGACGAACAGGCCACCCTCCGACAAGGCGCTCCGAATTTCATCGAAGAGATGCTTTTTCGCGGCGTCTTCCAGATGATGGATCGCCAGCGCTGAGATGATGAGATCCCACGGACCGCCGAGTTCGGTATCTGACATGTCTGCCACGGCATAGGTAATGGCCGGATTGCCATCGAAGCGTTGCCGGGCCTGCTCGAGCATCTTTTCGGAGGCATCGACGAGGTGGATCTGGGCATCGGGGTGGCGGGCCAGCAGCATTGCCGTGAAAAGGCCAGTGCCAGCGCCAAGATCGAGTACACGCAGTTTCGCGGCGTCCCGCCAGTCGTCGATCAAGTCGAGCGCTGTCCCGTAAAACGTATCGAAACAGGGAATAAGGCCTCGCCGAAGGGCGTCGTAGCCGGATGCATCCCGATTGAAGACGGGTAAGGACGAAACATTTATCGGTGCCATGGTGTGTCTGAACCTTTCGGGATTGCAATCTACTTCGCCGTGGCGGCGGGGATCAGGCCCGGGTTCAATGAATAGGTCGCTGTCGCCTTGCCGCTTGCAAGGATGTGGCCAGCCATGGCTTTTTCCACGTCTTCGCCAGTGAACGGCCCGGCAAGGCCCAGTGTCACAACGTCAAGCGCGACCACTTCAAGGATGTAGCGGTGAACGCGCTGATCGTTTATGGGCGGGCAGGGGCCGTCGTAACCACCATAGGTACCTGCCATGCCATCAGTTTTGGCCAGAAAACTCGTAAAGACATTGGCGCCGCGCAGTCCGTGTGGTGTCAATCCGACCGGCTTGCCGCCCAGCACGAGACCCTCGCTTTCCGTACCTTCGCCGATGGATATGATGCCGGCGGGAATATCGGCCAAAACCCAGTGGAAAACCTTGATCCGCGGCGCGTCGTCTGGAATCGTGGTGCTAGGTTTATTGATGAGGCTAAAATCGAGTGGTACGTCCGGATCGGTCATCAGTAACACATAAGATCTGGTGCCCTCTGGGCCTGCCGACCATGAGACCCCCGGGCTCACGTCCTTCGCCCCTTTTCCGGGCGGGCAGAAGGCGGCGGAATCTGAAAACCGGCCAGAACCGTCAAGCCCTTCGATCTTTACGGACAGCGTGGAGTCCGCGGCCATGGGCGCTGTCGCCGAAAATGCGGCGGCCACAATGGCAGCGCATATGCTTCTTTTATTCCTGTTCATCTCGTCTCGCCTGGTTGATTTCAGTCGAGCATAGGGAACGATGCCAATGCGGGTGGGCCCGATCTGATCAGCAATGAGCCTGAAGCGGTCAGGCTAATGGTTTTTTACGTGCCCTGCGAACGGTCGAAGGAGCCTGTCCGAAGGCATCCTGGAAGTGCCGCGAGAAGTGTGAACGCGATGCGTAGCCGGTAGCGGCTATTGCGTCGGCGACATCGGCATCCCGATCCGAGAGTATGAGGTAAGCGGCATGCATTCTTTCGGTGAGCAGCAGCGCACGTAGTGAGTGGTTTTCGTCCCGTAGTCGCCGCCGCAGGGTGGCCTCTGACATCGACAGGGACGCGGCGACCGCGGCGGTTGACCACGCGTGATCGAGCCGGTGGCGGATCAGGAGGCGCACTGCTTCTGTGACTGAGCGGTCGACATATTTGGGCATCAATGGCAGCGCACCCTGTTCGGCCAGGATAAGCAGAACCTCGAGAACACGGTGATCTACGACGCGCCGGGAAAGGTCGAGCGTACCCGCCAGCGCCTCGCCACTATGGATGATTGCCGAGCAGAGCGTCGGACTGATCGTGATGGGCGAGCCGAGGGGTATGTCGCGCTTGGTGAGTTGCGGCCAAAGGCGTGCCGCCTCGATGACCAGGGTGCGAGAGAAGCGGACGAAGAGGGCGCGATAGACGCCAGTGTCGGCATCTGGTTCATTCACAACATCAATCTCCGCACCGGCCGGCAGCACGAAGGCGTCGCCGGCGTGGTAGATATCGCGTTTCGCGCCCCACAGCACTTCTTTGCGGCCTTCGATGACGATGACGAGGCCGGCTGCGGGCATGCTGAGCTCGGAAATGGTTTCCCTGTGACGGGCGACGAAGGCCGAGATGAACGGTGGATCTTCGTTTTCGAGCATCAAGCGCGTGTCGCGCTCGGCCAGCGGGCGAAGGGCATCAACGAGACGCCGCCGTAGTGTTTTGTCGCTGTCACGCATTGAACAAGCTATCTCGAAATTGGATCAGGCGTCATTGCTATGTTGAAATCAAGTCGCTGTCGATACGCCGCCGAAGGGCGCTGAAAACGGAAAGGTACTGTCTGCCATTGGCGATCTTTTGGAGGGCTACAACGTCTGAAATGGTCGGATATTGCAAGCCGGCAAAGCGCCGTTATCTTGGTCGTAGAGGTTCTCATCGTGCGCCTGGACGCAGAGTGCTGGACGCCTAAACGGTTGGAATTACGTTCAGAAGCAGTCAAAGTGTTCACCGCGTTTGACGGCAGCTATTTCACTCGCGCCGCCATAAATCAGACAGTCCGGTCCCGGCCCAAGGCGAAAATAACTTCCGTTTTGGACCGTCGGGTCGCCCATTCGATCCGGCAGAGGTGCATCCCAAAGCGGTCACTTATGTTTCGGTATGATGGAGTTGCTGGCCGAGATGTGTTGGATTCGTGGCGTTGGCTCGTGCCGGACGTCGGCTTGGGAACGAGGTCATAATTGATGCCGTCGCAGAAATGCTAAAATATGCCGAGACCCTCTGATCTTTCCTCAATTGGAGTTCGAGCCCTGATGTCGATTTCCGATACGATCTATCGACCCTTTGAAACGCTGATCCAACCCCTCGACATCCCCTATCAGCCGTTGCCCGCGAAAGGCCCGGTGGCTGTTCTCCTGCACTTCATCCGGATGTTCCGCGGCATCCTGCTCGTGCTCGCCCTTTCCACAATGGCAATCGAGGCCATGAATCTGACGATTATTTGGGGACTATCGGTCATCGTTGATGGCGTGACGCAACAGGGCGCAAGCGCCTTCCTGCACAATGAATGGTTGCTTCTGACCTTGCTTGGCCTGATGCTGTTTCCCGCAATCCCGCTTGGCTCCTTTCTCGTCAACACGCTGAACTCGCATACGCTTGGCATTGGTATGCCTGCCGCCATTCAGTGGCAGGGCCACAAGGCGGTGGAGCGGCAGGATCTGGCCTTTTTCCATGATCTCTATGCTGGTCAGGTCGCCTCACGTCTGCAGCAGGTGGCCTCTGCCGTGCAGCAGCAGATCATATCGGCCTTCCAGTCCATCCCGCGCTTCGTGATGCAAATTGCTGGGTCGGTCATTCTCTTGAGCGCTCTCTCCTGGCAGCTCGCCTTGCCGACCATCGTCTGGATCACGCTTAACGTTCTGCTCGCTATCAGGCTGGCACCTGTATTTACCGAGCGCTCGCGCCGTTCCGCCAAGCGGCGCAGCCTGATTTCTGGCGCGATCACCGATCTCTACGGCAATATGCAGATGGTGAAGCAGTTTGCCGCCGAAGACAGCGAGGCGGGCGCTATCCGCGGCATTATTGCCAAGGCCATCAGTGCCCAACAAAGTGAACAGCGGATCTACCGCACCTCGGAGGTCATTGTCGTTGCCCTCAACATGATGCACTGGCTGGCGATACTCTCGATCGGATTTACCGGGCTTGTCGATGGTTTCGTCACGATCGGCGAATTCACGGCTGCCGTTTACGTCCTCAGCCGGCTGTCTGCTCACACCTTCACGTTCCTACAGATGGGCCAACAGATCTTCCAGGCAGTCGGTACGATCAAGGACGCCATGCCCGTCATGACGACACCGCCCACCATCACCGATCGTCCAGACGCAGCGGATCTTACCATTCGCCATGGCGAAATCCGTTTCGAGAACGTCCGTTTCGCCTACAAGACTGGCAAGCCGGTTATCGATGATCTCTCGCTGACGATCCGTCCCGGTGAAAAGGTTGGACTCGTCGGGCTATCGGGGGCTGGCAAGACCACACTCGCCAATCTCCTGCTGCGCTTCTACGATATCCAGGACGGCGCGATCCTGATCGACGACAAGGATATTCGCTCGGTCACCCAATCAAGTCTGCGCCGCGTGATTGGCGTTATAGCCCAGGATGTGTCGCTGCTGCATCGTTCGGTCGGCGATAATATCCGCTATGGGCGACCGGAGGCGAGCGCGCAGGAGGTGGAAGATGTCGCCAGAATGGCTGCTGCCGACACCTTCATAACAGAACTCTCCGATAGCGATGGCCGCAAGGGCTACGACGCCTACGTCGGTGACCGCGGCATCAAACTGTCCGGCGGCCAACGCCAGCGTGTCGCGATCGCCCGCGTTCTCCTGAAAAACGCTCCGATCCTGATCCTCGATGAAGCAACTTCGGCCCTCGACAGTGAATCCGAAGCCGCGATTCAGGAGAAACTTGATCTTGTGATGCAAGGCAAGACGGTTATCGCCATTGCCCACCGCCTATCGACCATCTCCAGCATGGACCGCATCGTCGTGCTCGAAAACGGCCGCATAATAGAGGAAGGCCCGCCGGGGGAGTTAATTGAAACCAATGGTCTTTTCGCGCGGCTGTGGCAGCGGCAGACGGGTGGATTTATTCCTGACGACATCAACTGAACCCGCGTTTGCGATAAAACCCCAGTTATTCGCGACGCATTTCGGAATTGTTTGCTGAACAGATGGTCTGCTTCACGGTGAATAGTGTTGCTTCTCCAAAGGGCAGCAGACTCGGCTCCCTGTTTAACCTGAGCGTGGCGCGTTCTTCCTCCGGTCAATCGTGGCCAAAGGACAACTCAAATCGATATCGCAAATTGATCCTGCTGGATTGGGGTGGCCAGCACGCACCTGGCACAACTATGGAACCCGTCCAGCGCTCGGCGATCAAACCTCATCGCCCACAGGAGGCGAAACTCGGATAGAAAAAGGGGTCAATGTTCCGTGCTGATTTACGGGCTCTGCGTCGTCATAAGGTTCTGCGATTGATAAAGGTCAATGGCGGATGGCTGATATTTCTATTTACTAATGGATACGCTGCACCGAGATGAAAATGTAGAAACGGAAAAAGTACTTCGGACGCGGGATTTCCCGCGTGGCGGAGCGACGTTTGTACATCTCCAGATGCAAGCTCCATTTCTGAGTACGGGAGGTAAGCGATGCTGGTCCGAGAAATGACGCACAACGAGTGTCTCGCCGTCATCGCAGTCCAGAGGCTGGCGCGAATGGCGTGCGCGAGGGATAATATCCCTTATGTTGTTCCAATATATTACGCATATTCGGGAAACAGCCTTTACGCGTTTACAATGCCGGGAAAGAAACTTGAATTCCTTCGGTCAAACCCGCGTGCCTGTTTGCAGATCGACACTCCGGAAGGTGCGCATCAATGGGCGAGCGTCATAATCGACTCCTCTTTTCGGGAGTTGCCAGACGAAGACCCCCCCGTTCGGGAACGCTTACATGCTTGGGAGCTGCTTGCGGAACACTTTGACTGGTGGGAACCCGGCGCCCTGAAACCTCGATCTGAACCTCGTCGAGGGACCTCTCCACACGTCTTTTTTGCACTGGATATCGTGACTTTGAGTGGTAGAGAGGCGAGAGAGGGCCAGCCGGAGCGTGTTTTGTCGCAATAGGCGACGCTGGACTCTTGTGCACTGACCTGTCCGCAGCAGTTTTGTCGGCGTGTACATGGGGCGTTTGTTGCTTTGGGCGCCGACGGGTCGAGATTTCTGCCGCACTTTCTACGCAATCGGCCAGATCCGGGTGATCCCGAAGGCCGCGATTTGGGGAGAAGCGTACCATGACGATCTACGATGAACGCGAGAGAGCTGCAGAGAGGCAATATGTCCAGATGGCTGAGAAACCGTTCAGAATTCGCGCCAGGCGTGACAAAATGCTGGCGAGTTGGGTGGCCACGCTGCTCGGTCGCGATATTGCGCGTTGTCTTGAGGACATTATTGAAGCTGATTTTGCACGGGGCGACGAGGGTGTCTTGAAAAAACTGGAAAGCGATCTGGCGATCCTCGGGCTTTCGGATACACGTAATTTGATACGGCACAAAATGCAAAAATGCTTTGCCGATGCGGTAAGGGACGTTGAAGGCTCAGTGAACCAATAGACGAACTAGACCATTCCATCGTGAGACAAACATCAACGTGCCGGGTCGATTTGGGTAGTTAAAGCAGAATGCGTAAAGCGACCGCTGATACTTAGCGGCCTTTGCCGAAACGAGGGTCAGTGCGAAGCTGACGGCTGATGATGAGCCTGCCAAGCTTAAGTTCATCACGATCAACTGGAACACAGATATTTCTCACGATGCGGCGGAAGTCCACGTCGAGAAGGGCTGGATAATCTCAGGCATGAGATCAAATGGAAAGATAAAAAAGAAGCGGCTGTCGATCGAGTGCAAGCCTTGCGTGGTGTATCCGATCGGCAGGTAATGCTGTAGTGATACGTCGATGCCTGAACAGGGTTTTAGGCTGCAGGAAGTCCAGCTTTGGCGGCGTCAGGCGTTTATTTTGTCGCGAATGATTGCGTGACTTTTTAACCCGTGTGCGCTTCGGCGCTTCTTTTCCATGTCGCACCGTTTCCAAAATGTACGGGGTGACTTGCACTAGGCCACACCTGCACCGCAGGACTGCGCGCACGGCAGAATTTTCGCGTGCTGGCTAGCGGTGTCGCTCACAGGTTACCCTTTCCCACCGGAATTTCATCGAATGGCCCATTGACGAGGATCAAGGCTATCTTACCGCAACTGCTTCATCCTGAAGTGAAAGTTCAGGAGGAACAAAATGAGCTTCGCTACGCTATTGCAGATCACGACAGGTGAGCCTGCCTCGCCCGAGTCAAACATGGATTTCAATTTGGCCGATGCGATGGAAAGCCATCTTTCCGTGCTGTTGATCGGCATTGCTTCACCACCACCCGTCGGTGCCCATATGGAGAGCGTGTCAGCAGCGTGGTTAGACGAGCGGCAGGCCGACCAAGACAGGCTGGCACGGCAAGTATTTGCTCTCGAAAATTATCTGAAAGGCAAGATTTCTTCGTTTGATATTGAGGAAGCCTATACCGAAATATTCAATCTGGACAATGTTGTCGGGTATCGAGCGCAATTCGCCGACGCTGTTGCGATCGGCCCGGATATTCTAAACGATCCTGGCGTGCGTGATGCCATCCTTGACGGAGCTCTTTTTCACGCCGGTGTACCGATTTTGGTCGATCCCTTGCGCAGCCTTTCTTGGGACAAGAACTCCGTTCTGATTGCCTGGTCTGATGCGCCGGAAACAGCTGCGGCCGTTAGGGCGAGCGTTCCCTTTTTGAAAAGGGCGCGGTCTGTCGAGATCATTGTCGTCGATCCTGACGACGATCGGGAGTTGGCGCCAGGATTGCGATCGTATCTATCTCATCAGCAGATTAATGCTTCGATTGAAAGCATAAAGAGCGAAGGCCGGACGATAGCCGAGACGATCGAAACCTATGCGGAGCGCTTGCAGTCAAGTCTCATCGTCATGGGCGCATACGGCCACTCCCGGCTGCGCGAACGTATTTTCGGCGGCGTCACGCGCACTATGATCGAAAAGACCAGGCGACCGCTCCTTCTGGCGAAATAATAACTTGAAAGAGGAGGCTGGGTGCCTTTGCGTGAAGATAACCGCCTCGCGCGACTTTTGATCAAGAGGAGAAGAATGATGAATGCTTTCGTTTTTCAAGGGCCGGGCCGGGCTTCCATGTAAAACTTCGCCGACTATCCCGGCTTGATCGCTTGGACGGTGAGCACGTTGCTTCGGGCTTTATAGGATTTCCTGTAGAGCCCTGCTAGACTTTTGCGCGCATCCATTATCAACCTTTAGTGTAAATGGAGAGCGAGGCATGAAAAACGGGCTATAAAGCGTGAAATTCACTGTCTCAGTTGGCGAAGGCGGTGGAGTAGTCGTCCTGAGAGACGGGAAACTACTTGGAGGGGAACAAGGCTCCTATTACGTCGGCAATTACCATACTGAAGACAGCAAGCTTGTCGCGGATGTCAAAGTCAAGACGCGCACCATGGTTCCCGGGATGACCTATGTCTTGGGAGCGAATGGCAGAGTATATCTTGAGGGGTTATTTTCGATTGCCATTTTCAATGGCTTTCGGATTGATCGCTTCTTCGAAGATTAGAGATTGAGAAAAAGGGGAGCGTATCACTATTCTTCGGGTAGTTGTGATGCAAAGAGCGCTCATCGGAAGCCTGCGCTGATGCGATGGTGCATTACGGTTTCAGGATTCCTCATTCTGAATTTATCGGTCGTGCCCCACTAATAGAGTTAGAGCGGGATGGCGAATACCGCTTACACTTTTCACCGCCCCGATCAAATCGAAGGTCAAGCTGCCTTGATCTCGATCTTCCTCTGGTTCTTCTTTGCTTCAGCGCTTTTTGGAAGCCTCGCCTTGAGGAGGCCGTTTTCGAACATGGCCGCTACCTTGTCGGCATCGACGTTAACCGGCAAGGAGAAGCTGCGCTGGAAGGAGCCGTAACGGCGTTCGGAAACATGATATTCTTTTTGTTTGTCTTCTTTTTCCTCCCGCTTTTCACCCCGGATAGTCAGAAGACCGTTTGAAAGCTCGACCTCTATGTTTTTCGCATCAAGGCCGGGGCATTCAGCAATAACCTCGTAGGTATCATCTTTCTCGACCAGATCGACCGCCAGTGAGGTGCTCCATCCATTCAGGCCGGAAGAGGTGCCGCCGAAAGAGGAGTGATCAGGTGCATGCCACGATGAGGGAGCGAAGCCGTCAAAAAGCCGATCGATCTCGGAGCGAAGGGTATCAATCGGGGACCAGAAATTTCCCATCGATTTGACCGGCGTTTCATTGGAGCTCACCGGAAGTTTGGTTTGGGCCAAAGTCATGATATTTCTCCTGTAATTGAAGAAAGATGACGCTTGAAACGGCAACTTGACGTCATTTCAACCGCGTACCGCACTTCATTGAGTATCCCGATTAAACACCGCGCAATCAGGCCCGCATTGACAGGATCAATGCCACTCTTCACCGAGTTCAAGCCGTTGATCGCGTCGGCAGGGCACCTTGCAATGATCGGTACGGGATTTGGAGTTTCTCCATTGCGATTGACGAAGATCATCGCGGGTCTGCAATCCTTTATGCACACTCTACTCATCGAATTGATCATCAATAGGAAGGAGCCATGTCCATGTCCGTGAAAACCATACTTGCTGTCATCGGTGCACATGATGCCGCGGCAGATATCAGTCAGGCGATCGACCTTGCTCGCGAACTAGACAGCCATCTCTCCATTCTCGTCCTCGGCGCGGCGCTCTCGCCCGTTACCGCCGACTATCCCGTTACGACGGTCTGGCTAGAGGAGCGGCAAAACGAAATTGATGAACTGATGAAAATCAGGAAGGAGGCGGAGAACCTTTGCAACATAAATGGCGTCACCTACGACGTAGATCAACTTTATGAAGACCGTTTTATCATTGAAAACAATCTCTGCATGCGGGCCATGTGTGCCGATATCGTCGTCGCCGGTAATGGTATACGTAAAGATATCGACCTTCGTAAAACGGTAATGGCTGCAACGATATTCGATGCTCGCAGCCCGCTGATGTTTATGGCAACTCAAGGCAGAACAAGCCTGAAGCCCAAAAGAGTGCTGCTGGCCTGGAATTCCCGGCCCGAGGCAGCACGCGCGGCCAAGGAGGCTTTGCCTATGCTGGTGCGTGCGGATGCGGTTCATATCGTTCTGGTTGACCCGGACGGGTCCTATCTCTTCAATGGCGGAGAACCGGGTGCAGATATCGCTACCTTTCTTTCTCGCCACAACGTTAAGACCATCGTCGAACAACTGGCGAGTGCTGAAAGAAGTACCGAAGCCGTTATCCAGCAGCGCGCACGGGAGATCGGTAGCGACATTATCGTCATGGGGGCCTATGGCCATTCGCGACTGCGGGAGCGGATTTTCGGGGGCGTCACGGCATCGATATTGGACGAATGCCAGTTGCCGGTCTTTTTCGCCCGATAGCGCTATCGGATCTGCCGGAGAGAATTACGCTTGCGTGTAATACTATACCGCGACTATGGGCGCCTTTGCTCGGATTAACCATCTTCTTATTCGAAGGGCGCGCAACGCATTAAGGACGACCGCGACGTCAATCACTTCCTGGACAATTGCGCCCTCGACTGGTCTGAGATACCCGAACGATGCAACGGTCATGGCGGCTACGGATAGCCCGATTCCGGCCACGACGCTCTGCATCGCTATCCGCCGGCAGTCTCTTGCGATTCGTACGCCGTCGCCGATGCGTTCCAGCCGTTCGGCAAGCAGAACCGCATCCGCTGCTTCAACTGCTGCTGCCGATCCATGCAGGCCCATGGCCAGTCCGATATCCGCCGCAGCAAGTGCCGGCGCGTCGTTCACCCCGTCGCCAACCATCATGGTAGGCGCTTGACGGACTTCCTTTTGCACCAGTTCGATCTTTTGCAGTGGCGTAAGTTCGGCCCTGATTTCATCGAGGGGTAATCCCTCGGCAATGCGGCGCGCCACATCGGCGCGATCGCCGGTCGCTAGAATGATGCGGTTAAGCCCGAGCCGTTTCAGTTCGGCCAGGGCTTCTCCAGCACCCTCGCGAAGCGCGTCGCTAAAAAGCAGTGTGCCGGCAAATTTTCCATCAACAGCAATCGCGGCGGTCATCACTTCTGCCTGCCCGAGAGTTGGCACGTCGGCTACCTTCGAAGCTATATAGTTCAGACCACCTATGGCAACTTGCGTGCATCCTATCGTTCCTGAAATCCCTTCGCCCGGTTTTTCCGAGACGTGCGTGGGCGGCGTCAAAGCAAGGCCGCGGTCAAGGGCGGCCGCAACCACGGCGCGCGCGGCCACATGGTTGGAGCCCTGGTCGAGAGAGGCAATCAGCCCGAGCAGATGATTTTCATCCGCCAATGCATTGATGACTGCAAGATGGGGCTGACCGTCGGTAAGAGTTCCGGTCTTGTCGAGAACGAGTGTTCTTACTTGCCCGAGCTTTTCAAGAATATCGGCCCCTTTTACGATGAGCCCAGCACTCGCTGCACGCGACATACCTGCAGTCCACGCCATAGGAACGGCCAGGATGAGAGGGCAGGGGGTTGCGACGACGAGCACGGCGACCGCACGGACCGGATCACCACTCAGCAGCCATGCAAGTCCCGCTATCGAAAGCGTCGTCAGGAGAAAGGCAAGGGCGTAGCGGTCGGCCAGACGCGACATATGTGCCTTGCTGTTGTGAGCAGCCTCGACCAGCCGGATGATTCCAGCGTAGGTGCTCTCGCTTGCCGGTTTGGTGACAATCATTTCGAAGAGGTTGCCAGCATTGGCAGACCCGCTCATGACAGGCTGTCCGCGTTTTCTGTTGACGGGTAACGCTTCGCCGGTGAGTGCCGCCTCGTCCAGAACGGCGTCTTCTGCAAGCGCACCGTCAGCAGGCACAATGTCGCCCCTTCGCACCACAAGCCGATCGCCGGTTTCGACCGCCTCGATGGTGATTTCTTCCAGATTTTCGCCCCGGCGCCGCGTTGCCAATCGGGGTGCCCGCTGCAGAAGCGCTGTCATGTCTCGTCGCGCGCGACCTTCGGCGATGCTTTCCAGATATTGACCGCCGGAATACATCAGGGCGACGACGGCGGCAGCCAGATGTTCGCCGAAAATCAATGCCGAGCTCATTGATAACAGCGCGATCGTATCGAGTCCGAATTCCTTTCGCCGGAGGCTGACGAAAATCTGTCCCGTAAGCGCAAGGATCACAAGAATGGTCGTAGCTATCAGCGCGGTATCGTAGACAACATTGAAACCACCAAGCAATCCGATGAGGGCAATTGCAAGTCCCCCGAGCGAGGTGACGACTAGCGCTGGACGTAGTCGCTTCAATATATCGGCAAGGGAGTGATCGCGCATTATGGCCCTCCACGATGGAAGTCACGGAATTGTCTATGATACCGACTGTCGCGCTGGCGGCGTTGTCTTGCCCGCAACCTCAGCCTTGCCAGGTCCAGTTGCGGATTTCTGGCATGTCTTCGCCATATTCCCGGACGTAACGTGTATGTTCCGCAAGTTTTGCCTCGAGCATTCCCACAACGCCTGCAGCCTTATTCCTGAGGCCTGGCACACGATCGATTGCCGAAAGGGCGAGGTGGAACCGGTCGAGTTCGTTCAGAACCGTCATATCGAAGGGCGTCGTGGTTGTCCCCTCTTCGATGAAACCGCGGACATGGATATTTTGGTGGTTGGTACGCTTGTACGTGAGCCGATGGATCAGATATGGATAGCCGTGATAGGCGAAGATGACCGGCCGATCTGTGGTGAAGAGGCGGTCAAATTCCTCATCCGACAGCCCGTGCGGGTGTTGTTCCTGCGATTGAAGCGTCATCAGGTCAACGACGTTGACGACGCGGATCTTCAGTTCGGGTATCGCCTGTCGTAGCAGGGTCACGGCGGCCAGCGTTTCCATCGTCGGCACGTCGCCGGCGCAGGCCATCACGACGTCGGGTGCTATGACACCATCCTCATTACAAGCCCAGTCCCATATGCCGATACCGGCCTCGCAATGCTTCACCGCCTCATCCATGGTCAGCCATTGCGGTTCCGGTTGCTTGCCGGCTACGATGACGTTGATGCGGTTCCATGTCCTCAGACAATGGTCGCCGACCCAGAGCAGGGTGTTGGCGTCCGGCGGCAAATAGATGCGGACGATATCGGCTTTCTTGTTGGCGACGAGGTCGATGAAGCCAGGGTCCTGATGGGAAAAGCCATTGTGGTCCTGCCGCCAGACATGCGAGGTGAGCAGATAGTTTAGCGAAGAGACCGGCTTGCGCCAGGGCAACTCACGAGCGACCTTCAGCCACTTGGCATGCTGGTTGAACATGGAATCGACAATGTGGATAAAGGCTTCGTAACAGGAAAAGAAGCCATGCCGGCCGGTGAGGAGATAACCTTCCAGCCAGCCCTGGCACAGATGTTCGGAAAGCACCTCCATCACCCGTCCGTCGCGTGACAGGTGGACATCGTAAGGCTTGATTTCCTGCATCCAGACCCGGCTTGTGGCGTCGAAGACCGCTCCGAGGCGGTTCGATTCCGTTTCATCCGGTCCGAAGATGCGGAAGTTGGCGTCAGTACGGTTAAGCTTGAGAATATCGCGCAGATATCTGCCGAGGATTTCTGTCGTTTGGATCATAAGCGCGCCACGTTTTTCCACCGGGATCGCATAATCGCGGATATCCGGTACGCGAAGCTCCTTGCGCAAAATGCCACCATTTGCATGCGGATTGGCACCCATGCGCCGTGTGCCGACCGGAGAAAGGGCGCGCAGCTCCTCTTTCAGCCGGCCGTTCGCGTCGAAAAGATCATCGGGATGGTAACTGCGCATCCATTCTTCGAGGATCCTGCGGTGGCCTTCGTTCTCGCGGCAATTGGCGACCGGCACCTGATGGGCGCGCCAGAAGTCTTCGACCTTCTTGCCGTCTACTTCCTTGGGTCCTGTCCAGCCCTTGGGACTGCGCAATACGATCATCGGCCAGCGCGGCAGGCCATCCAGTCCCCCGCCACGGGCATCAGCCTGAATGGCGCGGATGCGGCCGATGGCCTGATCTAGAGCGGCCGCCATTTGCCGGTGCATCTTTTCCGGTTCATGTCCTTCGACAAAGAATGGCTCATAGCCGTAACCCCGGAAGAGATGGTCGAGTTCCGTATCGCCCATGCGGGCGAGCAGGGTTGGACTGGCGATCTTGTAGCCGTTAAGATGCAGAATGGGCAGCACCGCCCCGTCGCGCGAGGGGTTCAGGAATTTGCTGGAATGCCAGCTTGCCGCGAGCGCTCCGGTCTCGGCCTCTCCATCACCCACAACACAGGTGACGATCAGCTCCGGATTGTCAAAGGCCGCGCCATAGGCATGCACCAGAGCATAACCGAGCTCGCCGCCCTCGTGAATGGAGCCGGGTGTTTCCGGAGCGGCATGGCTCGGTATGCCGCCTGGAAACGAGAACTGCCTGAAAAGTTTCCTCATGCCCGCAGCGTCCTCGGAAATCTGCGGGTAGATTTCGCTGTAGCTTCCTTCGAGATAGGTGCTCGCCACCATTCCAGGTCCGCCGTGGCCGGGACCGCAGACATAGATCATGTCGAGATCGCGGTTGCGGATTTGACGGTTGAGATGGGTGTAAATGAAATTGAGGCCAGGTGTCGTACCCCAATGGCCAAGCAGGCGCGGTTTGATGTGCTCTGCCCGCAGCGGTTCGCGCAGGAGCGGATTGTCCAGCAGATATATCTGGCCGATGGAGAGGTAATTGGCGGCGCGCCAGTAGCGATCCACAAGCGCGAGTTCCTGAGAGGTGATCTCGCTCGCTGTCATCGAAATATTTGTGGGCTGCATAGTACGGCTCCTTGGAATTCGGTTCAGTTTGCGAAGTACGGACGAGGCGTCATCCGCCCGGCTGGAAAATGGAGAAGCACTCCTCAGCGATCATCTGCTCCTCGTCTGTAGGGACGACATGGATGGCAATCCGGCTTGCCTTGGAGCTGATCGTCAGCGCGTTGCGCTGATTGGCGTGCCCGTCAAGCTCGGCACCCAGCCAAAGCAGGCGGCTTGCGATCCCGGCGCGGATATCCGGCTGGTTTTCACCTATGCCGGCCGTGAAGACCAGCCCGTCCAGCCCGCCGAGGGTTGCAGTCAGACGGCCGATCTCACCGGCGACCCTGAGTATGAAAAGCTCGATCGCTTCGCGGGCTTGCCTGCCATTGTCCGTGAGAAGCTCACGGGTGTCGCCGCTAAGGCCCGAAACGCCGAGAAGACCGGATCTGTGGTAAAGTATGTCTTCCAGCTCCGCTCGCGTTTTCCCGAGCGACCCGAGGAAGTACAGCAGCACCCCCGGATCAATCGCACCGGGACGCGTCGCCATGGGAATGCCGTCTAGGGTGGAAAAGCCCATACTCGTATCACAGCTTTTGCCGTCCTCGATGGCGCAAAGACTTGCGCCGCTGCCGAGATGGGCGATGATTACCTTTCCGTCGGCGATCTCGGGCGTCCTTTCGGTCAGAGCTCGCGCCACGTTACGAAAGGAAAGCCCGTGAAAGCCATAGCGCTTTATGCCTTGGTCGTGAAAGATGCGGGGAATGGCGAAGCGTCGGACAAGGTCAGTCTGCGTTGAATGAAAAGTCGTGTCGAAGGAGGCCGTCTGCATGAGTTTCGGTCGCAGGTGCGTCACTGCCCGGACCAGTCGCAACGCCTGCGGCTGATGCAGCGGCGCCATGTCCACGAGTGAGCGCATCCGTTCCATGGTTTGATCGTTGATCCGGACCGGACCGTCGAATATGTCGCCACCATGCACGATGCGGTGACCGGCAGCCGTGACGCTGTCGAGATCGAAATGGGCTGCCAGCGCGCAAAACACCTCATCCATCAGTGCGGCAAGGTCTTCCTCAGCATCGCTTTTCAAGGGTAGATCAAGCCGGGTCGGTCCCTCCGCCAGATGCAGCGTCAACGGCCGATCGGAAAAATCAACCACTGCCTTGCCGATGCGTTTCGGTGTTTGCCGGTCGAGCCTGAAAATACCGATCTTCACCGTTGAGGAACCAGCATTAAAGGTCAGGAGGAGTGTCTCATGCATGCGAACTCTCCGTTTGCGGCGGGCATATCGCCAGTGCTGGCGGCCATTGCGTTTCCGTAGTGGCGTGATGCTCCCTCCTGGAGCCTCTTTCATCCTTCAGCTTCTCTAACCTATCGGCGATCTTTCGCCCTTCTGCCTTGACATAGCGCAATCCCCGGTCGTTTCCCGAGTGGTTGTCGCCAGCAAATTCATGCGTTGGTCGACCGCTGTTGATCGCTGTCAATGTGAAAATCCCCCGGAACCGGAAGATCGGAAAGATCATTCGGGAGATTATAAATGTCAGGAGATTACGAGGTCGGTTTGCTCACCGTTTCCAATGTTGTTCGCGCCTATGCCGTCATCCAGCATCTTTTCTCGTCGGTTTCCTTTAAGGAGTGGCAGGCTGCCACGGATACTGATCATAAACGGCGCGATTGGCTCACCGTAACCGATAGCGCGGGAGTGATCCGCGGTGTCTGCTATGTATTCGTCACCAGCTACCCACAATCGCCGCAAATGGAGGTTCCGGTCTTTGCCTCCTTCAGCCTGTTTGACGAAAAGGGCGTTGCGCGGCTGCTGTTCGAAAAGATCAAACAACAAGCCAGAGAGCTGAAATGTCAGCGTATTCATTTCTGGCCTGCCGGCCCGAAAGGCTGGTCGATCGTCGCAAACCCGCACGATCGACACGCACCCGCCACCGGGCTGGTCTATGATCTTCGTACCGTTGAAGGTGACGGCTCTTCAATCGATGCGACAAAGACATAACCGACGCCGCGAACAGACTTGATGATGTTTGGATGCTTGCTGTCGGTTTCGATTTTTCGGCGCAGACGTGCGACCTGCGCGTCGATGGACCGGTCGAATGCATCCAGACGGCGCGATCGCGTTTCCTCCATTAGAAAATCACGTGTCAAAACCCGACCTGGATGCCTGGTAAACGTCACAAGCATATCAAATTCACCGGTCGTCAGCTCAATCTTGGACCCTCCGCACGAAAGAAGCTGGCGGCGAGACAGGTCGAGTGACAAGCCGTCGAAGCAAAGCATTTCATGTGGGCGCGGCCGATTGACCGGCAGACGGCGGCGCAGGATCGACTTCAGCCTCGCATGTACCTCGCGAAGATGAAACGGTTTGGCAATATAGTCGTCAGCGCCGATCTCAATGCCCACGATGCGATCCACTACGTCGTCACGGCCGGTCAGCATGATGATAGGCACATCCGAATCCATCCGGACTTCTCGGGCGAGATCAAGACCATCCTGAGCACCCGGGAGGGTGAGATCAAGGAGGATCGCGTCGATTTCATTGCGTCTGAGATGTGATCTCATCTGGACACCGTCCGCCGCGGCGCTGACGTGATATCCCTCTCCTTCAAAAAAACGCGTGAGCATCTGTCGCACCCTTACGTCGTCATCGACAATGAGCAAGTGACCCTGGTTCGCTGCCATTCTCTTGACCTCGCGTTACAATTTGTCACGAACTGAAGCCGTTCGTCACAGTTCAGGCATCATTCAGTTATCTTGCCGGGCTTAACTCCATCAGGAAGCAGATGGAGAACAAGATGTACAGCACCGGCGAATATCGCGCTTCAACTCATCAAATTTCGGCACCCGCGCACGATATTTATTGTTTGCGGGACATTTTTCGCAATCAGCCTGCCGAGCATCTGAAGGTCGGACGCTCGCTGTTCCTTGAAGGGGACGAAGCTGCACATATTTTCGAAGTAAGTGATGGCGTATTGCGGATGTTCAAAATTATAGCAGATGGCCGCCGTATCATCACCGGTTTTCTCTATGCAGGCAATGTTCTCGGCGTATCGTTCGGCAAGCGCTACCTTTACAGCGCAGAAGCGGTGTCCCCTGTAACGCTGCGCCGGGTTACGCGCAGGCATTTCGAGAAAGCCGTCGGCGACAATGACAGACTGCGACCCGAAATATTTGCGCTTGTTTCGGACGAAATGGCTGTCGCCCAAGACCAGATGGTGCTGCTGTCAAGCAAAAGCGCCGAGGAGAGAATGTGCACGTTTCTTCTGAAGTTTCTCCAGCGTAAAGCACAGCAGGGGGAGTGGGAAAAAACGATCGAACTCCCCATGTGTCGTCAGGACATTGCCGATTACCTCGGGCTCACGATCGAAACCGTTTCGCGGACCCTTACAAAGCTCATCAAAAGGGGCGTCCTTCGGATCGAAAATGCCGGGGCGCGTCAGGCAATAATAGTCGAGAAGCCGCTTCTGCTTGCACAATTGGCGGGTGACAGCGATGATTACTCCGACGTGCGGCAGCAACTGGTCGTTCAAGGTGGACGGCACCGCCACTAGCAAGCGTCGCTCGACGGGACAACGATGCCTGAAATTTTGCCTATCGAAGAGCAGGGCAAGCTGCAGCTTGAGGCCCTCATTACTCTCCTGGATGGTGCAAGCATCGTCATTCACGGAATGGACGGCAGGATCAAGGGCTGGACCGCGGGTAGTGAACATCTTTATGGCTGGAGTAAAAACGAGGCGCTTGGAAAAATTGTCCACCAGCTTCTCTCCACCCAGTTCCCGATGCCGCTTTCGGAGCTCAGACGGCGTGTTTCCCGACAGGGATCATGGAGCGGCGAAGTCGTTCATTACCATAAGAATGGTCACAAACTTCTGATCGCAACGCGATGGTCATTTGTCGATTTCGGCGGCGACCAGGCACCTGTGGTGGTTCAGACAAACAATGATGTGACGGACTTGAAAAGAATGCAGGACGAACTGGCCCGGCGCGAGGCGCACCTTCTTTCCATTCTGGAAACCGTTCCCGATGCGATGGTTGTCATCGACGACCGGGGCATCATCTCATCCTTTAGCGCGGCGGCTCAACGGCTGTTTGGCTACGAAGCGAACGAAGTCGTAGGGCATAATGTACGGGTGCTAATGCCGGATCCAGACCGGGCCGCGCACAACGGTTATATAGAGCGTTATTTGTCTACCGGGGAAAGGCGGATCATCGGATACGGTAGGGTGGTAACCGGACAGCGCAAGGATGGATCACGTTTTCCGATGGAGCTGTCGATAGGTGAGTCGATTGCCGACGGCAATCGTATTTTTACCGGATTTGTCCGCGACCTGACAAGCCGGCAAAAAGTAGAGGAGGAGTTGCGCCAGTCGCAAAAAATGGAAGCGATTGGTCAACTGACCGGCGGTCTGGCGCACGACTTCAATAACCTTCTCACTGTCATCAGCGGCAACCTTGAAATGGCAGAAAGCATGCTCCGCGACGAAGGCGTTCGACGTCTGCTTCGAGAAGCCCAGGATGCCGCTGAGGACGGCGCGAGGCTGACACGACAGCTTCTGGCCTTTGGCCGCCGCCAGCCGCTCAACCCCCGTAGGGCAGACATAGGTCAACTCATTAGCGGCTTTTCTGAATTGATGCGACGCACGCTCGGTGAGACAATCGAATTCAAGACGGTCACAACCGGTTCGCAGAACGAGGCCCTGGTCGACAGTTCTCAACTACAAAACGCGCTTTTAAACCTCGCTATTAATGCCTGCGATGCCATGCCAAAGGGTGGAACCCTGACAATAGAGATAGCGCCGGTCAAATTTGATATAGACCATGCGCGAATGTTCCCGAATATAAAGCCGGGTAATTATGTGCAGATTTCGGTCACCGATACGGGAACGGGTATGACGCCGGAGGTCAAAGACAAGGCATTCGAACCTTTTTTCACCACTAAAGACGTCGGAGCCGGGACGGGTCTGGGGTTAAGCATGGTCTATGGCTTTGCCAGACAGTCGGGTGGCAATGTCCAGCTTTACAGCGAATTGGGGCGGGGGACGACGGTGCGGATTTTTCTTCCTGCGGCCCCGAACATTGCCATACCGTCGGAGGACGCCACCAATGATCCACCAGTCACAATTGCTTACGGCAGCAGGGAACGAATTCTCGTCGTTGAGGACGATGCCCGCGTCCGTCGTATCGCGGTCGCGCGACTTGTTGCTCTTGGCTATGGCGTTGTGGAAGCCTCCAACGGCGTCGAGGCTCTCGAGCAGCTTGAACGCCATCCCGATATTGACCTCCTTTTTTCCGACGTCGTGATGCCAGGTGGCATGGCGGGCGATGAGCTTGCAGACCGTGCCCGGGGTTTGCGACCGGACATCAAGGTTCTGTTTACGTCGGGTTATGCCGAACCGGCTGTTGCCGGGCGGCAGTTGGCGGCCAAGGGAAGGTGGCTAAGAAAACCCTATACCGCCCGCGAACTGGCGGTGAGCCTGCGCGAAATCCTGGATTAGACTGCTGTAGGCGGTAAGTGGCGTCGTTCTTACTTCATATAATAGCCGTTGCTGGGAAGACCGACAGCGGCAATGACAGGATGACGTCCGATAACTATCGCCGCACTCCCATTACTACGAAAGCAACCCAGCCAAATCGCTCAGTATCAGCCATTGTCCGGAAGCGTGCCCTTTTTTTCAATCGCGGTCGTCGGTCAGGGGCAGTGCCTGAGCTCGGCGGCGTACGTCGACCTCCAAGGTACCTGAGACGATTGCGCCCATTGCGAGCAATGCGAAGGTCGCGTTGGCCAGCCAGCCAATTACGGGAATGAAGTTCAAGAGGGCCATCACGGCCAGCCCTGTGAGGAACTCGCCTATCTGGGTGAACATGCACTTGCGCCCCATATTGCCTCAGGCGATCTCATTCCTGTTTTGGAAGACTGGTCTCCCGAATATCCGGGACTTAGCCTTTATTTCTCGCAACGGCGACACATGCCAGCCAAACTGCGTGCCTTCATCGAACTGATCCGAGAGCGTTCTACTAGCGATAACTGATAACCAGAGTCTATCTTACTCCTTAACCGCGTCGTTGGTTCATAGCTCTTCAACGCGAATACCGCCGCAAATTGTTTCCATTTTCAAGTTGCGGACGTAGCTTGGCGGGAAGTCTCCCGATCAATGCGCGGGCGACTCTCAGATGCAGATCGTCCCTAGGTGAGGCTGGATGATGCAGGTAAAGGTCTCGGCCGCTTCAAACATCGGCGTGCTTTATGACGTGAGGCGCCCAGGTGGATCGCGAGATTTCGTCTTCGGTCGGGTTCACCGTGTCATACTCCTCCAACAGCGTTAGGAACGCACTATTTGAATGCATGATATCCTCAGGCTTGAGGAATCCCCACTCACATTCCTCGCAATGCGCATAGATCATCTGCCGGGTCACGTCCTTCTGGAGATAAAGGCGGCCCTGATTGTCACACTGTGGGCAGGTCCCGACATAATAGAGTCTCGCCATCAATGATTGCCGCTCCCGCCATCCAAGCCGGTGTCGTTGCAGCCGCCGGTATGTGGAAGGTAGTCGTGACCGCCAGAGCTATCCGTAACGCCGCTGCCGAACACTCGCCGCAATCCCTCTCTCCGAGGCCAGATGAAGACCAACAGCACGAGCAGGACCAAGGCGAAGCTACCAGCCATCATGAATTGCAACAACAATTCCAAGTCTCCTCACTGCGTGATTTCACGGCTAGCATAGTCCGATCAGCATGAGATGGAACCAGAAAGAGACCGGGTAAGCCGCCGAATTGCATAAGTTCCCAGCATATATCTATAGCCGATAAACTCTCCTGCATCCAAGTTGATATTGAGGGGGCATCGATATGCTGGCTGGATGCGCGTTTTAAGTTCAACCATCCTGCAATACTGTGGATCGGATACCGGGTGTTTTCTCAGGACTAAGAAACGGATGATTTTACCGGTAGCAAATTCAGCTGAAACGTAACCCAGCATCGTACGGTGGGGCGCATTATCGGGGGAGGACGTGCCTGAAGGCCAATTTCACTGGCTTACAGTTTCCGGACGTGGGTTAGATGAAGTGCCAGTGGGGGGAGAATCTCCCCGAAGTGCATCATGCCTGTATTTGAGGGTAGGGGATCATG